>NZ_JPLE01000055.1 GCF_001010415.1 Xanthomonas pisi DSM 18956
CCACCACCAGGGATGGTCAGCTTGAAGGTCTCGGGATGCGCCCACCCCTTGACCGTAACAGCCCCGACGGACTCATCCCATACCGCTGATTCTAAGGAACGCGGAGAGGGGAAGTTTTTGAGAACAACCGCAGGCTTTTGCCAGCCAGGGCGATAAACCAAAACAGAGCCCGTTGAACTGTCTTGCCAGAGCGCAACAGAGCCGGATGGGGCGACAGACATGTTTTGGCACTGGCCAAAGTCTCGCGACTTGTAGAAGCAGTGGTTGAAGTGACCAACGCTCTCAAAGCCAAAGTCGCCGGAAACTTGCAGAGTTGCCTCACAGAAGCCGCCGGCGTGAGGCTTGAGCTGCTCGACGCCGGAGGCGCCGCCCGCACAAGTGGCGCAGCCGGACAGTAGGGCTGTTGCCGCCAAATATGCGATATGCTTCATGTGATGGCTAACAACTATTCGAAGTCAAAAAGGTGCGTAGCACCGGGGTGTAGTACGTAATCCCTGACCTCCACACCAAGTGCATTCCCATTGGTTTTACCGCGACACCCCGATCGTGGTGCGTGACCGCGGTGCGTAAGCATGTCGCATTACCCTGAGGTGACGCATCGCAATGCGACCGTATCATTCCGACCGAACGGCTTCAATGTCTTCGTCTGCATCGGCCGCCAGGCAGCCGTCTTCGGCAGCGCCTAGCGGGCGACGGCCTGCCAGGCTGTTGGACCGCGTCCGCGATCGGCTGCAGCGGCTGGGCCGTGCCAAGCGCACCGAGGATGCCTATGTTGGTTGGATTCGGCGCTTCATCCTGGCCAACGGCAAACGCCATCCAGAGACGATGGGAGTGCGCGAAGTGGAGGCGTTGCTGACCATGCTGGCGGCGCGCGATGGCGTGGCGCCTTCCACGCAGAATCAGGCACTGGCCGCCTTGCTGTTTCTGTATCGCGAGGTGTTGGGACGCGATCTGCCATGGATGGACGAGATTCAGCGTGCCGTGCGGCCGCGGCGGTTGCCGACCGTCCTGAGTGAGGTGGAGGTCATGGCGGTGCTGGCGCAGATGGAAGTGCGTCACGCACTGATGGCGGCACTCCTCTACGGGACCGGCATGCGCTTGATGGAGTGCGTGCGCCTACGCATCAAGGATGTGGATGTTGCGCGCAACGAGATCGTGGTGCGCGATGGCAAGGGTGGGAAGGACCGCCGCACACTACTGCTGCAGTCGTTGCGCGATGCGCTGCAGCTCCAATTGGACGAAGCCAAGCGCGTGCATGCGCGGGATCTGCAGGTGGGCGCAGGTGAGGTCTGGCTTCCGCACGCGCTGCTGCGCAAGTATCCCAATGCAGCGCGCGAGCCAGGATGGCCGTATCTGTTCCCGGCGCCGCGTCGTAGCGTAGATCCGCGCGGGGGTGCGGTTCGCCGCCATCATGTGGACGAGAAGGGTTTGCAGCGTGAGGTGAAGGCGGCCTGTCGGCAGGCAGGGCTGGACAAGCCAGCCAGCTGCCATACGCTGCGGCATTCTTTCGCAACCCATCTGCTCGAAGCCGGGTACGACATCCGCACCGTGCAGGAGCTGCTGGGTCACAAGGACGTGGCGACCACCCAGCTCTACACCCATGTGCTGGGGGCGAGGCGCGTCGGCGGTGCGCAGCCTGCTCGATCGTCAGCCGCTGGCTGGGCGATAAGCGCTGCTTGCGCGCCTCAGCCGTCCAGCATCGCCTTGTCGCGCACCGCACCCTTGTCTGCGCTCGTCGCCAGCAACGCATACGCCTTCAACGCCGTGGTGACCTTGCGTGGGCGTACCTCCACCGGCTTCCAGCCCTTGGCATCCTGCTCGGCGCGACGACTGGCAAGTTCCTCGTCCGAGATCAGCAGATTGATCGAGCGGTTGGGAATGTCGATCAGGATCTTGTCGCCATCGCGCACCAGGCCGATCGCGCCGCCTGCGGCGGCTTCCGGCGAGGCGTGGCCGATCGACAGGCCCGAGGTGCCGCCGGAGAAGCGGCCGTCGGTGAGCAGGGCGCATTGCTTGCCCAGGCCCTTGGATTTGAGATAGCTGGTGGGGTAGAGCATTTCCTGCATGCCGGGGCCGCCCTTGGGGCCTTCGTAGCGGATCACCACGATATCGCCGGCTTTCACTTCGTCGGCGAGGATGCCCTTGACCGCCGAATCCTGGCTCTCAAAGACACGGACATTGCCTTCGAAGACGTGGATGGATTCGTCCACGCCTGCGGTCTTCACCACGCAACCGTCGCGGGCGATATTGCCGTACAGCACGGCCAGGCCGCCTTCCTGCGAGAACGCATGCGCGACATCGCGGATGCAGCCGTCGCTGCGGTCGGTGTCCAGGCTGTCCCAGCGCGTGGCCTGGCTGAAGGCGATCTGCGTGGGGATGCCGGCTGGGCCGGCCTTGTAGAACGTGTGCACTGTTGCAGCGTCGGTCTGGGTGACATCCCACTGCGCGATCGCATCGGCCAGCGTGCGTGCGTGCACCGTGGCCGCGTTGGTGTGCAGCAATCCACCACGTGCCAGCTCGCCGAGGATGGCCATGATGCCGCCGGCGCGATGCACGTCTTCGATGTGGTACTTGGGCGTGTTCGGCGCGACCTTGCACAGTTGCGGCACGCGCTTGGACAGGCGGTCGATGTCGCGCATGCCGAACGGCACGTCGCCTTCCTGCGCGGCGGCGAGCAGATGCAGGATGGTGTTGGTCGAGCCGCCCATGGCGATGTCCAGCGTCATCGCATTCTCGAACGCTTCGAAGGTGGCGATGCCGCGTGGCAGCGCGGTGGGATCTTCGCCGCCATACCAGCGATGGCACAGTTCCACCGCCACGCGGCCGGCACGCAGGAACAGCTGCTCGCGGTCGGCATGCGTGGCCACCACGGTGCCGTTGCCCGGCAGCGACAGGCCCAGCGCTTCGGTCAGGCAGTTCATCGAGTTGGCGGTGAACATGCCCGAGCACGAGCCGCAGGTGGGGCAGGCACTGCGTTCGAATTCGGCCACCTTCTCGTCGGAGGCGCTGTCGTCGGCGGCGATCACCATCGCGTCGATCAGATCGAGTTTATGTTCGGACAACTTGGTCTTGCCGGCTTCCATCGGCCCGCCGGAGACGAACACGGTGGGGATGTTGAGCCGCAACGCGGCCATCAACATGCCGGGGGTGATCTTGTCGCAGTTGGAAATGCACACCAGCGCATCGGCGCAATGCGCATTGACCATGTATTCCACCGAATCGGCGATGATCTCGCGGCTGGGTAGCGAATACAGCATGCCGTCGTGGCCCATCGCGATGCCGTCGTCCACGGCGATGGTGTCGAACTCCTTGGCCACGCCGCCGACGCGTTCGATCTCGCGCGCGACCAGCTGGCCGAGATCCTTCAGGTGCACGTGTCCGGGTACGAACTGGGTGAAGGAATTGGCGATGGCGATGATGGGCTTGTGGAAGTCGCCATCGCGCATGCCGGTGGCGCGCCAGAGCGCGCGCGCGCCAGCCATGTTGCGGCCGTGGGTGGAGGTTTTGGAACGGTATTCGGGCATGGCGATGTCGACGACTGATCAGCGAGCGGTGGCTGGCAATTAGAGCGCGTCGCGACTGTTGCTGCTGCAACCGTCACCGCGCGTTCTGGTGATCGGTCACGGTAGCACGCAGCTGCCAGGCAGAAGCGCGGCGGCAGGCGGGGACGGATGCGATGCGCGCGCGGCCAGGCAGGCGCACGGCCAGCCGAACGGTTCATCGATGCGACGCGACACACGCGCGTTCCAGGCTGCGCACCGGCGTGCCGGTTCGGAGCGGCCACCGCAACTACTGCGCTCACCGTCAGGCGGGTGCGCCCGCTCCCGCGCCAGCGTTGCCAATCACGCGCACTGCGGTTCCGTGTGCCTGGCCCACCTCCACCGGGCGCTCGCTCGCTACGCGCTGCCGGCCGCTCTAAACTGCGCGTATGACCTCTGCCATGTCGTGCCGCGCCGGCTGCGCCGCGTGCTGCATCGCGCCCTCGATCAGTTCGCCCATTCCCGGCATGCCCAACGGCAAGCCGGCCGGGGTGGCGTGCGTGCAGCTGGACGTGCAGCTGGGCTGCCGGTTGTTCGGCTCGCCGCAGCGCCCGGCGGTCTGCGGCAGCCTGCTGCCGTCCCTGGAGATGTGCGGTAACTCGCGCGAGCAGGCCTTGCGCATGCTCGCTGCGTTGGAGCAAGCAACCCGGCCTTGACGGCGTCTGACCACGCCACGATCAGGCGCCGTCGGTGACGCCCAGATACTGATCCTTGAGCCGCACATAATGCTGTGCGGAGTAGTGCAGGCTTTCGATCTCCTTGTCGCTGAGCGTACGCGCCAGCCGGGCCGGATTGCCCAGCCACAATTCCGCTTCGCCAACCACCTTGCCCGGGCCCACCACCGCACCGGCACCGACAAATCCGTAGCGTCTGACGGTGGCCCCATCCAGCACGCAGGCACCCATGCCGATCAGGCACAGGTCTTCGATGGTGCAGGCATGCAGGATGGTGCCGTGGCCCACGGTCACGTCGGCGCCGATGATGGTCGGGTAGCCGGCCTTGTTGAACGGGCTGTGGTGGCTGACATGGATGATGGTGCCGTCCTGCACATTGGTGCGCGCGCCAATGTGCACATGATTGACGTCGCCACGGATCACCGTGCCCGGCCATACCGACACGTCGTCGCCCAGGCTGACCTTGCCGATGATGGTGCAGGCCGGGTCGACGTAGACGCGTGCGCCCAGCTGTGGGATGTGGTCCAGGAACGGGCGAATCGGGGGCACGGCACTCTCCGGCAAGTCAGCGTGCCGCCAACTGCGGACACCGGTGGATGATACCTGTGCGGTGCGTGTCGCTGCGGTAGCGGCGGTGCTGTGCTGTGGATGCAGATGACGCAGATGCGCGTCATGGGTGCTGTCGGGGGCGGTGCGTATCGATGCGTGCCGGGTGATACTTATGGATATGGCTGCAGGTGAGTGACGTGATGTGACGTCATACGCAGTGCTGCTGCATACGCGTGCTGCAGATCCGGCGATCAGACGAAAGGGGCCGCGCCTTTGCTGCCCGTGATGCATGCACGACCGGGAGCGACCAGCAGGACTGCTGCGCGGCCAACGGGTGGGCGCGCCCTGCACCCCGTGCGGCATGCACCAGTCGTATCCCGCTTCTGGGCGCTCAGTCCACACCCGCGTGGCGATTGTCAGCCACGTTTGCTCAGTCGCCCTGAGAGCGGCTAACAAGACGTAGCGAGCAGTCGTCAGGTGGGCATTGGCGGCGCGCAGGAACCGCAGTGTACGCGGGGTACATACCGCACCGAGCACCGGCCGCACCCGCCTGGTGGGGAGTGCAGTCGTTTTGTTGGTTGCTCTAAGCCGCAAGGAGCGTTGCCGTGGTGATCGCTGCCGAGATGACGCCTTGCGCAAGGTGACGCGACGCTCCTGGCACGCACCGCACCCGCGCGTCGAGGGCGATCTCGAACAGCTGGCGAGGTAACGACGCGGCTACGAACGATGCAGCCGCCAGAGCTGATCGCCAAGCGCGCGCCATGCCTGGAGGCGCAGCAGACAACGCAGACACCACGCCCGAACGCAGCGCTGCGCAAGCGAAGCCGATCGGTCCTGCGTCCGATAAGCGCACAACTCTGCGGTAATCGGTCTTGAACGGCACCGGCAATCGGCCTAGCGTGCATGCCATTGCGACGTATCGCTCGCCTCTGCCGCACGCACCAGTCTTCACGTTTGCGCATGCGCGGCGCTCCCTGCCGCCGGGGATGCACGAGCGCCAACGCTGCACCACATCAGCACCCTCACAGGACACGCCAATGCTGCAAGGCACGCCAACTTCCGCGCACTTCGTCCTGGAGCGCATGACGCCGTTCCAGTGGAGGGCCGTGGCGGTGTGCGTGTTGCTGACGATGCTCGACGGCTTCGACGTGATGGCGATGGCGTTCACCGCGCCGCATGTGTCGGCCGACTGGCAGCTGTCGGGCAAGCTGCTGGGGGCGCTGTTCAGTGCCGGGCTGGTCGGCATGGCGGTGGGCTCGCTGTTGCTGGCGCCGCTGGCAGACCGTATCGGTCGCCGTGCGCTGATCCTGGTGTGTCTGGCCATCCTGACCGTCGGCATGGGCGCATCCGCGCTGGCAGGCACTGTCTGGCAGCTGGGCGCGCTGCGGGCGTTCACCGGGGTCGGGATCGGCGGGATGCTGGCCTGCGTGGCGGTGACCGCGGCCGAATATTCCACTGCACGCTGGCGCAGCACGGCGACGGTGTTGCAGGCCACCGGCTACCCGGTCGGGGCGACGATCGGGGGCGCGATCGCGGCGGTGCTGTTGCAGCACTGGTCCTGGCCATCGGTGTTCTGGCTCGGCGCGCTCGGCTCGCTGCTCTGCGTGCCGCTGGTGCTCGCCTGCTTGCCCGAATCGCTGGACTTCCTGATCGCCCGACGGCCGCCGCACGCGCATGCGCGCTTCAACGCGGTGCTGGCCCGCATGGGGATGCCGCCGCATCCGCAGTTGCCACCGGTGCAGGCGGCCGGGCAGGTGCAAGGGTATGCGGCCTTGTTCGTGGGCGCGCTGCGGCGGCAATCGCTGCTGATCGCGCTGGCGTTTTTCCTGTTGATGTTCGGGTTTTACTTCGTGCTCAGCTGGACCCCCAAGCTGCTGGTCACTGCCGGCCTGTCGGCTGCGCAGGGCGTCACCGGCGGGGTGCTGTTGAATCTGGGCGGTATCGTCGGCGGCACGCTGTTCAGTTGGCTGGCGCTGCGCGGGCGCCTGTCGCGGCTCACCGCCGGCGCACTGGTGCTGGTGGCGGTCGGGATGGTCGCGTTCGGCTTGAGCAGCACCGTGCTGAGCTGGGCATTTGCCACGGCGTTGCTGACCGGCGCGGCCCTGACGGCGGCGATGGGGGGGCTGTATGCGGTGGCGCCGGTGGTCTTCAGCGCGGCGGTGCGCTCCACCGGGATGGGGTGGGCGATCGGCGTCGGGCGCCTTGGCGCGATTCTCTCGCCCCTGTGCGCCGGGGCGCTGCTGGATGCCGGGTGGTCGCCGGCTATGTTGTATCTGGCCTGCGGCGTACCGTTGCTGTTCGCCGCTGCCGCGGTCGTGGCGATGCGCCTGCCGGAGCGCTGAACTGCTCAGCTGACGGTGCCAGATGCCGGCTGAGCAGGTGGCCGCGGTCGCGCTCGCAGACCAAAGAAATCGCGACCGGTGCCGATAACTCCGGAGACCGCCAAGCCCGTGGCGGACCCTTCCGTGGACATCGTGCAGACCAGCGCCGGCATGCTCAGAACCATCGACTCCGACCAACTCCGTCCCGGCATGTATGTCTACAAGCTGCTGGGCGCGTGGGTGCACCATCCGTTCTGGAAGACGTCGTTTTTGGTCGATTCCGATGACGTGGACAAGATCCACGGCAGCCGGATCGAGCAACTGGTGATCGACACCGCCCGCGGCCTGGACGTGGACACGGGGGCGACGGTCGGCGGGCAGGAGGCGGGCGATGCGCCATCGCCGCCGCCCACGCCGGAACCGGACTCGCCGGAGCCTGCTCCCACCGCGCGCAGTGCGCGGACCAATAGCGTCACCGCGCAGGTCGGTATCGAGGCCGAAGTGGTGCGGGCGCGACGTATTTTCGAAGACGGCCGCGACACGGTGGAAGCGATGTTTCGCGACGTGCGGCTGGGGCGCACTGTCGACACCGAGGCCGCCATGCCGTTGGTGGAAGCCATCAACGATTCGGTGCTGCGTCATCCGCAGGCCTTGATCAGCGTGGCGCGGCTCAAGACCGCCGACGACTACACCTATCTGCATTCGATGGCGGTGGCCGGGCTGATGAGCGGGTTGGCGCGGCAGCTCGGCCTGGCCGAGGCGCAGGTGGTGGAGGCGGCGATGGGCGGCCTGCTGCACGACATGGGCAAGGCGGTGACGCCGCTGGAGATTCTCAACAAGCCCGGCCGGCTCACCAACGAAGAAATGGAGGTGATGCGTCAGCATCCGCTGGATGGGCATCGCCTGCTGGTGGCCGGCGGCGTGCAGAACGCGGTGGTGCTGGAAATCGCGCTGCATCATCACGAAAAGATGGACGGCAGCGGATACCCCAATCGTCTGGTCGGGCAGGAGATCTCGCTGATGTCGCGGATGGGCGCGGTGTGCGATGTATACGACGCCATCAGTTCCGACCGTCCCTACAAACGCGGCTGGGACCCGGCCGAATCGCTCAAGCAGATGGCATCGTGGAAGGGTCACTTCGACCCGACGATCTTCCAGGCGTTCGTGCGCCGGCTGGGCATCTATCCGGTCGGCTCGCTGGTGCGGCTGGAATCGCAGAAGCTGGCCGTGGTGATCGAACAGACCCCGGACGCGCTGCTCAAGCCCAAGGTGCGCGTGTTCTATTCGGCCAAGCTGCGCAGCCACGTGCTGGTGCAGGACATCGACCTGTCGCGGCCCGATTGCCAGGACCGTATCGCGCAGATGGAAAGCCCGACCGACTGGGGCTTCCGCGATCTCGAGAAACTCTGGCTGCCGTAAGCGCGCTGCGCAGGGCTGCCTTGTCGCGCGCTGCATGCGCAGCGCGTGCGTGCGCGGGCTGCGATGACCTCGACATACCACTGCGGCACCAGCCACGGCAGCTGGCTCAGCTGCGCCCTGCACTTGCCTTCACACCTGCCCGGCACCCGCCCGCTAGCGAGCGCGACCATGCTGCGCTGCAGCTTGGCAATGTAGTTATGATCTATAACTATTCCGAAACGCAATCACTTGCCGACCGGATCTCATGTCCACCCCGTGCCTGGATCACCGCCGTCCCCCGCACACCGCAGCGCCGTATCGCTGTCAGGTGCGGGCGTGCCAGGGCGGCGTGGCGACGACATGCACGTGCGCATGGTCCCAGCATGGTCCGACAGCCTGCGTGTCCACATCGCCAGGCCTGGCCGCGTCTACAATGCGTTGCACGCCGGGGATCGGCGTTGCGGATCGGGCGCATGGCGCGTACCGCTCCGCCCGCTGCCTTTGTCGCGAGAACCGTCATGCCCGCTACTGCCACTGCCGCACCGTTGCCCGATGCCATCACCGCGGTGGACCAGGCGCGTCTGCTGCGACTGCTGGGCTACCGCATCACCCGCACCGAGTTGCTGGTGCGGCGGATGTTTCAGGAATGCGTTGCCGCCTTCGATCTGAAGCCGGTCGATTTTTCCTTATTGATGCTGGTGGATGGCAACCCGGGCATCAACCAGCGCCAGATCGGCGACGTGCTGCATGTCTCGCCACCGAACCTGGCCATCGTGGTGGCGCGGCTGGTCAAGCGCCGTCTGCTGCGGCAGGTGCGCGGGCGTCAGGACCGGCGCATGCAGCATCTGTCGTTGACCCCGGCCGGCGTCACCCTGCTGACCGATGCCGAAGCCGAGGTGCTGCGCATGGAACAGCAGCTCAGTGCGGTGCTCGGCACCAGCGAGGCGCCGCTGCTGCGCGCGCTCGATCGCCTGGATCGGCTCGATACGCCGTAAGCCCTCTGCGCCGGCTCCCTGCCGGGCAGCGTGATCTCAGCAACGTCTTGATGGCACGTGCCGTACGCAGCGCGGGGATCGCCCCTGCCTGATCGCGTGCCCGGTGGCACGCCCCGCTGTTTCCTTCCAACGCTGGAGATGTGCGCAGTGATTCGATCATCGGTGGTGCATGGCGTGGCTGTATGGGCAGCGTGGCGGGTGCGTGCAGCGCTCGGCATCGTGGCGCTGCTTGCGAGCGGGGCCGCGCTTGCGCAGGGCGTGCCGCAGAGCACGGCGTTGACCAATGGCCTCAACACCGGTGGAACGAGTTTTCTGGATGGTTTTACCCGCACCACGCCCGGCTGGGCGGTGGTCACCTACCTGCGACAGACCTCGCTGGATTCGGTGAAGGACGCGCGCGGCGACGATGTGCCGGTGTTCGACAACCCGCACATCGACTCGACGCTGCTGTTGACCCAGGTCGCTTATGTCACGCCCTATAAAGTGTTCGGTGGCGCATTGGGCATCAACACGCTGCTGCCATTGATCAAGCTGGATGCCTCGTTCGGCCGCAACAGCATCGCCACCTTGCGCGACAACGGCGCCGGGGTGGGCGATCTGACCTTCGGCCCGTATCTGCAGATGTTGCCGGTGATGCGCGATGGGCGGCCGGTCTTCTCGCAGCGGTTCGAGTTCGACGCGGTGGCGCCGATCGGCAAGTTCGACCGCGACCGCGATCTCAACCAGGGCTCCGGCTATTGGTCGCTGATCCCCAATTACGCGTTCACGGTGCTGCCCACACCCAACTGGGAAATCAGCGCACGCCTGAACTACGTCTACAACTTTCGCAGCGAGCGCCGGCCCAACCTGCCCGACGGGTTCGACTTCCGCAACGGCCAGGCTGGCGATGCCGGCTGGATCAATTTCGCCAGCTCCTGGGAAGTGGTGCCGGACGTGCGCCTGGGCATCAACGCGTACTACCTCACCCAATTTCGCGATAACCGTACCAATGGTCAGCGCGTGCCCGACAGCCGCCAGCGCGTGTTCTACGCAGGTCCGGGCGGCGTGTGGCGATTCGATGCCAACAACATCCTGTTCGCCAATGTGTATCTGCCGGTGGAGGTCAGGAACGCGGCTTCCGGCAACAACGTCAACGTGCAGTACGTCCATGTGTTCTAGCGCCGGCGCAGCTGGCTCCTACGGAGGGTGGCAATGAATTTGCAGAACAAGACGATCGTGGTGACCGGTGTGGCGTCGGGCATCGGCGCAGAGGTCGCACGGCTTGCGCGGTTCCATGGCGCCACGGTGATCGGTGTGGATCGCACGCCGGCGCAGATGACCCTGCATGGCTTCCATCAGGCCGACCTGGGCGATCCGGCCTCCATCGATGCGCTGGTGCGCGCACTGCCTGAGCAGATCGATGCGTTGGCCAATGTGGCCGGCGTGCCGGGCACCGCACCGCTGGACGTGGTGGCACGCGTCAATTACCTGGGGCTGCGTCATCTGAGCCAGGCGCTGTTGCCGCGCATCGCTTCCGGCGGCAGCATCATCAATGTCGCCTCGATCCTGGGCGCCGAATGGCCGCAGCGGCTGGACCTGCACAAGCAACTGGCCGCTGCCGAGAGTTTCGACGCCGGCACGGCCTGGCTGGCCGCGCATCCGGTGGCGCACGACACCTGCTATCAGTACTTCAAGGAAGCCTTGATCGTGTGGACCTTGCTGCAATCGCGGCCGTGGTTCGCCGAGCGCGGCGTGCGCGTCAACAACGTCTCACCCGGGCCGGTGTTTACCCCGATCCTCGGCGATTTCGCCGCTATGCTGGGCGAGGCGCGCGTCAAGGAAGACGCCAAGCGCATGACGCGCCCGGCGTATGTCGACGAAGTGGCCGAGGCGATCGTGTTTCTTGCATCGGATGCGGCGCGCTGGATCAACGGCATTACCTTGCCGGTCGATGGCGGCCTGGCATCGACCACGCTGTAGTTCCCCACTATTTTCAGCAGGAGGCTAGACCATGAATGCTCTTCCCAGCGCAGCGGTTGCTGCGAATGCGACACCCGCGTGGCACGGCTGCATCTTCAACGGCGAGTGGGTGCCGGGCCACGGCGGCGCGTTGCCGATCCATGAGCCGGCCACCGGCGGGTTGCTGCACGAGGTGAGCAAGGCCGATCTGGCCGATGTTGCCGCCGCCATTGCACAGGCCAAGCAGGCGCAGCGCGCCTGGGCCGCCACCACGCCACGCGAACGCGCTGCGGTCTTTCACCGCGCCGCGCAGGCGATGCAGGCACGCAGTGCCGAAGCCGCATTGCTGATCGCACGCGAAACCGGCGGCATCCTGCCCAAGGCGCAGCGTGAGGTCGATGAAGCGGTGGTGTTCTACCAGCAGGCTGCCGGCCTGCCGTTGCAGGCGATGGGGCAGGTGCTGCCGACCGGCGCCGGCCAGCTCAGCCTGGCCCGTCATCTGCCGCTGGGCGTAGTGGCGGTGATCTCCCCGTTCAATTTTCCATTGATCCTGTCGCTGCGTTCGGTGGCGCCGGCACTGGCGATGGGCAATGCGGTGATCCTCAAGCCAGACCCGCGCACGCCCTACACCGGTGGCGTGATCATTGCGCAGGTGCTGGAAGAAGCCGGCCTGCCCAAGGGCTTGCTGCATGTGCTGCATGGCGATGCGCAAATTGGGCAGGCGCTGGTGGAAGCGCCGGATATCCCGATGATCGCCTTTACCGGCTCCACTGCAGCCGGCCGCCGCATCGGCGAACTTGCCGGGCGACACCTGAAAAAGGTGTCACTGGAACTGGGCGGCAACAACGCGGTGATCGTGCTCGACGATGCGGATCTGGACCGCGCCGCCTCGGCGATCGCCTTCGGTGCGTACATGCACCAGGGACAGATCTGCATGGCCACCGGACGGGTGCTGGTACAACGCAGCGTGGCCGATGCGCTGACCCAGCGTCTGGCGGAAAAAGCACGGCATCTGCCGGTCGGCGACCCGGTCAGCGGCACCGTGGCATTGGGGCCGATCATCGATCAGCGCCAACTGCAGCGCGTGATCGATATCGTCACCGACAGCGTCGCCGCCGGCGCAGTGGTGGAAGCCGGGGCAACCAACGAGGGCTTGTTCTACGCAGCGACCGTGTTGTCCAACGTGCGTCCGGGCATGCGTGTGTTCGATGAGGAAGTGTTCGGGCCGGTGATCAACATCACCGTGTTCGACACCGATGAAGAGGCCGCGCAACTGGCCAACCACGGCGAATATGGGTTGGCTGCCGGCATCATGTCGACCTCGGTGTCGCGGGCGCTGGCACTGGGCGAGCGCCTGCATACCGGCTTGCTGCACATCAACGACCAGACCGTGGCCGATGAAGTGATCAACCCGTTCGGCGGCACCGGCGCATCCGGCAACGGCACCAGCGTCGGTGGTCCTGCCGATTGGGAGCAGTACACGCACTGGCAGTGGCTGACGATCAAGAGCGAGGTGCCGCAGTACCCGTTCTGATGGCAGGTGCCGAGGCCGATGGGTTGGCCTCGGCACTGGCTGCAGGGAGGGCGGGACCGCGTCGCGGTGTCCGCGTCCAGATCGTCGCAGTGGCTTGGCGCGCTGCGTCAGCAGCGCCGGATCGACTCACTCGCCGGTGCGAAAACGCGTCGGCGAGCAGCCTGCATGCCGCGCGAAGTAGCGGCTGAAATACGCAGCATCGAAAAATCCAAGTGCCGCAGCAATCTGCTGCACGCTCAGGCTGGTGTAGCGCAGGTTGCGACGTGCTTCGAGCATGATCCGGCGCTGTAGCAGTTCCAGCGCCGAGGCATCGGCGAGCCGCCGGCACAAGGCATTGAGATGTCCCGGCGTCAGCCCCAACTGGTCGGCGTAGCGGGAAATCGGCCAATGCGCGCGATAGTGCTGGTCGATCAGGGTTTGATACGCGCGCAGATGACGCAGCGCCGGATCGGCTTGCGCGTTGGCCACGGCCGCCTCTTGCAGGCCTTGCAGCGCGGCGCGCGCTGTCCAGATCACCAGCTGCGTCGCTGCGGCCTGCAGCGCGGCCTCGTGCCCGACGCGCTGATGCGCATGGTCGTCGGCGATGCTGCCGAACAGTACATCGAGCAAGCGTCGCGATGCCTTGACCGGCAGTACTGCCGGCATCGCCAGGCCGGATTGCAGCAACGGTGCAGCGTTCAAAGCGCTGCGCACCAGAGGCATGCACAAGGTGATGATGTGCCCGCGTACCCGCGGGTCGAACGCAAACCCGTGCACGCACAGCGGCGGCAGCCACACCACGCTGGCGCCACGCAGACGCTGGGTGCGTCCATCCAGGTGCAGGGTCGCCGGCCCGCGCTGCACATACAGCAGCTGCGCCAGATCTTCATGCCGGTGCGGGGTGATGTGCCAGTCGTGCAGCCGGCTGCGCGCGGCGATCGATTCCCAATGCAATAACTCCGGCGCGTCGGCGTGCCGCTCGCCGTACAGGCCGAAGGCGGGAACCGCAGCGACTGCAGGAGCATTGCGTGCGCGTGTAGGCATCGTCGAAAAGTCCAAGCACTGCGCGCAATCATCCCTTCAATGGTCGCGTTTGGCTACCGACACTGCAGGCCTGATCATTGAAGGCAGGAGCGCCCCATGCGGACGCAAATTGCAATCATCGGCGCCGGACCATCGGGCCTGCTGCTGGGCGAACTGTTGCTGCGTGCCGGGATCGACACGCTCATCGTCGAGCGGCAGACGCCGGAACACGTATTGGGGCGTATCCGCGCCGGGGTATTGGAGCAGGGCAGTGTGGAGTTGCTGCAACGTGCCGGTGTGGGCGAGCGCCTGCAGCGTGAGGGCCTGCCGCATCACGGCTTCGAACTGTCGCTCGATGGCCAGCGTGAGCGCATCGATCTGCTGCGCGGTTGCGGCCGCGGGGTCACGGTCTATGGCCAGACCGAGGTCACCGCCGATCTGATGCAAGCGCGCCAGCGGAGTGGCGCGCCGACGTACTACGACGCAGGCGAGGTCACCCTGCACGCGCTGGACAGCGCCGCACCCAGCGTGGCATTCACGCATGAGGGCATGCGCATGCGCGTTGCCTGCGACTACATCGTCGGCTGCGACGGCTTTCATGGGGTCAGCCGCGCCAGCATCCCGGCCGAGCGGATGCGCCTGTTCGAGCGCGTCTATCCGTTCGGCTGGCTGGGTGTGCTGGCCGATACGCCACCTGTGCACGATGAGTTGATCTATGCGCGTCACAGGCGTGGCTTTGCCTTGTGCTCGATGCGCTCGCCCACCCGCACGCGCTATTACGTGCAGGTGCCCGCAGACGCCCGCGTGGAAGCCTGGAGCGATGCGGCGTTCTGGGATGCGTTGCGCGCACGGTTGCCGGATGCGTTGGCCGAACAATTGGTCACCGGCCCATCGATCGAGAAAAGCATCGCGCCGCTGCGCAGTTTTGTCGCCGAGCCGATGCAGTACGGTCGCCTATTTTTGGCTGGCGATGCGGCGCATATCGTGCCGCCGACCGGCGCCAAGGGACTGAACCTGGCGTTGGCCGATGTCGGTCTGCTTGCACAGCTGTTCGCACGTTGGAAGGCCTCCGGCGATGCCGATGTGTTGCGGCAGTACTCGTCGCTGGCGCTGCAGCGGGTGTGGAAGGCCGAGCGATTTTCGTGGTGGATGACGACGCTGCTGCATACCTTCGACGACGAAGATGCCTTCGCTGCGCGCATCCGCCATGCCGAGCTGGAGTATCTGCTCGGCAGCGAGGCCGGCCGCGCGACCATCGCTGAAAACTATGCGGGGCTGCCGCTGGCCGAGGTCTGAGGCCGCCTGTTCAAAGGTAATTTCTTTATCACCAGGAAGTTGCGAAGTTCCCTGGTGCACTTTGCGTAGGCTAGCGCGACAGCCGATGTGCTCGGTAGGGTGGCATGGACGCGTGGTGGTTGCTGTCTGTGCACGGACGCGTCCTTGCCCCAATCGCGCCGTGCGCCAACTCCCCCGCGAGCGCACGGCCCGTTTCCTTCCAGGAGATCCCCATGAAAAAGATCGTTTCCCGCGCCTTGTTGCTGATCATGCTGGTCGCACCGATGGCGGCGTTCGCGCAAACCGCCGTCACTGAGAACACCAATCACCAGAAGATGCTGCTCGGTTCCAATTGGTACGAAACCGCCAACAAGCGGCTGGTCTACGACTTCTGGCGGATCGTGTTCGAAGCCGGGCAGGTGCAGTACGCGCCGATGTACATGGACAAGAATTACATCCAGCACAACCCGAATGTCGCCAATGGGCGCGATGCGTTCATTGCGTTCTTGACTGCCTTCGTGAAGCCGACCCCGGTGCAGCCGCGCGTGCAGTTGCCGTTGG
Organism: Xanthomonas pisi DSM 18956; assembly: GCF_001010415.1. Lineage (GTDB taxonomy): Bacteria > Pseudomonadota > Gammaproteobacteria > Xanthomonadales > Xanthomonadaceae > Xanthomonas > Xanthomonas pisi. Next base: position 15,787 of record NZ_JPLE01000055.1, read on the forward strand.
TCGCCATTACCGCCGATGGCGATCTGGTCACGCTGGTGTCGGTCCGTACGCTGCCGGACCCGCGTAACCCCGGCAAGACCTATACCACCACGTGGTTCGATATGTTCCGCATCGAAAAGGGTCTGATCAAGGAACATTGGGACCCGGACACCATCGCCGGTCGCGCAAATACCAGCGGCCAGTAATGTTTGACGTATCGCCGGCCTGCACCGTGCAGGCCGGCGATACGTACAACAGGTAACCACTCGGTACCGCAGCAGGACGCGCTCGGGCAATCGCCGTCAGGCCCGGTCGCTCAGCTGATCCTGAAGCCCATCGTCGCTTCCACCGCCTGCTGCCAGCCGGCATACAGTTGCTCGCGCTTGTCCTCGGCCATCGCAGGCTCGAAGCGCCGATCCACTGCCCATTGCTTGGCGATCTCTTCGCGGCTGCTCCAGAAGCCGGTCGCAAGACCTGCCAGATAGGCCGCCCCGAGCGCGGTGGTTTCGGCCACTTCCGGGCGCAGCACCGGTACGTTGAGAATATCGCTCTGGAATTGCGCCATGAAGTCGTTGGCGATCGCGCCACCATCGGCGCGCAATTCCTTCAGCTCGATGCCCGAATCGCTCTGCATCGCGGTGAGCACGTCGCGGGTCTGATAGGCCATCGATTCCACCGCCGCGCGCACGAAGTGCTCCTTGCTGGTGCCCCGGGTCAGGCCGAACACCGCGCCACGGATATCGCTGCGCCAGTACGGCGCGCCCAGGCCGACGAAGGCCGGTACCAGGTAGACGCCGTCGTTGTCGCCGGCACGTTCGGCATAGGCCTGCGAGTCGCTGGCCTTGCCCAGCATGCGCAAGCCATCGCGCAACCACTGCACCACCGAGCCGGCGACGAAGATCGCGCCTTCCAGCGCGTACTCGACCTTGCCGTCGATGCCCCAGGCGATCGTGGTCAACAGGCCGGCCTTGGAAATCACCGCCTTGTCGCCGGTATTCATCAGCATGAAGCAGCCGGTGCCATAGGTGTTTTTCGCCATGCCCGGCTCGAAACAGGCCTGGCCGAACAATGCCGCCTGCTGGTCGCCGGCGATGCCGGCGATGGGCACCTGTTCGCCATAGAAATACTGGGTCTGGGTCATGCCATAGACCTCGCTGGAGGAGCGCACCTCCGGCAGCATCTGCGCCGGCACGTCCAGCATCTCCAGCAGTTGCGCATCCCACTCCAGGGTGTGGATGTTGAACATCATGGTGCGCGAGGCGTTGGTGTAATCGGTCACGTGCACCTTGCCGCCGGTGAGGTTCCAGATCAGCCAGCTGTCGATGGTGCCGAAGGCCAGTTCGCCGTTGCGTGCACGCTCGCGTGCGCCTTCCACGTGATCGAGGATCCACTTGACCTTGGTCCCGGAAAAATACGCGTCGATCAGCAGCCCGGTCTTCTCGCGCACCATCTGCTCATGGCCGGCTTCCTTGAGCTGGGTGCAGATGTCCTTGGTCTGCCGCGATTGCCACACGATGGCGTTGTAGATCGGCTGGCCGGTGGCCTTGTCCCACACCACCGCGGTCTCGCGCTGGTTGGTGATGCCGATGCCGGCGATCGAGCGCGCATCGATCTGCGCGTTGTTGAGCAGCTCGGTAATGGTGGTGTAGACGCTGGTCATGATCTCGCGCGGGTTGTGTTCCACCCAGCCCGGTTGCGGGAAGATCTGCCCGAACTCGCGCTGCGCCACGCCGGCCACCTTGCCGTTGCGATCGAACAACATCGCCCGTGAGCTGGTGGTGCCTTGATCGATCGCAAGGACGTATTGCTTTTCCATCGGAGATTCCTCGAACAATGCCGGCGCTGGCGCACGGCGAGAAAGTGGGTAGTGCACGCCGCTGCTCGAAAGGCCGAGACATCCAGGGCCTGCCCGGCAGCGGCGCCGTGCCGTCAGTCGTGCAGCAGTGCGATCAGCGCGGATCGAGCGGTGGTTTGCCGCCCTGCAGGTGGCGCACGCGTGCCGGCAGGAACGGCAGGATCAGCCATTGATAGGCGAGCGCGCCGATCGGGCCGCCGATCAACGGTCCGACGATCGGGATCCACCAGTAGTTGTCCTTGGCCGGCAGCGCTGCCTCGCCCCAGCCGGCGAAGTAGGCGAACAGACGCGGGCCGAAATCGCGCGCCGGGTTCATCGCCCACGCTTCCAGATAGCCCATCGACGCGCCCAGCGTCGCCACCAGCAGACCGATCATCAGCGCACCGGAGTTGGCAGTCGGCGCGGCTTCGTTGAATTGTTCGGTGATGGCGAAGATGCCGAAGATCAGGAACGCGGTGATGATGATCTGGTCGACCAGCGCATGCATCGGCGTGACCGCAAGACCGGGCGCGGTGAAGAACACACCGGCCGCGCCGCCGGCTTCGCGGGTCAGCTGCTGCACCTGGTTGAAATGGTCGATCACCGGCCCGTACAACTGATAGACGATGGCCGCGCCCAGGAAGGCGCCGATGACCTGGGCAATCCAGTACGGCACCACCTTTTTCCACGAAAAATCGCGGAACAGTGCCAGCGCCAGCGTCACCGCCGGGTTGGCATGCGTGCCCGACACCGAACCGGTGACATAGATCGCCAGCGTCACCGCCAGACCCCAGGCGATGCACACGCCCCAATAGGCGTTCTGGTACGGGCTGGGGTCGTAGAGGATGTACATCGCCGCAACCGAGTCGCCCAGCGCGATGATGATGAACATCGCGATCGCTTCGGAAATCAACTCACCCACGAGCTGGCGGTTCATGCGCGCATGCTCGCGAGAAGATCATCGCAACGCACAGGCGATTGCGACACGCGCGTCGGCGCGCAGGGGGAGTGGGTCGTGCTCATCGGGGGTGCCCTCCACAGGGTGATGCAGGCAGTGCGCCAGGATACGTTGCCGGACGACCCGTCCTCGCCGGCAACGCGGTATGTTCAAACAATCGCGAGCTCGGCGGGTTGGAGCGCCTGCGCCTGCAGATACGCTTCCAGCCGCTGACGTCCGTCCGCATCGATCCGCAGCCCGAGTTTGCTGCGACGCCACAGGATATCGTCGGCGGTCTGCGCCCATTCGTGTTGACGCAGGTAGTCCACCTCGGCCTGGTACAGGTCTGCACCGAAGTGCTCGCCCAGGCCGGCCACGTCCTGCGCATCGCCCAGCAGCCGTTCTGCGCAGGTGCCGTAATTGCGCACCAGCCGCTGCGCGGTGGCGGCAGGGAGCCAGGGGCGCGCGTTGCGCACGCGCTCAAGCAGGCTGGCGATATCGCGCTGTTCGCCGCCCGGCAGCGCATCGCCGCGCGCGGTCCATGCCGGCTTGCGTGCGCCCAGCGCATGCGTGAGCCGGTCGACTGCTTCTTCGGCGAGCTTGCGGTAGGTGGTCAACTTGCCGCCGAACACATTGAGCAGCGGCGCGCCGTCGGTGATGACTTCCAGTTGATAGTCGCGCGTCACCTCGGCGGCATTGTCTTCGGCATCGTCCAGCAGCGGGCGCACGCCGCTGTAGCTCCACACCACATCGGCAGGGCCGATCTGCTGCTGGAAATACAGGTTCACCGCATCGCACAGGTACTGGATCTCGGCCGCATCGATCTTGGGAGCGGCGGGGTCGGCCTCGTAGTCGACGTCGGTGGTGCCGATCAAGGTGAAGTCATGCTCGTACGGAATGGCGAACACGATGCGCCGGTCCGGTTGCTGGAAGATGTAGGCGTGATCGTGATCGAACAGCTTGGGCACCACGATGTGGCTGCCCTTGACCAGGCGCAGCGCATGCTGGTGCGGCACCGCGGCCACCTTGTCCAGGAACGACACCGCCCACGGGCCGGCGGCATTGGCCAGTGCGCGCGCCTGCACGGTGCGGCGGCGGCCATCGCGGTCTTCGAGTTCGGCGTACCAGAACCCGGCATCGCGCCAGGCACCCACGCAGCGCGTGCGGGTGTGGATCCTGGCGCCGCGCTTTGCCGCGTCCATCGCGTTGAGCACCACCAGTCGTGCGTCCTGCACCCAGGCGTCGGAATACACGAAGCCGGTGCGCAGCGATTCCTGCAGCGGCTGGCCAACCGGGTGCGTGCGCAGCGACAGCCGGCGCGAGCGCGGCAGGCTGCGCTTGCTGCCCCCGAGATGGTCGTACAGGAACAGGCCGGCGCGAATCATCCAGGCCGGACGCAGATGCGGCTGATGCGGCAACAGAAAGCGCAGCGGCCAGATGATGTGCGGGGCCAGGCGCAACAGCACTTCGCGCTCGGCCAGCGCCTTGCCGACCAGTGCGAACTCGTACTGCTCCAGATAGCGCAAGCCGCCATGGATCAGCTTGGTGCTGGCGCTGCTGGTATGCGCGGCCAGATCGTCCTGCTCGCACAGGCACACCGACAGGCCGCGTCCGGCCGCATCGCGGGCGATGCCGACCCCGTTGATGCCGCCGCCTACCACCAGAAGATCGTACGTCTCGCCCATCGGTGCCTCCGTCCAGGTGCGCGGTTAGCGAACCTAAGTTGTCATGTTCGAACATATTCGAACATCGAACCTTTTCGGGGCGTGAAGAAGCGGATCACCTGTAAATCAAGGCGTCAGCGGATGGAATGGGAGATGGATTGGTTCAAATCGATTCAATGCATGAATCGATTCCCGGCGTCCAGGCGACGTCCAGGGGGCGCAAACGTACTTAAACGAACAATTTCAGGTGCCGCCGTCGGCATCTGCCAGGTGGACCCGGGTGCCGGCCTCGGCCAGCACCTTGGCCAGTTCCTGCGGCGGCGGCCGGTCGGTGAACCAGTCGTGCACCTGGGCGATCGCGCCCAGCCGCACCATGGCGTTGCGGCCGAACTTGCTGTGGTCGGCGGCCAGCACCACCTGGCGCGAGTGCTCGATGATGGCCTGGGCCACGCGCACTTCCTGGTAGTCGAAATCCAGCAAGGTGCCGTCCAGGTCGATGCCGGATATGCCGATCACCCCGAAGTCCACCTTGAACTGGCGGATCAGTTCCACCGTGGCCTCGCCGGTCACGCCCTGATCGCGTCCGCGCACCACCCCGCCGGCCACGATCACCTCGAAACTGGGGTTGGCGCTGAGCATCACCGCCACGTTGAGGTTGTTGGTGATCACGCGCAGGCCGCGATGCTGCAGCAACGCGCGCGCGACCTCTTCGTTGGTGGTACCGAGATTGATGAACAGCGAGGCATCGTCGGGAATGAAGCGCGCGACGTGCGTGGCGATGTGCTGTTTCTCGCGTGCCTGCAGCGCCTTGCGCGCGGTGTAGGCCAGGTTCTCCACGCTGGAAGGCATGCTGACGCCGCCGTGGTAGCGGCGCAGCACGCCGGCATCGCACAGCAAGGTCAGATCGCGCCGGATGGTTTGCGGGGTGACCTCAAAGCGCGTGGCCAAGCCTTCGACATCGGCAAAGCCCTGCTGCCGCACCAGCGCCACCAATTGCTCCTGGCGCGGGTTCAATGCCGGCGCCGGGACAGTCCTGTAGTGAGTTGACTCCATGCGCAGATGATCGCGCATGCGCGTGAGGATGCAAGCACAGCGGTTTCCGGCGAGGGTCCGTCCAGCGTACGCGGTGAACTACGCCGCCGTAAGGCGCATGCTGCGCTCGGCAGCACCGCGCCAGCGCAACGGCCGGCGCGGTGCGCATGACGGCAACGCTCAGCCCAGCTCGCCGCGGTAGCCGGTGTCGATGCTGATGCTGCCGCCCACCGCGCGCGACACGCAGGCGCACAGCTTGCGATTTTCGCGGCGTTGTTCGTCGCTGAAGAAGACATCGCGGTGATCGATGTCGGCTGCGCTGTCGAGCACCTCCACCGCGCACAAGCCGCACTCGCCACGACGGCATTCGGCGATCAATTCGACCCCGGCGTCTGCCAGCGCATCGAGCATCGATTCGTTTTCGGCCACCGGCACTTCCAGCCCGAGCGCAGGCAACTTGACCACGAACGCCTGCGCCGGCACCCGCCCGCTATTGCCGAAGGTTTCGAAATGCAGCCGCGCGCGCGGACGCCCGGCGGCATGCCAGTGCTGGCGTACCGCTTCCAGCATGCCCAGCGGCCCGCACACATACACCTCGGCATTGGGCGAAAGCCGCGCCAGTTCGGCAGCAAGATCGGGCGGGCCGTCGGTGTCGTCGCAATGCAGCTGCAGGCGCGTGCCGAGCAACGCTTCCAACTGGTCCACGTAGGCCATCGCGCTGCGCGAGCGCCCGACATACAGCAGGCGAAACGCCTGGTGCCGCTGCGCCAGCCGCTGCGCCATGCCCAGGATCGGCGTGATGCCGATACCGCCGGCGATCAACAGGATTTCCTCGCCACGTTCGTCCAGCGCAAAGTTGTTGCTCGGAGGCGACATTTCCACCACATCGCCCGGCTGCAGCGTCCACATATGCAACGAGCCGCCACGGCTGTCCGGCATCTGCCGTACCGCGATCTGGTAGTACCCGTCCGCACGCGGCTCGCCCACCAGCGAGTACGAACGCACATCGCTGCGCCCGTGCAACTGCAGCCGAAAATCCAGGTGGCTGCCCACCTCGAACGGGCGCGCCGCGGTGCCTGGGTCGAGCACGATTTCGCGCACGCCCGCGCAGGCGTCGGCGATGCTGACGACATGGGCACGATGCCATTGGGTGTCTTTACGCATGAGGAACTCCAGGCAGAAGGGCGTGCCGTGCAAGGCCGGCGGTGGATGCATGGGCGCGGCCAAGCAGGGCGCCGCCGCGCACCTGGGCAATGGCCGCGGGGGTCTGCAGGATGTGACGCAGATTGCGGTGGGCCAGCCGGGCGTGTTCGCGCATCAGCGCTTCGGCGCGGCTGCCCTGGCGCTGTGCGATGGCGGCGATCACTTCGCGATGCTGGTCCTGCGCGACGGTCAGGATCACCTGCGCGTCGGCAGCACTGGTCTGGGCCATGACCAGACTGTTGGGCGAGGCGAACGGCAGCTGCAGCACGCGGGTGAGCTCGCGGCCGAGCACGTCGCTGCCAGCCATCGCTACCAGCAGCGCATGGAACAGCGCGTTGGCCTGGACATAGGCGGCAAAGTCGATGGCATCCCGCGGCGCGCCGACGATGGCATCGAGCGTTCCCAGCAACTGGTGCGCCTGAGCCAGTTGCGCGGCGGTCGCCCCGCGCTCGGCGGCCATGCGCGCGGCCAGGCCTTCGAGCGTGCCGCGCAGTTCGATGGCGTCGTGGACATCGTGCTCGCTGAAGGCCTGCACCGCGTAGCCGCCGCCCGGCAACGCGCTGGCCAGGCCTTCTTCGCACAGGCGCTGCAACGCGGCGCGTACCGGCGTGCGCGACATGCCCAGCCGCTGCACCACCGCCACTTCGGACAGTCGCGTACCGGCGGGCAGGGTGCCGTCGAGGATCAGCTCACGCAGCGAAAGCAGTGCGCGCGTAGTCTGCGCCGCGCTGCTGTGGAACGGTGTGGTCGGTGGCATGGCGGTCTCCTGCGCGCTGCGCTCAGCCCACCATGCGCAGCGACAGATCCTGCACGCGCTGTTCCTGCGCGATCAGGCGGTCGATCACCCGCCGCGCCCACATGCCGCCGGCATCGACGTTGAGGTTGTAGAAGGTGTGATCCGGATGCGCGTCGATGGCGCGCTGCTGTGCCTCCAGTACCGCCTCGTCCTCGCCGAACACACCGGTGACCCCGGCGCGGGTGAGCGTGGTCAACGATTGATCGTGCAGCGCGTAGTTGCGCATGAATGCCCAGAAATAATGGCAGGTGGTGTCGGTCTCCGGCGTAATCGTGTTGAGCACGTAGCCGTTGACGCCCTGGCTGCGATCGCCCTCCGGCGCGCCGGTGCCGGCGATGGCCACACCGACATCGATGGCGATGGTGCCAGGCGCTTCGAAACGGATGATCTGCCAGCGGTCGACCTTGCCGTGGTGATTCAGATGCCGTGCAATCTGGCTGGCCCAGAACGGCGGCGGGTCGATGTTGCGCATCCAGCGCGACACCACCACCGAGCGGTCGCCATGCACCACATCGAACGGCGCCTCGGCGATCTCGTCCTGGCCGATGCTCGAACCATGCACGAAGGTCTCGTGGGTCAGGTCCATCAGGTTGTCCAGCACCAGCCGGTAGTCGCACTTGGCGTAAATGGTGCGGCCATCGCCGGCCCAGGCCGGGTCGTGCGCCCAATGCAGGTCGGGGATCAGCGCGGTATCGGCCTTGGCCGGGTCGCCCGGCCAGATCCACACGTAGCGGTGCTTCTCGGCCACCGGAAAACTGCGCACGCACGCCGAGGGATTGATGGTCTCCTGCGAGGGCATGTGCACACAGCGGCCCTGGGTGTTGTAGACCAGGCCGTGATAGCCGCACACCACATCGTCGCCGCGCAGCTTGCCCATCGACAGCGGCACCAGCCGGTGCCAGCAGGCGTCCTCCAGCGCGACCACCGCGCCGGCGGTGGTGCGGTAGACCACCACCTCGAGGTTGCAGACCTTGCGCGGAGTCAGCGCGTGCTTGATTTCGTGGTCCCAGGCGACGGCATACCACGCATTGAGGGGAAACAGCGGCTTGGACTGGGACATGACCGTGACTCCTGGGGTTCTTGTATACAACCTGGGGGACGCATCGACGCACTGCGCCGGCCTGCAACCAGTTGACGCGCATGCCAGCGCTGGCGTCTGCTTGCAGGCGAAGTTATGTATACACCGGAGACAATGTTGGAGCATGACTGTGCAGCGGAAACTGTGCGATTATCGAATTCAATCGCCGATAATCGTATTGACCGGGCTGTTCGGCCGGCCCTACCGTGGCTGCACATTCGCAGCGGTGTCTTGCTCATGGCCGAAATCGTCGCTCTGTCAGACGCGGTGTCCCACCTGATTGCCGACGGCGATTGCGTGGCGATGGAAGGCTTCACCCATCTGATCCCGCATGCGGCCGGCCATGAGGTGATCCGCCAGCGCAAACGCGATCTGCGCCTGGTACGCATGACCCCGGACCTGATCTACGACCAGCTGATCGGCGCCGGTTGCGCATCGGCGTTGCGGTTTTCGTGGGGCGGCAATCCGGGGGTCGGCTCGCTGCACCGGCTGCGCGACGCGGTCGAACACGCCTGGCCGCAGCCGCTGCAGATCCGCGAACACAGCCACGCCGACATGGCCAACGCCTATGTCGCCGGCGCCTCCGGGCTGCCGTTTGCGGTGTTGCGCGGCTATGTCGGCTCGGACCTGCCGCGCGTCAACGACAGCATCAAGTTCCTGCAGTGCCCCTACACCGACCAGACGCTGGCCACCACGCCGGCGGTCAACCCCGATGTCACCGTGATCCACGCGCAGCAGGCCGATCGACGCGGCAACGTGTTGCTGTGGGGCATTCTTGGCGTGCAGAAGGAGGCGGCACTGGCCGCGCGCAAGGTGATCGTGACGGTGGAAGAGATCGTCGACACGCTGGATGCGCCGCCCAATGCCTGCATCCTGCCGCGCTGGGTGGTCGACGCGGTGTGCCATGTTCCTGGCGGTGCGGCGCCGTCGTACGCGCATGGCTACTACGCCCGCGACAACCGCTTTTATCTGGGCTGGGACGCGATTGCGCGCGACCGCGCGCGGTTCCAGGCGTGGATCCAGACGCATATTCTCGACACCGACGACTTCGCCGCATTCGTGCGCGTGTACGCGCAATCGCAGCAGCAGGTGGCGGCATGAGCGCCTACAGCACCAACGAAATGATGACCGTGGCTGCCGCGCGCCGTCTGCCCGATGACGCGGTGTGTTTTGTCGGCATCGGCCTGCCGTCCACCGCAGCCAACCTGGCCCGGCTCACGCATGCGCCGGATGTCACCCTGATCTACGAGTCCGGCCCGATCGGCGCACGCCCGGACGTGCTGCCGTTATCGATCGGCGACGGCGAGCTGGCCGACACCGCCGACACCGTGGTCTCCACGCCGGAGATCTTTCGTTACTGGCTGCAGGGCGGGCGGGTGGATGTGGGCTTCCTGGGGGCGGCGCAGATCGATCGCCACGCCAACCTCAACACCACCGTGATCGGCGATTACGCAGCGCCGAAGACGCGGTTGCCCGGCGCCGGTGGCGCGCCGGAAATCGCGGCAAGCGCCAAGCAGGTGTTCATCATCATGCGGCAGTCCAGACGCAGCTTCGTGCCGGTGCTGGACTTCATCACCACGGTCGGGCATCTGGACGGTGGCGATGCGCGTGCCCGCGCCGGCCTGCCCGGCGCAGGACCCACCGTGGTGGTCACCGACCTGTGCGTGATGGAGCCCGACGCGCTCACCCGCGAACTCACCGTCACCTCGCTGCACCCGGGTATCAGTCGCGAACAGGTGAGCGCGGCGACCGGCTGGCCGATCCGCTTTGCCGAAGAGCTTGCGCAGACCGTACCGCCCAGCACGACGGAATTGCAGGCATTGCGCGCGCTGCAGGCGCGCACCGACGCCGCGCATGGCACCCGATCGGCGGGGGCGGAGGCATGAGCGAGGTGTATCTGATCGACGGCATCCGCACACCCATCGGCCGCTACGGCGGCGCGTTGTCCAGCGTGCGTGCCGACGACCTGGGCGCAGTGCCGATCGCTGCGTTGCTGGCCCGTCATCCGCAGCTGGACCCGGCCGCCATCGACGACGTGTATCTGGGCTGCGCCAACCAGGCGGGCGAAGACAACCGCAATGTCGCGCGCATGAGCCTGTTGCTGGCGGGGCTGCCGAGTTCGGTGCCGGGCAGCACCCTCAACCGTCTGTGCGGGTCGGGGTTGGACGCGATCGGCACGGTGGCACGCGGCATCCGCGCCGGCGAGTTGGGGTTGGCGCTTGCCGGCGGTGTCGAATCGATGTCGCGCGCGCCGTGGGTGATGGGCAAGGCCGAAAGCGCCTTCGCCCGCACCCAGCAGCTGGAAGACACCACCATGGGCTGGCGCTTCATCAACCCGCGCCTGCAGGCCGCCTATGGCACCGAGTTGATGGGCGAAACCGCCGAAAACGTCGCGCAGCGCCACGCCATCGCGCGCGAGGATCAGGACGCCTTCGCACTGCGCAGCCAGCAACGCCTCGCCGCCGCCCAGGCCGCCGGCTTCTTCGATGCGGAAATCACCTCGGTGCCGGTGGCCGCACGCAAGGGCGGCGATGCCGTCACCGTCGAATATGACGAGGCCCCGCGCCCGAACACCACCGCCGAGATGCTGGCCAAACTCAAGCCGGTGTTCCGCCAGCCCGGCAGCGTGACCGCCGGCAATGCGTCCGGCATCAACGACGGTGCTGCCGCGTTGTTGCTGGCGTCCGCGCAGGCCGTGCAGACGCATCGGCTGACCCCGCGCGCACGGGTACTGGGGTTCGCGTCGGCCGGTGTCGAGCCGGCCTACATGGGCATGGGCCCGGTGCCGGCCACGCAGCGTCTATTGGCGCGTCTGAACCTGCACATCGAACAGTTCGATGCGATCGAACTCAACGAAGCCTTCGCCGCGCAGGTGCTGGCATGCCTGCGCGCGTTCGGCTTGCCCGACGATGCCGCGCACGTCAACGCCAACGGCGGCGCCATCGCGCTGGGCCATCCGCTGGGCATGAGCGGCGCGCGTCTGGCGCTTACCTTGTTGCGGCAACTGGAAGCCAACAACGGCCGGCTCGGGCTGGCCAGCATGTGCGTCGGGGTGGGGCAGGGCGTGGCCTTGGCGATCGAGCGGCTGTGAGCCTGCCCGCTGCAACCACTGCGCCGCTACCGCACACCTACATTGCTTGAACGTGCCGCAAAGCGGCGCAGGGAGATCTCACGATGCGCGATGCCCCCGTTGACCCGTCACTTGCAGACCCGCTGCTCGGCTACCGCCGTCCCCGGCCCGGCACGCAGCCGGCCTATCTGCATCCGGCGTACGCCTCCACCACCTTGCGCGGCCCCACGCGCGCGCCGATCGACATCCCGGTCACGCTGTCGGAAGTCACCGGCCCGCGCCTGGATCGGCTCACCCTGGGCGAGCATGCAGCCGATCTCACCGCAGGGTTCAGTGGCGAGCCACTGGGCGAGCGCATCATCGTCTCCGGCCGCGTGCTCGACGAAAACGGCAGGCCCGTGCGCAACAGCGTGGTGGAAGTGTGGCAATGCAATGCCGCCGGCCGTTACCAGCACGCCGGCGATCGTCACGACGCACCGCTGGACCCCAACTTCCGCGGCACCGGCCAGGTGCTCACCGATGCGCAGGGCCGCTACGTCTTCAAGACCATCAAGCCGGGTGCGTATCCATGGCGCAATCACTACAACGCCTGGCGGCCGGCGCACATCCATTTTTCGTTGCATGGCGATGGCATCGGGCAGCGGTTGATCACCCAGATGTATTTCCCCGGCGACCCGCTGCTGGCGCACGACCCGATCTACAACTGCGTCGACGATGCGCTGGCGCGCGAGCGCATGGTGTCCAGCTTCGACTGGGAAAATGCCATCAGCGAATATGCGCTGGCCTATCGCTTCGACATCGTGCTGCGTGGTCGCAAGCAAACGGTCTGGGAGTGAATCGATGAGCCTGCACGCAACCCCTTCGCAAACCGTCGGCCCGTATTACCGGCTCGGGCTGGAACCGCTGTATCGCGACCGCCTCGCACCGGCGCAGGCCGTCGGCACGCACGTGCAGATCAGCGGTTGCGTCTTCGATGGTGCCGGTGTGCCGGTGGCCGACGCGGTGCTGGAGCTGTGGCAAGCCGATGCCGCCGGCATCTACGCGCATGCTGCCGATGCCCGCCACCAGGCGCACGACGCCAGCTTCGATGGCTGGGGCAGGGTACCCACCGATGCGCAGGGGCGCTTTTGCTTCAGCACGGTCAAGCCGGGTGCCGTTGCCGGGCCGCAGGGCAGTCCGCAGGCAGCGCACCTGAGCGTATTGGTGTTCATGCGCGGGCTGTTGCGCGGCGCATCGACGCGGCTGTACTTCGCCGATGACCCGCAACTGGACAGCGACCCGATCCTGGCGCTGGTGCCGGCCGAGCGCCGCATCACCCTGCTGGCCCAGCCGGCGGGCAATGGCGCCTATACCTGGGAGATCCACATGCAGGGCGAGATGGAGACCGTGTTCTTCCGGTATTGATGTGCACATCGGCCGCAGCGCTGAACGCCGCCGCCGGTCTCTGCAGGCGCGCAGAGTCCGACAGGCAGCTGGTCCTGCCGGTACGCTGCGTATGGCACGCGATGACAGGCTGCGAGCGCGCACCGCGATGCCGAAGGCGCGGAGCAACCCGGTGTGCACGCTGTCACCTTCGCCAGCCATCGCCCCGTCATGCCGCGCCGCGCGTATTGCCCTAACGTCTAGTTGGCACCCCCGTGCTTCGGTGCCATGCTGCCGATACGCCAAGAGATGCGATGCATGAGTGCGACGTCTTTGCTGTTGGGATCCTTGTTTGGCGAGCCTGCGTGCGACGCAATGTTTGACGATGCGGCGCGTGTGCAGGCCATGTTGCACTTCGAATCCGCGCTTGCCCGCGCGCAGGCGCAGTGCGGTGTCATCCCTGCCGAGGCGGCCGCTTCGATTGCAGCGGCCTGCGATGTGCAGCACTACGACATGCGCGCCCTGGCGCAGGCCACCGCGCTCGCCGGCAACCCCGCCATTGCGCTGGTCAAGGCGTTGACCGCGCACGTCGCCGCGCACGATGCCGCAGCCGCGCGCTGGGTGCATTGGGGGGCCACCAGCCAGGACGTCATCGATACCGGCAGCGTGTTGCAACTGCGCGCTGCGCTCGATCTGCTGCTGCCGCGCCTGCAGCAGCTGTGCGACACCTTGGCCGCGTTGGCCGCGCGCGAGCGCGACACCGGTCTGCCCGGGCGCACCTTGCTGCAGCAGGCCGTGCCGGTGACCTTCGGACTCAAGGTAGCCGGCTGGCTGGACGCCTTGCAGCGCGCGCATCGGCGCCTGCACGGGTTGCGGAACGACGCGCTGGTGCTGCAGTTCGGTGGCGCGGCCGGCACCTTGGCGTCCTTGCAGGAGCGCGGTCTGGACGTGGCCCAGGCGCTGGCCACCCGCTTGGCGCTGCCGCTGCCTGCGTTGCCCTGGCACACCGCGCGCGACCGCATCGTCGAGGTCGGCTGCGCGTTCGGCCTGCTCGCCGGCACGCTGGGCAAGATCGGCGGCGATGTGGTGTTGCTGATGCAATCGGAGGTCGGTGAGGCGTTCGAGCCTGCGGCGGCCGGCAAGGGCGGCTCGTCGGCGATGCCGCACAAGCGCAATCCGGTGGCCAGCGTGGCGGCGGTGGCCGCGGCCACCCGCGTGCCCGGGCTGATCGCCACGTTGTTCAGCGCGATGGCGCAGCCGCATGAGCGCGCCGCCGGGCAATGGCATGCCGAATGGGACACCTTGCCGCAGATCGTCTGCCTGACCGCCGGCAGCCTGGCGCAGATGCAGGCCTGCCTGGCCGAGCTGGAACTGGACCGTGCGCGCATGCGTCACCATCTGGATGGCCATGGCGGCGTGCTCTATGCCGAGGCGGCGGTGTTCGCACTGGCCCCGCAGCTCGGCAAGCCGCAGGCGCACGCGCTGGTCGAACAGGCGGTGGCGCGTGCGCAGGCGCAGCAGCGGCATCTGCGTGAGGTGCTGGCCGAGGACGCCCAGGCGAGCGCGGTACTCACGCACGCGCAACTGCAGGCGGTGTTCGATAGCGACAGCTGGCGCGGCATGTCCTCGGTCTGGATCGATCGCGTACTGGCCTCTTCCTCACGTTGACGGTGCTTCGATGGCCTATCTGCAATTGCCCACGCATCGCCTGCATTACCGTGTGGACGGCACCGACGGGCGGCCCTGGCTGACCTTCTGCAATTCACTCGGTACCGACCTGCATATGTGGGACGTGCAGATCGAGGCCTTCGCTCCGCATTACCGCATCCTGCGCTACGACCGCCGCGGCCATGGCTATTCGGACTCGCCGCCCGGCCCATACAGCGTGGCCGACCTGGGGCAGGACGTACTGGGGTTATGGGATGCCTTGCAGATCGAGCGCAGCGATTTCTGCGGGTTGTCGATCGGCGGGCTGACCGGGCAGTGGCTCGGGCTGCATGCCGCGCAGCGGCTGCGCCGGCTGGTGGTCTGCGCCACCGCGCAAAAGATCGGCAGCACCGCCACCTGGGAAACCCGCATCGAGCAGGTGCGCAGCGAAGGCCTGCCGATGCTGATCGATGCCACGTTGCAGCGCTGGTTCACACCGGCATTTGCCATCAGCCACGCGCAGCGCCTGGACATGATCGCTGCCGCCTTCGTCTCCACCTCGCCGGCCGGGTACATCGCCTGCTGCCAGGCGGTGGCCGAGGCGGATTTCCGCGGCGCGCTGGATGGGCTGAACCTGCCGCTGCTGGCTCTGGCCGGCGACGACGACCCGGTGTGCCCGCCGCCGAACCTGCGCGAGATCGCCTACGCGGCGCCCGATGGGCATTACGCCCAGGTACCGGGCCGCCATATCTGCAATCTGGAATCGCCGGCCGCGTTCAACGACGCGGTGCTGGGCTTCCTGCAAGCCAACTGATCTTTACCGCAGGACGAGGACGCCTCATGCACGAAGACGAACGCTATCAAGCCGGCCTGCGCGAACGCCGCCGCGTGCTGGGCGAGCCGCATGTCGAGCGCTCGCTGGCCGCGCGCACCGAGTTCACCACCGAGTTCCAGGACCTGATCACCCGGTATGCCTGGGGCACCATCTGGACCCGCGACGGCCTGCCTGCGCATACCCGCTCGTTGATCACCTTGTCGATGATGGTCGCGCTGGGCCACGACGAAGAATTCAAGCTGCATGTGCGCGCTGCCCGCAACAACGGCGTCACCCCCGAGCAGATCAAGGAAGTGCTGCTGCAGGCGGCGATCTATTGCGGCGTCCCGGCGGCCAACCACGCCTTTGCGCTGGCCAAACCGATTCTGGAAGAACAGGCTGCCGAGCCCTGATGCGGCCGCTCCCGTCGTTTTCGCGTCTGCCTGCCCAGCCACGCAGCGTGCCCAGTCCGCCACGCCCATGACGAGATGCCACATGACGTTCCGAGCCGCCTGCCTGCTTCTGTTGGTGTTGCTCTCACTGACCGCCGGCGCGCAACCGCAGCCCGGGCCGGGCACCCAGCTGGCGCAGGTGCGCGCCGACGATGGCCAGACCCTGGCGGTGTGGTCGCGCGCGCCGGCCAAGCCGCGTGGCACGGTGCTGCTGGTGCATGGCCGCACCTGGAGTTCGCTGCCCAACTTCGACCTGCAGGTGCCGGGCGAAGCGGGCGACGCGCGCTCGGTACTGGCCGCCTTCGCACGGGCCGGGCTTGCCGCCTACGCGGTGGACCTGCGCGGCTACGGCGGCAGCGCGCGCGACCCCAGCGGGTGGAATACGCCCGCCCGCGCGGTGCGCGACGTCGAGCAGGTGCTGGCCTGGGTCGCCCGGCAACATCCAGGCCTGCCGCCGCCTGCCTTGATCGGCTATTCCAACGGGGCGCGCGTGGCGCTGCTGGTCGGCCAGCAACAGCCGCAGGCGCTGTCCGCGCTGGTGCTGTATGGCTTCCCCGACGATGTCGATGCGCCGCCCACCGACGCGCCAACCCCGGCCCGGCCCTTGCGCGCACGTACCACCAGCGCGGCGGCCGGCGAGGATTTCATCACCGCCAACGCCGCGCCCCCGCGCGTGCGCGCGGCCTACCAGGCGCAGGCGGTGGCTGCCGATCCGGTGCGCACGGACTGGCACGCGATGGAGCAGTTCGCGTTCCAGCCCGAACAGGTCACGACGCTGCCGGTGCTGTTGCTGCGGGGTGTCGACGATCCGATCGCCACGCAGGCGGACAACGCGCACCTGTTCGCACGCCTGGGTAGCGAAGACCGCAGCTGGGTCACGCTGCCACGCGCCGATCATGTGGCGCATGTGGAGGACACGCACGCCGCCTGGGTGGAGACGGTGGTGGGCTTCCTGCGTCGGCCGCGTTGAGCCCGCAGGCGGGGCGATGCGCATGTCGCAGGAGGCTGCAGGCGTACGCGACCAACGCGCTGTTGACTGCACGACGCAATGACGGGCAGCTGCGCGCAGGGTGCAGCCAAGGGTTGCGTGCGGTAGCCAGCCACGCGGTGCGCGATGCTCTTGGCCGCTTCACTCAGGGGCGCTGCCACCACCCGGCACGCGCCGCCCAGGTCAGCTCAGCAACGCTCCCAGACGCTGCGCCGCCAGCTTCAGCGGCTCCAGCAATTGCGTCTGCATGGTCTGCAGGCTGACGCGCCCGGCCTGCGCGCCGATGTTGAGCGCGGCAATCACCTCGCCACGCAGGTTGCGCACCGGCACCGCGATCGAGCGCAGGCCGATTTCCAGCTCCTGGTCGGTCAGGCACATGCCTTCGCGGCGCGCACGCGCCAGGATCTCCAGCAGCGCCGACGCCTGGGTCACCGTGCGGTCGGTGCGCGGGCGCAACGTGGTGCGCTCCAGGTAGGCCTGCAAGGTGTCGGCGGGCAGGGCGGCCAGCAATACCCGGCCCATCGACGTGCAATACGCCGGCAGCCGCGTGCCCGGGCGCAGCCCGATCGACATGATCCGCACCGTCTCCGCGCGCGCCACGTACAGCAGGTCGTCGCCATCCAGCACGCCCAGCGAGCAGGATTCGTGCAGTTGGTCGCGCAGCCCGTCCAGCACCGGCTGCGCGGCCGCGGTCATCGCCGAAGACGCCGCATACGCGCCGCCAATCCCCAGCACGCGCGGCAACAGCACATAGCCACGGCCCTGCTCGCCGACATAGCCCAGCTTGGCCAGCGTGTGCAGCACCCGCCGCACCGCTGCGCGCGAGATGCCGGTTTCCAGGCTGATCTGCGACATCGTCACCTCGCGCGGGTGCTGGGCGAACACGCTCAGCACCACCAGCCCACGCCCGAGCGAGGTCATGAAGTCCGGGTCGCCCTGGGCGGCGGCAATCTGCTGCATCAATTCGTACGGCAGGCCGCGCTCGCTCCCGGGCGCGGCGACGGCGGCAGGACGTTTGCGGCGGCTGGCGGTGGGCTCGGGCATCGGATCGCGCGTCAGGCAGGTTCCCGCATGGTAAGCGCTCGCGCCAATGCCTGCCTCCGGTCGCACTGTGTGCATCGCATGTAAGCACTTCATCCTGCTTGCCGCATAATCGCTGCTGACTTGTTTCGGATCGGTCCCCCTCGTCCATGAAAACCCCCAAGGGCCTGCAGCCGCTGATCGACGACGGTGTCATCGACGAAGTGCTGCGACCACTGAAGAGTGGCAAGGAAGCCTCCGTCTACGTGGTCAGCGCCGGCGAGGACATCCTGTGTGCCAAGGTCTACAAGGACATGGCGCAACGCAGCTTCCAGGCGCGCGTGCAATATCAGGAGGGCCGCAAGGTGCGCGGCAGCCGCCAGGCGCGCGCCATGGGCAAGGCCACCAAGTTCGGTCGCCGCGAAGCCGAGACCGCATGGAAGAACACCGAAGCCGACGCGCTCTACCAGCTGGTGGATGCCGGCGTGCACGTGCCCAAGCCGCGCGGCTATTTTCATGGCGTGCTGCTGATGGATCTGGTCACCGACGAAGCCGGCCATAGCGCACCGCGCCTGGGCGAAGTGGAGCTTGAGCCGGAGCAGGCACGCGCATTCCACAGCAGCCTGATCGGCGACGTGGTCAAGATGCTCTCGCTCGGTCTGGTACACGGCGATCTGTCCGAATACAACGTGCTGGTCTCGCCCGAGGGCCCGGTGGTGATCGATTTCCCGCAGGTGGTCAGCGCCGCCGGCAACAATGCCGCGCGCGACATGCTGCTGCGCGATGTGCACAACCTGCGCGATTGCCTGGGCCGCTTCGCGCCGGACCTGCTGGACACCCACTACGGTGAAGAAATGTGGGCGCTCTACGAAAAGGGCGAGTTGCGCCCGGACAGCGCGCTCACCGGCCGCTTCAAGTTCGATACCAAGCGCGCCGACGTGCGCGCCATCCGCGCCTCGATCGAAGACGCGCGGCAGGAAAACCTGATCCGCCAGCAAGGGCGCGAAGCCGCCGCCGAAGACGACGACTGATCGCTACGTGCGTCATGACCCCGCGCTGCCAGTGCAACGCAGGGCGCTGACGCGGCTCCCGCTGCATCGGTCCAGCAGCGAACACGTGGTTTGCCTAACGGCGCGCGTGCAGCAACGTGGATCCGGGTGCGTTCGGAAGTTGCCATCAACAAAGGGCACGTTGCCATTTCATCCCGCACTGCCCGCGCTTGCGGGGCTGCGCCCCGCCGGGCAGTTGCGCATGCGCGCGATGCAATGCAGCAATCGGCGATGCAACTGGCTACCCGCATCAGCGCAAGATCTCACGCGTGCAGGCCCAAGTCCTTGTGTATCAAGCCAACACGGCTGCGCTCGAGCTGTCGGCCGTCATCTTGCCGAATCATTATTCAGATTAATTGTTATCAAAAATAAGTATCAGGCAGACTCGGCAGTCGTTCACTACCAGCGAGACCGCCATGTTCGATCCCGATGTCGTTCGCTTGTTCACCGTGCTGCAGCAGGCCGCCCAGCCGCCGATGGAGACGCTGCCGCTGGCGCAGGCGCGCGCAATGATGCGTGGGATGGGGGCCCAACTCGGCTTCCCGGTGCTGGAGATGGCGCAGGTGCGCGCGGTAGACGCCGACACCGCTGCCGGCAGCGTGCCGCTGCGGCTCTATCGCCCGCAGGGCTTGAGCGATGGCCCCGCGCCCACCTTGCTGTTCGTGCACGGTGGCGGTGGCGTGGTGGGCGATCTGGAGTCGCATGACGACGTCTGCCGACAGCTGGCCGCACGCGCCGGTTGCCAGGTGCTGGCCGTCGATTACCGGCTCGCTCCGGAGCATCCCGCGCCTGCCGGGGTGGAGGATGTCATCGGCACGCTGCAGTGGCTGGCCGCGCATCCCGGGCAGGTTGGGGCAGACCCGCAGCGCCTGGCGGTGGCCGGCGACAGCATCGGCGGTGCGATGGCCGCTGCCGCTGCCATCGCCGCCCGCGATGCCGGCATTGCGCTGCGCTGTCAGCTATTGCTCTACCCGCTGACGGACACGCGCCAGGACAGTGGCGAGCATCCGTCCCGCACGACCAATGCCGACATCCCGCCGCTCACGCGGCAGGCCACCCAGTTCTTCAACCAGCATTTCATCAAGGACCCGGCCATCACCCTGGATTGGCGCGTCTCGCCGCTGCTGGCGCCGGATCTGAGCGGCGTTGCGCCGGCCCTGATCGTGCTGGCCGAGCGGGACATCCTGCACGACGAAGGCCTGCGCTATGCCGAGCGCCTGCGCGCAGCCGGCGTCGAGGTCAGCGTGCACACCTTCCCCGGCATGGTGCACGGCTTCATCCACATGGGCAGCATCATCCAGGCAGCCGACACGACCCTGGACATGTTTGCCGATGCGCTGCGACAGCGGTTGTTACCGGTGTGATCGTGCGTGTTGCCGGCAGCGGCAACACGCTCAGCGTCGTGGTGTGCAGGGCGCGCCGGTGTGCGACGCAGATGCAATCGTGCCAATACGATCCACGCGAACAAACGCCCACGCGATCCGGCACCCGATGCCGGGGCGTTACCGGGGCGTTTAGAAATTGAAGCGGAACGTCGTCATCAAGACGTGGTTTTTCCGATCCACCGCACGCGTATTGACGAACTGGTTGAGATAACCGACATCCACATTGGAGATGGCGTTGAATTTCCAGTTGATGCCGACAAAGACGCGGTTCTGATCGATGCCGCGGCGCGCGCCCCAGGTGGTTTGATCGAGATTGACGAACAGCTCGTTGAACGCCACCCACGACAACTTCGGGTTGAATCCACTTGGGCGCACAGCCCGAATCATCTGGCGCACGCGATAGCCTTCATCGCTGAAGTCCTCGCGGTGGCGCTGTTCCAGGCGGGTACGGCTGGTGATGCTGATCT
Organism: Xanthomonas pisi DSM 18956; assembly: GCF_001010415.1. GTDB lineage: Bacteria > Pseudomonadota > Gammaproteobacteria > Xanthomonadales > Xanthomonadaceae > Xanthomonas > Xanthomonas pisi. Next base: position 36,564 of record NZ_JPLE01000055.1, read on the forward strand.
CGGCGATCGGATCGAACTGATATTGAAATTGTCCCCACCAGCGATTTTCGCGGTTGGACGGCTGGCCGGCCGGATGGCTGATGATGGTGTCGTAGCCCATCCAGACGCTGGCCTTGGGGTTGAGCCGGTAAAACACCGCAGGGCGCAGGATCAATTGATCGAACTGCTCGCCTTCCTCGCGCCAGCGCGGATGAATATCCATGCTCCAGTACAGGTTTTCGACCGGCAGCTTGCCCTGGGCGTAGATACTCAACCAATACCGGCCATCTTCTTCAGTAGCGGCATGGGCCGTGGAGAGACTTCCCAGCAATAAAAACAGGACAGGACCGGCGAGGCGAAACGTTGCGGTCCGTAGCGTGCCAAATGCGTTCATTTAGTCGAATGTGTCGTCGTTGGCAAATCATAGCAACATCTCTTGCGCTCCCATCGACCGCCTGGTCGACCTGCAGTGCCTCTGTTCGCCCGCAGCTTCGCTAATCGGGATATTCCATCGTTTCGGTGTATTCGATGGCAATACGTGCAGATATCGGGCCAGGTGGCATGTCGGTAGTTGCCCGCTGCTTGAGCGGAGCGATACGCCAACACCGGCCGCGCTGCAGTGACTGGCGGTCGATCGCCAGCCATTGCAGCCCGCCGCAATGCGTCAGGGCAATGCAGCCTGGTCGGAAAGCATTTGCCGAAACAAGATGTCCAGGGCATCCGAACGTCCGCTGCCGGCCGGCAGGTGTGGCTGCGACCTGCCCATGCGGTCGAGTTCTGCTTCCAGAAAATCGCTGATCGGCGCAATCGGAGGCCCATCTTCCACTTCGGTGGAGACGCGCTTGAGCGCCAGCAAACGATCCACCTCGTGACGCAGCTCACCGGTGGGCAACAGTTCTTCCAGCAATACTTCGAACGCCATCGGCGGCATGTCCTGCCTGCGCTCGATCCATTGGCAGGCCAGCACCGGGCGCAACACGTACAGGTACTTTTTGGTGCGAATCCGCTCACCGCGCAGGTAACCGCGGTAGTTGCTCTTGGCCATGTTGAAGTAATGCCACCAGGTGCCAAGCGGCGAATAGAACTGCGTCGCGATCGCGCGCAACTGCGCGACGGCAACCGCATCCTGCCGATAGACCACCGGCGAATGCAGCCATTCCAGCAGCGTCGGATTGGACTTGGAGACCAATCGCAAGGCCTTGCGCAGGTCCCAGCCGCTGACATCCAGATCGTCGGAGATCGGCAGCTCGATCACATCGCGCTGCGGCTCGCCGGGGCCGGTGCTTTCGTTGACCGTCAGATACCAGTCGCGGCGATGGACGTAGACAAAGCGCGCGTCGTAATCGCTGTCGGGCGACGAAAATCCCCAGCCGCGGCTTCCCGATTCGCATGCCAGCAGGATGCGGACATCATGCTGCCGCTCGATCTGGCTCAAGGCCGCCAGCACTGCTTCGCGCTTGTCCGCTGCGATGGGATGGATGTCCATGACTTGGCTGTCCTTGTGCACGACGTGACTAGAGCGTGTTATGCACTTTGAGATGAGATGCGTTGGCTGTCAGCGGTGCGGAGCGGGT
>NZ_JPLE01000056.1 GCF_001010415.1 Xanthomonas pisi DSM 18956
GGCGCGCGTGCCTTGGAGCGCCCGCGCCGCAAGCGCGGGCCGGGGCGCGGAGCGGGGGTTGGGGTGAGGGTACGGTCCGCAAGCAAACATGCAGCCCCCCACTATTCCAAACAAGACCATGCCAATCCCACAACTCTCCCCAGCCACACTTCCCCACCTACCCAAGACAATCCTAAAACCCGACTACAACCCCACACACACCACCATCGGCATCGTCCACCTGGGTGCAGGCGCCTTCCACCGCGCCCACCAGGCCGTCTACATCGACGACCTGCTCGCGCACGACCCCAGCTGGGCCATCTGCGCCGTCTCCCTGCACAGCCCGCAGGTGCGCGACGCCCTGCGTCCGCAGGATGGCCTCTACACCCTCGCCCTGCTCGACGAGCACCCGCAACTGCGCATCATCGGCGCCATCCGCGAGGTGCTGTGCGCCGCAGACGAACACGCTGCCGTGCTCGCACGTCTGGCCGACCCGGCGGTGCGCCTGGTCACGCTCACCGTCACCGAAAAAGGCTACTGCCTGGCCGGCGACACGCTCGACCTGGCGCACCCTGACATCGTGCACGACATCGCCAACCCTGCCACACCGCATAGCGCCATCGGCTATCTGGTTGCCGGCCTGCAACAGCGCATGCAACGCGGCATCGCAGCGTTCACCGTGCTGAGTTGCGACAACCTGGCCGACAACGGCAGCCTGCTGCGTCGCGCGGTAATGGCGCTTGCGCAGCAGCACGATCCCGCGCTTGCGGCATGGATCGAGCAGCACGCCAGTTTTCCGCGGTCGATGGTGGACAGCATCACCCCTGCCACCGATGATGCGGTGCGCCAGCAGGTGCAAGCGCAGCTCGGTCAGTCCGACGCGTGGCCCATCCAGCGCGAGCGGTATAGCCAGTGGGTCGTCGAAGATCGCTTCTGCAATGACCGCCCCGCGCTGCAGCGCGTGGGCGTGGTGCTGAGCGATGACATTGCCGGCTACGCACGCGCCAAGCTGCGCCTGCTCAACGCCCCGCACTCCACGCTGGCTTACCTCGGCAGTCTGCTGGAGCGCGACACCGTGGCCGACGCAATGCGCCAGCCGGCGCTGGCCGCCTTCGTCGAAACCCTGATGCGCCAGGACATCGCGCCCACCCTGCAGCCCATGCCCGGCTTCGACGCGCAGCGCTACAGCGATGCCATCCTTGCGCGCTTCCGCAACCCCGCCATCCGCCACCTGCTCGCACAGATCGCCTGGGACGGCTCGCAAAAGCTTCCCGTGCGGCTGCTGTCCACGATCGGCGATGCGCTTGCCGCAGGCCAACCGATCGACCGGCTCTGCCTGCCGGTGGCCGCGTGGCTGCACTTCGTTCGCAGGCAGGCGCATCGCGGCATCGCGCTGATCGACCCCTTGGGCGACACGCTCAGCGCGCTGGGACGCGAAGCGACCGGCGATGCCCGCCACGACATCGCCGCCTTTCTCAAGCTCGATGCCGTGTTCGCACCAGTGTCTGCGGACCTGCGGTTTTCTGCAGCGCTGACCACCGCGTACGCCACGCTGGGGGACGCGACACCGCGAGCAGTGGAAAACGCGCTTGCGTCACTGCGCGTTGGATAGCTGGTGCGCTGGGCGTTATGCCACCGCGGATTTGAACGCAGTGCTATGCAGGGGGCGCTAACGCATGACGCGATGGTCGGTCAGCCTGGGCTTGCAGCCAGACCCGGCATCCGCGCCGGTAGCGCAACGGAGTCCGCGTGCCCCAAAGCCGGATCGTCGCAAATCCCCGCCGTGCTAGTCGTCAGCGGTGACCTGCCCGATCCGCAGCAGATTGCCGCTCTCGTCCACGATCGCAAACTCGCGCATGCCCCAGGGCTTGTCGCGTACCGGATCGATGCGTGGGATGCCGCGCTGCGGGAGCGCCGCCACCTGCATCGCCGCATAAATGCCATCCACATCGCCTACCCGCAGGTAGCAGCCCGCATAACAGGCGGCCGGGTCGAGATCCGGATGCGCAAAGAAATGCAGCTCCACATCGCCCCGCCGCACAATCGCATACCCGGCATCATGCGGATGCGCATCGCCCTCAAAGCCAAGCCGCCGATAGAACGCCAGCGTCTGCGCAATGGAGCGGCTGGGCAGGATTGGGATGGTTTGGTCAGTTAGGTTGCGATGGGTGCTCATCGTGGACTCCTGCCGACGGATGATTGGCGCGCAAGCGCCAGTGGTGACTTTAGCTTGGTGCGACCTGACGCCTGGATTCTGAAAGACGGAGCAGCACCACCGCAAGCAAGGCCAGAAAGCTCAACTCCCACACATAGAACGCCGCACCGACGTGATCGATCAGGACTTCGTGCCCGGCTTCGTTCTTCGCGAACTTCGTGGCCCGAAACGTGTCCAGCCCGATCAGGCAGGCAGACAGCATCAAGCCCGACGACATCCGGTACAACTTGAGGAAATAGCAGAGCCAGGCGATGAAGAACAGCGGATTGCTCATCCAGGCAATGCATTGACCGTCGAAGACCTGCATCCAGCCGAATAGCAGGATGACCAGACCGCCGACGCTGTCTCCGCCACCATGCAGCGCGGGAAGGCATAGCGCGACCAGATAGAGAAGCGCCGACGCCACAAGTAGAAATAGCTTCACACACGTCCTTGCCTTGAGATGATGCGTAGGTGCACAGCTGCTGTGTTGTGCCTGCAGCGTCTGCGCTGGATGATTGGCCTGCACTATATCAAGGCAGGCGAACGTGTATTTCGGACCGCCACCGTGCGTCATGAAACTGCAACCCGTCAGGGCAGACGCATCACCCATGGGTTTCGGCGCTGCATGTCGCTGTGACATGCTTGACCTCCGTGTTCACCACGCCATGCGTTGCCCACCTGTCGATATGGCGATGCGCAAAAAGCAGGATCTGCCGGAGAAAGTCTGCGTTCAATGCAGGCGGCCGTTTCGTTGGCGCAAGAAGTGGGAGAAGGTGTGGGACCAGGTGAGATATTGTTCGGACCGATGCCGCGGCGATAGCAAGCGGCACCCGCCCGCGCCTTAGCGCGGATGGCGGATGGCGGGCGCTAGCGCGCAGCAGGGCCGGTCATCGGATCGGGATGCCGCGTGCTTGCGCCTAAGTTACGTCGCGCCTTGACTGCTCATCTGGCGACAGGTGGTAACGTTTGCCGGTCACTCGGCCTGCGACGGACGCAACTCAGCTGCGGCTGCGGCTGCGGCTGCGGCTGCAAAGCGGACGCAGCGTGAGCCGATGACGGCAGCCCACTGGCCTCGGCTATTTCTTTGCTGCTGCTTGCTTTGCCGTACTCGACTTGCTCGCACGCCTGGCGCTGCTGCGCTTGCTGGCCACTGCCATGTTGTCGACCAGGTTCGGATACGGCCTACCTGCTGCCTTGGCGCGCTTCTTGGCCTTGGTTTTTTGTGCAGGAGACAGCGAGGTTGAGGCTGACTTCCTGACCGGATTGGGCTTGGTCCAAGGCGCTGCCTTTTTCGTACCGCGCGTATTCGCACCACGCGCGGTAACACGTTTCTTAGCAGGACGATTGCGAACGCCAGCGTTCTTGGCAGGCACCTTCTTGGATGCTGTCTTTCTGCTTACCGTCTTCTTTGCGGCTGTCTTCTTGGTGGCTGTCTTCTTTGCAGCCTTCCTCACGACAGAAGTCGATTCGCTCTTTTTGCCAACCGACTTTTTGCTCACCGTCGCTTTGGAGGAAGCCCTCTTCGCCACAGCCTTCTTGACTGCCTTTTTAGGTGCGTCCTTCTTGACTGCGCCTGTCTTTGTCGCTGCCTTCTTTCCTCCGCCAGCGGTAGCGCTGGCGCTCTTCTTCGGTGAGGCGGCCTTGTTGGCGGTGGCCGGCTCGTCCAGCTGCCGCAACACCCTCTCTGCCCAGCGTTGCCCGGCATCGCCGCCCCACAGCAGCCAGGCGATGTAGCCGGCCGAAGGCGCCTTGGCATCCGCCCAGCCTTTGCCGTTCTTGTCCACGCTGTGACGCGTGAAGTACGACTGCATGCGGCGGATCGTCTGTGCAGAGAGCGACTTCTGCGCGGACAGATCGCGTGCCCGCGCCACACCGATCGCGGTGCCGCCACGGCCATGCTGCTCGCGCAGCTTCAGGCCGCGCGCGGCCGCTTGCGCGACGTTCTTCGGCGGTGACAGATCGACAGTACGGTTTTTCACAGTGCGCGCCATACGCAGAGTCCTGATAACAAGCGTGATGGGTAGTGTTCGCATCTGCGATGCAGTCAACGTGAAGGCCTGCAACGACCGGTCATCGCCCACCTGCACGCTGTATCGACTGGCGGCATGACAACAATTCGCCAATGGCAAAAAAAACGGCACAGGCCTGGGCGTGGCGCGCGAGGGTGCTGCACATGTGCGGCACACCGCGTGTTTCGTCGATTGCATGGCAGCATGCCTGAAGCACTGGCGCACACATACGCCGCTACATCTTCGTGCAGGCTGAACTCGTCAAGGAACCCATCGAAACGTGATCGATCGTCTATGGATCAGCCTGCTCGTAACGAAGACATGGCGGTGGAGTGCCGATACACTCGATCGCATGTTGTCATCGGATGGAATCGTCCTTGAAACTGTCAGCACTCGCGGTCATTGCCGCAGCCGCATTCGCGGCACCCCAACTCGCCCTGTCGAGCGATGATACGCGCGCCGCAGGGCGGCCCTTGCATGATCAAACCAGGGCGGGCGAAAGCTGGAAACAGCTCCACGCCGATACCAAACCGCATGCGCGCCACGAGAACAGCCTGGTGGCCATCGGCGAGCGCCTGTATCTGATCGGCGGGCGCGATCAGCGGCCCTTGGAGATCTTCGACACACGGACGCGCCGTTGGTCGCAAGGCAGTGCGCCCCCGTTGATGGTGAGCCACGCGCAGGCAGTGGTCTTAGCGGACAAGCTGTATTTTGTGGGCGGATTCACCGGCGATTACCCGGAAGAAGCGTCGCTGACCCACATGCTGATCTACGACCCGCAGTCCGACACCTGGCAGGTGGGACCGGAGATTCCCACGCACCGTCGGCGCGGCGCGGCAGGCGCGGTGGCGCATGAGGGTGTGCTGTATCTGGTAGGCGGCAACACGCGCGGGCACATGAGCGGCTATGTGCCGTGGCTGGACGCCTTCGACACCAGGACCCAGCAGTGGACCCAACTGGCCGATGCCCCGCACGCACGCGACCATTTCCATGCAGCAGTGATCGACGGCAAGCTGTATGCCGCAGGAGGGCGCAGGTCCGCGCACGAGAGCGGCAATACACTGGCACAGACGATTCCGGAAATGGACATCTACGACATTCAGCGCGGCACCTGGTCGGTGGCACCAGCGGCCTTGCCGACGCAGCGTGCGGGCACTGCCGCCATCGCACGCAATGGCCAGCTGCTGGTCGTCGGCGGCGAGAGCATGCGCCAGGTCAAGGCGCACGACGAAGTGGAAGCCTACGACCCGGCCAGATCCACCTGGACGACGCTGGCAGCACTACCGCAGGGGCGGCACGGTACCCAGGCCGCAGCAGTCGGCAACGATCTGTACATCGTTGCGGGCAGCGGCAACCGGGGTGGCGGGCCGGAGCTGGATGATGTGTTGGTCTTGGGTGATACGAAGGCCATGCGCTAGCCAGCGTGGGCGACAGCCGAGTCGAATCGCAGTCGTGGTTCGAAGGAAGCGACTTGGCGTGCAGGTCTCTCGGTAACGCTCCATCGCGGCCAGGGCCGCTCCTGCAAGAGCGGCGACTGGATGAGCTGAAGTCCCGATGGGCGCTACCGCACAAACTGTAATCCCAGCGCCTTGACCCGCACCCGCGCCAGCATCGCGTGCGAGGTCATGTAGAGCGTATGACCGTCGTTGCCGAACGCGCAGTTGGAGACGGCTTCGCCGGTTTCGATCCGGCCCAGGCGCTGCCCGGCCGGATCGAAGACAATGACGCCTCCGGGGCCGGTGGCGAACAGGTGACCATCGGCGGACACCGCCATGCCATCCGGCAGGCCGGGCGCATCCTTGGCTACCAGATCCGAGGCATCGGCGAACACACGCTTGCCGGTCACCGCGCCACGGGCATCGAGTGCGTATGCCATCCAGATCGGCCGTTCCGGATCGGAGTTGGACACATACAAGGTGCGCTGGTCGGGCGAGAGCGCGATGCCGTTGGGAAAGCTCAGGCTGTCGTCCAGCAGATGCACGCTGCCGTCGGTATCCAGGCGGTACACGCCGTTGAAACGCAGTTCCTTGGCCGGCGAGGCGTTCAAATCCTTCAAGCCATACGGCGGGTCGGTGAAGAACACCACGCCGTCAGTGCGACGGACCACATCGTTGGGGCTATTGAAGCGTTTCCCATCGAAGCCGGTTGCCAGCGGCGTCTTCTTGCGTGTGGCCGGGTCGAGCCTGGCGACGATGCGGGTCCCGGAGTCTGCCAGCAGCACGGTACCGTTAGGCTCGGCATACAGGCCATTGGCACCGGCTTCGCGCAGTGTGTCCTGCTCCGGGCCGACATAGCCCGAGGGCGACAGCAATACCGACAGGCCCGCCTCTTCGGACCAGCGATACAGTTTGTTTTCCGGCACATCGGTAAACAGCAGATAGCTGCCGTTGCGCACCCATGCCGGGCCTTCGGACCAGGTAAAGCCTTCGGTAAGCTTCTCGATGCGCGCATCGGCGGCAACCACATCGGCGAAGCGGCGATCGAAGGTTTCCACCTGCCCGATGGCCGGAAAGCGCGGTGGCGGCGGATCCTTCTTGGTGCAGGCGGCGACAATCGCCAACAGGGGAACGGCCAACAACAGATAGGGCGGCAAGCGCATCGGAACGTCCGAAAATCCAGGTGGGTGCATCATGCCATCATGCGCGTGCGGGTTCGCGCGCGTGCTGGCGAACGTGACTATCGACCAGCACTCGCAGGCACCGCCAGCACCGCATCCAAGGCCGGTTTTGGCCGGTGATTGCGATCGAACAGCAGCGGGTAGTTGGTGCGGCCGGGCACCGGATAATCGTTCTTCCACGACATGCCGTCGCTGACGCCCCAGACGCTCACACGCGCGAGCTCGTCGCGCTTGCGCCAGAACAGCGCGAACAACTCCGCATAGCGATCGCGCAGTTGGGCCTGCACGGCAGGCGGCAATCCATCGCGGTAAGGGTCGAGAAAGCGCTTGAATTCCGGCAGCTGGAACTGCTTGTGCGTCAGCCCGGTGCCGATGACCTGGCCTTCCTTGGTGAGCGGCAGCACATCCACATCGAGCTCGGTGATCATGACCTTGATGCCAAGTGCGGCGTAAGCGTCGATGGCGTCCTCGATGTCGCGCAGGCTGGGATAGTCGAGGCCCCAGTGCCCTTGCATGCCGACGCCGTCGATACGGATGCCGGACTGCTGCAACATCTTGACCATCCGCACGATGCCGTCGCGCTTGCTCGGCCGCCATGCATTGAAGTCGTTGTAGTAGAGCTCCGCATCCGGTGCATACCGCTGCGCAAAGGTGAAGGCATTCCGCACCACGGTGTCGCCGTCGCCGACCCGCTGCACCCAGTTGGTATCGCGGTAGCGTCCGTCTTCGTCGATGATTTCATTGACCACGTCCCAGCCCTGCACCTTGCCGGCGTAGCGGCCTGCCACCAGCGCAATATGCTCGCGCATGCGCTCCAGTTGCTGCGCCGGCGTATTGGGCCGGCCATCGGCGGCGGTGAAGAACCAGTCCGGCGTCTGGTTGTGCCACACCAGGGTGTGACCGACCACGAACATGTGCTGCGCACGCGCCTCATCGACGAAGGCATCGGCGGCGGCAAAATCGTTGACGCCGCGACGCGGCGACACCACTTCGGCCTTCATCACGTTCTCGGGCGTGAGCGCATTGAAATGGCAGGCAACCAGGGCCGCCGACGCGGCGTCGTGGCCCGACATGATCTCGGCATTGACGGCCGTGCCAATCAGGAAGGCATCGGCATAGACCTGCTTGAGCGTCTGTGCCGGACAGGCAGAGGTGGCAACCGCCGACGGCGCAGCGCTGGCGGTCGCGTTGCCACCCAGCATGCCGGCCAGCAACAAGAAGGAAAACCGGTGACGTGCGAACATGGCGGCAGCTCGTTGAGGAAGGCGCGGGGAACTGACCGGGGCGCAGGGACGACACTGCACTGCAGCGTGCGTCGCAGGGGATGCGCAAGGCCATTGGCACAGTCCGCCTACGGCCCATGACGGCGTTGATGCAGCATAGCCGCTTGCGTCTCCGCGGGCAGCGCCGACCTGCACTGGCACATGCATGCCGGCGAACAGCCGTGCGCAACGGCGTCCAGCAGTTGCCAGTACCAAGGGGCGCCCCCTGTTGGCCTTGCTTCCAAGAGCAACTGACAAAACGACTGCGCTCCCCGCCAGGCCGGCGCGGCCGGTGCTCGGTGCGGCATGTACCACGCGTGCACTGCGGTTGCTCCGCGCCGCCCACGCCCACCTGACGACTGCTCGCTACGTTTCGTTGGCCGCTCGGCGGCGGAACGACATGGCGCGTCGGCGACCCTGCGACACGAAGCCTCGGCAGTCGCGTCGATCATTGCGCGACGATCCATGCACCGTTGGCCGTCGCATCGATCGGTGCGCCTGCGTTGTGCGGGGCATGCCGCCCCAACGAGCGCCTACGCGCGATAACAGATGCAGGTACGACACTGCACGACGCACAGCGGCAGTGGCCGCGACAAGCTGCGTTGCACGAAGATGATCGACGACGCGCACGGGGTTGGGATCCATCCGGCCGCTGGCACGTCCTACAACGACAAACGCCCGGGAAGGCCAAGACCTTCCCGGGCGTTGAACACGCATCAGTTGCGCTGGGTGAAGCTGATGCGCGGCGACGAACCGCCGGAGGCAGTGCAGCTGCCGAGGGTCAGGTTGTTCTGCTCGAACGTGGTGCCGGCGTTGCCCAGACACGTCGGGGCATTGGTCGTGCCGTCGTTGACGGCCACGTTCACGGTAACGCTCGAGCCGCGATTGAACGACACCACCGGATTGACGCTGCCGTTGCCGAAGATATTGAACTCGGACTGCCGCCAGATCTTGTTGATGTTCAACGTCGAGGCGGGCTGGTTCACGCTATAGGCCTGGCCGTTGACCGAGAACGAGACGGTGTCCACGCCACCAGCGGTCGCCGAGCCCGTCAGCTTGATGCTACCGATGTTCTTCACCGCCACCAGCGGTGCGTCCACTGCGTCGCTGTTGCGATAACAGGCGTTCTGGTCGGGATAGGCATACCAGCCGGACGGACAGCCGACCGCGTTGTACTGCGAGGCGCTTCCGGCAAAGAACCAGTCCTGGATGAAGGCGATCGGAGTGCGGCCATTGCTGGCGTCGCCGTCACCATCGGTGGAGTAGATGAACTGCTCCCAGGTCTGGCACGTGGAGTAACCGAACTGCGAGCAGGTGGTGGGATTACTGGCGATGTCGGTATTGATCTGCAACGAATAGTCGGCCACGCCGGTGGTTACGCCGCTTACGCTCGGGAACGAGCCGACGGTAGAGCGCATGGACTTGCCGGTACGTGCAGCGTAGTCGGTGCCGTTACCGACCGTGAAGGCACCATCGGTACGCGCGGTGGTGGTGCGGCCGTTGCCATTGGTGACGGCCGGTGGTACCGACACGAACTTGGGTGGCGCCGCGCAACGTGTCGCCTGCCAGCCGTTGTTGGGGAACGCCGAGCGGAAGCAACCCTCCATCGACGGCGCTTGCTGTTGGATCGTCGCTTCCCAGGACGACATGGCCTCGGCGCGGCCGGCGGCGGTGATGGCCGGGCTTTGCGTCGCGGCCCCTGCGCTGGCCACACTTCCGATGATGCAGGCAACGAGCACTGACTGTGATCCGAACTTCTTCATTTCCGTTCCTTATGAAGGTGGAGTAACCGATCTTCCTCGCACGGCCAGGCCGGCCATGCGCCACCCAGAAGTGATGTCCTGGAAAGCGAAGTCGACAATTCGGTAAACGCGCCAACTTCGGGCTCTGTCACGTTCTCGTGTTAAGCGCGCATACCCGTAGCGTCGATGCTGCGTGACGGCATTGCGCAATTCGAGCTGCGGTTGCGCGCGGGCGGCACTTCCACCGTTGCCATGAGCGGTAGAGAACTGCGTGCTTCGATGGCGCCCTGCGGCGCACAGGTGCTCAAGCGGACTCCATCACGCAAGCTTCGTGACGAGCGGCTTTCATTGCACGGTTGCCACGGCATGGCCGGCTGATCTGGACGCACCCAAGTAACGTCCGCCTGTCTAGCGAAGTGCTGTCATTACCGCTGCCTGCAAGCGAGTGACTGACAGGTCATGCGCACTGCCGTCACTGCACCACGATCTGCGCCTGCGCGGCGTCCAGGCTGTCCGACTCCACATGCAGCGTGATGGTGCCACGCGCGCCGGGCTTGGCACGCACGATCGCCAGGCACAACCCGTTGAACGCGTTGCGCTGCGGCGCAGCGAAGGATTCCAGGTTGGTGGGATCGCCGTTGTCGGTGGCGACCAGCTCGCCCGGGCCGTCGACCCGAAACCGCAGGCGATCGCCGGCAGTGGGCGCAGGACGTCCATCACGGTCCAGCAGCCGCACGGTGACGAAGCTCAGATCGCGGCCGTCGCCACGGATGTTGCTGCGGTCGGGCGTGGCCTGCATGCGCGCGGCAGTGCCGGCGGTTTGCACCCGATCGCTGGCCCACGGCTTGCCGTCCTTGTACGCCTGCACGCGCAGCTCGCCGGGTTGGTACAGCACATCGTCCCAGCGCAACCGGTACTGCAACGTGCCCTTGCGCTTACGGCCTTGCGAAACGCCATTGACGAACAGCTCGGCCTCGTCGCCGGAGGTGAACACATGCACCGGCGTCATCTGGCCCTCGCGCCCGGGCCAGCTCCAGTGCGGCAACAAATGGGCCATCGGCAGGTCGGGGCGCCAACGCGATTGATACAGCCAGTAGCGGTCCTTTGGAAACCCGGCCAGATCGAAGATGCCGGAGTAGGAACTGCGCGAGCTGTAGTACGGCGTGGGCTCACCCAGATAATCGAAGCCGGTCCAGACGAACTCGCCGGCAACATACGGATGCTGGTCCTGTGCGGCGAACACCTTGTCGGCGCTGGAGCCGAAGTCCACCGCATGCAGTTCGTAGGCGCTGACCTGGTGCGCGACCGAGTCGCCGCCGCGGCCATCGCGCACCGGCGCGCTGGTGTCCGGCGTCACCGGAAACAGATACACGCCGCGGCTGCTCAACGCCGAAGCGGTCTCGCTGCTGATGATGGCCTTGTGCGGAAACTTGCTGTGAAACGCAGGATACTGCGGCTGTTTGCGGATACGCTCGGTGCCTGCGAATTCCGGTGCGTCGCGGATGCCTTCGCCCTGGTAATTGAGGCTGATGACATCCAGCGCAGCCGGTAGCGGCATGTCCGGGGAGGCGTAGTTCATCGCCACCGTGGCCGGCCGCGACGGATCTTCGTCATGCACGATCGCATGCAGGGTGCGTGCGATCGCCGCGCCCTGCTCGCCGGTGTATTGCTCGCCGACTTCGTTGCCGACGCTCCACAGCATCACCGAGGGATGATTGCGGTCGCGCCGCAGCATCGCACGCAGGTCCGGCTCGTGCCATTGCCCAAACACCAGATGGAAATCCAGCGGGGTCTTCTTCATCTCCCAACTGTCGAATACCTCGTCCACCACCAGCAGGCCCATGCGGTCGGTGAGTTCCAGCAGCTCCGGCGCGGGCGGGTTATGGCTCATACGGATGGCGTTGGCGCCCATCTGCTGCAGCAACTGCAGCTGTCGCTCGGCGGCGCGCACATTGAACGCAGCACCGAGCGCGCCAAGGTCGTGATGGTTGTTCACCCCACGAATCGGCACATGCTCGCCATTGACCAGCAGGCCCTTGTCGGCATCGAACACGATGCTGCGGATACCGAACGGGGTCCGATACCGATCCACCACCTGCCCCTGTTGGCGCACCTCGGTCACCGCGACATAGCGATGCGGCTGCTGGGTCGGCGGCGGGCCCCACAGGCGTGGTGCGTCGATCTGCACGCGACCCTGCACGCGGGCGCTGCCAACGGCAGGTACGGCAACCTGCGTTGCGGGAATCTGCGCGACCGCCTCGCCGCTGGGGTTGCCGCTTGCCGCGTCGAGCACGTAGATGGCAGTGCTGACCTGCGCCTGCGCGGCAGTGCGCGCGGCGTTGTCCAACGTGACTGCCAGGTGGATCTGTGCCGATGCCGCCGATACCTGGGGCGTGGTGAGCTGCGTGCCCCACTGCGCGACATGCAGCGGCGCGGTCTTGGTGAGCCAGACATGGCGATACAGCCCGCCACCGGGATACCAGCGCGCCGAGTCGGGTGGATTGTCCAGACGGATCGCCAGCTGGTTGCGTGCACCGACAATCGCATACGGCGTCAGATCCACACGCCAGGAGCTGTAGCCGTAAGGCCAGCCGCCGACCAGCTTGCCGTTGAGCCAGACCGTGGCATAGGACATGGCACCGTCCAGATCGAGAAACAGCGAGCGGCCACGATCGCCGGCCGGAATGTCCAGGGTCTTGCGATACCAGCCAATGCCCCAGCTGGGCAGGCGCCCCATGCCGCCGTACGGACCGTCGGCCAGAAACGGCCCGGCAATGGCCCAGTCGTGCGGCAGATCCACGGTTTGCCAGTGGCTGTCGTCGAAGTGCGGCTGCACATAGGCCACGCCATGACCCGGATTGCCCGGCGGGCGTCGATGCCGCTGCGCCGGGTCGGCAATCAGTGCGTTGGCGGTTGGCAGAATCCACGGCTTGAGCACGTCCTTGGCCGATGGATGTACCTGCTGCGCCTGATCCGGGCGTGCATCGGCCACCTTGCCGTCTTCGCTGCGCACCACCTGCGGACGCGCGTCGTAATCGAGCAGCACCGTATTTCCCGGTGGGTCGCCACGCTGAAAGCGCCATTGCGCGTCGAGCGACACACGCTCGCGTGGCGCGTCGCTTTGTGCGGTGGCCTGCAGCGGAGCCAGTGCAACGCCGGCGCAGGTCATGACGGCGCAGATCAGGCGCATGGCGTTGCGCCACGCGTCAGCGCGCGGTGATCGTGCGAGGCTCAAAAGGTCAGCCTCTGCGCTTGCCTGAGGGGTGACCTTGCACGCCGATGTCGGTGTCGTACCCACATCGCACACCCAGCGCAACGGCTGCATCACAGCTTGTAGGCCTGCTTGGGCAGCCGATACGCAAGATCCATCGCCACCTCCACCGCTTCGTCTTCCTCCAGCCGGTGCTCGGCAACCAGCTTGGCCAGGAACGCGCTGTCCACGCGCCGTGCCACGTCGTGGCGGGCCGGGATCGACAGGAAGGCACGCGTATCGTCGTTGAAGCCCACCGTGTTGTAGAAGCCGGCACTGGCCAGGGTCTGCTCGCGGAACCGCCACATACCCTCCGGCGCGTCATGGAACCACCAGGCCGGGCCCAGCAGCAGCGACGGGTAATGGCCGGCCAGTGGCGCCAGTTCGCGGCTGTAGCTGGTCTCGTCCAGGGTGAACACGATCAGGCGCAGACGCGGGTCGTTGCCGTAGCGATCCAGCAGGGGTTTGAGCGCATGCACATAGTCGGTGCGCATCGGAATGTCGGCGCCCTTGTCGCGCCCGTAGCGTGCGAACAGCGACCGGTTGTGATTGCGAAAGCAACCCAGATGCAGCTGCATCACCAGGCCATCGTCCAGGCTCATCGCCGCCATTTCGGTCAGCACCTGCGCGCGGAACAGCTCGGCCTGTTCCGGGGTTGCAGCGCCACGCACCACGGTCTCGAACAGGCGCTGCGCCTGACCCGGCGACAGGTCGGCGGTGGCGGCGCTGGGATGCCCGTGATCGGTGGAGGTTGCGCCGTGCGCGGCGAAAAATGCACGGCGTTGTCGATGCGCGCGTAGATAGCCTTGCCAGCTCAACACGTCTTCTCCGGTGAGCGCACCAAACTGCTGCAGCGCACCTGCAAACTGCTCATGCTCCGGATCCACCACCGGGTCCGGGCGGTACGCGGTCACCACGCGGCCGGCCCAGCCACTGTCGCGAATGGCTGCGTGATGCTGCAGCGTGTCCAGCGGCGATTCGGTGGTGGCGATCACCTCGATATTGAAACGCTCGAACAGCGCGCGCGGGCGAAAGCCAGGCGTCTGCAGCGCTGCAGTGATGTGGTCGTAGTAATGATCGGCGGTGCCAGCATCCAGGCGGATGCGCAGATCGAAGACGGTGTGGAAGACATGATTGAGCCAGATCGCCGAAGGCGTGCCCCGCAGCAAGGTGAAGTGCCCGGCAAATACGCGCCACGCCGCGCGCGGATCCACCGGTGCGCGCGTGCCATCGGCGCGCGGAATGCCCAGCGCATCCAGGTCGATCCCCTGGCTGTACAGCATGCGGAATACGTAGTGATCGGGTACCAGCAACAGCTCGGTGGCATTGGCGAACGCGGCATCGGTCGCAAACCAGGCCGGGTCGGTGTGGCCGTGCGGGCTGATGATGGGCAGCGTGGCGATCTGCGCATACACCCGGCGCGCGATCGCCCGCGTACCGGGGTCGGCCGGCAACAGGCGGTCGTCGTGCAAGGTCAACGGCAAGGAGGTAGACATGGGGTCGGGACACCGAACAAGACGGGATGGGTGGTGCGGCGCCTGCGTCAGGGCGCAGGCGTGCCGGGGTGGGCGGCAACGTAATCGCGCAACCAGGTCAGCGCCGGGCGCTCGCTGCCGTCGCCACGCACCAGATAGGCCGCTTCCTTGTCGCGCCACAGGCCGGGACGGAATCCCCACAGCGTGATGCCGCGCACCGCCGGGTGCTCCCAGAAAATTGGAAACACGCGCTGGTAATCGGCCAGCTGCTGCGCATCGCTTGGACCATCGAGGTCGAATTCGGTGATGTAGATCGGCAAGCCAGTGGCGGCCAGTGCATCCAGATTGGTGCGATGCACCGACATCGCCACATTCGATTTGGTCTCGAACGCATGCTCCTGGAGACCGATCGCATCGATCAGTCGCTCGCGCTGCAGCAACCGCACGATCTGCAGATACTTCTGCGTGGCCTGCGCGTTGTTGGTGATGCTGTAGTCGTTGATCATCAGCTTGGTCTGCGGAAAGTGCTGGCGCGCAAGCCGAAACGACTGCAATACCCACTCCCAGCCGCTCTGCCCATCGCCGCCGAGCGCCTGCAGATAATTGCCGCCACCGGTGTCGTCCTTGCTGGGCGGGTCGTTGAGCGGCTCGTTGACCACCTCCAGCAGGTCGATATCCGGGTAGCGCTCGGCCACGGCGGAAAACCACTGTTCGATCTCGCGGCGCTGCTCGGCCGGGCGCAAGGTCTTGATCCATTCCGGCTGCTGATTGCCCCACACCATCACATGCATCTGGAACGGCATGCCGTTGGCTTTTGCGAACCGGTAGGCGGTATCCAGCGCGCGCCAGTCCATCTGGTCCCGCACCGCTTCCACCGTGCCCCACTTGCCACCATTTTCCGGAGTGAGCTTGTTCCAGTACTGCGCAAAACCCTGCGCCTGTTGCGGGCTGTAGGCGCTACCCAGAAACTTGGCCGCGCCCGCGGCCAGCGGCGCAGCCTGCGCAACCGATGCAATGCTTGCCGCCAGCAACAGTCCGATTCTCGCGATGTGCAGGTACATGGTGATCCCTCAGGAAGATGGAGGCGTGACGGTGGCCGCAGGCAGCTGCGCCGGCCGCAGCTGCGGCACCAGCGCATGCACGAGCGCCAATGCCAGCAGATAGGCCGAGCCGGCCATCAGAAACACCGGCACGTAGCTGCCGGTGGCCTGCAGTAAAAACCCGATGAAGGTGGCAATCAACATGCCGCCCACTGCGCCGGCAAATCCGCCGATCCCCACCACGGTGGCCACCGCATGGCGTGGAAACATGTCCGAGGGCAGCGTGAACAGATTGGCCGACCACCCCTGGTGCGCGGCGGTGGCCAGCCCGATCAGCCCCACCGCGACCCACAAGTTGTCTGCGCGTGCAGCGAACACGATCGGCACCACCGCCACCGCGCAGAGCAGCATCGCGGTCTTGCGCGCGCGGTTGACGCTCCAGCCGCGCGCGATGAAACGCCCCGCCATCCAGCCACCGGCGATGCTGCCGATATCGGCCAGCACGAAGATCACGATCAGTGGCGCACCCAGCTGCAGCAGACTCAAGCCGTACTCGGCGTGCAGGAACTTGGGCAGCCAGAACAGGAAGAACCACCAGATCGGGTCGGTCATGAACTTGCCCAGCACGAACGCCCAGGCCTGGCGATGCCGCAGCACCTGCAGCCACGACAGCCGCGTTTGCACCGGTTCGTGCGCATCGCTGCGGATATGCGCAAGTTCCGCTGTCGATAGGCCCGGTTGTTGTTCGGGCGGGTGGTAGCTGCACCACCACACCACCAGCCAGGTGGCGCTCAATACGCCGGTGAACAGGAATGCCGCCTGCCAGCCCCAGGCAGTGGCGATCACCGGCACCAGCAGCGGCGCGACGATGGCACCGATGTTGGAGCCGGAATTGAAGATGCCGGTGGCCAGCGCGCGCTCGCGTCGCGGGAACCATTCGGCCACGGTCTTGAGCGCGGCGGGAAAGTTGCCCGACTCGCCCAGCCCCAGGAAGAACCGCGCAATCGCAAAGCCCACCACGCTGGTCGCCAGCGCATGGCCCATCGCCGCCAGACTCCACACGCCGATCGCCAGCGCATAGCCCAGCCGCGTCCCGAAGCGGTCGATCACCGCTCCGCTGCACAACAGGCCCAGTGCATAGGCGGCCTGGAACGCGGTGACGATGTAGCCGTACTGGATCTCGTTCCAGCCGATCTGCGTCTGCAAAAACGGCGCCAGTACGCCCAGCACCTGGCGGTCCACATAGTTGATGGTGGTTGCAGCCAGCAGCAGCGCGCAGACCCGCCAACGCACCCGCCCCAGGCGCGCGCCGGCAGCGTCGGCCGCAGGCATATCGCTCACGGGCGCAGCCCCTGCAAGCGCACAACCGCCGCGCATGCGCACTGGCGCGTGCTGCGATAGCTCGCAACATTGGCGGGCGCATGCAGCATCTCGCTTGCGCGTTGTCCGGTTCGGATCATCGACCACTGCACCTGCACGAAGGTGGCCTTGCGCCACGGGTGATAGCGCTACCATTACCATGCCATCGGCCTAAATCCATCGCGCACTGCAGCACGCGGCAACCGTTCGTCAGCATGTCCGGCCGCACGACAACGCCAATGCGCCATGCCCCGGCAACTATGCTGCCCTGCAGCGTGATGTTCCGAATTTGGTAGCGCTAACATCCAGCGCCACTGATCGCCCGTCTCCCCCACCGCATCACCGTCGCGCCGATTCCGGGCAGCGGCACTCCCTGCGC
The DNA here is from genome assembly GCF_001010415.1 of Xanthomonas pisi DSM 18956. Lineage (GTDB taxonomy): Bacteria > Pseudomonadota > Gammaproteobacteria > Xanthomonadales > Xanthomonadaceae > Xanthomonas > Xanthomonas pisi. The sequence goes on from NZ_JPLE01000056.1 coordinate 17,310, forward strand.
AGGGGCGATGCGTGGGACATCTGCTCACCTGTTAGGGAAGGGAATACGGTGAAGAACAGCTACGCACGAACCGCGTTGTCCTGCGCGTTGGGGTCCATCCTGCTGGGCATGGCCAGCACTGCCGCCTGGGCACAATCCACCGATGCCGACAGCGCCGCGCAAACGCCACCGCCCACGGCCGGCAACACCGATGCAGTGACCCAGCTCGACACCGTCACCGTCTCCGGCTACCGACGCAGCATCCAGTTTTCCACCGATGCCAAGCGCGACTCGGTCGGCTTCGCCGACACCGTGTTTGCCGAGGACATCGGCAAGTTTCCGGACATGAACATCGCCGAGTCGCTCAACCGCATCCCCGGCGTGCAGCTGTCGCGCGACGTCAACGGCGAGGGCCTCAACATCGCCATTCGCGGCCTGGGCACCAGCTTCACCAAGACCACGCTCAACGGCGCCAGCATCGCCACCGCCTCGATCGGCCTGAATGCGCAGAACCAGAACCGCGAAGTCGACCTGAACCTGTTTCCCACCGAATTCTTCACCCAGCTCACCGTGAGCAAGACGCCTACTGCCAGCATGCTCGAAGGCGGCGTCTCCGGTGTGGTGGACATGCGCAGCGCGCGCCCGTTCGACCGCCCCGGCGTGCACTTCACCTACCAGGCGCAGGCCGACTGGAACAGCACCAGCGAAAAGACCACCCCGCGTGGCGCCTTCATGGGCAGCTGGACCAACGAGGAAGGCACCTTCGGCGCACTGTTCGGCGTGGCCTCGGTGCGCAGCAAGCTGGGCGTGCGCGGCTTCGAAAGCGTCGGCTGGACCAACCCGGGCCTGACCTACACCCAGTGCGGGCTCACCCCACCGGCCGGCACCCCGGCCACCAACCAACCGGCGGCCTGCAACGTCAACGGCGGCGGCAACTGGCGCATTCCCGATCGCGTGCCGGCCACCGCCGGCAGCGGCCTGACCACCGGCGAGACCATCGATGCGGCGTGGTTGCTGGCGCGCAACCCGGGCCTGAGCATCGACCAGATCAGCGACGCGTTGATTCCGCGCCTGGGCCGCAGCGTCTACATGAATGGCGATCGCGACCGCGATGCCTCGGTGATGTCGCTGGAATGGCGCCCCTCCGACAGCATGCATTTCTATCTGGACACGCTGTACTCCGAAGCCAAGCGCACCACCGAGCGGATCAGCATGAATCTGATCGGCCGCAACGGCAACATGATCCCGCTCGGCATGCAGCTGGACCAGAACAACGTGGTCACCAGCGCCACCTTCGCCAACGCGCAGTATTTTCTGGAAGCGCGCCCGTACCGGGAACAGGTCAAGTTCTGGAGCGTCAATCCCGGTGCCGAGCTGTTGTTCGGCGACAACCAGGACATCAAGCTCAACGTGCAGGCCAATGCCACGCGCAGCTGGCTGGATCGCGAGTCGCCCAGCATCCTGGTCACCTCGCCATTCACCACCGTCGATTACCGCAATGAAGGCGGCGACCGCCCCTCGATCACCAGCCCGCTGGATCTCAACGACCCCAATCTGGGCTGGGGCTGGACCGGCGGCCGGGTCAATATCCAGAACGAAAAACGCGTGACGCAAACACGCGGCGGACGCGCCGACCTGCAGTTCGGCGAGGACAAGCGCAACATCAAGATCGGCGCCGCCTACGACCAGGCCGAGCGCACCATCCGCGGCTTCGACAACAGCGTGGCCTGGGAGCAGGTCGTGTGCCGCGGCGGTGGCGGCAACGTGTGCAATGGTGGCCCGGGCTCGGCGGTCCCCAATGCCGCGTTGGCCAGTTATCTGCGCCCCGGTCCGGATGGCTTCATCACCGCCGATTTCGACCGTTTCCTGCGCGATACCAACTACTACCCGCTGCGCGATGCCGCACCGGAGTCCAACTCGGCCAATACCGGCGCATCCACCGGCGGTATTCGCGAAAAGAATCTTGGCTTCTACATCGAGACCAACGCCGAAACCGAAGTGTGGAACCGCACGCTGCGCTTCAACGCCGGTGTGCGTTACGTCACCACCGACCAGACCATCACCGGCCCGGTCACCATCAACGGCATCCGCCGCGTGCAGGTGCTCGATTCCGATTACAAGGAAACCCTGCCCTCGTTCAACGCGGCCTGGGATGTGGCCGACAACGTGGTGCTGCGCCTGTCCAGCTCGCGCACGCTCACCCGCCCGGACCCCAGCGCGATGTTGCCCAACACCAACTTCAGCGACCCGTCCGCGCAGACCGCGACCCAGGGCAATCCGAACCTGGCACCTTACCTGTCCACCAATGTCGACTTCGGCGGCGAGTGGTACACCGGCGGCGAAGGCTATGTGGGCCTGACGCTGTTCAACAAGCGCATCAGCGGCTTCACCGTCAATGGCGTGCGGCGCATCCCCTTCAATCAGCTGGGCGTGCCGTACGACAGCCTGCTGCCCATCCAGCAGGCCGGCCTGCAGCAGCGCGGTGGCCCCGACGCCGCCACGGTGGACGTGCAGACCCAGGTCAACGCCGATGGCGTGCTCAACATCCGCGGCACCGAAGCGATCTGGGTGCAGCCGCTGGACAAGCTGGTCGATGGCCTGGGCTTCAGCCTCAATTACACCCATGTCACCCAATCCTCCGAAGGCGAAGGCATCCCGGCGGTCGCCGTCGGCGTGGCGCCCAATCTGTGGAACGGCACCGTGTACTGGGAAAAGAACGCCGCCTCGGTGCGCCTGTCCTACACCTGGAACGACGACATGGTGATCTCCGGCGCCAACCAGAACGGCATCCCCTACGCGCGCCTCAATGCCGATGCACGCGGCCAGCTGGACCTGTCGGCCAGCTACGCGCTGGACTGGCTGCCCTCCAAGCCGCAGATCACCCTCAACGTCACCAACATCACCGACGAGCCGCTGCGCACCACCTATGCGTGGCCCAACGCCACCTACGACCTGTACGAACCCGGGCGCACGGTCATGCTCGGCATTCGCGGCACCTTCTGATTGTGGCCATCGACACGACCTCGCCGTTGGCAGCCGGGCGCGGCCGGTGTTCGGGATGTGCGCGCACTGCGCGTGCATCCGGTCTCCCGCGCGCCGTACTTCGCCCTTGGGCGACGGCGCACGACGTTTTGCCGGACACTTCAGCTGCTGTGCCTGCGGTCGCGATCCAGAGGGATCGCGGCCAGCCGCGTAGCGCGCGCCGCGGCGTTTTCCGCAGCACCTTTCGGGCCCGCCTCCCCTCATGAACGATCGGTCACAGCAGCTCTCCGTGCGCGAAAAGATCGGCTACAGCCTGGGCGACCTGGCCGCCAATCTGATCTTCCAGACCCTGGTGACGTTTCTGGCGTTCTTCTACACCGATGTGTTCCGCATTCCGGCGAGTGCGGCGGCGACATTGATCTTTGTGGTCGGCCTGCTCGGCGCGTTCGTGTTCACGCCCATCATCGGCATCCTGGCCGATCGCACCCGCACCCGCTGGGGCAAGTTCCGCCCGTGGATCCTGTGGACTGCGCTACCGTTCGGCGCACTGTCGCTGGCGGCCTTCAACACTCCCGCGCTGGGCGAGCACGGCAAGATCACCTACGCATTTGCCACCTACACCTTGCTGATGCTGGTGTACGTGGCCAACAACCTGCCGTATTCGGCGCTCAGCGGCGTGCTCACCGGCAGCATGGAACAGCGCAACAGCCTGTCGGCGTATCGCTTCCTGGCGGTGACCTTTGCGCAGTTCATCATCCAGGTACTGCTGTTGCCCTTGGTGCTGATCCTGGGCAATGGCGACAAGGCGCAGGGCTTTCGCAACACCATGGCGTTGTTCGCTGCGGTCGGCACGCTGTGCTTTCTGATCACCTTCTTCACCACCCGCGAGCGCGTGCTGCCGATCACCGAACAGCGCAGCAGCGTACGACAGGACCTCACCGACCTGGTGCGCAACAAGCCGTGGCTGGTGATGCTGGCGCTGACGATCCTGGTCTTCATCAATCTCGCCATGAAGGGCGGGATGTACATCTACTATTTCAAGTACACCCTCGACGCTGGCGCGTTGGCCCACTTTCTCGATGCGGCCGGATTCAACCGGTTCATCGCGGCGATCAACGGCGTGCTGACCGGTGCCGGCATGAGCGCCCTGCAATGGCCGCAGGACGCGCCGACCTCGGCGTTCAGTGTCTTCAGTGCCGGCGGCATCCTGGCCATGATCGTGGGCATCGGGTTTTCCAAACGCCTGGCCGACCGCTACGGCAAGCGCAATGTGTTCGGCGGCGCGCTGCTGATCTCCACGCTGTTCTTGCTGGCGTTCTACGTGTATCCGGCAACCGCCATCGGCTGGGTGTTCGCCTCGTATGTGCTGCACGGCTTTTTCTACGGCATCACCATCCCGCTGCTGTGGGCGATGATTGCCGACGTGGCCGATTACTCGGAGTGGAAGAACCACCGCCGCGCCACCGCCATCATTTTTTCGGCAATGTTGTGCGGCCTGAAGATCGGCCTGAGCGTCGGCGGCGCACTGGTCGCCGGCATCCTCGCCGTGTATGGCTACGACGCCGCGCTGCCGCAGCAAAGCGACGCAGTCACCGACGGCATTCGGTTGGCCATCAGCGTGTATGCCTCCATCCCGTTCCTGCTCGGCACCGCATTGCTGGCGCTGTACGAGATCGACAAACCGCTGGAAACCCGCATCGAACGCGAACTGGGCGTGCGCCGTCAGGCCGCACCGCTCGCTTCGCCCTGACCCCCTCCTCCCTCCTCATGCACAGGTACGCGCATGTCCGATGAACTGCACGCCGCCACACTGCAGGCCCTGGCGCGCACCGCCATTTCCGCACCGCTGGTCACTCACATCTACACGGCCGACCCGTCCGCGCATGTGTTCGATGGAGCGTTGTACATCTATCCCTCGCACGACATCGATGCCGGCGTGGCCTTCAGCGACGATGGCTCGCATTTCGGCATGGAGGATTACCACGTCTTCCGCATGGCACACCCCAACGCACCGGTCGAGGACCTGGGCGAGGTGCTGCACGTGCGCGATGTGCCATGGGCGCAGCGCCAGATGTGGGCACCGGATGCGGCGCAACGCAATGGCAAGACCTACCTGTATTTTCCCGCAAAACGCGCCGACGGCATCTTCCAGATCGGCGTGGCGGTGGGCGAGCGCCCCGAAGGGCCGTTCGTGGCCGAAGCCGAGCCGATTGCGGGTACCTACTCGATCGACCCGGCCGCCTTCGCCGACGACGATGGTACGCACTACCTGTATTTCGGCGGTATCTGGGGCGGCCAGCTGCAGCATTACCGCGACAACACCTACGCGCAGACGCATCAGGAACCGGTGGGCGCTGCGCCCGCACTGGGTCCGCGTGTGGCGCGCCTGCACGAGAGCATGACCGCACTGGCCGAGCCCACGCGCGAGATCGTCATCCTCGACGAACACGGCAGCCCGCTACGCGCCGACGACGTCGACCGTCGCTTCTTCGAAGGCCCCTGGCTGCATCGCTACGCCGGTCGTTACTACCTGTCGTATTCCACCGGCGATACGCACCTGATCTGCTACGCCACCAGCGACTCGCCGTATGGCCCATTCCACTACCAGGGCGTGCTGATGCAGCCGGTGATCGGCTGGACCACCCACCACTCCATCTGCGCCTTCGATGGCCAGTGGTATCTGTTCTATCACGACGCGGTGGTCTCGGGCGGCCAGACCCATCTGCGCAACATCAAGATGGCGCCGCTGGAGCATCTGGCAGATGGCACGATCGCGACGATCCATCCGTACGGGAAAGATGCCGTTTCGCCGTGGTGACATGGCAGCGATGCTCACGTCCTCTACTGTTTTCCGTGCTGGGGTCGCCGGACGCGTGTGTATACGAGCGGATGACTGCGACGATGTTTACCGCGGGTCGAACGCCGCCGATGCTCGACGTGGCATGGACACCCAGGCACGCCGGCGCTGAGTCCGCCATCCATGCCAAGCTGACGACCGCTCGCCATGCGTGCTCAGTCGCCTCAAGACTGCTCCCGACCCCGCAGCGGCGTCGCGTGGTCGTCACCCTGGCACGCCGGCTGTCGCGCCGATAGACGGATTGAGCGAAGGCGCCTGCTCCTGTCCGTGACCACCGCAGCAATCGCATTCTTCAAGGCATCCGCCAGGAGTCGCGACGGTGGCGTCCGCCAATGGTCGAGAGGCCATCGTGCCTTTCGACTGTTGACGCATTGCACGCTGCATCCACACGCATCGTCGCAACGTATGCCCATGCACTGAGTCTCTTAAAGAGGTTGCCATGCGCCAGGCGTCGATGCTGTTCTTACTCACACTTGCGGTCTACGGCAGTGCAAGCGGCAGCGAGGCGCGCTCCGCACTGCCCCGCGCAGACAACGTGGATGTGCCGCGTTTCATGGGCGACTGGTATGTCATCGCGCATATTCCGACCCGTCCGGAACGCAAGGCCTACGATGCGGTGGAACGGTATGCGTTGCGGCCCGATGGCCGTATCCAGACTACCTTCACGTTTCGCAAAGGTAGTTTCCAGGCGCCGCTCAAGTCCATGCATCCGATCGGCCGGGTCGCAGACAATGGCAACGGCGCGCTGTGGAGCATGCAATTCATCTGGCCATTCAAGGCCGAGTACGTCATCGCCTGGCGGGATGCCGACTATACCCAGACCATCGTGGCACGCAGCAAGCGCGATTACGTCTGGTACATGGCACGGACCCCACAGGTCTCCGATGCGGACTATCAACAGGCCGTCGCGCGCATTGCAGCGATGGGCTACGACGTGTCACAACTGCGACGCGTCCCGCAATCGATGCGCTGATGCAGCCTGACAGGCTGCAGAGCCTGCACGTCGCGCTCTGCAACAAACCTGCCGGTAACCTTAAGCGTCTTTGCTGTCTACGGAGAATTCCCATCCATCGTTCAGACCGCCCAAGGGCGTGGCCTCCGTCGCCAACTCTTGCTCGAACGCACAAATCGCCTTGTATGTCGGCACCATGGTCGGATACACCGTGACATCCATCGGAAACGCCGTGTTGTCCGGGTAATGGCAGCAACGCACCTTCTGCTCGAAGCGCAGCAACGTCACCGAAAATTCCAGTGCCGACTCCTTGCTCGGGAACACCACGGAAAACGCAATCTCCCGTGGCCTGGATAGATCCACGCCCTGCTGGGCGATGTGCCACAAGGTGTCGCCGTTATCGTCTTTGGGATACAGGTCTGGATTGCGCTGCATGGTTGATTCGCTCTGTGACGCCAGGTTGGTCGGTAAAGAAGCTTAGCGCCTTGGCCGTCGGCTATCTGTATCTTCCGACGTGCCGCCGCCCCCGTCAGGTCGTGCGATCAGGCATGCCCTCGGCGTTAAGCCTAAGAGTGGCTAACAAAACGTAGCGAGCAGTCGTCAGGCGGGTGTGGACGGCGCGGAGGAACCGCAGTGTACGAGTGGTACATGCCGATTCCGAGCACCGGCCGCGCCCGCCTGGCGGCTGCGCAGTAGTTTTGTTAGCTACTCTAAGGCTGGTCCGTCAGGCATTGCCTGCTGCCGCAGACGCAGAGCGTCGCATTCTGAAGCGATGAGATCACCGTTCTTGCAACGCGCACACTTCCAGGCCATGCCACACGGAAACGCCAATGCGCACCTGAGGCGATTCATACCTGGCGCTGGCTGCTTGAATCTGCTCACAGGCCCAGAAGACACGTCGTCCGGGACCGCTACTTTTTTGGGATTGGTGCATCCAGCTCGCTCTTCAACGCAGCCATGAAATCGTCGAGCCGATAGCGCCCGCTCAGATGCTCCTGCACGTTCGGGAACTGTGCTGCCACATAGCGCGTCAGATACGTCACTTTATCGTCGGACTCGGCGTGTAGCACAAGGTTGATCCGCTGAATTTCGGCGCCATTGGGGAAGTCGCGTGCAGCTTGCGCAACCGCAGCGGAGTATCCAGCGTCTGTCTCGGCCAGGCCTTTCAGATAGCTCAGCGCGTAGGCCTCGATCTTCAGTGTCTTCCAGCCATACAGGTCGATCGTCCTGAGTTGCGCACTTCGCCCGGTCGCGCTGTAGAGAAACGCCAGCAGATCCAGCGTCGAACGATTGCCAGGCATCCGCTTGTATCGTTGTTCCAGCTCCGCACCGTAACGATGGAAGATCTCCTCCGCCGTCGCCATCTTTCTTTTCTGCAGCTGACTGATCAACGTATGGCTCGCTGTCGGATCTTCAGGCAAGCGGCCACCCTCTCCCCAGTAACCCGCCGATGCGATAAAGCGTTTGAATTGATCGTCATCGAGGTCCACTGCGTCGACACAGAGCTCCGCGACCTGCTGGATCTTCCTGTCGTTCCTGGCCAATGACCTGACAAATGCGATGTCATGTGCAAGGTACTCAGGCTGCTCCTTCGCATTCCACCAGTCGATTTCCCAATTCTTGTCGAGTTTGATCAACGTGCAAACGTCGCCTGCTGCCCCTGCACGGATGGACGTGATCAAGCGCTCTCTTTCGGCGTCCGGATCTGTCGTCGAGAAGATGTCATACATCGATTTCTCGATCGCCGTGTGTTTCTCCTTGAAGTCCACCTGTGTCCAGGCGGCGACCGCTCCGCGTGTATCCTCAAGCACGAGGCGGCAGTGCGTGATGTAGGCCCACAGGCGATCCGGCACTTGCGACCTTGGCAGCAGTTTCGCGGCTTTTTCGTACAGAGGCAGCGCGATATCACAGCGGCCCGCGCGGTGTTCGCGCATACCGCGCTCGAACATGACGAAGGGATTGCCGGGCAATTTCTCGTCGGCGAGCTTCATGTAGGCGTCACTGGCAGCCACATCGGCCCGGTAGAGGATATTGGACAGGACAAACGCGTCATATGCGCTTTTGCTTGTCTCCGGCACCAGTCGCTTCAACCTTGCGTTGACTTCGCTCTTCCTGCCTTCATCGATAAGGCGCTCTGACTCGGCAGAGTTGGCCAGACGCTCGTATACCGGCGACACTTTCCCGACTTCGGACATGAAGGTGGAGGAACTCGACGCCTGCGCCGCCGGCAGCCAAGTTGCCATAACGAAGACGACTACCGCCACGCACCGCAGTTTCACGGAGACCCCTCGGTGAATGCTTGACCCGCTATGCATGCTGCGCCTCGACGACGACTGCGGTGCCATAGCACAGGACTTCGGTCAGGCCGGCCATCAACTCGGTAGCGTCGTACCGCACCGCAATGATGGCGTTGGCGCCAAGATGCCTGGCCTGCTGCACCATTTCGCGATAGGTCTCAAGGCGTGCCTGCTCGCATAGTTCGGTGTAGATGGTGATATTGCCGCCGAACAAGCTCTGCAGGGAGCCGAAGAAGTTGCCGACGATCGAGCGTGACCTCACTGTGATACCACGCACCAGGCCCAGATTACGGACGATTCGGTGTCCAGGAAGCTCCAGTGCGGTGGTCACCATGGTGTCGTTGAGCGAGGAAATCGCTGAGTGGATCGGCGACGAGTCATAGGGGTTTGTCATTCACTTACTCCATTCTCATCAGGGCGAACGGCCATCGATCGGTTTTTATATTGAAGGATAGACGAATGACCGCAGTTGGAAGATGTCTGTTGATTGGTTTGAGACCCAGCCATCGTGATACCGACCAGAAGCTCTGCGTGTAATGCCGGGTCATTCGCATAAGCTTGGACTATCGGCATGCCGTTGCGCGCATTGCAGCGATGGGCTACGACGTGTCACAGCTGCGACGCGTCCCGCAATCGATGCACTGATGCAGCCCGACATGTCGCAGAGCCTGCACGTCGCGCTCTGCAACAAACCTGCCGGGAAGCTCAAGCGTCTTTGGCGTCTACGGAGAATTCCCATCCATCGATGGAGTTCGTGCAGTGAAGATGGACAGGTGTCAAAACGATCTATCCTCAATGATCACGCTGTCCAACACTCTCTTGGCGCTCTCAGGGAAATCAGAATTTTTTGTCTGCGCGGTATAGCTATGTGAGTAGCGAATTTCAAAACCTACGCCCGGATGATTGAGAAGCCTGCATGAACTGTTGTATTGCTCCTTCCAAATGTTATCGCCGTTCGTGCCTGGCTGCAGATGCTGCAGTAGTAGGTGGATACGGACGCATTTGGAATTACCTGGATCTTCGACGACGTCCAACTCGCTTATCGCGAATTTTTTACTCGCGGCGATCCCGGCTTGGACATTATTTCTGATGCTTCTTGCGTAGTCGGAAAGTGAAATTTCAGGATTATCTGGCCTTATCATGTAGGCCTCCAGACGCTCCTCTCCGGCCTCACGGGTTGCGGCTTTTTCAAGCTCTACACTCAGGCCACCACGTTTCACTTTCCACCCGTTACCGTAAGGCGGCAAGAATTTCATTCCCAGGGCGGAGCCGCCCTCTTCAGAAATGCCGATGCCGACGTATTCATCGGCCCCTCCAGCCATGGCGTCAGGAATTAGCCATCCCAGGCACATGAAGACCAGAAAGGTTGTGCGTCCAAGGCTTGATGTCACTTTCCACTCCATACAGGCAATTACTTTATCCGGCCTTCTGGTTCGATTGGCGGGACACTTTCTCCATATCTAGTGGCTACCAACGCCAACCATACCGACGCTTACGCTCTGCATGCACGCTCTTGTCCTCATTCCAGTCATGGCGTTTATGCCCCGCGCCGTACAAGCCCAGGTGCAGAAAAATATAGCCGAAAGGCAGCAGCCCGGCAGACCACCACAGCAGCGAAGACGAAGCAGTTCTGGCAAGCACAAGGTAGCCCAGATAGACGGCACCTCCCCAGACCAGCAGGACCATCGAAAAACATAACAGTCGCCGGATCACCAGCCAAAGCATAGCCAAACCGCGCTCCACCCCGCTCGGTGGCCGATGCCGCCTGGAATGAAAATAAGCATGCACGCCGCACAATGCAGCAACAAAGAGGAATGGTATGAGGATGTCCATCGTCGGACCAATTACCTTAGGCGATATCTCGTGCGAAATATTTTACGGAGCCGACCATTGCACAGATTGCGCCTTGCGGTCGTCTGCACGATATCTGTTGACCTATGTATCGACGCAAGACTCAGCAAAATCGCACGGTGCGCTGTCTCTGCCTAGACCACTGGCAGACACGGCGCACTGCGCCAAGCCGGCTTTGTTACGGCGCCCAGACCAGATTCAGCAACTGCGGGTCGGCGGTCACCTTGACCAGCTTGCCGCTGGGGCCGAACTGCACCTGGTACTCGGCGAAGCTGGTGCGCCAGTAGCGCCATAGCGAGGCTTCCAGATTGGGGTTCTCGCTGCTGATCGGGTAGCCGACCGCCATGAGCACCTGTTCGCGGGTCATGCCGCCGGTGAGCTTGCCGTCCACGATGGCCTGGCGGATCTTCGGCGGGAAGGTGGCGAGCTTGAGCTTGGGGTCGGCGGTCACCACGTAGCGCGCGGCGAAAGCGGTGTTGTCCAGGTCGCGGCTGTAGTCGTTACCGATGGACTGCTTTTCGCCGGCGATCTTGAGATTGACGCGGTTGCGGCCAAAACCGGTGACGCTGACCGGGGTGCCGACGGGAAGCACGCGCTTGCCGTCTTCGGCGTAGTTGCTGTCGCTGATCCAGCTGCCGTCGGTGCGCAGGTTGCAGCACAGAAAGCCGTCGTACTTGGCCACATCGGCGGCCGAGGCCAGGTTGGCGGCGGTGAGCAGGCTCAGGGCCAGCAGGGAAGAACGCAAACGCATCGAAAGACTCCTGTCTCGACGGCCGTGGCCGCGCGGCAATGATGGGATCAGGCGCGCCACCGTGTCCCCGACGGCGCCTGGGCATTGTCGCAGCCTGCGGCCACTTGGCAAGCGCAGGTGACGCGTGCCGCCCGGGGTTGTGTATGCTCGGGGCGTGGAAACCCTCTCACCCGCCGAGATCGTCGAACAGATCGCCGAGTTGCGACGCGCGCACCGTGCGTTGGACGACGAGATCCAGCGCATGCCTGCGAACCTGGAAGACGAGCTGCAGATGAAGCGCTTGAAAAAGCGCAAGTTGCAGATCAAGGACTGCATCATCCGGCTGGAAATGGAGCTGGTGCCCGACGAGCCGGCGTAAGCCGTTCGGGCGATGCCGTGCCCCTCGTGGTTGGATGGCAGGCGCCTTGATCTGCGCGTCGGTGCCGGGGGTCCGGGGTCCGCCGGGTGTCCGGGGTCATTTGCACATGCCGGCCCGGCGTGACTTAAGCCAGGCGACCGATGTCGTTGCGTTGCGGTGCGCAGCGCAGACCAACCATTCGTGCGGACCGGACCCTCACCCCAACCCCTCTCCCGATGGGAGAGGGGCTTTAAGCGGCAGCTCGACTGTTTGTCCTTTTGTCCTTCTCCCGCCAGGTTGTCCTTCTCCCGCATGCGGGAGAAGGTGCCCCGCAGGGGCGGATGAGGGGACGCGCTAACTACGCGGGTCAGGTTTGAATTCGTCCATGAAGCCGAAACCCGGTCTCGGTTCTGCTCCTGCTGCTCCTGCTGCTCGTGCTCCTATTCCGGATTCAAGTACTAAAGCGAGCGCGGCTTCGGCCGTGGGCGTTACAGATCCGTAACCTGGCCGCGTTGCTGCGCTCCGGCCGCGTTTCAACCGCGACCAGCCTGACCCTGCTGGACAACGTGCTAGCCCGCGTGGCTGTTAGCCGGCACGCAGCACGATCTTGCCGCGGCGACCCGGCTCGTCGCTTGCGGCCGCGGCCTTGGCGGCATCTTTCAGGTCAAACACAGCTTCCACCGGCAAGGCCAGGCTGCCATCGACGGCGGCCTTCAACAGCTCGCCGATCATGCGGCGCTTGTCCTCTGATTTTGTGGCCTGCATCACCTTGCTGCCCCAGAAGCCGCGCACGGTCGCCTGCTTGAAGATCACATCGCCGCTGGAGATCTGCAGCGGTTCGCCGGTCATCGACCCGAACGACACCAGCTCGCCGCCTTCGGCAAGCAGCCCCATCAGCTCGCCGGCGGCACTGCCGGCCACCGAGTCGACGGCGCGGATGATCGGCGCATCGCCGGCCAGTGCGCGCACGGTGTCCTGCCAGCCGTCCTGCGCGGTGGACACGGCATTGCCGATGCCCAGCGCCTTGAGCTCGTCCACGCCCGCGTCGCGACGGACCAGGTTGATCACATTGATGCCGCGGGCGGCAGCCAGCATGGCCACGGTTTTACCGACGGCCCCGTTGGCGGTGTTCTGCACGATCCAGTCGCCTTTTTCCACGCGCAGGAATTCGATCAGCATCAGTGCGCTGAGCGGCATGGCGATCAACTGGCAACCGCGATCGTCGTCCAGCGCATCGGGCAGCGGCACCACGCCGGCGGCATCGGCCAGGAAGTACTCGGCCCAGCTTTCGTGCACGCCGGCAGCGACCACGCGCTGCCCGGTCTGCAGACCGGCGACGCCCTCGCCAAGGACGTCGATGATGCCGGCGCCTTCGCTGCCGCCGATCGCCGGCAGCTCCGGCTTGTAGCCGTAGTTGCCGCGCACGGTCCACAGGTCGTGGTTGTGGATGGGCGAGCGGCGCATGGCGATGCGCACCTGCCCCTTGCCGGGCTGCGGCACGGGCCGTTCGCCGAGTTCAAGCACCTTGGCGGGATCGCCGAATTGGGTATGGATGGCTGCGCGCATGAAATCTCCTGCCAGGCGCATCGGCATTGCGATGCGCCCGATCACTGTGAAAGGTGACCCGATGCTATCGGCAACCGCGCAAGTGGCCGATGAAACGAACGCAACTGTTGTGTGAAACCTCGCTGCAGATCGCTGTGTGGCGAGGACGATGTGCTGCATGGCTGCATGGTTGCCTGCCGCCGTACCCTCATCTGGGGCGATGCGCCACGCTCTTGCGCTGGAAGCAGTGCATGATCGGGGCGTTGGATATCGCGCAGATCACTGTGTGGTGAGAGGCAACTGCTGCATGGCTGCACGGGTTGCCTGCCGCCGTACCCTCATCTGGGGCGATGCGCCACGCTCCTACGCTGGAAGCAATGCATGATCGGGGCGTTGGGGATATCGCGCAGATCACTGTGTGATGAGAGGCAACTGCTGCATGGCTGCACGGGTTGCCTGCCGCCGTACCCTCATCCGGCGCTGCGCGCCACCTTCTCCCGATGGGAGAAGCAATCACCGGGGCGTTGCTGAAGGTGTGAAGCCTCGATGCCGCGCTGGTGTTTCTACGCCGTGCGTGTGTTGTGTCCCTGCCGCGCTGTCCCGCTGCAGCGGCAACACCGCGTTCGATTTGCTGCGGCCGCACTGCGGCGCGCGATGTCGCACCGTTTCCCATCCAACTCGACCGAACTGCAACAATCCGCCAGCGCCAAGCAATGCCGCGCGCTTGGCCAGTGCGCGGCCCTTGCCGCCAAGACCGCCACCTCACTCCGGCGGCAACACCACATCCGGCTTCACCGCCGCCGGGCTGACCCGTTCGATGGTGTGGCGCAGTTCGCGGCCGAGGATGAACTTGGCATCCTTCGCCCATGCATCCAGCCGCTCATCGAACAGCAGCTTGCTGTTCTCGTCCGGCCAGACCAGGCGCAGCTCGCGCAGTTTCTGGATGAAGCTGCGGAACAGGGTCTTGTCGAAGAACTCCGGCGCAGCAGGCGCATACAACAGGCTCAGGCGCTGTGCGGCCTGCTGACACAGGCTTTCCAGTTCGCCGGCACCGAGGACGCCGGGGCCGTTCTTCACCAGCACCGAAATGGCGATGTAATAGCGCTCGAATGCCTGCTGCAGCGAGTGGCCGATGGCGCGCAGACGGAACACCTCATCGGTCTGCCCGGTATTGCGGGTCAGGATGCCGCCGTCGTCGTCGGTGACATTGAGCAGCAGGCCTTCGCGCACGAACATATCGATGGTCTGTTCGATGCGCTCGGCAAAACGGTCTTCGCTCCATGGCAGGAACAGCTCGGCCTGCAGGAACGGGTACACCGTGCGGCCCAGCCGGATCAGACCGGCGCGGCTCATGCGGCGGTTGTTCTGGAAACAGCACGCCACCCACGACGATGCAGTGAACAAATGCAGCACGTTGTTGCGGAAGTAGCTCAGCAGCACCGCAGTATCGCCGCTGACGCTGAGCACATCGCCCAGCGGGTGCGACACGCGCGTGAGCACGTTGATCTCTTCGGCGTGGGTGATGATGCGTGCCGGAGTATGCGGAGTCACCGTGACGCGGTCCGAGTACGGCATTTCCGCCAGCAGTTTCTTGCACAACTCGATCTGCGCGATCAGATCG
This sequence comes from Xanthomonas pisi DSM 18956, assembly GCF_001010415.1. Classification (GTDB taxonomy): domain Bacteria; phylum Pseudomonadota; class Gammaproteobacteria; order Xanthomonadales; family Xanthomonadaceae; genus Xanthomonas; species Xanthomonas pisi. The sequence continues at coordinate 32,482 of NZ_JPLE01000056.1, forward strand.
GCCTCGCCCATCGCATGCTTGGGCGTGGACAGCAGCGCCAGCGCCAGCAGGTTGATCGGATTGACGTCGGCAGCGCAGTTGATGCGGGTCTGGATCTGGGTGGACAAGGTATCCACCGCCGGTGCCAGCCAGCTGGGCTTGGCGTCTTCCGGCAGCGGCTCGCCATCCCAATCCGGGGCGTGCTTGGCCAGCACATCGTTGAGCGCGATCGGCTCGCCGAAGTTCACCACCACCTGGCCGTAGTTCTGCTTGAGCACCTTGGGGATCGACCACAGCAGGCCCCAGATGGATTCCTTTTCCTTCGGCCGGCCGGTGAGCTCGTCCAGGTAGCTGTTGCCTTCCATCAGCTTCTCGTAGCCGATGTAGACCGGCTGGAACAGCACCGGCTTGCGCGGCTGGCGCAGATACGCGCGCAGCGTCATCGCGATCATGCCGCCCTTGGGCTGCAGCAGACGCCCGGTGCGCGAGCGCCCGCCTTCGACGAAGTATTCGATCGAATAGCCGCCGGCCACCAGCTGGGCGACGTATTCGCTCAGCACCGCCGAATACAGCGCATTGCCCTTGATCGAGCGGCGGATGAAGAACGCGCCGCCCTTGCGCAGCAGGGTGCCGACCACCGGCAGATTGAGGTTGATGCCGGCCACGATGTGCGGCGGCACGATGCCGCGCTCGTACAGCAGGTAGCTCAGCAGCAGGTAGTCCATGTGGCTGCGGTGGCTGGGCACGTAGACCACTTCGTGCCCGGGGGCGGCCTGCTTGAGCTTGTCCAGGTGATGCACCAGCACGCCGGCGTAGATGCGGTTCCACACGTGGGTGAGCAGGAAGCTGGCCGAGCGCACCACCGGGCTGGAATAGTCGGCGGCGATTTCCCAGGCATAGGCGTGCGCCTTGCGCCAGGCATCGACCGGCTTGGAGTTGTCGCGCTTAGCCTGGGTGGCGATGGCTTCGCGTACCGAATCGGCGGCCAGTACCTGGTCCACCAGCAGGCGGCGGGTGGACAGATCCGGCCCGATCACCGCCTCGCGGATGCGGCGGAAATGCGTGCGCAGCACGCGCTGCAATTTGCGCAGGGTGCGCTCGGGCGGCAGGCCTTCGGCCATGGTCTGGCGCAGCGAGATCGGCGGCGCGAAACGCACGATGGTGGTGCGGCCATTGAGCAGCACCGCCAGCAGGCGACGGAAGCGGCCGACCAGCGCCCAGTTCTCCGAGAACAGCACCGCAAACCAGCCGCTCTGCTTGTCCGGCGCACGCCCGACGAAGATCGACACCGGCACCAGATGCACGTCCAGGTCGGCGCGCACGCGGTGCGCCTGCAGCAACTTGGCCAGCGAGTCGGAATGGGTCTTGCCGCCGCGCTGCTCGGGAATCAGCGAATTGCTGCTGCTGCGCCGCGACAGCGCCAGGTAGGCGCGCTTGCGCTCCAGCGGGTCGCCCGGCAGCGGCACCAACGGCGAGGGCAGGCCAGCCTCGCGGCAGGCCTTGTCCAGGATCAGCGCATTGGACAGGCCGTAGTCTTCCAGCACATAGACCACCGGCTTGCCGTCGTCATAGCGCCCGGGTTGTTCGGGTTCGATGGTCAGGCTCAGCCACGGGTCGGCCAGCCGGCCGAGCAGGCGCGCCCACCACGGGCGTTTGGCCTGACGTGCGGTGGCCAGCAGCGGCGCTGCCGGCGCAGAGGTCTCCGCTGTCACGGCGGCGGCGGTGGGCAACGGCAACGCAGCCGCGTTCGCGCCGGGGTCGGCAGCGGCGGGGGGG
>NZ_JPLE01000057.1 GCF_001010415.1 Xanthomonas pisi DSM 18956
GCCGATTCCGCTCCAGCCCCGGGGCGCCGCCGCGCCGCGTTGATCTTCATCTTCATCACCGTGCTGATCGACGTGCTGTCCTTCGGCGTGATCATCCCGGTGCTGCCGGATCTGGTGCGCCATTTCACCGGTGGCGACTACGTGGTGGCCGCCGGCTGGATCGGCTGGTTCGGCTTCCTGTTCGCCTCCATCCAGTTCGTCTGCTCGCCGCTGCAAGGCGCCCTGTCCGATCGCTTCGGCCGTCGCCCGGTCATCCTGCTCTCGTGCCTGGGGCTGGGGCTGGACTTCATCCTGATGGCCATCGCCCACAGCTTGCCGATGCTGCTGCTGGCACGGGTGATCTCCGGCATCTGCTCGGCCAGTTTTTCCACCGCCAATGCCTACATCGCCGACGTCACTCCGGCCGACAAACGCGCCGGCGCGTTCGGCATGCTCGGCGCCGCGTTCGGCATTGGCTTTGTCGCCGGCCCGTTGATCGGTGGCTGGCTGGGCGGCATCGGCTTGCGCTGGCCGTTCTGGTTTGCCGCAGGCCTGGCCCTGTTGAATGTGCTGTACGGCTGGTTGGTGCTACCCGAATCGCTGCCGCCCGAGCGCCGCACCGCGCGGCTGGAGTGGTCGCATGCCAACCCGCTGGGCGCGCTCAAGCTGTTGCGGCGCTACCCGCAGGTGTTCGGCCTGGCGGCAGTGGTGTTCCTGGCCAACCTGGCGCATTACGTCTATCCCAGCATCTTCGTGCTGTTCGCCGGTTACCAGTATCACTGGGGCCCGCGCGAGGTGAGCTGGGTGCTGGCCGGGGTCGGGGTGTGCAGCATCATCGTCAACGCGTTGCTGGTCGGCCGGATCGTGCGTTGGCTGGGCGAACGCCGCGCCTTGCTGCTCGGCCTGGGCTGCGGCGTGGTGGGCTTCGTCATCTACGGGCTGGCCGACAGCGGTACCGCCTTCCTGATCGGCGTGCCGATCAGCGCGTTCTGGGCGATCGCCGCGCCGGCCGCGCAAGCCTTGATCACCCGCGAAGTCGGCGCCGATGCACAAGGCCGCGTACAGGGCGCCTTGAGCGGCCTGGTCAGCCTGGCCGGGATCGCCGGGCCGTTGTTGTTCGCCAACGTGTTTGCCTGGTTCATCGGCAGCGGCGCGCCGCTGCACCTGCCCGGCGCGCCGTGGTTGCTGGCCGGCGTGCTGCTCGCCGCCGGGTGGTTGATGGCGTGGGCAAGGGCAGGGCGCGAGCGTGGTCAGGCCGATGCGGCAGCTGGCTGATGGCAACGCATTCATGTCAGGCTCGCGTCCGCTTTTTCTGATTTGCGCGGGCACTGCTAGGCTGGTGTCTCCCGTGCTCCGGCACCGCCTCGACTTCCTATGCGTTCCGACACCCTGGCCGTCCCCGCTTCGGCTGCGCGCGCGCTGCGTCATGCCACCCAGGACACGCATCGTCTGGTCGAAGCGATCCCGCTGATGCAGGCGCTCGGGCAGGGGCAGGTCGAGCGCGCCGGCTACGCGCTGATCCTGCGCCGACACCACGCGGTGCTGGCCGGTTTCGAAGACCGGTTCGGCGACTGGCTGGACACCTTGGTCGGCAACGGTTGGCATTACCGCCGGCGTGCGCCGGCCTTGCGCGCGGATCTGCGCACGCTCGAGCAGGTGCCGGAGACGCCGCTGGCTCCGCCGGCCGGCGCCGATGCCGCCACGCGCTGGGGCATGTTGTACGTGATCGAAGGCTCGCAGCTGGGCGGCCGGATGATTGCCCGCAGCCTGCGCCGGCATCGCCCCGCACTGGCCGACGCCTTGAAGTATTTCGAGCTGGCCGACGACGATACCGCCGGCTGGCGCCGTTTCCAGGCCGTGCTCGATCACTGCCTGGACACCCCGCGCTCGCGCGCTGCCGCCATCGACGGCGCGCAAGCCATGTTTGCCCACTTCCATACCTGCCTCGCAGCGGAGCCGCGCCCGTGAATCAGCCCACCGAACCCCTGGATATGGATGTCTGCGCGCGCGAGCCGATCCACATCCCCGGCATGATCCAGCCGTATGGCGTCCTTTTGGTGATCGAACCGGCCGATGGCCGCATCGTGCAGGCCAGCACGACCGCCGCCGACCTGCTCGGCGTGCCGCTGCAGACGCTGTTGGGCATGCCGTACGCCCAGGTGCTGGAGGTGCCCGAGGCGCAGCCATTCGCGGTGGACGCGCACCCCCAGCACCTGCTGCACGCCGAGGCGCGCTTTCCCGCACGCGCAGTGCCGCCCGAGCATGCCTGGGTGGCCGCCTGGCATCTGTATCCGGAGCAATGGCTGGTCGAAATCGAGCCGCGCGACGCCCGCCTGATGGATGTCACCCTGCGCGAAGCGCTGCCGCTGGTGCGCAGCATCGAGCGCGATCCCGGCATCGACGAAGCGGCGGTGCGTGCGGCCAAGGGCCTGCGCAGCATGATCGGCTTCGACCGGGTGATGGTTTACCGCTTCGACGAAGAGTGGAACGGCGAAGTCATTGCCGAAGCGCGTAACCCCGAGCTGGTGGCCTATCTCGGACAGCGTTATCCCGCCAGCGACATCCCGGCGCAGGCGCGCGCCCTGTATTTGCGCAACCGCGTCCGCCAGATCGCCGATGTCGGCTACCAGTCGTCGCCGATCGTGCCCACCCTGCATCCGCGCCTGGGCACCCCGGTGGATCTGAGCGATGTCAGCCTGCGCAGCGTTTCGCCGGTGCATCTGGAATACCTGGCCAACATGGGCGTGAGCGCCACCCTGGTCTCTTCGTTGGTGGTCAACGATGCGCTATGGGGGCTGATCGCCTGCCACCACTACAGCCCGCACTTCACCAGCCATGCCATGCGCGATGCCACCGATGCGGTGACCCGCGCGCTGTCCGGCCGCATCGGCGCCCTGCAGGCGGTCGAGCGCGCGCGCATGGAATCGGTGTTGCTCACCGTGCGCGAAAAGTTGATCACCGACTTCAACGACGCCGCCCAGATGACGGTCGAGATGCTCGCCGACATGGCGCCGGACCTGATGGACGTGGTCGATGCCGATGGCGTGGCGATCTTCCATGGCAAGGAGATCAGCCGGCACGGCAGCGTGCCCGATGCAGCCGCGCTGCGGCGCATCCGCGACCATATCGAATTGGCACACCACGATGCCTTGCGTGAGGATGCCGTCGGTGCCCTGCATGTGGAGGCGATCGGCGAAGTATTCCCTGAACTGGCCGATCTCGCGCCGCTGGCCGCCGGCTTCATCTTCGTGCCGCTGATGCCGCAGTCGCGCAGCGCCTTGCTGTGGACCCGCCGCGAAAAGGTGCAGACGGTCAACTGGGCCGGCAATCCGCAGCTGGCCAAGCTGGCCGACATTCCCAACTCACGCCTGTCGCCGCGCAAGAGCTTCGATCTCTGGCAGGAAACCGTGCGCGGCCGCGCGCGGCGCTGGTCGCCGCTGCATCTGGAATCGGCGCGCAGCCTGCGCGTGTTGATCGAACTGATGGAGCGCAAGCGCTTCCAGCAGGATTTCACCCTGCTCGAAGCCTCGCTGTCGCGTCTGCGCGACGGCGTGGCCATCATCGAGCGGGGCGCCGACACTGCCGCGCATCGGCTGATCTTCGTCAACCCGGCATTCGCCGACCTCAGCCAGACCGAGGTCGCCGACCTGATCGGGCGCGACATCCTGACCCTGGTGGCCGACGATGCCGCCAGCTCCAAGGTCGAACTGCTCGAAGACGCCCTGCGCCTGGGGCGCGCCGCCTACGTCACCTTGCCGTTGCGCGTGCACGACGGCTCGCCCATCTACCGTCAATTCCACCTTGAACCACTGCCCAGCCCCAATGGCGTCATCGCCCACTGGCTGCTGCAGCTGCGCGATCCGGAATAAGCGCAGCGCGACGCACTGATGTGGAGATGAGGTGCATGCGGCCACCCTTGCCGCATCACCAGCGACCCGGCTCGTCGACATCTTGAGCAACTGCGGGTCGAGGAGTGGACGTACCGCTTGAAGCTGGAGACAACACAGCACAGGACATCGAGCACCGGCATCGCCGCCGGTGCCCAGAGGCAATCGCCTCGTCAACTGCGCGGCCGCAGCAGCAACAAGGTGATGGTCCCGGCCACCAGTCCCCAGAACGACGCACCGATCCCGCCCAGGGTCAGCCCGGAGGCCGTCACCAGGAAGGTGATCAACGCTGCCTCGCGGTCGCTGTCGTCGCGCAAGGCGGCCGCCAGACTGTTTCCGATGGTGCCCAGCAGCGCGATTCCGGCAATCGCCATCACCAGCTCGCGCGGGAACGCCGCAAAGACCGCCGCTACGGTCGCCCCGAACAACCCGATCACCAGATACAGCACGCCTGCGCTCACCGCCGCGGCATAACGCCGGGCAGGGTCCTCATGCGCCTCGCGGCCCATGCAGATCGCTGCGGTGATCGCGGCCAGGTTCAATGCAAAGCCGCCGAACGGCGCCAGTAACGTATTGACCACCCCGATCCAGCCGATCGTCGGCGAGATCGGCACCGTGTAACCGGACGCGCGGATCACCGCCACGCCGGGCACGTTCTGCGAGGCCATCGTGACCACAAACAACGGGATCGCCAGCCCGACCACCGCCGCCCACGACAGTGACGGCACCACCAGGACCGGATGGGCCAGCTCCAGTTGCACGCCATCCCAGTGCAGCAGCCCACTGCCCGCTGCAATGGCGATGCCGGCCAGCAAGGTCGCAATCACTGCATAGCGCGCAAACCAGCGCCGGCCCACCAGATAGGTTGCCAGCATCGCCACGGCCAGCACCCGCTGGCTCTGCATCGCCACGAACAGATCCAGTCCGAAGCGCAGCAGCACCCCGGCCAACATGCCAGACGCCAGGGACACCGGCATGCGCTTGATCGCCCGCTCGAACAAACCCGAGAACCCGGCCACCAGTCCGAGCACGGCCGCGACCACGAACGCACCGACCGCCTCACGTAACGGAACTCCTGCGGCGCTGCCGATCAGCATCGCCGCCCCCGGTGTCGACCATGCAGTGACCACCGGCACGCGGTAGCGCAGCGACAACCCGATGCATGTCACGCCCATGCCGATGCCCAGCGCCCACATCCACGATGCGATCTGCGCCTGATCGGCACCCAGATGCCGGGCCGCCTCGAACACGATCACTGCAGAACTGGCAAACCCCACCAGGACGGTGACAAAGCCCGCTGCAATCGCAGACAGGGACAGATCGCGGACTACAGTGCGGGCTGGTGGCATCGAGTGGCTCCTCCGGGCCATGCATTCTTACCGAGCCATCCAATCGGCGGTACTGCAGCGCGCTCCTGTAGAACGAACGCTAGAAATAGGGATTTCCTTGGAGAGCGCTTGTGTTCTTGTCTATAGCGGGGCACATGCACGCAAAAAGCGCGCTGCTGTCATGGCCGTGTCAAAAAGTGCTTGCACTTCTGCGCAGGCTCGATAAACTGCGCGGCCTCGCTCAGGACGGCGGCGCTTCTTCAAGCACCGCAACAACGAACGAGTCGAATCGAAAACATCACAAGGTGTTGACGAAACGAAAAAGCCGGCTATGATGGGCGGCTCGCTACACGGAAAGACGCTACGGCGGATTGAGGTGCAGCGGCGGCAACTTCCTCTTCACGAGGGGTTGACGAGGATGAAAAGCCTGCTAATATGGCCGGCTCGCTTCGCAGAAAACCTTCGGGTCGAAACGAAGCAGCGTCAACCGCCTCGAAATGAGGTGTTGAC
>NZ_JPLE01000058.1 GCF_001010415.1 Xanthomonas pisi DSM 18956
CTCATCCGCCCCTGCGGGGCACCTTCTCCCGCCAGCGGGAGAAGGACATTCGGTGCGGAAAGATGCCGCGCGAGCGAGAGAAGCGCACGCGAGAGACGCGCGAGCGAGAGACGCACGAGCGAGAGATGCGCACGCATGAGCGGATATCACGTCCTTCTCCCGCTCCGCGGGAGAAGGTGCCCGAAGGGCGGATGAGGGGCCGTCTCGCTCTTCATTTCGCAGCCGCTGCCTCCTGCGGCTCCGGCGGAGCACCAGCCAGCGTGGCGGCCAGATCGCGCACCTGTAGCGCCGATTGCAACTGCGCCAGCGCCGCCTTGCTGCTCACATGCACGGTCAGCGGCTCGCCCGGTAGCAGGTCAAAGGCGTTGTCGGACAGCGTGGCATCCACATCGCCGAACGACAGCCACACCTCGCGCGCCAGCGTGTCGCTACGCAAGGTCAGCGCATAGCCATCGCCATCGGCGCGCCACTGACTGTCGATCTTGGCAGCCGGCAACGCCAGCTGCTTGGCCGGCGCGAAGAACACCACCTCGCGCGAGAGCAGCTTCTCGCCATCGAACAACTCGAACACCGCGTAGCTGCGTTTCGGATCGGCGCGGCCCAGCAGTTGCTTGTCGCTGAAGTTGCCCACCTGCAGGCTGCTGAGCGGTTTGACGGTGGCCTTTTCCTCGCGCTTGCTCAGCAACTTGCCGTCCATGCCCATCACCCGCATGCGCCAGCGGGCCGCCAGCGGAGTGGTGCGGTCGGAGACGAGCGACACCTCGGTCTGGCCCTTGTCGTTGCGCAATGCGGCGATCATCTCCGGCGCATAGAAGCGGCGCGCATGGTACTGCAGCGCCTTCCAGCGGCCGTAGTAGTCCACGCTGGACCACGACGCGCCCGGCCATACATCGTTGAGTTGCCAGTACAGCGAGCCCATCGACTGCGGACGCGAGGCGCGCAGGTGCGAGGCGGCCAGGTTGATGCCTTCGGCCTGCATCAGCTGGCTCAGGTATACGAAGCTCTCGAAGTCCTTGGGCTCGCCGAACTCGCGGCGGATGTACAGCATCAGCCGCTTGTTGCCGTTGCCCTTGTCGAACTTCTGGTGTGCACGCATCACCGGCGATTCCGGATCCATGTCGGCCGCATCGGCAAAGACGCGCACGGTGCGCATGTCTGGGAACGACTGCAGCCCGTACTCGGACATGAAGCGCGGGGTGACGTTGAGGTATTCGGTCACCGGCAGCGCGGGGCCGCCCCAGACCTTCCAGTAGTGCATGTCGCCATCGTTTGTCTGGTCGGCGGCGCCATCGAAGTCGGTACCGGGCGAGGTGGCCCAGTACGGCACGTCGCTGTCGTAAGTGGCCACCACTTCGCGGAACACGGTGCCGAACAGGGTGGTCATGCCGCGTTCGACGCGGGTGCGTTCTTCCGGGTCCAGCGATTGCTTGAACTTGACCCGGTCGCCCCAGTTTTCCCAGCCGGTCTGCACCTCGTTATTGCCGCACCACAACACGATGCTGGGGTGATCGCGCAGACGCTTGACCTGTTCGATCGCCTCCTGCCGCGTGTTCTCGCGGAACTCCACGTCGTACGGAGGCACCGCACCACCGAACATGAAATCCTGCCAGATCATGATGCCCAGCTCGTCGGCCACCTCGTAGAAGTGGTCGTCCTGGTAATGCCCGCCGCCCCACATGCGCAGCATGTTCATGTTGGCGTCGCGCGCATCCTGCAAGGTGCTGCGCATGCGCTCGGCAGTGACGCGCGAGGGGAACGCATCCAGCGGGATCAGGTTGGCGCCCTTGGCGAAGATCGGGATGCCGTTGATCACGATCTCCATGCTCTTGCCCCATTTGTCCTTTTCTCGGCGCAGCTCCACCGAGCGCAGGCCGGTGACGCGCTTGATCTGCTGGCTGTCGCCATCGGCATCGCGCACGCTGGCCACGAAGGTGTAGCGGTCCTGCGCGCCGTAGCCGGCCGGGAACCAGCGCTTGGGCTTGGCGATGCGCACCGGCACATCGATGCGGTTCTGGCCCGGGTCGATCACCGCATCCTGGGTGAACTGGCCGACGTTTTGCCCATCCGGGCCAATCACATCCAGCGTCACCTGCACCGGCCCGCTGCGGCCGGCCTGCAGCTCCAGCTGCGCCTGCAAGTGCGCGCTGTCGGCGTCCACGCGTTGCTGGGCGATATGCAAGCCGTCCACGCGCACCGCGTCCCACGCTTCCACGCGCACATCCTTCCAGATGCCGGCATTGACCATGCGCGGGCCCCAGTCCCAGCCGTAGCTATACGGCGCCTTGCGCACGTAGGTGGAGCTGTGGCGCCCGTCCGGCTCGTCGCCGAACGCCGAATCGTAGGCGCCCGGCAGCGCATACGGCTGCTTGGCCAGCCACGGCTGGATCTTCTTGATCGGCGAGAAGAAGGTGATTTCCAGCACGTTGTCGCCACGCTTGAGCAGCGATTTGGCGTCCACGCGCCACTGCCGGAACATGTTGTCGGCACTGAGCAGCTTCTTGCCGTTGAGGGTGACCTCGGCCAGCGTGTCCAGGCCATCGAACACCAGTTCCACGTGCTCGCGCTTGAGCGTGGCCGCATCCACGCTGAAACGGGTCTGGTACTGCCAATCGCTCAGGCCCGCCCACTGGATCTTGCCCTCGTTGTCGCGCAGGAACGGGTCCGGCACCACCTTGGCGGCGATCAGGTCGGTCTGCACCACGCCCGGCACCTGCGCCGGCATCCAGCCGGCCGCCTTGGGATAGCTCTTGGCCTGTTCCTGCCCCGGCACCAGGCGCACCTGCCAGCCGCTGTCCAGGTTCACTGCCGTAGGCGGTGCCGCCCAGGCCTGCGAGAGTGCAAAGCTCAGGGCAAGCCCGAGACGGGCTGGCGTGAGCAGGGACAGTGCGGGGGCAGTGCGGTGCGACAGAGGCATGGGTAACTCTCCTTGGAGGGGTCAGCGCGTGGCGGCGGGGGGCGCCTGCGCGGTGGTTTCAATCAGTTGGACGGCGCCGATGGCATACAGCGGGCCGCGAATCGGCGCGGTGAAGCGCAGGCAGAGATCATGGATGCCGGTGCGTGCAGGCAGCGGGGTCTCCAGGGTGAACTGTTCGCCCAGGGCGTCGCTCCTGGGGAGTTGCACGCTGGCGATCAGCTCGCCATCGCAGCCCTGGCGCACTTCCAGTTCGCCGCCACGGGTCTTGGCCGGGTACTGCACCACCTTGGATTGCTCGTGCGCCAGGCCGAAGTTGTTGGGCAGGCGCACGGCCTCGATCCGGATCGCGCCGACGCCATCCAGCCGTGCCTGCGGATACAGCCGGCAGGCATGGAACAGGTCGACGTTGTAGACCGGCGTCGCGGCGCCGGTCATTTCCGGCAGCAAGGGCAGGCGCAGGCCGAGCGCACCTTGTTGGACGCAGTCGCGCAGGCCTTGCGTGTCCACGCGCAACAGCGAGGCGCGGTCGAAGGTGCGGCTGCGCGTGGCGGCCAGCGGCACGCCGTCGGCGGTGAATGCGGTGGCCTTGACCGTGGTCGGCAGGCTGAGCGCAAACGGCGCCTCATAGCGCGGCGATGCCGGGGTGGGGTCGCTGCCGTCGACGGTGTAATGCAGTGCGCCTGCGCCGGTCTGCGTGCTCAACGTCACCTTGGCCGGGCCGCCGGCGAGCACCGGGTTGGGGCCGTTTTCCAGGGCGATATCGGCGGCGAATGCGCCGTCGCTGTAGGCGATGTCCAGCGCCTTGTAGCGCTGCAGCTGTGCCGGCATGCGCGCCAGAAAGCTGTCCCAGTTGCGTGCCGTCTGCGGCGACCAAGTCACTTCCGCAACCGCAGACAGACGCGGGAACAGCGCGTGATCCACATGCCAGCGCGAGGGGATGTATTCGGACCACAACGCGCCTTGTGCGCCCAGCACGTGCCGGGCCTGTTCTGCACTGAGCCCGGCCGGCAACGGGTCGAATGCGTAGACCTTGGACAGCGGCAACACCGTCAGGCGACCGTTGGGCTCGTCGCTGCGTGTGGTCTGCAGGTTGTCCAGATACAGCCAGTCGCCCGGTGCCAGCACCACATCGTGGCCCTGCCTGGCTGCGGTCACTGCACCTTCGACGCCGCGCCACGACATCACCGATGCGCTGGCCGGCACGCCGCCTTCAAGAATCTCGTCCCAGCCGATCATGCGCCGGCCGTGTTTGGTGAGGTAGGTCGCAAGCTGCTCGTTGAACCAGCCTTGCATGGCATGGGCATCCTTGACGCCCAGCTTGCGCATCTGCGCGCGAACGGCCGGCGAGGCTTCCCATTGATCCTTGACCGCCTCATCGCCGCCGATGTGGATGTAGGTCGACGGAAACAACGTCAGCACTTCATCCAGCACATTGGTAATGAACGTCAGGCTGCGTTCGCTGGTGTTGAACAGGTACGGGTTGACGCCCCAGTCCACACCCACCTGCGTGCGCTGGCCGGGCACGCCGACTTCTTCCGGATACGCGGCCACCGCGGCCTGCGCATGCCCGGGCATGTCCAGTTCGGGCAGCACGGTGATATGCAGGCGCGCCGCATACGCGACGATCTCGCTGATCTGCTCCTGCGTGTAAAAGCCACCGTAGCGCTCCGGCGTGCCGTGTCTGCCCGCACCCGGCGGGGTGCGCCAGGCACCGACCTCGGTGAGTTTGGGGTAACGCTTGATTTCGATGCGCCAGCCCTGGTCGTCGGTGAGGTGCCAATGCAGCACATTGAGCTTGTGCACGGCCATCGCGTCCAGCACATGCTTGACGGTGGCGACGTCATGGAAGTGGCGGGCCACATCCAGGTGCTGACCCCGCCAGCCAAAGCGCGGCCAGTCACGGATGCTGACGCCGGGCACCGCTACCTCGCCCTTGCGCGCATCCGGGGTCATCAATTGCCAGGCGCTGACCGCGCCATAGAACAGGCCGGCGCCATCGCGTGCGGCGATGCGCATGCCTTTGGCATCCACATCCAGGCTGTAGCCTTCTTTCTGCGTCACCACTGCCTGCGCGTTGCGTTCCAGGCGGATGCTGGCCGGCGAGGGCGTGGCTTCTGCACGCACCTCCAGCGCAAGCCCGCGCGTGCGTTTGAGCAGGCCGGCAAGATGCTCGGCACTGCGACGCGCATCGGCGTCGCCTGCCACGATGGAGATCACCGTGCCGGTGCCGACGGTAAAACTGCCGGCGTGGCGCTTGGCCTCCACCGGTGCGGGAATCAGCGGAAGCGGGGCAGTTGCGGAGGGTGCCGTCGCGGTAGCACCCGAGTGGGCGGCTGCCGGTGCCGTGCCTGCGTCGCGTTTGCCGCAACCCGCCAGCACCAGTGCGGCCAACGACAATGCAAGCAACCGCGACGGTAACCGCATCGACACTGGTGTCATGGAGAACGGCATGTCCAACAGCAGCGCCCTCGACAACAACATGCGTGGCGTCAATCTGGTGTTGGAGATCATGCAATCACTTCCCGAGGTAGCGCAGAGCGTGTCGCTGCGCGGTTGCATGCGCGCAGCCAGGTGGAACAACACCATATCGCATCGACACCATCGCCCGGTCATGCCGACGATGGCGATACGCGACAGCCACGCACAGTAGCAAAGCCGCCGCAGCTCACACAGGCACTGGCGCACGCTTCATCGGCGTGCGCCAGGCAGGCAACGCGGTTCAGCGTTGCGCGGTCGGCAACTCGTCCCAGACCTTCGGGTCTTCGGCGCCCAGCACCCAGCAACTGAACCCTTCCAGGCCGTATTGCTTGGTCAACTCGTAGCGTGCCTTGAAGCTGCGCGCATCCGGGCGGAACACCCACTCGCGCATGTCGTCGCGGTAGAAGTAGAACCACGATTCCTGCTCGACCGGATCCCACTGCACGGTGGCGTTCTGTTCGATCGCCAGCGGGAAGGATTCGTCGGCATCGATGTAGGTTGCGGAGATGTTCGACGCCTCGGTGCCGTCTTCCTTGACCGGATTGCCGGTGAACCAGCGATAGCCGTAGGTGGCGATGCCCAGCGAGAGTTTTTCCTTCGGTACCTGGGTGATCGCGTAATCCAGGTGCTTCTTCATCCACACCATGCCATCCACCGGGCCGGGCGTGGTCCAGCGGGTGTGCTGGTCGTAGGTCATGATGCTGATCAGATCCGCGGCCTGGCCCAGCGCCTTGAGGTCGTAAGCGCCGCGCCAGTATTCCCACATCCACTTGGAGAACTGGCCGCCTTCGGCGTGACCTGGGGCATTGGGCACCACCGCCACCGACATCTTGAAGCCGGCCTTGTGCAATGCGTCGGCGGTCTGCTTGACCATCAAGGTGTAGGCGTCGCGATCGGTCCAGGCGATGTTCTCGAAATCGAACTGGAAGCCGTAGTACTTGTGCTGCTTGCCGTGGATCAGCAGCGATTCGATCATGCGCTTCTTGGCGGCTTCGTCGTGCATCAGCTTGTGGAAGCCGTCGCGGCCGGTGGTCATCGACAGGATCGGCATCACCCGCAGCTTCTTCTGCTTGGCGATGTCGTACAGATACATGTTGGGCGTGCCGTTGACCAGGCCGTTCTGATCCACGCCGTACCAGGTCGGCACCACCACATCGATCTTGTCGACGTTGGCGATGAACGAGTTGGTCGATTTCTGCGTGTTCATCAGATAGAACAACGCCGTGGGGTTCTTGGCCAGGGCCGGGACGCAGGCAAACGCCAGCGCAAGCAACATCCAGGTCAATCGTTTGCTCATGGAAGACAACATCCGTCAGGGAGTAGGGGAAGAAAGATCGATGCGGAACACGTACGCGCTCTCGCCGACCGGCTTTACGGGAAGGCGCAGATGCAGGCCATCGTTGCGCTGTTCGAACGGGATCTTCTTGCCGTTGGCCAGCAGGGTCACACCGCGCACGCCATCGGCGGCCTTGAGCGAGCGGATCACCGCCTCGCCATCGGTCGGCCAGCCGAGCTCGATCGCGTACAGCGCGCCATCGCGGGTGGTGAAGCGGAAATCCTCGGCCGTATACGGCTTGGTCTTGACGTCCTGGAAGGTGCCGCCCACCACTTCGGTCGGGCCTTCGCCATACACGCGCCACGGCTTGCTGTCGTAGATCGCGCTACCGTTGGTCTTGAGCCACTTGCCGATCGCCAGCAGGATGCCGCGCTCGGTATCCGGGATCGAGCCATCGGCACGCGGGCCGATGTTGAGCATCAGGTTGCCGTTCTTGGCCACCACGTCGGCCAGCATGTGGATGATGAAGGTCGGCGACTTGTAGGTGTCGTTTTCGATGTAGCCCCACGAGGCATTGCTGACCGAGGTATCGGTCTGCCAATGGGTGGGATGGATGCCGGTGAGCTGGCCGCGTTCGATATCCAGCGTGCCGGCCCCTTCCGGGAACGCACCGAGCTTGTAGTTCACCACCACGCCGCGATCGGCTTGAGTGCGTGCCGCGCCCTGGTTGTAGTAGTAGGCCAGCATGGTCGGCAGGCTGCGACGGAAAGTCGGGTGCGCGATCCACCAATCGAAATAGATCAGGTCCGGCTGATAGGTGTCGATCAATTCGGTAGTGCGGGCCAGCCAGTCGTCCAGCCATGCCTGCGACACCGGCGTCCAGTCGTTGGCGACGTCGGCATCGTCCTTGCCGGGCAGGCGCACCTGCGCCGGGCCGTACAGCGCCGCATAGCGCGGGTCGTTGACGTCCGAATCGAAGGTGCGCCCGCCATCGAAGAACCAGTTGTGTTCGGCACGGTGCGACGACAGCCCGAAGTGCAGGCCCTGCGCACGGATAGCGGTGGACAGCTCACCCAGCAGGTCGCGCCTGGGCCCCATCTTCATCGCGGTCCAGTCGGACAGCTTGGAGTCGTAGAGCGCAAAGCCGTCATGGTGTTCGGCCACCGGCACCACATAGCGTGCGCCCGCTTCGCGGAACAGCTTGGCCCAGCCATTGGGGTCGAACTTGGGTGCGGTGAACTTGGGAATCAGGTCCTTGTAGCCGGAGCTCGCCTGCGGGCCATAGGTGGCCACGTGATGGGCGAATTCCTTGGAGCCTTGCCGATACATGTTGCGCGAATACCACTCGCTGCCGAACGCCGGCACCGAGAACACGCCCCAATGGATGAAGATGCCGAACTTGGCGTTGTCGTACCACGCCGGCGATTGATAGGCCTTGAGTGCAGCCCAGTCGGGGCGGAACGGACCCTTGCGTGCGCCGGCTTCGGCTTCGCGCACCAGGCGCTCGCGTTCGGGGGCGTACTTGGCAGTGGCGTCGAGCCACTGCTGGTCGATGACCTCGGGGCTGAGCGTGGTGGCGGTCGCCGCGGTGGGCGATTGCGCGCTGAGCGTGGCAGCAGGCAAGGCGAGCAGCAGACCGAGCGCGAGCATTCGCGTTCTGGGTGCAGCTCCGGCGTGGCGGCGGGATGGAGCCGCAAGGCGGCTATCGGTCGTCATGGGAACTGCACTCCTTCAAGCAAGACATGTCGGTTGCAGCGCAGCCGGCACGTGGATGGCAAAAGCGGGCCTGGCCATGCTCCCTCAACCGCGAAGGGGCGTGGCCAGTACCACTCCTTGGTACAACATCGAGCGGTGCGCTGCATGCAACGCACCGCGCAAAAAAAGCGCGCCACCGTGGAGGGTCGGTGGCGCGCCGGTGCTACATCAGAACTTGAAGTTCAGCTGGGCTTGATAGCCGCGGCCGTTCTTGTAGAACGCCGTTGGCGCGGCCCGCGTGTTGCTGAAGAGGCGGTACGTGGAATCCAGCAGGTTGGTGGCGCCGAAGGTGATGCCCATGTAGTCGGTGATCTGATACGAGGCGGTCAGGTCCAGCTGCTTGTAGCTGTCGGCAAAGTCCTGCGACGACAGGCGACCGATCTGGGTGAAGTACTTTGAGCGGTAGCTGTAGTTGACGCGCACCATCCAGTCGCCATGTTCCCAGTACGGGATGATGTTGTAGGTATCGCGCGACAGGTACGGCAGGTTCAGTCCCGAGCTCGAATCGGATTCGGCAAAGGTGTAGTTCGCCTGTACGCCGAAGCCCAGGCCCAGCGACTGCTGGTAATTGACCGCAACGCCCTTGACCTTCGCATCGGACACGTTGACCGGCGTGGTTACCTGGTAGATGCCGGCCACCGCAGGCGGCGCCGGGTTGAGCTGCTGGCTGACCGTGGTGTTGACGATGTAGGAACTGATGTCGCGATAGAACACTTCGCCCGACAGCATGCTGGACGGAGCGAAGTACCACTCGGCCGCCACGTCGTAGTTGGTCGATTCGTACGGCTTCAGGTCCGGGTTGCCGCCATTGGCGGTCAGGTTGCCGTTACCGCTGTTGATGGTGAACGAGCCGGCCAGATCGGCATAGCGCGGACGGGCGATGACCTTGGCTGCCGAGAAGCGCAGCACGGCATCGTCGGTGATGTCGTAGGCGATGTTGAAGCTGGGCAGCGCCTTGCGGTAGTCGTTGGTTTCGGCAACGCGATTGAAGGTCGCGCCACCGTCCTGGCTCTGCCAGAACTCCGACTTGTCGGTGGTGTCGATCAGACGGACGCCGACGTTGCCGCGCCACTGCCCCGACTCGAAGTTCAACTGGGTATAGACGTTCTGGGTGATTTCCTTGACGTCAAACGAGGAGCCGAAGTCGGTCCGGTACGGACCCTGCGGCTGACCGAGCAGATAGCGGCGCACCGTCTCCAGATTGGCGGTCGGCCAGGTGGTTAGGTCGCCGCTGGCGCCCAGCCCGTCGTACAGGCCACTCGGCGTGGTGCCCGGGTTGAACTGCGTCAGCGAAACCGGGTCGGTGGTGTTGATGCGGTTACCACGTGCTTCCACGCCATTGTTGTGGTTGATGTACTTGTAACCGAACAGCAACTTGGTGAACGGCCCCCACGCCAAGTCACGCGCGGCATCCCACTGGAAATACTTTTCTTCGTCCTTGCTCTTCTGATAGAAGATGCCGCCGGCCTGCATGGCGCTGGAATCCTGCGAACCGGCCGGCAGACCTGCCGGCGAACCCGGCAGCGTCCAGTTGGAGGCACCGCCGTTGTCGTAATTCACTGCGGTGTTCTGACCGTCGAAGGCATAGTTGTAACCGCCGTCGGTCATCAGGAACTTCATCAGGTATTCGGGATTCTTGCCGCCGGTGGCCTTGGTGTCGCCGACCTGGGTGGTGAAGACCCACTTCTCGCCGGACCAGTCGTGACGCAGGTTCAGGCTCTTGGTGGTGACGGTGCTTTCGCGGTAGTTGGCATCCAACTGCGCGTACGGCTGGCCGGCGGCGCCATCGCTGACGGTGGCCGAGGTGACGATGCCGTTCTGCACGTTCGCCTGGGTGATCTTCTGCATGTCGTTGTTGCAGGCCGGGCAGACATAGCGCGACTGACTGAAGTTGTTGTACTTGCCCTTGATGTACAGACCGGTGAGGTTGAACTCGTTCTGGTCGTTGGGCTTCCACTGCAACGCGCCCTGCACGCCGCTGCGCTCGCGGGTCTGCTGGAAGAATGCGCTGTTGATGCCGGCTGGCACGCGGGCGGTCGCAACGTTGCTGCTGTCGCCGGTGATGGTGGCAGTCGGGGGGATGTTGGCGCCGGTGGTGTAGCCGAAGTATTCGATACCGGCGCGCGCCAGGTCCTGCTTGTCGTGCGTGGCGGAGATCAACGCGCCGAAGGTTTCGTCGTCGTTCTTCCAGCTCCACAGCGCCGAGCCGCGCGGATTGCCTTCTTCCGAACGGTCGTTGTAGTTGTAGCCGACCGAGCCGCGGATGGTGTTCTTGGGCAGGTCCAGCGGCTTGCGGGTGTGCACGATCACGGTGCCGCCGATCGAGCCTTCGTCGATGCGCGCTTCAGGGGTCTTGTAGACCTCCATCAGGCCGATGATTTCCGGCGACAGCAGTGTGTAGTTGAAGGTACGGCCGCTGGTGTCGGTCGGGTTGCCGCCCCAGTCGCCCGAGGCGATGGTCTGGCCATTGAGCAGGACGCGGTTCAACGCCGGGTCGGTACCGTTGATGCTGACCTTCTCGCCTTCGCCGAACTGGCGGTCGACGCTGATGCCCGGCAGGTGCGACAGCGATTCGGCCGCATTGATGTCCGGGAACTTGCCGATGTCTTCGGCGCTGATCGCATCGACGATGGAGTTGGCCGAGCGCTTGACCGCCTGGCTCTTCTCCAGCGACGCGCGGTAGCCGGTGACGGTGATCGTGTCCAACTCGGTGGTGGCAGATGGCGTGGTGCCAGCGGCGGCTTGTTGTTCTTGTCCGGCAGCCATTGCAGAGCCGGAGCAGTACAGAGCGGCGGTGATACAGAGTGCTAACGTCGTGGTGCGGCTGTGCATGGCTAAACCTCGTTGGTTAGTGCTGTGAGCGCGTCGCCGTCAAAGGCGTCACGCGCTCGGCGTGGCCGGCAAAACAACACGCCCTGACCGATCGCGGTGATCGCACTCCTGGGTTCCGCACTGGAAACAGGTGGCGTCGATTCGCGTGGTAGAGGAGGTGTCCCCCGTGTGGTGAAGCGGTGAAGCGAATGCGACATCGGCGAGTCGAACGTCGGATGACGCGCCACTCGCGAATCTGGGGTGACAGGCGAGGGAAGCGCCGTTCTTCAAGTACCGAACAGTTCCCGCCCCTCCTGCCAGAACCTCGATTCGGATCGAGTCTCGCGTAGCGCTGACAGCGTTGTCAACACATCGTCACAGATCTCTGATGTGGCTGCGATTGCGCTGCAATGCAGCATTTTCTGCGACGTAATCCCGCAAGTGGCTGAGCGCTTGCGCACACATGGAGCCGTGCCCCTGGTGCGCAATTGGCGCTTTCAATGGCTAAGCGGCGTTCCAGTCGTGTACGCTCGGTTTTTGTGCGGAAATCTCCGTGATGCGTGCGGATTTTTCGTGGATGATGGGTGGTGCGGGAGATCGCGCTGATCGTGGCCGCCACAGTTGCGTTACACGGCAATTACTGACAACGTTGTCTACCCACTGCCGTTCGTCGGACAGCGGGACATGACGCCAGCCCGCTGCCACTTATCAGGAGAATGCGTGAGCGCAAGCAGCCCAATGGACGCGGTGGCCTTTCCGCGCCCCGACACCTTCGTTGCCGCAGACGTGGGAGGGACGCATGTGCGCCTTGCGCTGGTCTGCGCAAGCACCGATGCGCGCAAGCCGGTCACGGTGCTGGACTATCGCAAGTATCGCTGCGCCGATTACCCGGGACTGGCCGAGATCATGTCCGCGTTCTTTGCAGAGCTGGGATGCGCGCCTGTGCGGCGCGGTGTGATCGCCAGTGCCGGTTATGCGCTGGAAGACGGCAGCGTGATCACGGCGAACCTGCCGTGGGTATTGGCGCCGGAACAGATTCGTCGCCAGCTCGGCATGCAGGCATTGCATTTGGTCAACGATTTCGAAGCGGTCGCCTACGCAGCCAATTACATGACCGGCAATCAGGTCATGCAGCTGTCCGGTCCCGCCCAGGGCGCACCCGGCCCGGCGCTGGTCCTCGGTCCCGGAACCGGACTGGGCGCGGCGGTGTGGATTCCCAATGGCGCCACTCCGATGGTGTTGCCGACCGAGGCCGGCCATGCCGCGCTCGCCGCTGCCAGCGATCTGGAAGTGGCCCTGCTGCAGGAGCTGCGCCGCACGCGCACCCACGTGGGCACCGAAACCTTGTTGTCCGGCCCGGGCCTGTTGAATCTCTACACCGCCTTGGCCGCGCTGCGTGGCGAGACGGCCGTGCATCAGGGCCCGGCCGATGTCACCGCCGCCGCATTGGCCGGCAACGACGCGCTCGCGCGCGATGCGCTGCAGGCGTTCTGCGGGTTCATGGGCAGCGTGGTCGGAGACATGATGCTGCTTTATGGCATCCGCAGTGGCGTCTATCTGGCCGGCGGATTCTTGCCGCAGATCGCCGGGTTCATCGCCGCCAGCGACTTCGCCGCCCGCCTGCTCGACAAGGGCACGCTGCGGCCCGCGCTGGAACAGGTGCCGGTCAGCATCGTCGAACACGGCCAGCTCGGCGTGATCGGCGCGGCCAGCTGGTTTCTGCAACACGGCCGCTGACGCGCGCTACACCGTAGGAGCGCACCTGGGCGCGACTTGGCGTTACCGATGATGCCTCTCGCGCCCAGGTGCGCTCCTACGCGTGGGCCTGGAATTTTGCGTATCTGCGGTCATTCCAGTGTCGCTGTGCCAGACCGATCGTCAATCGCATCGCCGCCTCCCGTAGGAGCGCACCCCCGGGTGCGACGGGGTATTACCGGTGACGCTTCTCGCGCCCAGGTGCGCCCCTACTCGGGTTGCTGGCCACGACAATCGTCCGGTCTCACGACGCAGTGCATTGGCCGTACTGCGCGTCAGCGACCGCGATGTCCTGCGGCTCGCCGAACCTACAGATCCCCGAACCGCGCCTGCAATGCCGCAATGGCCGCCAGTCCGGCGGTTTCGGTGCGCAGGATGCGTGGACCCAATTGCAGGCCGGTGAAACCGGCATCGGCCAACGTGGCGCGGTCGCGTGGCGACCAACCGCCTTCCGGCCCGATCGCCACGATGAGTCCCTGGTCGATATTCGCACTCAGCGTGGACAGGCGATGCTCGCCCTGCGGGTCCAGGGTCAGCCGTCGCGCCTGCGGGTCGCTGGCCTGCGCCGCCTCTTGCAAGCCCAGCGGCGTTGCGACGGTCGGCACGCGTGCGCGGCCGGATTGTTCGCAGGCCGAGACAACGACACTGCGCCAATGCGCGAGGCGTTTTTCCATGCGCGCCGCATCGAGCTTGACCTCGGTACGTTCGGCGTTGACCGGCACGATGGCCGCAACCCCCAGCTCGGTGGCCTTCTGCAGGATCAGATCCATTTTTTCGCCGCGCGCGATGCCCTGCAGCAGCGTGACGCGCAAGGGCGATTCGTTGGACAGCGCTTGCGCACGCTCGACCAGTGCGCGTGCCTCGCGCTTGCCGGCCACGGTGATGCGCGCGTGGTAGTCGCTGCCATCGCCGTTGAACAGGATGCAGGCATCGCCCTCGCGCAGGCGCAGCACGCGCAGCAGATGATTGGCGGACTCTTCGGGCAGGGTCACTTCCTGGTCGCAGTGCAGCGGCAACGCGACATGGGAGCGGGTCAGGCGCATGCGACGGCCTCCTCGATGGCGTGACGGGTGGTCGCGGCAAGCAAGGCCAGCTGCGCGTCGTCCACGCAGTAAGGGGGCATCCAGTACAGCACGTCGCCCAGCGGGCGCAGCACGACGCCGCGTTCCAGCGCCGCGCGATACGCCTTCAACCCGACCCGTGCCGCGGCAGGGAAGGGCGTGCGCTTGTCGCCGCCCTGGGTCAGTTCGAAGGCCACGATCATGCCGGCCTGGCGCACGTCCGCCACTGCGCTGTGCTCGCCGATCTGCGCAGCGAAGGCGCTCATGCGCCCGGCGGTGTCCTGGTTGCGCGCAATCACGTCGTCGTCTGCGAAGATCTGCAACGTCGCCAATGCCGCCGCGCACGCCAGGGGGTTGCCGGTGTAGCTATGCGAATGCAGAAACGCGCGCTCGCGCGAATCGTCCAGAAACGCGTCGTACAACTGCTGCGTGGCCAGCACCGCCGAGAGCGGCAGGAAGCCGCCGGTCAATCCCTTGGACAGGCACAACAGATCGGGCATCACGCCGGCCTGTTCGCACGCGAACAGCGTGCCGGTGCGTCCGAAGCCGGTGGCGATCTCGTCGGCGATCAGGAACGCGCCATGCGCGTCGCACAGTTCGCGCGCACGCCGCAGATACGCCGGGTGGTACATGCGCATGCCGCCGGCGCACTGCACGCGCGGTTCCAGGATCAATGCGCAGATTTCGCCGGGCGATTGTTCGAACAGTGCCTGCAGCGCATCGGCCGCCTGCAGCGCATAGTCTTCCGCGCTCTGGCCCGGCTCGGCCAGGTAGGCATCGGGCGAGGGCGCAAAGATCGACTCCAGCAGCAATGGCGCATACACGCGCCGATACAGCGGGATGTCGCCGACCGACAACGCGCCGATGGTCTCGCCGTGGTAGCCGTTTTCCAGTGCGATGAAGCGCGTGCGGCGGTGCTCGCCGCGGTTGTGGAAATAATGGAAGGCCATCTTCAAGGCCACTTCGACGCCGGCCGAGCCGTTGTCGGCATAGAACACCTTGGCCAGCGGCGCGCGGTCGGGCTGGCGCGGCGCGATCGCCAGCAGGCGCTCGGCCAGTTGCACTGCCGGCGCATGCGTGAAGCCGGCCAGCATCACCTGCTCCAGGGTGCCGGCCTGCTGCGCGATGGCTGCGCCGATGCGCGGCTCGGCATGGCCGAACAGGTTGGTCCACCAGCTGCTCACCGCGTCCAGATAGCGACGGCCGTCGTGACCGATCAGCCACGCACCCTGGCCAGCGGCGATGGGGACCAGCGGAAGCGTGTGCGGATGCTCGCGCATCTGCGTGCACGGGTGCCAGAGCACGGCAAGATCGCGTTGCCGCCAATGTTCGGCAGCTTCGGAGGCTGCAGGGTCTGCTAGGATTTCGGGCTCATGAACATGTCGATGCATCTGCCTATTCTATCGGTCCGCTCCGCGGCTGCGTGCCACGCATGAGCCCGCGTCTGCCGACCATCCACAAGATCACCGATCTGGGCGACGGGCCGTTCCGTCGCCAGCAACTGGATCTGGAGTTTTCCAACGGGCAGCGCCGCCTCTACGAACGTCAACTCAGCCAGGGCCACGGTGCCGTGGTCGTGGTGCCGATGCTCGACCAGACCACCGTGCTGCTGGTGCGCGAATACGCCGCCGGCGTGCATCGCTACGAGCTGGGTCTGGTCAAGGGGCGCATCGATGCCGGCGAGACGCCGGAGCAGGCGGCCGACCGCGAGCTCAAGGAAGAAGCCGGCTACGGTGCGCGCCAGGTACAGGTGCTGCGCGCGATGACGCTCGCTCCTACTTATATGAGTCACCAATCCTGGTTGGTGCTGGCGCGCGACCTCTACCCCGAGCGCTTGGTCGGCGATGAGCCGGAAGAGATGGAAGTGGTGCCCTGGCCAATCGCACGTCTGGACGAATTGATGCTGCGCGAAGATTTCTCCGAAGGCCGCTCGCTGGCCGCCCTGTTCATCGCGCGCGAGTGGCTGGAGCGCAACCCATGATCCGCATCCCGATGGAATTGCGCGAGACCGTGATCGCCATTGCCCGCGAAGCGGGCGAGGCCATCATGCAGGTGTACGCGCAGGACTTCGCCGTGGAGATCAAGGACGATGCCAGCCCGCTGACCCAGGCCGACCTAGCCGCCAATCGCGTCATCGTCGACGGCCTGCGCCGGGTCACGCCCGACGTGCCGGTGCTGTCGGAAGAGTCCGCGCACATCGCCTGGGAAGAGCGTCAGTACTGGACCAGCTACTGGCTGGTCGATCCGCTGGATGGCACCCGCGAGTTCGTCAAGCGCAATGGCGAGTTCAGCGTCAACATCGCACTCATCCACATGGGCGCGCCGGTGCTGGGCGTGGTGCAGGCACCGGTCGATGGCCGGGTCTGGTACGCCGCACGCGGCGAGAACGCTTTCCGCCGCGACGGCGATCGCGACGAAATGCTGCACACCCGCATGCCGGCTGCCGCCCCCTTGCGGGTTGCCGCCAGTCGCTCGCACCGCGATGCGCGTACCGCAGCTGCGTTGGAGCGCATGGGGCAGATCGACGTGGTGGCGCAAGGTTCCTCGTTGAAGTTCTGCCGCATTGCCGAAGGCGAGCTGGATGTCTACCCGCGCTTCGGCCCCACCTCCGAATGGGACACCGCGGCTGGCCAATGCGTGCTGCACGCAGCCGGCGGTGTGCTGCTGGCCGGTGGTTCCGGCAAGCCGTTCCGCTACAACCGCCGCGACACCTTGCTCAATGGCGACTTCATCGCGCTGGGCGATCCCAATCTGCCCTGGCGCGACTGGCTGGCCTGAGCAGGCCCGCCTGCCGGGCGCGGGTTGCATGGCAGGTGCTGCGCACGCGCAGGGGCCGCATCGGCCGACCGGTACACTGCGGCTGCATCGCGCGCCGGGCTTGCTGCCACGCGCGATACCGCAATGCGCAGAAGATCTCACCGCGGATGCGCCCTCCAAGACTGCTTCAGGAATAAACCATGCTCCAGACTCCGCCCACCGGCGATATCCAAGGCCTGCTGCAGTTGATGGCGCGCCTGCGCGACCGTGAGCATGGTTGCCCCTGGGATGTGGAGCAGAGCTTCGCCAGCATCGCGCCGTACACCATCGAAGAAGCCTACGAGGTCGCCGACGCGATCGATCGCAACGACCTGCCGGGGCTGCGCGACGAGTTGGGCGACCTGTTGCTGCAGGTGGTCTTCCATGCGCAGATGGCGTCCGAGCAGGGCGCGTTCGACTTCGCCGACGTGGTCGCCACGCTCAGCGACAAGCTCGTTCGCCGTCACCCGCACGTGTTCGCGGCGCAGACGGTGGACGATGCGCAGGCGGTAAGCGCCAACTGGGACCAGATCAAGCGCGAAGAACGCCGTGCCGCAGGGCAGCAGGACGACTCCGCGCTGGCCGGCATCGCACGTGGCCTGCCGGAGTGGCAGCGCTCCACCAAGTTGCAATCGCGCGCGGCGCGGGTGGGCTTCGACTGGCCCAGCCCGGCGCCGGTGCTGGAAAAATTGCAGGAAGAAATCGAGGAGCTGCGGGTGGAATTCGCCCGCGGACCGGTCGCCGACAATCAGGCGCGTCTGGAAGACGAACTGGGCGATGTGCTGTTCGTCTGCGCCAATCTCGCACGGCATGCCAAGGTCGATGTGGGCGCCGCGCTTCGGCATGCCAATCTGAAGTTCGAACGGCGCTTCCGTGCGATGGAAGCCCATGCGCACGCGCAGGGCACCCCCCTGGATGCGTTGTCGCTAGACGCGCAGGAAGCGCTGTGGCGACAGGTCAAGCGCGACGAGTCCGCCGCCGCAGTGGTCGGTACCGGCGCCGCAACCGGCGCATGAGCGTTGCGCTGACCACGCTGTTGCTGTTCGTTGCCACTGCAGTGGCCGAACTGGTCGGCTGCTACCTTCCTTATCTATGGTTACGAAAAGGCGGCAGTGCATGGCTGCTGCTGCCCAGCGCGCTGAGCCTTGCGACCTTCGTGTGGCTGTTGAGCCTGCATCCGGCTGCCAGCGGACGCGTATACGCCGCCTATGGCGGGGTCTACATCGCCAGCGCCCTGATGTGGTTGTGGTGGGTGGACCGCATCACCCCGACCCGATGGGACCTGCTTGGCGCCGCCTGCTGTCTGCTCGGCATGGCCGTCATCATGTTCGCCCCGCGCACTGTCTGAGCCTGGTGGTCACGCGATCTGCGCACGCTGAAGCACTCGCCGCCCGGCACGGCAAGGGGCGCGAGCGTATCCCTGCACTGCAGCACCCCAGCCGGCGAGTTACGGTGCGGGTGCATACTGTTGCCGGGATCGACTCGTCACATGCAAGGGGGGCACATGTTTCCGACTTCGTTTTTGGCCATCGCCGTTCTGGTCGCCGGCGTCATCGTGTTGTTCAAGACGGTGCGCATGGTGCCGCAGGGATTTCAGTGGACAGTGGAACGCTTCGGCCGCTACACCCATACCATGAGTCCGGGGCTGCACTTTCTGGTGCCGGTGGTCTACGGCGTCGGCCGCAAGATCAACATGATGGAACAGGTGCTCGACGTCCCCAGCCAGGACGTCATCACCAAGGACAACGCGGTGGTGCGCGTGGACGGCGTGGTGTTCTTCCAGGTCTTGGACGCCGCCAAGGCCGCCTATGAGGTCTCCAATCTGGAGATCGCCAGCATCGCGCTGGTGCAGACCAATATCCGCACCGTGATTGGCTCGATGGATCTGGACGAATCGCTGAGCCAGCGCGAGACCATCAATGCGCAGTTGCTGAGCGTGGTCGACCAGGCCACCAACCCGTGGGGCATCAAGGTGACGCGGATCGAAATTCGCGACATCCAGCCGCCGCGCGATCTGATCGACTCGATGGCGCGGCAGATGAAGGCCGAGCGCGAAAAGCGCGCGCAGATTCTGGAGGCCGAAGGCTCGCGTCAATCGGAAATCCTGCGCGCCGATGGCGAGAAACAGGCCGCCGTGCTCGAAGCCGAAGGCCGCAAGGAAGCCGCCTTCCGCGACGCCGAGGCGCGCGAGCGTCTGGCCGAGGCCGAAGCGCGCGCCACCCAGGTGGTCTCCGATGCGATCGCCAACGGCAGCGTGCAGGCGATCAATTATTTCGTCGCGCAGAAGTATGTGGAGGCGTTCAAGGCGCTGGCCACCGCGCCCAACCAGAAGTTCGTGCTGATGCCGATGGAGTCCAGCGGCATCATCGGCTCGATTGCCGGCATCGCCGAACTGGCCAAGGAAGCGATCGGCAAGCCCGACGCACCCGCCGTGCGCGTGCCGCCGATGCCGCCGCGTGCCGGAGGCTGAGCCATGCGCTGGGACGTTGTGATCTGGGCGGTGCTGGCGCTGCTGTTGATCGCCGCAGAGACCCTGGTGCCGGGAGCGTTCCTGCTGTGGATGGGGATCGCCGCCGCTGCCGTCTGCGCCCTCGTGCTCGTGTTGCCGGGCATGTCGATGCTGGTGCAGATCGTGGCGTTCGTGGTGCTCAGCTTCGTGTCGGTGCAGGTCTATCGCAGCTGGTTTCGCGGCAAGGGGCGGCAGAGCGATCGCCCCCTGCTCAACAAGCGTGCCGAGCAATTGATCGGCCGCCGCGTGCTGCTCGATCAAGCCATCCACGATGGCCGAGGCCGTGCCAAGGTCGACGATGCGTTCTGGGTGGTCAGCGGTCCGGACCTGCCCGCCGGCGCACCGGTGCGCATCGTCGGCGTCGATGGCATGACCTTGCTGGTGCAATCCAGCAGCTGATCGCCGGGACAGGGCGTACCACCCGGTCGCGCATTGCTGCAGCGCGGCGTGCGGTTGCCGGCTTGCGTCGTTCGGTGATCGCTGTGCCCGCGCGCACACACGGTTGCCCGCAACGACGGCAGGGCAGCGATAATGGGCATCTTTCCCTTGGACCGGCGCCCATGACCCAGAAGACCATCCTCAACGACACCCATCGTGCGCTCGGCGCCAAGATGGTCGACTTCGGCGGTTGGGACATGCCGATCCACTACGGCTCGCAGCTGGACGAACACCATCAGGTGCGTCGCGATGCCGGCATGTTCGACGTCAGCCACATGACCGTGGTCGACCTGCACGGCGCTCGCGTGCGCGAGTTCCTGCGCTACCTGCTCGCCAACTCGGTGGACAAGCTCAAGGTGTCGGGCAAGGCGCTGTACACCTGCATGCTCAATCCGCAGGGCGGGGTGATCGACGACCTCATCGTCTATTTCATGACCGAAGACTTCTTCCGTCTGGTGGTCAACGCCGCCACCCGCGAAAAGGATCTGCAGTGGATCGGCGAACAGGCCGCACGCTTCGAGGTACGCGTGGAAGAGCGCGGCGACTTCGCGATGATCGCAGTGCAGGGCCCCAATGCGCGCGCCAAGGTCATCGATCTGCTCGATCCGGCCGACGCTGCGGCAGCGAGCAAGCTCGGCCGTTTCGCCGCCTTGCAGACGCGCTCGCGCGATGGCATCGATCTGTTTCTTGCGCGCACCGGTTACACCGGCGAAGACGGTTTTGAAATCGTGTTGCCGCAGGATGCGGCAGTCGCCTTCTGGAATGCGTTGCTCGCACAGGGCGTCAAGCCGGCCGGTCTTGGCGCGCGCGACACGCTGCGTCTGGAAGCGGGCATGAATCTTTACGGGCAGGACATGGACGATGCAGTGAGCCCGTACGAAGCCGCGCTGGCCTGGACCATCGCGCTCGACGAAGGCCGCGACTTCATCGGCCGGGCCGTGCTCGAAACGCAAAAGGCGCAAGGCGCACCGCGGCAGATGATCGGCGTGGTGATGGACGAGAAGGGGGTGCTGCGCCACGGCCAGAGCGTGTTCACCGCTGCCGGCCAGGGCGAGATTCTGTCCGGCACGTTCTCGCCAACGCTGGGCAAGGCGATCGCATTCGCACGCGTACCGGCCGGCAGCATCGACGACCTGCGCGTGGATATCCGCGGCAAGCAGGTGCCGTTGCGCGCGGTGAAGTTTCCGTTCGTGCGCGACGGTCAGGCGCAGCCCGGCGTCCTCGGCGACTGAGTCGCCTGATGCCGGCCGCAGTCGGCCGGCATCCTGTCAGCACATGCAACCTGCCCATGCCGACACGCGTGCACCTGTCTTGTCGCGCGGTCTAAACTAACCACCTGTCCCCAACCCCAGTTTCCCCGGAGCACACCCATGAGCGAGATCCCTGGCGACCTCAAGTTCCTCAAATCCCACGAGTGGGCCCGCGTCGAAAGCAGCGGCCGCGTGACCGTCGGTATCTCCGACCACGCGCAGGGCTTGCTGGGCGACCTGGTCTACGTCGAACTGCCCGGCGTCGGCGATACCGTGCAGGCCGGCAACGGCGCGGCGGTGGTGGAGTCCGTCAAGGCCGCCTCCGACGTCTACAGCCCCGTCAGCGGCACCGTCGTCGAGGTCAACAGCGCGCTGAGCGACAAGCCTGAGACCATCAACGAAGACGCCTACGGCGAAGGCTGGATCTTCGTGGTCGAACTCGACGACAAGGAAGAGCTCAACGACCTGCTGTCGCCGGATGACTACGCCGAGCTGCTGGAAGACGACGACCACTGAGTCCGTCGTCCCTGCTGCACACCGATGGCCGCTCGCAGAGCGGCCATTTTTTTGGGTGCGCTGCCACCGACGCGGTCGTGATGTGTGCACGAGAGCGTGATCGGATGGACGATTGCACGGTCGCCTGCAAGGCAGTCGGTGCTGACTTGATGCGATGCGCGCGGTTGCGTCCATGTCCGACGTGTCGACGCACCACCACCTGCAGGCCGGTGCGTCGGATTTCTGACGTGAGTCGTTCGTGAGGATCCGGCGTGTGCTCGGTGAAAAAAAATCGACGCGTGCAACGCGCGCCGACGACGGATCGATGTCGTGCGAGATGCTGCTGGCGATGCGCAAGCGCACGTGCATGGCGATCGAACGGCGCAATAAGTTTGCGCATTTCTGCTTGTGCGACGCCGGAAGTGGAGTTGCCGGATAAAAAATTTTCAGCTGGCGGACAGGCGGCGGACGATGCCGCAACGTGCAGCGTGTGGCCGCAGCGTTACCGGCGTCGATGGCGTGCAGATTTGGAGCGGTTGAGAAAAACAGCGGAAAAGAAGTGCTTTTTCGAAAACGCTGTTGCGTGGGCGCTTGCTGCGAGCCCGCTCGGCGGGCTACGCGCGGTGTACTTGCCGGACCTCGATGGAGAAGATGGCGATGGTCGACTGAAAAAAAATTGCAAAAGAGTGTTGACAGTAAAAAAAAGCGTGATTAGGTTTCGCCCAGCAGACATTGCTGCGAAAGAGAGTGAGCAGAATCGACATCGAGCCGACACGCTTGTTCAAGACGTCCACCGAAGTACGCTCAAAGGTGGAGTCGGGTCCGCTTCTCTCCAGAAAAGCAGTTGTCGTTTCGACCACGCACCCGTGTCGCCGTTCGATGCGGGTGTTTCTGTATCCGTCCCGTCGCGCATTACCTGCGGACGGTACCCGACGACGGCATGCCGGCGCGGGGTTTGGTTCAACTGGGCGTTTCAACTCCATAGTTCACTGACGAGGAGCCAATTACATGGCCACTAAAAAAGCTGCGAAAAAGAAACCCACCGCCAAAAAGGCAGTGAAGAAGACCGCCGCCAAGAAGGCGACCAAGAAGGTCGCCAAGAAGGCAACCGCCAAGAAGGCAGTGAAGAAGACTGCTGCCAAGAAGGCCGTCAAGAAGACTGCAAAGAAGGCGACCGCCAAGAAGGCAGTGAAGAAGACCGCCAAGAAGGCAACCAAGAAGACTGCCGCCAAGAAGGCAGTGAAGAAGACCGCGAAGAAGGCGACCAAGAAGACTGCCGCCAAAAAGGCCGTCAAGAAGACCGCCAAGAAAGTCGCCAAAAAGGCAGTAGCGAAGAAGGCGACCAAGAAGTCCGCCACCAAGAAGACTGCTGTGAAGAAGGTCGCCAAGAAGAAGCCGGCCGCTCGCAAGAAGAAGGCCGCTCCGGTCGCGCTGCCCGCAACTCCGGCACCGCTGATCTGATTTGTAACACCCGATCGCCGTAAACATCGAGCTCTCTCCCCGACGCCCAGCGGGGAGGGAGCTTTTTTATTGGGCGACACCGTGGCCAGGCCCGTTGCAGCGCGCGAATGCCAGCCGCTCTTGAGGCGACGCGATGTGGGTCTGGCGCCTTGCCGGCAACGGCAACGACAGTGCCAGACCGGCGATGGCTCGACGGGATGTCGCGGCGAATCGCTGGGTCCGGCGCGTCGGGCGCGCCGCCCACCCGCTGACCGCCTTGGAGGCGGCGATGATTCCAGGCTGTGCCGCTATCGGTGGCGCTAGCGGAACTCATCAAGGATCTTCCCGTCGTCGCCCGGCGGTGCGATTCCTCGAACCACCGCTCTTCCGGATGCAATGACCGGTCGTCGTGCTCGCACTACCCGTACCTGCAGTCCGAGCACGAAACTGCCAGACGACTTGGTTGGACGCGTCGTGGCGTAGCGTCGGGTGTCGGAGGTCCAGTGATGAAACCGGCAGCGGTCGCGGTACAGCGCACGCATCCCGCATCGATCTGCTGTCCGGTCGCTGCAGCCGCTGCTGTCGTCGCAACGACGACGAACGAAGTCCTGCCGTCCTTCCCTGGTGAAGGATGAGCTTGCAGCGCTTGCACCAGGCGGTCTGCCCGGCGCCTGCCTGCCGAATTGCACGCAATCCACCTGCACTTCCCGGCGACCAGAAACGACACAGGCGGCCAAGGCCGCCTGTGGTCATGCATCACGCGCCGCGTCGGTTGCGACGCTTCAACTCAACGCGGCGACGCCACCGACTTGCCGGACGATGCGCCCTTGCCGGCCGGGTCTGCCTTCTCTGCCAGCATGTTCTCGCTACCGAAATCGCCGTCCACATCGATGTCCAGCCAACGCTTGGCCGGCAAGCCGAGTGCGCGGTCCAGGATGGTCGGCAGCATGCCGGAGGGCAGGCCGCTTTCGCCGTTCCACATGATGGCGATGCCGACGTCGCGCTCGGGCAGCAACGCGACCAGGCCGCGGTAGCCCTGCACCGCACCTGCATGGAAGATCACTTGATGGCCTGCGTAGTCGAACACGCGCCAGCCCAGCGCGTAGCTGGCCGCGTCCACGCGCTCGTGGCGCCAGCCCGAACGCATTTCGCCTGGCGTGGAGATCAACGGCGCATGCAAGGTCGCCAGCAGCGGCGCAGGCAACACGTCGGGGCGATGGCCGGTATGGGCGAGCAGCCACTGCGCCATGTCGCTGGCGCTGGCATTGACGCCGGCTGCAGGAGCGAGACGGTAATAGGTGGGCTTGGGCGTCAGCGACACCCAACCGTTGCGGCTACGCACATGCGGGCGCGCCCAATGCGGGCTGGCCTGGATGCCGGCCAGGCCCATGCTGGCATCGTTCATGCCGAGCGGCTTGAAGATGCGGCGCTCCACCGACTGCTCGTAGAAGCTGCCGGAGGCGGCAAAGACCACATCGCCAACCAGGCTGAAGGCGACGTTCTGATACGCATAGCAGTCGCCCGGCGCACACCGCAGCGGCGCGGCAGCCAGCTTGTGGCTCAGCGAGTAGTAGTCGACGTTGGATTCGATATCGCGGTCGTAGGCGTTGCGGGTCAGGCCGACACGATGGCTGAGTACCTCGGCGACGGTGAGCTGGCGGGTGGCGAGGTTGTCGCTCAGCTGGAAGCCGGGCACGTAGTCGACCACCTTGCTGTCCCAACGCAACACGCCATCGTTGACCAGCAGGCCGGCCATGGTGCCGGCGAAGGCCTTGGACAGCGACGCCAGGCGGAAGACGGTATGCGCATCGACCGGCTGCGGGTGATTGACGTCGGTCACGCCATAGCCGCGCGCACTGAGCACCTTGCCGCCCTGCACGATGGCCATCGCCATACCGGGGACGCGGTTGCCGTAGGTCAACTGATCGGCCATCGATTCGAATGCCGCCACGTCGAAGCCGGCGGCCGGCGCCAACACGCTGCTGGCCGGCAACGAGCTGCGATACGGAAGCGGGGCGGTGGGCGACTGCGCAAGCGTTGCAGGCTGCAGCGCAGAAGCGGTGGGCGCGGGCGTCTGTGCCGTGGAAGAGAGGGCCAGAGGCAATAACGCCCCGAGCAGCCCGATGGCCAACGGACGGAACCGTCGGCGCCTGCGCATTACTGTCATGGTTGTGCCGCCTGTTCCACTGCCTGGAGCGATTCTAGCGCCGCGCTTTGCAATAGCACAAACTGCCGGAAGATGAATGGGCATCATATTGATCCTATTGACGATTTGGGTTCAGAAATCGCGCCGTTCAAGGCCGTGGCAACGCCCCGAAGGTGCTGCGCAGTGGGTTGCAAGCGCCGTGCCGGGCGCCCCACGCGCGCGTCGCAGCGTCCTGCCTCCGCTGCTGGTGGTGCTGCGCTGCATCGGCTAACTTGCGCGCTACTTCGTCAGGGGCTGCCGCTGCCATGTTCTTGCTGTCGGGCTCGTTCGCACGGGGGCTATTGACGCCATGACCAGTCCCTCTGCACCGCACTCGGCGGTTGGCCGTCTGGGCGCTGCACTGCGCAGTTCGCCACCGCTGGCGTGGTCGTTCCTGTATTTCTTCTGCCTGCTCAGCGGCTACTACGTGCTGCGCCCGGTGCGCGAGGCGATGGGTGCATCGTCGGATGTGGCCGCGTTGTTTCCGGCCGGCATGATCGGTTTCTTCACTGCGCACGGCATGCCGCTGAAGGATTTCACCTTGCAGGTGCTGTTTACCTGCACGTTTCTGATCATGCTGCTGCTGCAGCCGGTGTATGGCGCGCTGGTCAGCCGCTATCCGCGGCGCGTGTTCCTGCCGGTGGTCTACGGTTTCTTCATTGCGACCCTGCTGCTGTTCTACGTGCTGTTCGACACCGGCGTGCCAGGGCGCGGGATGGCGTTCTTTTTGTGGCTCACGGTCTTCAACCTGTTTGCCGTGGCCGTGTTCTGGAGCTTCATGGCCGATGTCTTCAGCAATGCCGAAGCGCGCAACTACTACGGCTATATCGGCGCGGCGGGCACCCTGGGCGCGTTTCTCGGGCCGATCCTCACCCGCACCCTGGTCGAGCGCATCGGCATTGCGCATCTGATGCTGGTGTCGGCCGGGTTCCTGACGGTCTGCGTGGTGTGCGTGCTGCGCTTGCGCCTGTGGGCGGTGGCGCGTGAACAGGAGCGCCAACTGGACTCCGGCGAAGTCCCGATCGGTGGCGACGTGCTTGGCGGCCTCAAGCTGATCGTGCGCGAGCCGTTGCTGCGTTGGCTGGCGCTGATGACCTTGTTCGGCGTGGGCGTGGGCACCTTGCTCTACAACGAGCAGGCGGCGCTGGTGCGCAGGCTCTATACCGATGCGGCGGCCAGCACCGCGTATTACGCCAGCATCGACCTGGCGGTCAATGCGCTCGCCCTGCTGCTGCAATTGCTGGTGACGCGCGCGCTGCTGTCGCGCTTCGGCATTGCACCGGCATTGCTGATTCCGGGAGTGGCCATCACCTTGGGGTATGCGGTGCTGGCGGCCTCGCCGTTGCCGCTGATGATCGCCATCGTGCAGGTGATCACGCGCTCGGGCGAGTTTGCGCTGGCCAAGCCGGCGCGCGAAACCCTGTACACGCGGGTCAGCCGCGAATGGCGCTACAAGGCCGGTGCGGCGATCGATACGGTGGTCTATCGCGGCGGCGACCTGAGCTTTGTGTGGATCCACAAGCTGGTGTCGGGCCTGGGGTCCACTGCGGTGTTCGGGGTCGGGCTATTGGCGGCAGCGGGCATGACGCTGGGCACGTTCGGCCTGCTGCGCGAAGCACGCAAGCTGCCTGCAGAGCGCGATGCTGTGGCGGACGGGCGGGCAGCGGAGTCGCAGGGCCGATAACGCCCTGGGTGTGCGGCTGCGGTGTGGCTGCGCGCTGGAGACTCATGCAGCGGTGACGCACACAGCGCGTGCGGCCAATCGCTGATGCCTGATGTCGCTTGCACGGGACATCCATCCCGATGCGATGCGCGCCATCGGCGGCCCATCGATGACGGCCCGCATGCGCCGCCGCTCACCCTGCATCGTCCAGTGCTGCGCCGGTGACGCCAGCGCGTTGCGATGCACCGGTCGCACGCTGTGCGTCTTGCCAGGCAGATGGCGCCGCATCGCGGCTATGCTTGCCGCCACGTCCACACGACTTTCTCGCCATGTCCCTGTTCGCGATCATCGCCGGCATCCTTGTCGGTCTGCTGCATGTCTACATCCTGGTGCTGGAGATGGCGCTGTGGACGCACCCAGTGGGTCTGAAGACCTTCCGCAACACACTGGAGAAGGCGCAGGCCACCCGCGTGCTGGCGGCCAACCAGGGCCTCTACAACGGCTTCCTGGCCGCAGGCCTGCTTTGGGGCGCGCTGGCAGCACGGGCCGATGTGCTGAGCTTCTTCCTGGGGTGCGTGGTGGTGGCGGGTTGCTACGGCGCCTACAGCGTCAACCGCCGCATCTTCTTCGTGCAGGCGTTGCCGGCGTTGATCGCACTCGGCCTGGTGTGGCTGCCGCACTAAGCCGGCTTGCTCGCTGCCCGCGGGAGCCGGCTTGTCTGCGAGGAGGCGTTACCGGCAGCACCTTGTCGTGGGCAAGCCCGTTCCTGCAGCAGCCCGGAGCGCAGTTGCTGTGAACTGGTCGAAGGCGACGCCGTCAGGTCGCGCAGTCGCGGGATGGTCGGTCTCCAAGATCGCCAATCTCCACAAACGCCGACGGCGGGCTGTAAGCCCGCCGTCCTCGCACATCGCCTCGACCTGAGTCTTACGCCGCTTCGCGCGGCTGTTGTGCCTGCGGCTTGTCGTAGAAGCTGGCCGCACGCAGCTCGTGCGGATCGAAGTCGTCCACGGTGATGGTGTCCATCATGATCTCGCGCAGCTCTTCCAGCAGCTTGCGCTCGTCCAGGGTGAGCACGCCCTCGGCCACCGCTTCGTCCAGCTGCGCCGGGAAATCCAGCGCCTCGATGCCCTTGGTCTTGAGCGCCTTGAGGAACTTGCGCTCCACCGGCTCGGCCATCACCGCCTTGGTCAGATAGCTGGCGATACGCCCGCCCGGGTTGTTGGCGCACGGGGTCAGGAAGACGCCCTGAGCCAGACGGTCGCGCGCTTCGTTGGGTGCCATCAGGATCGATGCCACGCGATGGCCCAGGCGATCGCCCGGCGCTTCGGCGCGACGGCCCAGCGGGAAGATCAGCACCCACATCAGCCAGCCCACCGGGCGGATCGGGAAGTTGCGCAGCGCTGCCGACAGCGCGGTTTCGATCTTGTGCACGCTGTCGTGGAACGCCCAGGCCAGCAGCGGCTGGTCGGTGGCCGGTGCGCCTTCGTCGTGGTAGCGCTTGAGCATCGCGCTGGTCATGTAGATATGGCTCAGCACATCGCCCAGGCGACCGGACAACGATTCCTTGAACTTCAACTTGCCGCCCAGCATCAGCATCGACACATCGGCCATCAATGCCAGGTTGGCCGAGTAGCGATCCAGCTTGCGGAAGAAGCGACGCGTGTATGCATCGCCCGGCGCTGCGCCGATGCGCGCACCGGTCAGACCGAACCAGAACGAACGCACGGCGTTGGAAATGCCGAAGCGGATATGCCCGAACAGGCTCTGGTCGAACTCTTCCAGACCGCGGCGCGTATCCGGATCCTGCGCCGCCTTCATTTCCTTCATCACCCACGGATGGCACAGGATCGCGCCCTGGCCGAAGATCAGCAGGCTGCGGGTCATGATGTTGGCGCCTTCCACGGTCACGCCGATCGGCGCAGCCTGCCAGGCGCGGCCGGCGAAGTTGCGCGGCCCCAGGATGATGCCCTTGCCGCCGATCACGTCCATCATGTCGCTGACCACTTCGCGGCCCATGGTGGTGCAGTGGTACTTGGCGATCGCCGATGGCACCGACGGCACGTCGCCACGGTCGACCGCTGCGGCAGTGGCCTGCGCCAGCGCACTGATCGCATACGCCTTGCCGCCGATGCGCGCCAGCGCTTCTTCCACGCCCTCGAAGCGACCGACCGACAGGCCGAACTGCTTGCGGATGCGCGCATACGCACCGGTCACCACCGCCGCATACTTGCCGCCACCGCTGGCGGTGGAGGGCAGGGTGATCGAACGACCCACCGCCAGACACTCGTTGAGCATGTTCCAGCCCTTGCCCACCATTTCCACGCCGCCGATCAACTGGCTCAGCGGGATGAACACTTCTTCGCCATGGATCGGGCCGTTCTGGAACGGCGAGTTCAACGGAAAGTGGCGACGGCCGATTTCAACGCCGGGTGTTTCGCGCGGCAGCAGCGCCAGGGTGATGCCGATATCCTTCTTGTCGCCGATCAGGCCGTCCGGGTCGTAGGCGCGGAACGCCAGCCCGATCAAGGACGCTACCGGTGCCAGGGTGATGTAACGCTTGTCGAAGGTGAGCTTGACGCCGAGCACGTTGGCGCCGTTCCACTCGCCCTTGCAGACGATGCCGTAGTCCGGGATCGAGGTGGCATCGGAGCCGGCGAACGGACCGGTCAGGCCGAAGCACGGCACTTCCGCACCGATTGCCAGACGCGGCAGGTAATAGTCTTTCTGTTCCGGGGTGCCGTAATGCAGCAGCAGCTCACCCGGTCCGAGCGAGTTCGGCACGCCGACGGTGGAACTGACCACGCTGGAAATCGAGGACAGCTTCTGGATCACCTTGTGGTGCGCCAGTGCGCTGAAGCCCAGGCCGCCGTACTGCTTGGGAATGATCATGCCGAAGAACTTGTTCTTCTTGATGAAGTCCCACAGCTCCGGCGGCAGGTCGGCGTGGACGTGGGTGATTTCCCAGTCGTTGACCATCTTGCATAGTTCTTCCACCGGCCCATCCAGGAAGGCCTGCTCTTCGGCGGTCAACTGCGGCTTGGGATAGTTGAGCAGCTTCTGCCAATCGGGGTCGCCGGTGAACAGCTCGCCCTCGAAGCCGACCGAGCCGGTTTCCAGCGCAATGCGCTCGGTCTGCGACAGCGGCGGCAGCACCTTGCGGAAGAACGCCATCAGCGGCGTGGTCAGCAACGGCTTGCGCAGGAACGGCAACAGCACCGGAGCGGATACCAGCACCACCAGCGCCGCGGCGACAATGGTGGCGACGAGGTTCGCATCCAGCAGCCAGCACGCCACCAGCACGCAGGCGCTGATCGCAACCCAGGTGGCAAGGCGCATGCGGTGATAGGCAGCGATACCCGCCGCCAGGATGACGAGGAGGAACGGTGCAACGATGCTCATGGTCTTGCTCCAGTGACATGCTCGGTGATGTTGGACGCTGCAATGGTGCCAACCGAGGGCAGTGCGTCCAGATAATGCAACACGGTTGCGGTAAAGGTGGTGTTGTCGTCGCCGGCCAGCATGTGCGTGGCGTCGGCCAGTTGCACGTGCTGCGCGTGCGGGGCGATCGAGAGGAACTCGGTGATGTTGTCCGGGGTGACCAGATCGCTGCGCCCGCCGCTGATCAACAGCATCGGGCAGCGTACCTGCGCTGCCGCTTCCGCCAAGGCGTGCTGCTGCAGCTGCGCATCCCGACCGGCCAGTTCGTCGACCAGGCGCGGGTCCCAGTGCCAGTGCCAACGGCCATCTGCGCGCTGACGCAGCAATGCCTGCAACTGCTGCGCAGTCTTGCGCGGGCGATGCGGCAGATACGCGGCAATTGCATCGGCCGCCGCATCCAGCGAAGCAAATCCATCCGGATGCGCGGTCATGAAGCGCAGGATGCGCTCCACGCCTGCGGTATCCCACCGCGGCGTGATGTCGACCAGCACGATCGCGCGAAACAGCCCCGGCCAACGCGCCTCGGCAAGCAGCCCGAACAGGCCGCCCATCGAGGCAGCCACCAGTACCGGCGGCTGCGGCTGCTCGCCTGCCAACACGATCAGGTCGTCGGTGAACTGCGTGGGCGAATAGGGCAGGTCGAGCGCATTGAAGCTCGAATCGCCATGGCCGCGCGCATCGTACGAAAGTGCGCGGTAGCCGGCCTGCGCCAGCGCGGTTGCCGTCGCTTCCCAGGCATGCCGCGTCTGCCCAAACCCATGCGCCAGCACCGCTGTTGGTGCGTGCTGCTCACCCCGTATCGACACAGCCAACTC
Organism: Xanthomonas pisi DSM 18956; assembly: GCF_001010415.1. GTDB lineage: Bacteria > Pseudomonadota > Gammaproteobacteria > Xanthomonadales > Xanthomonadaceae > Xanthomonas > Xanthomonas pisi. Next base: position 31,080 of record NZ_JPLE01000058.1, read on the forward strand.
CACGTCGCCAGCGCTGACGCGCGACATGGCCGCAAGGGGGGCAAGCGTAGAAGGAGAGGTGACCATACCTAATGGTATGGAGGCTGCCCGCCCGCTGTCAATACTCTCTGGTATGGACGGTTAAGCCATTGAATCGTGGCAGTTGTCTGTCATTTTTGTGATACATACTGCAACTGACTCAGGCGTATGGTTAAATCGCGCCATGAATGACATCACCGAATCCAGCCCGACCACGCCCCGTGCCAGTTCCGGTCGCGGCAACCGCCTCAGCGCGGACGACTGGGCGCAGGCCGCGCTGGACCTGATCGCCGAACAAGGGGTGGGCGCCGTAGCGGTGGAGCCACTGGCGCGCCGTCTCGGCGTCACCAAGGGCAGCTTCTACTGGCATTTCCCCTCGCGCGACGCGCTGTTGCAGGCGGCCCTGGAGCGCTGGGAAATTTTCGAACAGAAGGAAGTGTTCGGCAGCCTGGAAGATGTGCCCGACCCCAGCGCCCGCCTGCGTGCGCTGTTCCAACTGGTCGCCCATGAAGTCACGCCGCACGTGATCTACAGCGAGTTGCTCAAGGCACTCGACCACCCGGCGGTGCGCCCGGTCATCGACCGTGTCTCGCAGCGCCGCCTCGATTACCTGATTGCCTCGTTCCGCCAGGCCGGCCTGTCCCGTACCGACGCCCAGCACCGCGCGCGCCTGGCCTACGCGGCCTACGTCGGCTTCCTGCAGCTCTCTCTACAGCTGCAGCAACCCAAGCAGGCCCGCGAAGAATTCGAATCCTATGTCGAGCATGTAATTCAGACGTTGATTCCTGGGTGAGCGAACGCGGCCGGGAGCTGCGGCTTCCAGTCCACTTATAGGTTTCGAATGTATGCACAGCGCCCATCGAGGTTGCCGTGCAGTCATTTCTGCGCCCGGTCATGCCTGTGTTCGCTTGCGGGTGCACGGCATGCATTTGCAGCGTTATCGGCATGCAGGTGTGTGCCTTTAGTGGTCTCAATAATAAACCTGGTATCACAATTGACGGCTAAATTCACGAGAAGGCAATTTTTTGTTAACGCATCTTTAATTTCTCCAAATTGATAGCTACTATCCGTTCTACCTTCGTTTTGGGTTCGCTTTTTCGATCCCTCGAACGGTTGTTCATCACGCCATTACCAGATCTTGGAGAGAGAGAGCTCAATGATTCACAAGACCAGCAAGCTTCGCGACGCGATTTCATTCGCCATCGCGGTTGGCGCTTCGGCCTCGGCACTGCCTACGATCGCCTTCGCCCAGGACACCGGCGCGACCAACCTTGATCGCATCGAAGTGACCGGTTCGCGCATCCGCCAGGTGGATACCGAAACCGCGCAGCCGATTCTGACCGTCAGCCGCGCGGACATCGAGAAGCAGGGTTTCTCGTCAGTCGCCGACATCCTGCAGAACATCAGCGCAGTCGGCACGCCGCCGATCAGCCGCGCCTCGCCGCTGTCGTCCGGCGAAGCGGTCGGCGGTACCTATATCAGCCTGCGCGACCTGGGTGCAGCGCGTACGCTCGTGCTGGTCAACGGCAAGCGTCTGGGCATCACCACCGACGGCCTGCAGGACATCTCCACCGTTCCTGTGTCCTCGATCGATCGCATCGAAGTGCTGAAGGATGGCGCCTCCTCGATCTACGGTTCCGATGCCATCGCCGGCGTCATCAACATCATCACCCGCACCAATTTCGATGGCGCGACTGGCAGCGTTTATTACGGCCAGTATTCGCAGGGCGACGGCGAGACGACCAATGCCGACTTCGTAATGGGTGTGACCGGCGAGCGCGGAAGCTTGACCGTTGGCATCGAGTACGCCAAGGAAAACAAGGTTGCGGCCTCCGACCGTCCGTATTCGGAGTTCCCGCGTTCGTCCAACCACCCGGATTTTGGTTGGACCGCGGTCGGTGAGTTCGGTGGATTCGTCAGCCGTCCGGCCGACGCGCTCCCCAATGTTCGCTACCCTGCCGCCACCGCAACCAACCCGAATCGTGAAGTCCGCGTCCTGGTGCGCGACGGCGGCAATCCGGACAACCCGGCCGACTACCGCGTCCAGAACACCGACCAGACCGTCACCCAGGACAAGACCAACACCAACCGCTGGACCGACCTGCGTACTCCGCAGGAACGCCGCTCGCTGTTTGTGGATGGCTCTTACGATCTGACGGACAAGGTCCGCTTCCGTACCAACGTGTTGTACAGCAATCGTGATTCCGAGCGCCAGATTGCGGGCTACCCGTATCAGGCCCTGGCATTCGGTTCGCCGCTGTCGGTGGACAGCGCGTTCAATCCGCTCAACCGTGACATTCCGAACTGGTGGCGGCGTACGACTGAGGTGCCGCGCACCACGCGTGCCGAGCTGACCACTTATCGCTTCTCGGGTACGTTCGATGGCTCGTTCAATGTAGGCGACCGCATCTTCGACTGGGATGTGGGTTACCTCTATAACAACAATAAGCTGGTGCAGAGCGGTTACGGTGATCTCAACCTGACCTCGCTGCGTGCAGCTGTGGGTCCGTCCTTCATCAATGCATCCGGCGTTGCACAGTGCGGCTCCGCTGCTGCCCCGATTGCGCTGGCACAGTGCGTGCCGTTCAATCCGTTCATCGCTGCCGGTCTCTCCGGTCCGGGTGCGTTGACAGGCAATCAGGCTCTGCAGGACTTCCTGATCCCCACCACGCACGCAACTGCAGATACCAAGACCAAGGTCATCTCGGCCAACTTGTCGGGTAGCTTGTTCACCCTGCCTGCTGGCGATCTCGGTTTTGCCGTGGGCGCTGAACAGCGTAAGGAAGAGGGCGAGTTCAGTCCCGACGCGCTGGCGCAGTCGGGCAACACCTCCGGTCTTGCCAACTTCCCCACCGGCGGCAGCTACAAGGTGGAAGAAGTCTACGCCGAGCTCAACGTGCCGATTTTGGCTGATCTGCCATTTGCTCAGGAGCTGAGTCTGAGCCTGGCAAGCCGCTATTCCGACTACAACACGTTCGGCGACACCGTAAACAGCAAGTTCGGCTTCAAGTGGAAGCCGTTCCAGTCGTTGCTGGTCCGCGGCACTTGGGCCGAGGGCTTCCGTGCGCCGACCATCTCCGACCTTTATGGCGGTGGTTCGCAGAGCTTCGATTCGTACACCGATCCTTGCGACGTCCAGTTCGGTGCCTCTCGCACCAGCGCAGCTGTACGCGCACGCTGTGCTGCCGCGCTGCCCGTCAACGCGGCGACCTTCCGTCAGCAGGCGCAGGGTTTCGTGCCCACCACGGCAGCCTCGTCGCAAACGCCTCTGGCATTCCTGTCCGGCTCCAACGATCAGCTGACCCCGGAAACCTCGACGTCCAAGACGTTGGGCTTTGTCTGGAGCCCTGGCTTCGTCAATGGTTTGAACGTGTCGCTTGACTGGTGGCAGATCCGTGTCGAGAACACCATCATCGGCGATACGGCTAATCTGATTCTCAACGACTGCTACATCAACGGCATTGCCGAGCGCTGCAACGCGTTCACTCGTGATCCCGTTACGGGCATCGTCAACACCTTGAACCGCACCTCGATCAACGCGGGTTACCGTGAGGTTGAGGGCTACGATCTGGATCTAGGCTACCGCCTGGCCACCGATACGGCCGGAACGTTTGGCGTCAAGTGGACGACCACCTACACCAGCCGCGACGAGTTGGTTACCACCCGTAATTCCGTGACCAATCCGAACCCGTTCACTGGCGTGGGCTGGGCGGGGACCACCACGGGTACGCACTTCCGCATCCGGTCCAACGTCGCATTCAATTGGGACAAGGGTGATTTCGGTGCAAGCTGGACGGTGCGTTACTTCTCCGGTCTGAAGGAAAGCTGCTTGAGTGCGTCCCTGTTCCCGGACGAGTGCAGCGATCCCAACTACCGCGCTCCGAACAACCAGGGCGTTTCCGTTGGTAACCCGACCAATGAGCGTGGCGCGACCGTCTTCAATGACGTCCAGGTTCGTTGGAATGCTCCCTGGAATGCCACGATTGCTGCCGGTGCCAATAACGTGTTCGACCGCGTTGGTCCGACCCTGTATAGCCAGCCGAGCGCAAACGTTTCTTACTTCGGCGGCTTCGACATTGGTCGCTTCTTGTACATGCGTTACACCCAACGTTTCTGATACGCGGTTTGAATGCTTGACTTAAGCTACGCCCCCGATTCCGGGGGCGTAGCTGTTTGTACGATTTATGCGAAGATCCGAGCTGGTAAGGGTCGGGCAGAGCTTTTTAATTCGGTTGAGACTCTTCGGCGAACTCGCGGTATTCGCTCCAACCAGAGGCATGAAGTTCCTGCGCTGTGTTGTCTGTCGGGATGTGAGATCATTCGGCGATGGTTACGTTGCTGTCTGATCACCGAGAAAGAATGCGAGCCTGGATTTGTGACGAGGTCGCGCCCGATCTCTCAAATGCAGTCGCTTGGCAGCGATTTGCGGAAGAGTTGCATAACGGCAACTTGCTGATTGATGCCTGTCATGCTTATTGGCATCTGGCGGGTCTTCATCCTGGTGAGCCCTCATACCTAATAAATATCGGCAATCTATTGCTTGAGCTAGAGGACTTCTCGGGTTCGTTGGTAGCCTTTGAGGAGGCTGCGAAACGGGGTGCTGGGAATGAAGTGGCTTGTCAGTTGGGTCAAGGGTTGGCATTGCTTTATCTACAAAGATACCAGCAGGCAGAAAAAATCCTTAAAAATGCTTGGCGGCAGGAGCCGGAGGCATCTGATGTCGCTCTGGCTTATTCGCAATGCTTGATGGAGCTTGAGCGATTCGACGAGATGAGATCTTGTCTTGCTCATCTTGAACATTACAGAATGTCGCGTGCCCAGTGTGAGAGCTTCGCCTGGTTACTTGCGAATTGCGGCGAAGAAGCACGCGCGTTGATACTCTACAAAGATCTTCTTGATGATACGCACGCAACGAGTGAGTTGCGGATGCAGCTTGTTCTTTTGCTTGAGAGACTTAATCGTCTGGAGGAGGCTGAAGGTTATCTGCAGCACGGAAGCGTTATCGGGAGCGAGATGTCGCCGATGAAGGCGCTCGCATTGGGTCGAGTATTGCGCCGAAAAAAGGAATACGAATCCGCTGAGAAATGCCTGGCCTCCGGCATTGCGATCGTTGGGGATGGAGCAATTGGAGCGTTGCTGGAGTTTGAGCGCGCCAAGAATGCTGATGCTGATAGCCGCTTTGATGAAGCGATGGCCGCGTTGAATCGCGGCCATCTACGTGCTGTTGCGGCATACAATCAGCGATTTCCGGGGCAGCCAACTGATCACGCGCTGGGGTGGTTGGATGAATCGTTGACGAATCCTGTTCCCTTGGCTTGGCGTAATTCAAGAAAGGGCGAGCGTTCGGAAGATCCGACATTCCTCGTGGGTTTCCCGCGATCAGGTACGACCTTGTTAGAGCGCATATTGGACGCGCACCCGGATTTTGCGGTATTGGATGAACGCCCGGCGCTAGAAGAGGCCATCGCTAGTCTGCGCTCAAGTAAGCATTTTGCCTGGCCGCAACTAGATGATTGGCTGGCTACACTTTCTGACGATCAGATCGGTCTGGCGAGAGATTTTTATTATGCAGTTGCCGCCAAGTACATCTCTCTAGGGCCGGGTCTTGTCGATAAGTATCCTTTGAATCTCACTCGGGTCCCTTACATCGCACGAATATTTCCGCAGGCGAGGTATATTTTTCTTTTGCGGGACCCACACGACTGCGTGCTGAGCTGTTACATGCAGGCATTTGGCATGCGTGGAGGTGCGCTTTCGTTTGCAACGTTGGAAGCCTCTGCAGAGACTTATGTGAAGGTAATGTCTCATTGGGAGCGTCATAGAACATTGGCAAATGCCCATGTCCATGAACTTCGTTACGAAGACCTGGTGAATGACATGCCTGCGCATGTCTCTGCACTGTTAGGCTTCCTTGAGTCTAAATGGGACGACGCCCTGGCGAACTTTCAAGAGCATGCCATGTCGCGGTCGACACGAATCAATACGCCGAGTTATGCCCAGGTTATCGAGCCAATCAATGATCGAGCAATTGGGCGATGGGAGAATTACCGGCACCATTTCTCGCAGCGCACGCTAAGCCTTCTTGCGCCATGGCGTCGTCGTTATGGCTACGCTTAGTCAGCGTTGCGGAAAGCGGAGGTAGGTGGAAAGTATGTATTTGTCTCCACTATGCGGTGGCCTGCCTTGGTGGGCGTACATCCAATATGGTGGAAACATTAAAAGCCTGCCGGCTCTTGGTTTGACACCATAGTCCAACCCTGGAAACCAAGTTTCGCCACCTTCCGAGACATCGTTGAGATACCACAGAAAAACAAGGTATCGATCGCATACGTTGTTTATGGAGTCGAAATGTGTCTGGAAGCGTTCATCGCTTTCCGCGCGATAGCGCTTGAGAATCAGTGGGCTGAGTAGCGGGCTATCAGGGATCGCAATGTCCAGGTCTATTTCAGTGTTATAGCGCTTGAGCTCCTCGCTGATCAGCGAGCGGAAGAATCCCAGAAAGGCACGATCGGACAGTTTGGAGATATCCAACTCCGTCCAGGCGCTTTCCTCCAGACCCTGGCGAATGCCTTGACCATTTCTTTCGTGAAATTCGCTGAGCGCCTGAAAAGAATCGATCAGCTTGGCGCACAACTGTGCGGACAAACTATTGTCTTTTGTTCGAATGAAATGCCGAAGGTGACCCGGAGAGGAGGATGCCGCAAAAGCGGCATCCTCCTTTTCCTTTTTCAGATCAGAATCGTGCAGTCCAGCGCATCCAGTAGTACCTGCCGATGGCATCGTAGGTCCGCAAGTCGGTGGAGGCATTGAAGCCGGAATAAACCAGTGGCGGCTGACGATCCGCCAGGTTGCGAACACCGATTTGAATCGTACTGTTATTCAACGATTCAAGGCGATACCCGAGCTGGAAGTCCGTCTGGGTATAGGAGGGTACCTGACGCTTGGCCACATAGCCGTCGGTACCTACTTCTGCGACATCCGGTGCTTCGTTGACGTGGTGGACATACCGTGTTGTCAGGCTTGCATTCAGGTTGCCATAAGTCCAGGTCAAATCGTTAAGCGCGCGCCAGCGTGCGATATTCCCGAACCCCGACGATGCGGAATCAACGAACGTGCCGGCGAGTCCTTTGCTTTCCGGAATGCCCGGGAATGCTCCGACGTCGCTAGTCGGATCTCCAGACAACAGACGAACGTCGTACTGACGGATATATGTTGTATCGAGATTCCACGAGAGCTTGCCCCACGCAGCTTCCTGAGTGGTGTAGCGGAACCCGAGATCGACGCCGCTGGTCCGCAGCTCACCAAAGTTGCCGATCACGTTCGTCATTTGCGCAACGTCGCCTGCTTCGTCGCGAATGAAGGTGTCGCAGTAGCGGCCGAATTGGTAGCACTGGTTCAGCATCACGGTTTCTGGAAGATTGGTGATGAACTGATCCAGGCTTACGCGCCAATAGTCGGCGGTTACGCTAAAGCCTTCGAGCCAGCTCGGGCTATACACGAAACCATACGTGAAAACGTCGCCTTCTTCTGGCTGGAGGTTCGGGTTGGAGACCTGGAAAGAGGTGACCTGGTTGTTGCTCTGACGGAAGGAGCCGTCAGGCGCGACACCTGCGCAGGCGCGCGGATCGGCTGTCGCCTGCCCCGAGTAACCGTTACAAGGATCGACATAGCTGTTTGCGCTTGGTGCTGTGGGTGAAAACAGGTCACCAATCGTAGGTGCGCGGAAGACGTCTGCGTAGGTGCCGCGGATCAACAGGTCGGAGAAAGGCTTCCATTCCAGCCCGATTTTCGAGTTGTTGGTGCCGCCGAAATTGGAGTAATCCGAGTAACGGGTTCCAAGTGTCAGATTGAGCTTCTCTGCGAAAGGCGCATCGGTCAGCAGTGGGACTAGTACTTCGGCGTAGATTTCGTTGACGTCAAACTTTCCAGAAATATCACCAAACGTACATGCTTCCTGCGTGGTCAAGCAGACAGTTTCACCCGGTGGAATGATCGTGAGGAAATCACTGGTCGAACTTGCTGACTCCTCGCGTCGCTCCACGCCAACGGCCAATGAGACGGTTCCTGCGGGGATATCAAACAGGTCACCTGTTGCGTTGGCGTTGAAAACTTTGAGAGTGTTTTCGTTGGTATTGGTAATGGTTGGATTGATCAGGCCAAGCGCAGTCAATTGAGCCCGTCCTGCAGCCGTGCTCGCATCTGGTGCCGGCCCCAGGAAGTTGACCGGCAAGCAGCCATTGATGGCCGTGGCAGGGTTGCCTGGCGTCCGGACGCAAATAGGATTTCCGGTTGCTGGATCGATCATGGACGGGCCCAGTGCTGCGGTGAGGCCAGGGCTGAACAAATACCCTTTCACCGACGATGACTGTGGTGAGCGGCCGTACCCGTACGATGCATCCCAACTCCAGCTGCTGTCACCAAACGCTCCGCGAAGACCTCCGGTGATCTGGTAGGTCTCCGTTACGAAGCGGGTCGTGCGCGTGGGGATGAAATCACGAAGGCGCAGACGCGCGTCCGTAATATCGACTCCGAAGGGGTTGTACAAACTATTGGCGCTGATCGGAACGTCATCCACTGCAGGTCGGCCGTCGAACGGCAGAGGTGCCAGCGCAAAGGAGGACTCGGTCCGCAGCCACGAGCCAAGTACAAACGCTTCGACGTTGTCACTGAGCTTGTAAGTGCCGTTCATGAAGAGGCTGGTCCGCTCCTGCGGTGTCAGCGTCAAGTTTCCATCGGCCTGATAGTTATAAACATCGGTTTGCGGATTGAAGCAACGAAAGTCCGAAGGTGACGAGCCAGGACGCCCATCGATTCGCGTAAGAGTAACGTTCGCGCCAGCGCCACAATTGGGGTCAGCTAAATTGACGCCAGTGGCATTCCCACGCGGCACGACATAGCGGCCAGTCAAAATGCGGCTCGTCCCACCAATGCCTTTTTCGCCAGCGTAAAGTTGATAAGGCTGGCTTGAGTAGGTGCGATCTGCCGCACGTACTTCTTCGGCTTTATCGTAGCTTGCGCCAAGCATGAGGCTGCCACGATCGTTTGTCATGCCGAAAACGGCGTCATACCGCTCAGTCGACGCGTCACCGCGTGACGATGTTCCGTAATAGGCGCTTGCTTCAACACCGTCAAAATTCTTGCGGAGAATGAAGTTGACGACACCGCCAATCGCGTCAGAGCCGTAGATGGCCGATGCGCCATCCTTCAGCACCTCGACGCGTTCAATCAGACCTAGAGGGATGGAGTTGATGTCCACCGCGCCGTTCGCGTTGCTGACGGTGCCAATCCAGCGCCTACCGTCGACCAAGACGAGTGATCGGTTGACACCAAGTCCGCGCAGATCAACTGTAGCCGCGCCTGCGCCACCGCCATTGTTGACCTGAGGATTGGTGGCGGCGCCGGCAATGGCAGGCGTGCGCTGGAGAAATTCGCCGACAGTTGCCGCGCCGGAACTCTGGATCGTTTGACGATCAATCACGAATACGGGGCTGGAAGTCTCCAGATCAGCGCGCTTAATGCGTGATCCGGTCACTTCAATTTTGTCGAGGTTGGTTGTTGTGCCGGCGGATGTGTCCTGTGCGAAGGATGTCGATGAATAAGCTCCTCCAACAACAAGCGCAAGTACAACGGCGTCACGCAGTTTGCTTGACGTGCACTTCATGGGCTCTCTCTCCGTGTAACGGTTAGGTTGGCCTGGCAGGCGGGTCCGAAGATGCGGTCCCAAAGCGTCAGGGTGAACCGATGGTATATGGCCGTCCCTAAAAATTAAAGTCCCGTTAACTTTTGTTCCTATGAACGAAAACGCCACCGTATGTGACGGTGGCGTTATGATTTCAAAACGGAAGAAGATTACAGGTCTTGCTCATACCTGACGTACGGGATCGTCCCGTCACTGTTGCTCTCGTTATTCGGCGCAAACGGGTTCTTGCCGCGCGAGATGACGTTCTCCGCGCCGACCGTCAACTGGCCGCTCCACGGGGTGCGCCAGGTCAGGCCCAGGCCCAGGCCTTCCCATTTTTCCGGCTGGCCTGGGACATCGACGACGCGGCCGATGACATTGGCGCTGAAGGCGCCGTAGCCGCCGCCGACGCTCAGGGTCTTGCTGTCCCACTGGTCGGCGATGGCCGGGGAGACGTCGGCCAGCGGGACCAGGCGCGCGCGGGCGTAGGTGCCGCCGATCGAAACGAAGCCTTCGCGGCCGATGTTCTTCTGGCCGAACACGGTCAGATCGTTCTGCTCGACACGGGTCAGGGGCGCCTTGCCGGCGCCGATCAACCAGGCCGGCAGGGTGTCGCGACCGGCGCCGGCGGTGACGCCGACGCGGCCGCTGCCACGGTTGAAGCCCAGCGTGCCGGACACGCGACGCGATGCGGCAGCGCTGTCTTCTTCATCGTCGCCGATGCCGGCGAGCAGGCAGTGACTGGCGAGACCGCTGATGTTGGTGCCACGGCTGCTATTGCAGAGTAGGCCCAGCGAATCGCCCGAGGTCAGGCCGAACGCGGCATCCAGCGAATTGCGGCCGAAATGCCAGCGCGCGCCGGCCTTCTGCTCGCCAGTGGGTTCCAGGTAGAGAAAGGCCTCCACCTTGCCGCTGCCCTTGTTCCACACCGGCAGGATGGTGCTCTCGCGCAACTGCTGGGACGCCGACTGCGCATGCACACCCGTGGCTGCCGCAAGGGCAACCAGCAAAGCGAGCGGAAGGCGCAGAAGGTGTCGCATACCAGAGTTCAGACCCAGGGGCAGTTGTTAAGTTCCCGAGAGCGGGCAATGGGAATGCTAGGGCGTTTATGATTATTTAACAAGTGGTCGCGTTCCCCGAAACGCAGCGCAGATGCTATCTATTGCAACCGTTCCGGTGCCTGCTGAGAGGGCTGCGCCTTACTGAAAAGTACGGCCAGCTCGGTCAACGGAAAGTGATACTCGCGGCCACAGAACTCGCAGCGGACCTCCACCTCTCCAGTCGCTTCAGCGGCTGCGCGTGCCTCTTCTTCACCCAGCGATTCCAGCATGGAGGCAACCCGCTCGCGGGAGCAGGAGCAGCCGAAGCTCAGCGGTTTGCCGCCCAGCAGCTGCGGGTCTTCTTCATGGAACAGGCGGTGCAGCAGGTCTTCGCCGGCCACCGACAACAGCTCGGGCGCGCCGAGGGTGTCGAACAGGGCGCCGATGCGGGTCCAGCCGTCGTTGTCGCCTTCATCGCCAGGCAGCTTCTGCAGCAGCAGGCCGGCGGCCTGATCCGGGCCGGCGGCCAGCAACAGGCGGGTCGGCAACTGCTCGGACTGCTGGAAATAGGTTTCGAAGGCTTCGGCCAGATCCGGGGCCTGCATGCCCACCAAGCTCTGGTAGCGCTGCGGTTCGCGTGGGTCCAGGCCGGGGTTTTCGATGGTGATCGCCAGCAGCGCGGCCTCGCCCAGCTCGCGCAGGTCGGTGGGCGCGTCGGCACCCTCGGCCAGTTGCACGATGCCGCGCAAGGTGCCCGCAGCGGTGCATTCGGCAAACAGGGTGCGCAGGGTGTCATTGCCGCGCAGCTGCACCGACAGGCGCCCGTCGACCTTGGTGTGGCCGGTGAACAGGGCGGCTGCCACCGCCGCTTCGCCCAGCAGCTGGCGCGCGGCAGGCGGGTACTCGGCTGCGCCCTGGACATCGTGCCAGGCCTTGGTCAGACGCACATGGACTCCACGCACGCCGGCGGCAGGCAGCAGGAAACGGGAAAGCTGATCGTGATCGGTCATGGAGACATCGGACGTAAGGGACGCCGGTTGCCGGATAATGCGGCAGGCATCGGGATTGAAGGTCGAAGCGAACTAATGGGGACGGATGCATTGGATGGCAAGCAGGTGACACCACCACGGCGGCGGCGCTGGCTGCGCTGGATCCTGGCGGCGCCGCTGCTGTTCGCCGCGGCGAGCGTGCTGCAGGTGCTGGTGCTGCGGGTGGTCGACCCGCCGATCAGCAGCATGATGGTCGGGCGCTACCTGGAGGCCTGGGGCGAGGGGGACGGGAGCTTTTCCCTGCACCAGCAGTGGCGCGATTACGATCAGATCGCTTCCAGCCTGCCGATTTCGGTGGTCGCTGCCGAGGATCAGCAGTTTCCGATGCACCACGGCTTCGATCTGCAGGCGATCGAGAAGGCACGCGATCACAATGCGCGTGGCGGGCGCGTGCGCGGGGCCAGCACGATCAGTCAGCAGGTCGCCAAGAATGTCTTTCTCTGGCAGGGGCGCAGCTGGGTGCGCAAAGGCCTGGAAGCCTGGTACACCGTCTTGATCGAGCTGTTATGGCCCAAGCAGCGCATTCTGGAGATGTACCTCAACGTGGCCGAATTCGGCGACGGGGTATACGGCGCACAGGCGGCCGCGCGGCAGTTCTGGGGCAAGGATGCGGCAGGCCTGTCGCCCACCGAGTCGGCGCGTCTGGCCGCGGTATTGCCCTCTCCGCGCCGCTACGATGCGCGCCGGCCTGGCGCCTACGTGCAGCGACGCACCGCCTGGATCCAGCGGCAGGCGCGCCAGCTGGGCGGCGCTGCGTACCTGCAGGCGCGGTGAGGTGAGTACCATCGCCCCCGCGCAATTGCCGGCCGTCACCGAACGCCTCACGGTGGTGATCGCGGCCTTCAACGAAGAAGCCAGCATTCCGCTGTTGCATCCGCGCCTGTGTACGGTGCTGGCGGGCTTGCATGGCTTGCAGACGCGTGTGCTGTATGTCGATGACGGCAGTACCGACGATACCTGGAACGTCCTGCAGGCACTTGCGCGGGACGATGCGCAGGTCAGCGCGCTTCGGCTATCGCGGAATTTCGGCAAGGAAGTGGCGGTGTCCGCAGGCCTGGATCATGTGCTGCCGGGCGCGGTGGTGCTGCTCGATGCAGACGGGCAGGATCCGCCGGAACTGATTCCCGAGTTCGTCGCCCTCTGGCGCGCCGGCTACGACAACATCTTCGGGACGCGCATCTTTCGCGAGGGCGAGGGCTGGCTCAAGCGCGGCGCGGCGCACGCGTTCTATCGCGTCATTCGGCGCTTGTCGCGCACCCCGATCCCGGCCGATACCGGCGATTTCCGACTGCTCTCGCCACGTGTGGTGCAGGCCTTGCAGCAGTTGCGCGAGCGGCACCGCTTCATGAAGGGCTTGTTCGGCTGGGTGGGATTCCGTCAGGTGGCATTGCCGTACCGGCGCGAGCCGCGCTTGTCCGGGGATAGCAAGTTCACGGTGTGGCGGCTATGGAACTTCGCACTGGACGGCATCACCAGTTTTTCCACGGTGCCGTTGCGCGCAGCGACCTACCTGGGGCTGATGACGGCGCTGGTGGCATTTCTGTTCGGGGCCTGGGTGGTGGTCAAGGCGGCGCTGATCGGCGACCCGGTGGCCGGCTGGCCGACCATGATGTCGGTGATCCTGTTTCTGGGCGGCATCCAGTTGATTGCGTTGGGATTGATCGGCGAATACCTGGGCAGGTTGTACGACGAGGCCAAGCAGCGTCCGCTGTACCTGGTCGATACCCACCGCGGCGCGGTGGGAGTAGTCTGCGACGACCAGACCAAGCGCGGAGCGGGCCATGCAGACCGTACGACAGCTGTTGGGGACCAAACAGGTTGAGGTATTCGCGGTTGCGGCCGATGCCGCAGTGATCGAGGCGATCCGGCTGATGGCCGAAAAGGGCATCGGTGCGGTGTTGGTGATGGACGGGGAGCGACTGGTCGGCATCGTGTCCGAACGCGATTACGCGCGCAAGGTGGTATTGCGCGATCGCTCGTCGGCCACCACCAGCGTGGCGGAGATCATGAGTGCGCAGGTGGTGACGGTGTCGCCGTCCGAGACCGTGGACCGCTGCATGCAGTTGATGACCGATGGCCGCTTCCGGCATCTGCCGGTGGTGGAAAATGGCCGCGTGCAGGGCGTGATCTCGATCGGCGACCTGGTCAAGGCGGTGATCGAGATGCAGCAGCGCGACATCGATCAACTGCAGCGCTATATCGCCAGCTGAGGCCGGCGCCGGCAGTTACTTGGCGTACTTGCCACCGCAGTTGCTGTCCTTGCCCGGTCCCGGTTCGAAGGTGGCCAGCAGGGCGGCGGGCGGGGCGATCATGCCCAGGCCGATCGCGATTGCGCCACGCAGGCCGAGCGCCTTGTAGTCGGGATGAAACGACGGGTCCTTGAAGGTTCCGCCCACGCGCAGCGGCGAGCGCAGGCTGAGGATGCTGCGGTCCTTGGGGCGCGGGCGCAGCAGCAGATCCAGTGTTTCATCCTTCAAGCTGATGTTGCCCTCGCCGATGATGATGGTGTCGGTACTGTCGAAGGCCAGCGCGCGCGATTGCATGAGGCCGTCCTTGACGGCGAAATCGCCGAACATGCAACGCACCGGAATCTGCCGGTCGGCGGTGAACAGGTATTTCAGCGATTCGGCGATGTCCAGGCCGGCCAGTTCCATGATCAGGTTGCCGACATGACCGCGGCCCATGCCGACGCCGATCGAGCCGTCCGCGCTGCCGAGCATCGCGGCGATCGAATTGCCGCGGCCACGCAGATCCAGCTCGCCCCCGATTGCGCCTGAGGCCTGCCTGGCGAGCGCGGCATCTGGAAACAGCCGGTCCAGCCGGATGCCGCGAATGCCTGCTTTCAGCTGCGTGACGATGACCGGGTTGCGTGCATCCATGCGGATGGTCGAGCGGATGTCTCCACCGGCCACGCCGAAATTCAGCGGGTCCAGCTGCAGCAGGCCGTCCTTCAATGTCAGCGACGCATCCATGTCGTCCAGTGGCCAGGACGGCGCATTGATGCGCTGCGCGCGCCAACGCACCTGTGCATCCATCGCGCGCAGTTTGGACAGGTCGTAGGGCGTGGTCGGCAGGATCCGCGCGCTGGCGGCAAGTTGCGCTGCCTGTTTCTTCTGCTGTGCATTGGCCGATTCGTCGGCGCCTGTTTTGGGCGGTGCGCCGACAAAACCGGCCAGGTCGTCGAAATCCAGCCGCTTGGAAGCGAGGTCGGCACGCAGCAACGGGCGTTTGTTGCGCAGATCCACCTCGGCCGTGCCGGACAGATCGCTGTCGCCGGCGGTGCCGGTGAACGTCTCGTAGCGCCACACCTGGCCATCGCGGCGCAGCCGCCCATCGAGGGTGTACGGCGGCGTGGCGGGCATGGCGACGCCGGTCAGCGGGTAGAGATCTTGCATGTCCTGGCCACTGAGCGCCATCTGCAGATCGAAGACACGGAACTGGAACGGATTGGTCAGGGTGCCGCGCACATGCGTGCGGGTGGCGCCGGCACTGCCGCGCAGATCGATGCGGAAGGGATGCTCGCTCTGGCTCAACTCGAGCGGCGAGGCCGTGCTGCCTTTCAGCGTGAATGGGTAACCCTTCCAGCGGCCCTTGCCGTCGATGCCGATCGGTGCTGTACGTTGATCGCTGCGTGCAGGCGCCAGGCTAGCGATGGCCACATCGATATCCGACCGTGCGGCGTCGTCGATGTAATGCAGCCGTCCCTTGGTCACCAGCAGCCGGCCCAGCCGCGGCATGTTGCCATTGCCATCCTGATCGTCGAACACCCAGTTGCCCGGGTGCGTGTCGTTGCCGGCTTCCAGCAGGACAGTGGGCTGATCGAGACGGATTTCCGGCAGCCGCACCTTGCCGCGCAGCAGGGGCCATAGTTCGACGTCGATCTCGGCAGCGCGCATTTCTGCCATCGCACCGCGCTTGGACCATGCGGCATTGGCCAGCTGCAGTCGCTCGCCGCGAACCGTGGTCGTGCGGCCCAGGTCCACATCCAGGTATCCCAGCCGGAAATCGCGGCCGGTCTTGGCGCTGACGATGCGTTCGACCGGGCCGCGTAGCCAGTTCCACTCGAACAGCAACACGAAGATCGCCAGGACCGCAGCAACACCGCCAAGCCCGATCAGCCAGCGTCGACGGCGGCGCATACGGGAGGCGCGGGGATCGGCGGCATGAGTCACGTTGTTCACGTGCGCATGGTTGGCGATGACTCGTGCACGGCGTGCGAACACGCCGGCACTGTTGGGTCACATGACCTGTTCGACCACCGCAACGAAGTGGCAGGCGCTACCGGCGAGCACGAACAGGTGCCAGATCGCATGGAAGTAGCGTTGCGTGTCGCGCTGATAGAAGTAGGTGCCCAACGTATAGAAAAGCCCGCCAGCGAGCAGCCAGCACAGCGACCAGGTGTCCACCGCAACCAGCAGAGGCTTGATGGCCACGATGATCAGCCAGCCCATCGCCAGATAGAGGGCGGTCGACAACAGGCGGAAGCGGCCGGTGAAAAATAGCTTGAAGATCACGCCGGCCGCCGCGATGGTCCAGATTGCAGCAAACAGGCTCCAGCCCCAGGGGCCGCGCAGATTGATCAAGGTAAAGGGCGTGTAGGTGCCGGCGATCAGCAGGTAGATCGCGCAGTGGTCGAGCACCTGCAAGCGTGCCTTGGCACCGACGTGCGGGATGGCATGGAACAGCGTGGAGGCGACGTAGAGCAACACTAGCGTGGCACTGAACACGATGGAGGTGGCCAGTTGCCAGCCGTCGCCATGGATGGCGGCCAGTGTGATCAGCACCGAACCGCCTGCCAGGGCGGCGATGGCACCCAGGCCGTGGGTCACCGCGCTGGCGATTTCGTCGCGCAGGTCGGTCGAGGGGGAGGCGTCTGCGTTCATGCCAAAAAGGTACCGTAACTGCGAGCAATTCGCATTGCCGGCAGCGGGGTCCGCTTGCTGCGGTTCAAGCGCGGGTCAATCGATCGCCTTGGCGTGCGCGTGTTCGCGTGTTGCCGAGAAGCGCACATCCGGCGCACGTTCTTGCGCCAGCTGCAGGTTGACGCGCGTCGGTGCGAGATAGACCAGCTGACCGGCCGCATCCACGCCCAGATTGCCGGCGTTCTTCTCGCGGAATTCCTCCAGCTTCTTGGCATTGTCGCAATGCACCCAGCGCGCGGTGGTGACGCTCACCGGCTCGAAGATCGCGTCCACGCCGTATTCGTCCTTGAGCCGGTAGGCCACCACGTCGAACTGCAGTACGCCGACCGCGCCCAGGATCAGATCGTTGCTCATCAACGGGCGGAAGAACTGCGTGGCGCCTTCCTCGGACAGCTGCGCCAGGCCCTTCTGCAGCTGCTTGAGCTTGAGCGGGTCGCGCAGGCGTGCGCGGCGGAACAGTTCCGGCGCGAAGTTGGGGATGCCGGTGAACGACAGCGATTCGCCTTCGGTGAAGGTGTCGCCGATGGAAATGGTGCCGTGGTTGTGGATGCCGATGACGTCGCCCGGCCACGCTTCGGCGGCGATTTCGCGGTCGCTGGCCATGAAGGTCAGTGCGTTGGCGAGTTTGAGGTCCTTGCCGCTGCGCACGTGCAGCGCTTTCATGCCGGCGGTGAACTTGCCCGAGCACACGCGCATGAAGGCCACGCGGTCGCGATGCTGCGGGTCCATGTTGGCCTGGATCTTGAACACGAAGCCGCTGAGCTTGGCTTCGGTCGCCTCGACCCGGCGTCCGGTGGTGTCGCGTGCCTGCGGCGGCGGTGCGTGCTCGATGAAGAAGTCCAGCAGCGGCTGCACGCCGAAATTGTTGACGCCCGAGCCGAAGAACACCGGTGTCTGCTGGCCGGCGCGGTAGGCGTCCAGATCGAAGGCGTTGCTGGCGCCTTGCACCAGTTCCAGTTCGTCGCGCAACTCGGCCAGCATCTGCTCGCCGATCTTTTCGGCCAGGCCGGGTGCCTCCAGGGACGGGAAGATGGTCGAATCCTGGCGGGTGAAGTTGCGGCCCTGCTCGTACAGGTGCACCTCGCCGCTGATTAGATGCACCACGCCCTTCAGGCGCTGGCCCATGCCGATCGGCCAGGTCACCGGCGCGCACTGGATGCCCAGCACGGTTTCCACTTCATCCAGCAGATCGATCGGGTTCTTGCCTTCGCGATCGAGCTTGTTGATGAAGGTCATGATGGGGGTGTCGCGCAGGCGGCAGACTTCCATCAGCTTGATGGTGCGTTCTTCCACGCCCTTGGCCACGTCGATCACCATCAGCGCCGAGTCCACTGCGGTGAGCACGCGATAGGTGTCCTCGCCGAAGTCGGCGTGGCCGGGGGTGTCGAGCAGGTTGACGATCTTGCCCTCGTACGGGAACTGCATCACCGAGGAGGTCACCGAGATGCCGCGCTCCTTTTCCAGCGCCATCCAGTCCGAGGTGGCGTGACGGGCGGCCTTGCGGCCTTTCACCGAGCCGGCCATCTGGATCGCACCGCCGAACAGCAGCAGCTTCTCGGTCAGCGTGGTCTTGCCGGCGTCGGGGTGGGAAATGATGGCGAAGGTGCGGCGGCGCGCGGCTTCGTTGGAGACTTCGGACATGGGCGGTGCGCGCCCGGTCGGACGCCTGCGGAAACTGAGGAAGCCGGTGATTATAGCGGCTTCGGCGCAGCGGGCCTTTGCGGACCCGCAGCCAGGCGGCATCGGGGCGCCGGGGCGCTAAGGGGCCGGCGAGGGGAAGTGCAGCTCGCCCTGCGGGCCCCACATCCGGAACGGCACCGACACCAGTTGCAGATCCGTGTTGCGCTGCACCGAAAAATGCAGGTGCGCGGCGGTGCTGTAGCCGGTATTGCCGGAGGCGCCGAGTCGTTCGCCGGTGCCGACCCGCTGGCCGGCGCGCACCGCCACGCCGTTCGGGGCCAGGTGGGCGTACAGCGCCATGCTGCCGTCGGCGTGCAGCACCCGCACCAGGTTGCCGCCGCCTGCGGCAGGGTCGTGGGCGCTGCTTTCGGCGACGTCCTTGCGAGTCTCCATGACGACGCCCTCGCGCGCGGCCAGCACCGGCGTGCCCTGGGGGAGGGCGAAGTCCACCGCATACCAGTTGGGCAGGTCGGCATGGCTGAACCGGCCGCCGAAGCCTTGATCCACCTGCACCGGCGCATCGCGGAACGGCAGCTGATAGCCCGCCGGCTGCGGCTGCGCCTGCGGATCGCCAGGCACGATGTCGAGCTTGAGTCCCAGCCCGCCCAGGGTGCGCTGGTTGCTGGCCGGGTATAGCCGTGCCAGCAGGCGACGCTCGTGCGCAGCCATCAGCACCGTGAGCGGCAGTTGCGGCACGGCCCGGTAATCCTCGTTGGGTGGGGCGCTCAGCCGGACCTGCGCAGGCCCGGCCAGCGGGTTGGTCACCCATGCCAGATAGACCGGTGCCTGCCATTCCAGTTGCAGGGCCGGGCTGGGGTCCGTTGTGGCGGAGGCGACTGGCGTCGCCATGGAGCGCGGCGAGGACGGTGCCGCGCCGCCGTTCCAATGCCAGCGTTGTTGCGCAGCGGCGGGCGACGCACCTGCCAGCAGGGCGGCGACCAACACCGCAGTTATGACGGGCGAAAGGGAGCGAAAGACGCGGTGATGCACGCGATTGGCTTGAGCGAACGGAGCCGCAAGTATGCGGTGCATCACGCTACCCGGTGGTATCGGATGAAAATATATCTTTCCATCCGCATGAAGCGATTGACATCGCAAAAATGCGGTGGCATCTTAGCCTCACCATCGAGACCGGCGGAGGGACAGGCCCTTTGATGCCGGGGCAGCCAGCGGAGCGCGCAAGCGCCCGCGTTTGGTGCCAAATCCTGCGGGGACCTTCGCGTCCGCCGAAAGATGGTTCGAATCGTGCCTTGCGCACGTCGAACGCGAGCTCCCGCGAAGCTCGATGGCCGATCCACCCCGGATATCGCCATGAGCCTCGTGACCACAGCATCGCCAACGACCACTGATGACCTAGACACCCCTGCCGCCGACACCGACGGCGTGATCGCGTTGCGCGGCGACATCGCCGTGTCGTTGCCGATGCGTCATGCCGGCATGCGCGAGGTGCGCCTGCGCTACGAACTGATCGGCGCTGCCAATGCGCCGGTGGTGTTCGTCGCCGGCGGCATCTCCGCCCATCGGCACCTCGCGGCCAGCGCTGTGTTCCCCGAGAAGGGCTGGGTGGATGGCCTGGTCGGTGCGGGCCGCGCGCTGGACCCGGCATCGCGTCGCCTGTTGGCCTTCGATTTCCTCGGCGCCGACGGGACCCTGGATGCGCCGATCGACACCGCCGACCAGGCCGATGCCATCGCCGCACTGCTCGACACGCTGGGAATCGCGCGCCTGCACGGCTTTGTCGGCTACTCATACGGCGCGCTGGTCGGTTTGCAGTTCGCGACCCGTCATGTCGCTCGCGTCGGCACCTTGATTGCGGTGAGCGGGGCGCACCGCGCGCATCCGTATGCCGCAGCGTGGCGCGCACTGCAGCGCCGTGCGGTGGCGCTGGGCCAGCTGCAGTGCGCAGAAAATCATGGGCTGGCGCTGGCACGGCAGTTCGCCATGCTCAGCTACCGCACCCCGGAAGAATTCAGCGAGCGCTTCGATGCGCCGCCGGAAGTGATCAATGGCCGCGTGCGGGTTGCCGCCGAAGACTATCTGGATGCCGCCGGTGCGCAATACGTGGCCCGCACGCCGGTCACCGCGTACTTGCGCCTGTCCGAATCCATCGACCTGCATCGCATCGACCCGGCCCAGGTCAGCGTGCCCACCGTCGTGGTGGCGGTGGAAGGCGATCGCCTGGTGCCGCTGGCCGACATGGTCAGCCTGGTCGAAGGCCTGGGGCCGCGCGGCAGCCTGCGTGTGTTGCGTTCGCCCTACGGCCACGACGCCTTCCTGAAAGAAATCGATCGCATCGACGCGATCCTCACTACTGCCCTTCGCATTACCGGAGAAACCGCATGAGCTATCGTGACCCCGCCGACGCCCCCTGTACCGCCGCCACTGCCGCCGTGCGCGCAGGCATCGACCGCGATACCGCCTACGGTGCGGTGACTCCGCCGATCGTGCTGTCGTCGAACTTCTCCTTCGACGGGTTCGGCAACAAGCGTCAATACGACTACACCCGCAGCGGCAATCCCACCCGCGATCTGCTCGGCGAGGCGTTGGCCGAACTGGAAGGTGGTGCTGGCGGCGTCATCACCTCCACCGGCATGGGCGCGATCAACCTGGTGCTCAACGCCGTGCTGCAGCCCGGCGATACGCTGGTGGTGCCGCACGATGCGTACGGCGGCAGCTGGCGCCTGTTCAATGCGCTGGCCAAGAAGGGCCACTTCGCGCTGATCACCGCCGACCTCACCGACCCGCGTTCGCTGGCCGATGCATTGGCCCAGTCGCCCAAGCTGGTGCTGATCGAGACCCCGTCCAACCCGCTGCTGCGCATCACCGATCTGCGCTTTGTCATCGAAGCGGCGAAGAAGGTGGGTGCGTTGACCGTGGTGGACAACACCTTCCTGTCGCCGGCACTGCAAAAACCGCTGGAATTCGGTGCCGACCTGGTACTGCATTCGACCACCAAATACATCAACGGCCATAGCGATGTGGTGGGCGGTGCGGTGGTGGCGCGCGATGCGGAGCTGCACCAGCAACTGGTGTGGTGGGCCAACGCGCTGGGCCTGACCGGCTCGCCGTTCGATGCCTTCCTGACCTTGCGTGGCCTGCGCACGCTGGATGCGCGCCTGCGCGTACATCAGGAAAATGCCGACGCGATCGCCGCGCTGCTGGACGGGCACGCGGCGGTCAATCAGGTGTATTTCCCCGGGCTGGCGACGCATCCGGGCCATGCCCTGGCGGCGCGTCAGCAGAAGGGCTTCGGCGCGATGATGAGTTTCGAGTTGAACGGTGGCGAAGCGGCGGTACGCGCCTTCGTCGATGGACTGCGCTACTTCACGCTGGCCGAATCGCTGGGCGGCGTGGAAAGCCTGATCGCGCATCCGGCTTCGATGACGCATGCGGCGATGACTGCCGAAGCGCGCGCGGCTGCCGGAATTTCCGACGGGTTGCTGCGGTTGTCGATCGGGATCGAATCGGCAGAGGACCTGTTGATCGACCTGCGCGCCGGCCTGGCGCGTGCCGAAGCGACCCTGACCGCCACCAACCGCAAGCAGGTCGACGCGTGAGCACTGTGCTGCCTGTTTCGCGCCGGGCGTCGGCGGCAGCAGTGACGCCGACACCACGGCTGGCATTGCTGGGCACCGGGACGGTGGGCCGCGCATTCGTGACGCGCTACACCGCGCTGCAGCAGCGTCAATTGCAGTTGCCGCGCTTCGACTGGTTGGCCAATTCGCGAATCGCCCAGGATTGCGGCGTGAGCGCGGAGCAGGCATTGCTGCAGGCCAACGCCGCACCGCGTGGACAGGCCGTGCTGCAGCCGTGGGCCGAAACCGTCGCGCTGCGTGCTGGCGATGTGCTGGTGGATGCCACGGCCAGCGATGTGGTGGCCGATTGGCATGTGGAGTGGTTGGGCCGCGGCGTGCATGTGGTGACCGCCAACAAGCTGGGCCAGGGCACGGCGTTGTCGCGTGCGCAGGCGCTGCTTGCCGCCCGCCATGCCACCGGCGCGCAGTATGGCGACAGCGCCACCGTGGGCGCCGGGTTGCCGGTGCTGAGCAGCGTGCGCGCGCTGGTGGCAGGTGGCGACCATATCCATTCGATCGAGGGTGTGCTGTCGGGATCGTTGGCGTGGCTGTTTCATCGCTATGACGGCAGCGGCGCGTTTTCGCAGTGCGTGCGCGAAGCGGTGGCGTCGGGTTATACCGAGCCGGATCCGCGGATCGACCTGTCCGGCGAGGATGTACGGCGCAAGCTGCTGATCCTGGCGCGTGCGGCCGGATGGCAACTGGAGGCCGAACAGGTGCACGTGGAGTCGCTGGTGCCTGCCGGCCTCACCAGCGTGCCGATCGGACAACTGGATGCACGCCTGGGCGAACTGGATGCCGTCGTCAGCGCGCGCTGGCAGCAGGCACGCGCAGCGGGGCGGTGTCTGCGTTTCGTGGGCCGGGTGGACGCGCATGGCGCAAGCGTGGGACTGCGCGAGCTGGCGCTGGATCACCCCTTGGCGGGCGGTGCCGGAACCGACAACCGTGTCGCGATCAGCAGCGACCGTTACCGCGAGCAGCCGTTGTTGATCCAGGGCCCGGGTGCGGGTGCGGAGGTCACGGCGGCCGCGCTGCTGGACGATGTGCTGCGGATCGTGGCGGATTGATGCTTTCGTTGCGCGGCAGATGCGTTGGTTCTGCCGCGGGCTTACCGCTGATTGGTGCGGGCACCCTGGTGGGTGGCGGTCGGACCGGGAGGCTGTCTGCGCCCTGCACCCGCACCATCGCCTGGCAGGCGAGGGTGCCGTTCTTCGTGCGGCAACCTGCCTGCTCGCTCGCCTCATGGTGAGTAGCCAATGATGGCTGCGGCCTGTGCTGCCGTTGCCTGCCGTGTCGTCTTCAAACGCTGCGGGATGGCCGCAACCGGCAGTACCCGGCAGCGGTTGGCAGGGGAGTAACGCACGGCGGCCGATGGCCGTGCGCTGCTGCAATTACTGCGCGATGGCCTTCAACAGTGCGGCATTGAAACGCGCCGGGTCCTGTACCTGCGGCGAGTGCCCCAGGTCGGCGAATTCGATCAGGGTCGCCTTCGGAATGGCCGCAGCTGCCTGCTTGCCGAGCTTGGTGTAGTCGCCGACGCGCGCCTTGACCTGCGGCGGTGCGGTGTCCTTGCCGATCGCGGTGCGGTCCTTGAGGCCGATAAACAACGTCGTCGGTACCGACAGCTTGGGCAGCTCATACACGACCGGTTGGTTGAACACCATGTCGTAAGTCAGCGCCTGATTCCAGGCGACCGCCTGCTTGCCGTTGCCCAGCGACATGCCGGCCTGCATGCGCGCCCAGCGTTCGAATTCGGGCTTCCATTGACCGGCGTAATACACGTCCATCTGATATTTCTTGATGCGCTCGAAACTGCTTTTCAGTTCGTTGTCGTACCAGGCATCCACGCTGCGCCACGGGATGCCTTCGGCGTTCCAGTCTTCCAGGCCGATCGGGTCGACCAGGGCGAGGTGTTCGGTGGCCTGCGGGTACATCAGCGCGTAGCGGATCGCGAGCATGCCGCCCATCGAGTGGCCGACGACCACTGCGCGGTCGATCCCCAGTGTTTTCAGCAATGCGTGGGTGTTGTCGGCCAGCTGCGCGAAGGAGAATTGATAGGCGGCCGGTTTGCTGGATTTGCAGAAGCCCACCTGGTCCGGCGCGATCACGCGGTAGCCGGCCTTGCTCAGGGCCGCGATGCTGGATTCCCAGGTGGCCGCGCAGAAATTCTTGCCATGCAGCAGCACGGCGGTGCGTCCGTTCGGCTTGCCGGTGGGTGCGACATCCAGGTACGCCATCTCCAGCGGCTGCTGCTGCGAGGTGAACGCGTGTGTCTTGACCGGGTAGGGGTAATCGAAGCCTTCAAGACGCGGGCCGTAGCTGGCTTGTTGAGCCATCAGCGGGCCGCAGGCCAGGGTCAGTGCGAGTGCACAGGCAAGATGTCGCATCGTGTTCTCCATCCGGGATCCGTGCCGGAAGGCTACCTGGCGCACCGTGGTGGAGGCGTGGATCCGGGCGGTGCCGCGGCGAGGGGGTATGGCGGGCTGACGTGCCCTCATCCGCCCTTCGGGCACCTTCTCCCGCAGGCGGGAGAAGGGGGCCTTCTGCGGAATGGCATGGCGATGCGGGCTTGTCTTCTGCCGCAGGCGCAGGCCGGTTGAGGGCTGCTGCAGTGGTGCCTATTACTGGATCAACCCGGCGTGATGCGATGCGTTCTGATCGCATCACGCCACCGGCAGACTCAGCACTCGATGACGTTCACCGCCAGGCCGCCGCGGCTGGTTTCCTTGTATTTGTCCTGCATGTCGCGGCCGGTGTCGCGCATGGTCTTGATGACCTTGTCCAGCGACACCTTGTGCTTGCCGTCGCCACGCATGGCCATGCGGCTGGCGTTGATCGCCTTGACCGCGCCCATGGCGTTGCGTTCGATGCATGGGATCTGCACCAGCCCGCCGATCGGATCGCAGGTCAGGCCAAGGTTGTGTTCCATGCCGATTTCCGCGGCGTTCTCGATTTGCCCCGGATTGCCGCCCAGCGCGGCGACCAGGCCGCCGGCGGCCATCGAGCAGGCCACGCCCACCTCGCCCTGGCAGCCGACTTCGGCGCCGGAAATGGAGGCGTTCTCCTTGTAGAGAATGCCGATGGCCGCAGCGGTGAGCAGGAAATCGAAGATGCGCTGCTCGGATGCGCCGGGGCAGAAGCGGTCGAAGTAATGCAGCACCGCCGGGATGATGCCGGCCGCGCCGTTGGTGGGCGCGGTGACCACGCGGCCACCGGCCGCGTTTTCCTCGTTGACGGCAAGTGCATACAGGTTGACCCAGTCCAGCGTGGTCAGCGGGTCGCGCATGGCCGCTTCCGGCTTGGACGACAGTTCGCGATACAACGCCGGTGCGCGCCGCGACACGTTCAGGCCACCCGGCAAGGTGCCTTCCTGGCGGATACCGCGCTCCACGCAGGACTGCATGGCCGCCCACAGTTCGCGCAGGCCGGTGCGGATCTCGTCCTCGCTGCGCCAGCTCTTTTCGTTTTCGAACATCAGCGCGGCAATGCTCAGGCCGCTGCGTGCGCATTGCGCGAGCAGTTCGTCGCCGCTGAGGAAGGGGTAGGGCAGCGGCGTTTCGTCGGCTACGATGCGGTCGTCGGCGGCGTCGTCCTGGTTGACCACAAAGCCGCCGCCCACCGAGTAGTAATCGCGCGTCGCGATCACGCTGTCGTCGGCGGCGTACGCGGTGAAGCGCATGCCATTGGTGTGGTACGGCAGCTTCTGCCGCTTGTTCATCGGCAGGTCGCGCTTCTCGTCGAAGCCGATTTCGTGCTGCCCCATCAGGGCGATGCGCTTGCTGGAGCGGATGCGCTCCAGCGTGGCGGGGATGATGTCCGGGTCGATCAGGTTGGGGCGGTGGCCTTCCAGCCCGAGCAACACGGCCTTGTCGGTGCCATGGCCGCGGCCGGTCAGCGCCAGCGAGCCGAACACTTCGGCGCGGATGCGCACCACGTCCTGCAGGCGGCCGGCATCGAGCAACCAGCGATGCACGAAACGCTCGGCGGCGCGCATCGGCCCCACGGTGTGGGAGGAACTTGGACCGATACCGATCTTGAACAGGTCGAACGTGCTGACAGCCATGCGTGCCGGAGAGGTGAGCGTAAAGGCGGCTATTCTAGTCGTTCGATGATTGCGGCACGGCTGCAGCGCAGCATGAGACCTGTTCGATGGCCCTGACCCTGTACCAGCGCGACGATTGCCACCTCTGCGACCAGGCCGTGGAAGTGCTGGCGCAGGTGCGTGCCGGCGAGTTCGCTAGCGTCTTTATCGACGACGATGCGGCGCTTGAGTCCGCTTATGGGGCACGTGTGCCGGTGCTACGCGATGCACGCGGGCGCGAGCTGGACTGGCCGTTCGATGGCCAGCGCTTGCGTGCGTGGCTGGATGAGGCTGGCCGCTGATAGGCGCTTGCGGATATGGTTCGCGTCTGCTGATGGACTGAAGGCCGTTACAAGCGATTTGCACGTCAGGTGAGCGAGACCGGTTTGCGTTTGCGCCACGTGAACACGCTGATTTCAATACGTCGCCCGCAAGTACCCGGCAATTACACGCTGGTTTGGTTCACCTGCGGCGTTGGGGGGGGGGCGTTCAGTCGTCGCCGTTCAACGGCACAGCTGGTCCTCACATGGCACGCCATCGTTGTCGCCGTCCATCTTTGTGCCGGGACAGTTACGCAGCACCCAGGTGGCGTCGTCGCAGGAAGTCATCTGCGAGCAGTGTTTGCGCCCGCCGCAGCTATAGTGCGGCGTGAGTGCGGGCGTGGCAGACGTTTTGCCTGCCGCTGCAGGGGCCGTAACCGCTGGCGAGCTCTGGAGCGCTGCGCGGTCTGGCGGCGTCCTGTCTGCCGGTGCCCGTGCCGAAACTACTGAAGAAGTTTCAGGGGGCGCTGGGGCTGGCATCGGCGTGTCCCGATCGAGATACGCATAGCCGCCAGCAACTGCCACGAGCAGCAGCAACAGGAGCTTGCCCAGCCCGATCAAGCGATGGCTCGATGGCGCTTGCGTTGCCGCATGCTGTCTGCGTGGGCCACGTCCGGCTGCCGGCGCGCCGGCGCGCATCACGCGCACTGCCTGGCGTCGCCCATCCTTGCCCTGTTCGATCTCGAAGGAAATCAGCTCACCAATACGTGGCGCGTCCGGACTGCGTGGAAACGCGGAGATATGCACGAATAGCTCATCGCCGGGCTGCGCCGGGGTGATGAAGCCGAAGCCACGATCGGCATTCCAGCGGGTCAACGTTCCATGTGTGCGCATCGGCGGCGTCCGAGGGGTGGACGCCAAGTCTAGCTGTCGCGCGGTGTCATCCGGCCACGGGGCAGAAACCACCGGGCATAAAAAAGCGGCGGACCCGACGAGGTAGTCCGCCGCTCAGTGGCCGCGTCCGGTTGCGGCCTGTGGCCTTACTTCGCCTTCAACACGACCTTGGTGCTGATCGCGGTTTCGTTGGGAATGGTCTTGGTGTCGGCCCAGTCGCCGCCGCCCACGCCGAAGTCGAGCCGCTTGACCACCGCCTTGCCTGCCAACACGGGCTGCGCGCCCGGCGTCCAGGTGAAGGTCAGCGTGACCGGCTTGCTGACGCCGCGCAGTTCCAGGGTGCCGTCGGCCGCGTATTGATTGCCGCCGAGGGCACGGAACTTGTCGGCGCGATAGCGTGCGGTGGCGAACTTGGCGACGTTGAAAAAGTCCGGGCCTTGCAGGGTCGAATCGCGATCGTTGTTGCCGCTGATCGCGCTGGCCAGCGGAATGCGCACATCGAGCTTGGCAGCGGCCAGATTGGCCGGGTCGAAACTCAGCGTGGTGTCGAAAGCGGGGAACTTGCCGGTGAACACTTCGCCGTCGTACTTGCTGGCAAAGACCAGCGACGAGCCGGGCGCCTGGACGTAGTCGGCGGCCAGCACCGGCGCGGTGGCGAAGGTGGCGACCAGCGACGCGGCGACCAGCAGGGGAGAGGCGAACAACTTGGACGACATGGGGAATCCTTAGGGTTTGGAGGACAGCCAGCCGCGCGGCAACATCCGCGCCAGTGTGGCATCACGCTGGAACACGTGGTGGTACAGCGCCGCGCCGGCATGTGCCAGCACCACGGCGATCAACAACCAGAAGCCCCACTCGTGGATGGCGTGGGAGGTGACGCGTAGCTGCTCGTCCGGGCCACTGAGCTTGGGGACTGCGAACAGGCCAAACCAGCGGAACGGGCGCAGGCCGCTGCTGGAGTCGTACAACCAGCCCGACAGCGGCATGGCGAAGATCATGGCGTACAGCAGCCAGTGGGTCAGCCCGGCGATCCGTTCCTGCCAGCGCGGTGTGCCCGCCACCGGTGGCGGCGCGCCCGCGTACAGGCGCCAGCCCAGCCGCACGATCACCAGCGCCAGCACGGTCAGCCCCACCGATTTGTGCGCGGTGTAGACCCAGAAGTATTTCGGCGTCTTGGGCAGTTCGCCCATGGTCAGGCCGACGATACCCAGCACCAGGATCAGCACGGCGATCAGCCAGTGCAGGGCCTGGCTGACACCGCCCCAGCGCTCGATGTTTTTCAGGCTCATGTTCGCGATTCCGGGCTGGCGGCTGCGTCAGGGGTGGTGGGTTCGGCTTGCGGCGGCGCAGTGTCGTCGTCGGCACGGCCTTCGCGCACGGCTTCGGCTTCGATGCGCAGTTCCACGGTGTCGCCGATCATCGACTTCCACGCATCGATCCCGAACTCCGCCCGGCTCAGCGTGGCGGTGGCCGAGAACCCGGCAGTGCGGCGAAACGGCGGCAGCGGGTGGCGCTTGAGCGCGTTCAGGGTGACGTCCAGGGTCACCGGGCGGGTGACGCCGTGCAGGGTCAGGTTGCCGGTGACCTTGGCGTGGTTCTCGCCGCTGGCCTCCACGCGCGTGGAGACGAAATGCGCGTCGGGAAAGCGCTCGGCGTCGAGTAGGTTGCGTGCCAGGGTGGCCTCGTTCCACTTGGCATCGCCCAGGTCGGCGCGGTGCAGCGGCACGCTCACGTCCAGTCGTGCGGACGCCCAGTCCTCCGGGTCGAACACCAGCGTGCCGCTACTGCCCGACACGGTGCCCAGGGCCTTGGAAAAGCCGGCATGTTCGATCGCGAACAGCACGCGGGTGTGTACCGGATCCAGCGCATAGCGCACCGGTGCGGCGGAGGCGGCCAGGCTGGTCAGTGCCAGGGCGGGAAGGAGCAGCAGGCGGGCGAAGGGCGTCATGGGCGGATTCTAGACACATCCCGGCGCTGCGCGCGCGGCTTGCGCTTGCAACGATCCATTGCGAGCATGCCGGCTGGACGTGGAAAGGATTCCCGCATGCGTGGTCTGTTACTGGGGTTGCTGGTTGCGTTGATGGCATTGCCGGCCCTGGCCGAGGTGCCCGCCATCCCGCGCTTTCGCATCGTGGGCGCCGCCGAAGGGCTGCCTTCGACCATGATTACCGCAATCGCACAGGATCGTGCGGGGTATTTGTGGATGACCACCACCGATGGCCTGGTTCGGTATGACGGCGCCGAGTTCAAGGTATGGCGTAACGACCCGACCGATCGCTACTCGCTACGCAGCAATGCCTTGCAGGCGATGTATATCGACGACCAGGACCGCATCTGGCTGGCGCTGGCGGGCGCCGGGCTGGCGATGCTGAGCGCCGACCGCAGCAAATTCACCGCATATCTGCCCGACGACGTTCCCGCGCTGTCGTCGGGAGATATCTATGCCATTGCCGGCCGGGGCGATGAGATCTGGCTCGGCATGTCGACCGGCAATGTCTTGCGCCTGGACGCCGGGGGAAATTTCAGCTCACTGGATCTGTCCAGGATGGAAGATCCGCTAGACCCCAATCCGGTCTACGCGCTGGCCTTGGACGACCGGGAGCGCATGTGGATCGGGACGCTCGGCGGTTTGGCGTACTACGACGGGCTGGCCTTGCACCGCGTTCGACCGGATGGCGACGCCAGCGGTATCAATGCGCTGCAGTGGGTAGGGCAACGGCTATGGACCTCCTCGGAGACCGGGTTGCGCTACATGGATTCCTCCGGGGGGTGGCATACGCCCGCCTGGGCTTCGATGTTTGCGACAGGAAATCGGGCCTGGGCGGTGGCCGATGCCGGAGATGGCGAATTCTGGCTCGGCACCGAGCAGGGGCTATGGCACACCCGCGCCAGTCATCCACCCACGCCGGTCAACAACGGTGACCAACCGCTGGTTTCCAATCGGCATGTGACCACGATCTGGCGAAGTCCGCACGGAGGGATCTGGGTGCCCCTGCATGGCCGTGGGCTTGCCTACCTGCGCGAAGACTGGCGTCGGACCGCAGCCTTCAAGCAGGTGAACGATCAGGGCAAAGGCATCTCCTGCAGTCTTGCACCGGCCAATCGCTCTGGCGGCCTGTGGCAGTTCGATGGCAGTGGCAGGTTGTTGCGCTACGACACCTCGTCTGGCGCCTTGGTGCAGACCGGAGTCCAGCATCCGGATCTGCGTGAGATGGAAGTCATCTCTGCGCTGGAAGACCGTCGCGGGCAGCTCTGGCTCGGTAACAATCAGCATGCACTGTCGCGCCTGGACCTGGCGACTGGTGAGTTGACGCATTTCACCGGGGATGGACCCGCCGAGGCGGCGCTCTGGATCGGGGAGCCTGGCGATGGCAGCGTGTGGGCAGCGTTCGAGCAAGTGATCCAGCGACGCGACCTGGTCAGTGGGCGCGTTCTGGAGACGATCTCCCCAAACGATCTGCATGGCCTGAAGGAATTGCCGTACTACCAGATCAACTTGGGGCCGGACGGGCGCGTGTGGATCAGCGCTACTGGCGGAGTGTATGCCTGGCATGCCGAAACGCATCGATTCATGCTGGTGCCGGGGCTGGATGTCGATTTCATCCAGCGCTTTGTGGTCAAGGATCGCAATCGCATCTGGCTTTACATCGCCGGTAGCATCGAGCACTGGGAGCCACGTCATGGCGTCTGGAAACGGGTCAGCCGCATTCGCGCTGCCGAAGGATTTCCCGCCATGGATGCCTACGGCCTCGAGCTGGATGCGCTTGGTCGCGTGTGGATGTCCGGTGCGCGTGGCCTGTGGCGCATCGACCCGCGGACAACGCCTGCCAAGATCCGCAGTTTCGGTGCGCGCGATGGGTTGACCAGCCAGGAGTTCAGTCGCCACTGTCTGCTGATGTCCGACAACGGTGTATTGGTGGGCGGAACCGCCGATGGATTCACCTTGCTGATCGACACCAATGCGCCGGATGTTCCCTCGTTTACCCCGCAGATGCGGCTGGAAGCGGTGAGCGTGCAGCAGGGCGACCGACGTCGCGCATTGCCGATCGGCGGTGGCTTTGCGCTGGTGCCGAGCGATCGCCAGTTGCGCATCAATATGCGCCTGCTGTCTTTCGTCGACCCGATGGCCAACCGCTACCGCACGCGATTGAAAGGCTTCGACACCGATTGGGTGGAGCATGGCGCTGCGGGCATGCGCGAATTTTCATCGTTGCCGCCGGGCGAGTATGTGCTTGAAATGCAGGGTATCGATCCGCTCGGCAATGCCTCGCAGGTGCAATCGTTGCGGTTTTCGGTGCTGCCGCCCTGGTGGCGTAGCGACCTCGGTATTGCGTTGACCTGCATGCTCGGTCTGCTGCTGAGTGCACTGCTCGCGGCGGCCTACCGCCATCGCGTCCGCATGCGGGCGCAGTGGCAGCTGGCCCAGCACAAGCGCGAGCTGGCCGAGCAGGCGTCGTTGGCCAAGACGCGCTTTCTGGCGACCCTGGGGCACGAGGTGCGCACGCCGATGACCGGTGTGCTGGGAATGAGCGAGTTGCTGCTGCAGACACCGCTGGATGCGCGCCAGCAAGGCTATGCCGGCGCGATCCAGTCGGCCGGCAAGCATTTGCTGCGCTTGGTCAACGATGCGCTGGATCTGGCGCGGATCGAAGCCGGCAAGCTGCCGCTGGACAATCGCGATTTCGATCTGCGCCTGCTGATCGGACAGGTGGTCGAACTGGTCCGTCCCAGTGCCGAGCAGAAGCAGCTGGCCTTCGAATGCGAACTGGATGACGCGCTGCCGCCGGCACTGCATGGCGATGCCAGCCGGGTGCAGCAGATTCTGCTCAATCTGCTGTTCAATGCGGTCAAGTTCACCGAACGCGGCAGCGTGCAATTGCGCGTGTCGGCGTTGCCGCAGAGCCCTGCACAAGGCATTCGGGTGGAGGTGCGCGACACCGGTCCCGGCATGAGCGCCGAGCAACGTGGGCGCCTGTTCCAGCGCTTCGAACAGGCCGAAGGCGCACTGACCCTGGCCCGGCATGGTGGCAGTGGGCTGGGCCTGGCGATCTGCCGCGAGCTTGCAGCGGCGATGGGCGGGGTGGTGAGGGTGGACAGCGAATTGGGGCAGGGCGCGTGCTTCGTGGTGCAGTTGCCGTTGCGTTGGGTTGCGGCATTGCCTACGGCGGTCCCTGCTCCGGCACGTGCGTCCGCTGCCCGGGATCAGGCGCCGCTGCAG
This sequence comes from Xanthomonas pisi DSM 18956, assembly GCF_001010415.1. Lineage (GTDB taxonomy): Bacteria > Pseudomonadota > Gammaproteobacteria > Xanthomonadales > Xanthomonadaceae > Xanthomonas > Xanthomonas pisi. Next base: position 63,496 of record NZ_JPLE01000058.1, read on the forward strand.
TTGCTGCTGGTCGAAGACGACCCGACCGTGGCGCAGGTGATCGTGGGCTTGCTGCAGACACGCGGGCACCAGGTCACCCATGTCTTGCACGGTTTGGCCGCCCTGGCCGAGGTGAGCACACGCAGCTTCGACGCGGGGTTGTGCGATCTGGATCTGCCCGGCCTGGACGGTGCTGCGCTGGTGGCGCAACTGCGCGCGCGCGGGGTGCGCTTCCCGATCGTGGCGGTCACTGCACGGGCCGACGCCGATGCCGAGCCGCAGGCGATGGCGGCTGGCTGCAATGGATTCCTGCGCAAGCCGGTCACCGGCGAGCTGCTGGCCAACGCCCTGGCACGGGTGCTTGCCGACGCTGCGGATTTGCGGGACAGGGGCGAGGCCGCCGTCGACTAGGGAGACGTCAGCTGGAGCAGGTACAGTGCAGGACAGCCGGGGAGTGCGCGCGATCGCGCAGGTGGCTGGGACAAGGATGACGATGAAACAGGTAGTGCTGTGCGTGCTTGCCGTCATGGCGCTGTTGATCGGCGTGGAGGCAGCGGCGGTGAACCAGATCGAGACGCCGCGCATGCGTCGGTTCGGTCCGGCCGAAGGCCTGCCTTCGCGCATGGTGCTGGCACTGGCGCAGGATCGGCAGGGTTATGTCTGGGCGGCGACCAGCGACGGCCTGGCGCGCTACGACGGTATCGGCCTGCAGGTGTGGCAGCACGACCCGCACAACGCGCGCTCGATTCCCGGCAACGAGGTGGAAACGCTGCTGGTCGACGATCGCGACCGGGTGTGGCTGGGCGTCAACGGCTCGCCACTGAGCATGCTGGATGCGGATCGTGCGGCATTCGCGAGCTTTCCGGACGTTGCGCAAGCCTGCGCCGGGCAGGTCTGGGCGCTGGCGCAGGCGCAGGGTGCGCTGTGGATCGGAAGCAGCAGCGGTGGCCTGTGCCGCCGCGAGGAAAATGGCCGCATCACGGTGTTCCGTGCCTCGCCCGACGCAGCGGACGGGCTGCCCAGCGACACCATCATGAGCATGCTCACCGATGCGCGCGGCCGGCTGTGGATCGGTACCGCTGGCGGGCTGGTCGTGCGCGACGGCGATCGCTTCGTACGCGTCGCGCCCGATCGACTGAGCACGATGGTGTTGAAGCTCAGCAAGGATCCCGATGGCACGCTGTGGGTGGGAAGCGGCAAGGGCCTGTATCGGGTGACACCGGCCGGGGTGCTCGAGCCCGCGCCCTGGGAAGGATCCTCCGGCGTGCGCGCCGGTACCGTGGTGCACGACGTGCATGGCGGTTACTGGGTGGGTGCGGCCGATGGGTTTTTCCGCGTTGCGCCGGGCGAGACCAGACTGCGCGTCATGGAAGGCGATCGGGGCAGTGGCTTTCTGACCGCCCATAGCGGCGTGCTCGATGTCATGCAGGACCGTCAGGGCGGTATGTGGCTCGGGTTGATTTCGCAGGGCCTGGCCTACCTGCCGCCGGATTGGCGGCGCTTCTCCACGATCCTGCAGGCGCAGGGCGAGCCGCTGGAAAGCCTGTACCTGATGAACGCCGCCGCCGACGGCGACAGCTTCCTGGTGACGACCGGCGAAGGGGTGTATCGCGTCGGCGATCAGGGCGAGATCGTTCCCGTGCTGCACAGCGATGTGCTGGGGGGCGGCAGCGTGCAGTCGGTGTTGCCGGCCGGCGATGGCAGCCTGTGGGTGGCGCTGCGTGAGGGCGTGATGCGGTATCAGCCCAAGACCGGCGAAAAACACGCGCTCGCGATGCAGTTCGGCACTTCCGACACCCATCGCGTGGAACTGATGACGCCGGGCATCGATGGCGAGTTCTGGCTGTCGATCGTCGAAGGCGGCGTGCAGCGGCGTGCGGCAGATGGTCGCCTGCTGGCAACGTTCCGTTTTGGTGCCGACCTCAGCGTGGTGAGGGGCATGGTGCAGCAGCTGCTGGTCCGGCCGGACGGCTCTGCTTGGGTGGCCGCCGGCGACGGGCTGTGGGTGTGGCAGGGCGAGCGCTTTCGCAGAGTGATCGGCCCCGACGCCAGGCGTGAAGTCTATGCGTTGGCGTTCGTATCGCCGCATGAATTCTGGGCCGGGCGGCCCGGCGCGATCGAGCGCTACCGATGGGATGGCCGCAACGCGCAGTTGCTGGAGCGGGTGGGGCATGCCCAGGGCTTGCCCTCTACCGAGATCCGTGGATTGGCATTGGGCGGTACGGACACCGTCTGGGCGACCACCTCGCGCGGCCTGTACGCCTACCGGCGCGGCCAGCCGCAGGTGCGCATGTTCGGGCAGCGCGACGGCCTGCCGGACAGCGAATTCTCGATGCGCCCGCCGGTCACCGGCCCCGGCGGGCAGGTGCTGGCATTGACCACCAGCGGCATCGTGTTGTTCGATCCCGCACAGCCCTTCGCGCCGGCACCGGTGGCGCGGCTGGTGATCGAATCGGTGCAGGTCCGCCGCAACGATGCCGAGCACCCGCAGCCGTTGCCGCACAAGGGCACGATCGTGCTGCAGGCGCGCGATCGCGATCTGCGCATCAGTGCGCGGTTGTTGTCGTTCGTCGACCCTGCCTCGGCCCGCTATCGCTACTTTGTGGAGGGCTACGACGCGGGGTGGGTGGAGCAGGGCGCCACCGGCGAACGCGTGATGTCGCGGCTGCCGCCAGGCGACTACCGCATCGACGTGCAGGCGCGTGCCGGCGACGGCGACTGGATCGCCGCACCGTCCCTGCATCTGCGGGTGCGTCCGCCGTGGTGGCTGAGTACGCCGGCGCAATTGGTCGCGGTGCTGTTGGGCGTGCTGCTGCTTTGCCTGGGCGTGTGGGGATGGCGGCGACGCACGCGTCGCCAGCAGGAGTGGGTGCTGGCGCAGCAGCGCCAGCAACTTGCCGAGCAGGCCTCGATCGCCAAGTCGCACTTCCTGGCGACGCTGGGGCATGAGGTACGCACGCCGATGACCGGTGTGCTGGGCATGAGCGAGCTGCTGCTGGCCACGCCGCTGGACGCGAAACAGCGCAGCCATGTCGATGCGATCCGCAAGGCCGGTGCGCATCTGCTGCGGCTGGTCAACGATGCGCTGGATCTGGCACGGATCGAAGCGGGAAAACTGGAACTGGTGCAGCAGCCCTTCGATCCATCGCAGCTGACCCAGGAACTGGCCGATTTCATGCACCCCATCGTCGAGGCGCGTGGGCTGCGTTTTCATTACCGCAATCAGCTGCCCGCCACCCTGTCGGTGTTGGGCGACGCCACGCGGGTGCGGCAGATCCTGATCAACCTGCTCGGCAATGCGATCAAGTTCGCCGAGCGCGGTGAAGTTGGGCTCACCGTCAGTCGGCATGGCGACTGCCTGCGCTTCAAGGTCCGTGATTCCGGTCCAGGGATCGGGCCCGAGCAACAGAAACGCCTGTTCCAACGCTTCGAACAGGGCGAGGGTGCGCGCACCAGCTCGCGCTATGGCGGCAGCGGGTTGGGGCTGGCGATCTGCCAGGAACTCACCGTGGCGATGAAGGGCCAGATCCGTGTCCGCAGCCGATCGGGTATCGGCACCCAGTTCACCGTGGATCTGCCGTTGCCGATCGATCGATCGGCCCCCCGCAGTGCTGCCGGCGAAATACGCACTCCGGCCGGCGCGCCGCTGCGCATCCTGCTGGTGGAAGACGACCCGACCGTGGCCGAGGTGATCAGCGGGCTGTTGATCGGGCGTGGCCATCGCGTGGTGCATGCCGCACACGGTCTGGCGGCGTTGTCCGAAGCGGTCGATGGCGGCTTCGATGTCGCGCTGCTGGACCTGGATCTGCCGGGCCTGGACGGCTTTGCGCTGGCCCTGCAGCTGCGCCGGCTCGGTCACGGGTTCCCGTTGCTGGCGGTGACCGCGCGCGCCGATGGCGATGCCGAACGCCAGTCGCGTAGTGCCGGCTTCGATGGGTTCCTGCGCAAACCGGTCACGGCCGATTTGCTGCTGGAAGCGATCGCGGCTGCGCGTGAGGCGGCGAGTTCGTGCGCGGCACTCGCCGATGGCGCTGCAGCGGGCGTATCAAAGTGAGGCAATGCGTACTTGCTCATGCTCAATGTGGCCCGCGCCATGCTGCGACCTGCGGTGAAATTTTTATGCCACGTCTGCGTCCTTGTCCCAATTTTCGTCGCACCCTTGCTGCACTGTGGTTGGTCCTATTGATCGCAGCGCTGCCCTTGCTTGCATGTGCAGCAGTGCCGACGACGCCTGTACCGATCCAACTCACCGTGGCCGACGGACTTCCTTCCAACACGGTGAATGACTTTGCCGAGGATAGGAACGGCTATTTGTGGCTGGCAACGGCCGATGGTCTGGCCAGATTTGATGGACGAAGTTACCGCATCTGGCGGATGGAAGACGGGCTGACAGACAATTTTGTCTGGGCTATGCGAGTCGATGCCGACGACCGGCTGTGGGTCGGTTTCAATGACGGTGGTGTGGGTGTCCTGGACCCTCAACGGCGCGCATTCAAACTCCTGGAGAGCACACAGTTTCCTGAGCTCAGACGAGCCACGGTGTGGGCGATCACGCAGACGCCTGACGGCGATCTATGGTTTGGAACTTCAAAGAACGGTCTGTATCGGCGGCGGCAAGATGGCCGCATGCAGCGCTTTATATTTGCGGCAGACGATGCGAGGAGCTTGCCGGGAAACAACATCACCGCCTTACGTGTCACGCCTGACGGGTCTTTATGGATTGGAGGCAACTCAGGCGTGGCCCGCTGGACAGGTAGAGACTTTGAGCGTGTGCCACTGCCTGGAAACACGCAATCTTCTAACGGAATGCGTCTGGATTCGCGTGGAACTCTTTGGGTCACTGACGGAAGCTACCAGCTATATCAACTGAATTCAAAAGGGCAATTTGTAACGCAGCCTTGGTATGGAAATGAAAACGATCAGCGTGTTGGAGGCGTGTTGCTGCGCGATCGGGTCGGGCGCTATTGGCTGGATACGATGGCCGGTTTGGGGATTTCGACTGGTAAGGATGTCGTTAACGTACCGATCTACAGCCTTTCTGCCCATGGGCTGGTAAAGCCGAGCTGGTCCAGTGCATACGAAGATCGTGAGGGAGGTATATGGTTTGCTAGCCTCAATGGTGGGCTTTGGCATTTGCCTCCTAATTGGAATACCTTTGCGGTACTGTCTTATCATGCCGATGATCGTCAATCGATTTCCAATCCGTTCGTAAAGGCTTCCGCAGTTTCCGCATCGGGTGGATTGTGGATTGCCGGGACACGTGGCGTTCTTGAGCGGTTAGATCCAAATAGCGGGGTAGTGGAACGTCATTTGCAGCCAATCTATGATTTGCGCTGGCCAGTTTCCCTGATTGAAAGTCGAAGCGGCTACGTCTGGATAGGTCTTGCCAAATCGCTTGTTCGCTATGATCCTCGCACTAAACAGTCCAAGCGCTGGCCGCTTTCTACCGAATCGGCATCGACGAATTACGACAATCCGGAACGCCTGGCGCTGGATGCGCAGGATCGGTTATGGATCTATATGACCAATGCCGGATTGCAGATTCGCGATGACGAGGGCCGGCTGATTCGAGAGATAGCGCACGGAAGTCATGGCCTTGATACCGCAAACGTCTACGACCTCAGGCTCGGTCCCGATGGGCAAATGTGGCTTGCCAGCTCGACTGGTTTAAGGCGCTGGGATCCGAAAGCCGACGCTTTCGTCATGGTTCGAGGTGCGCCTGCTTCAACGAATTATGTGTTCCGTTTCACCGACTCGGGCGTTGTCTGGATCGGGTTGATGGGTGAGCTGCGGCGCTACCTCTGGGATGGCGTGCAACTCAAGCATCTGGACACGATCGACAGGACACAAGAGTTTCCCATGGTGGCGCCTAATGGACTTGTGGTGGACGGTGCCGGCGTGGCTTGGGTATCGAGCGCGCGAGGCCTGATCAGAGTGGACCCCGCCAGCAAAATGGTGCGGGTCTACGGGGTTCATGATGGGCTTCCCAATCAGCAGTTTCAGGAAAACACACTTGTACGTGCAACTGGCGGGCAGATTCTAGGCGGAACACCCGATGGTGTTGTGCTGTTTGATCCAACCCAAATGCGTCCGAATACGCGCCAGCCACCGCTACTGATTGAGCGCGTAGGTCTGCGTCGTGGCGAGCGCGGACTGGATGTCACCGGTGTGGAGCCGCTACAACTGCAGCACGGCGATCGCGATCTGCATATCGTCGCGCGCATGCCGACCTTCACGCATTCGGAGTCAACCAGCTACCGCTTTCGTTTAAGTGGTTACGATCCGGACTGGATCGACGTCGGGCCCGGGGGCGAGCGCTTGTTTTCGCGCCTGCCCCCG
>NZ_JPLE01000059.1 GCF_001010415.1 Xanthomonas pisi DSM 18956
CAGCTGGCGCAGGGCGACTATCTGCTGGGCACGCGCTGCAGCGCAGCCGACGTGCTATGGGCCGGCGCCTTGGCATGGATGGTGCAATTCGCCCTGACCGACCCGCCCGCCCCGACCCGCGCCTACATCGCACGGATGGCCGACCGCCCGGCAGTCGCGCGTGCCAGCGCCATCGATGGGCAGGCAGCTGACAGCGCAGGCACGGGCGCGAGCGGGTAAACTGGGCGGCTATCTCACCCGCCTGGAATAAGCGCCATGCCCGGGACATCCGTTTCCGATCTGTCCGCGGCCACCGCCGTGGACGCCCCTGCCCTGCTGCCGTTGCCGGTCGCCCGCCCGGCGGCGCCTGCCGTGGTGCGCGGCAAGCTGTATATCAAGACCCACGGTTGCCAGATGAACGAGTACGACTCGGCCAAGATGGCCGACGTGCTTGCCGCCTCCGAAGGGTTGGAGCTGACCGACAATCCCGAAGACGCCGACGTGGTGCTGGTCAACACCTGCTCCATCCGCGAAAAGGCGCAGGAAAAGGTGTTCAGCCAACTGGGACGCTGGCGCCTGCTCAAGGAAAGCCGGGCCAAGGCCGGCGGCACGCCGGTGATCATCGGCGTGGGCGGCTGCGTGGCTTCGCAGGAAGGCGAGGCCATCGTCAAGCGCGCGCCATATGTGGATCTGGTGTTCGGGCCGCAGACCCTGCATCGGCTGCCGGAACTGATCCGTGCACGGCGCCAGTCCGGCAAGTCGCAGGTGGATATCAGCTTTCCGGAAATCGAGAAGTTCGATCGCCTGCCCGAACCGCGCGCCGATGGTCCATCGGCCTTCGTGTCGATCATGGAAGGCTGCTCCAAGTACTGCTCGTTCTGCGTGGTGCCCTACACGCGCGGCGAGGAAGTCAGCCGCCCGTTCGAGGATGTGCTGGTGGAAGTGGCGCAACTGGCAGCGCAGGGCGTGCGCGAGATCAACCTGCTGGGCCAGAACGTCAACGCGTATCGCGGTGCGTATGGCGCCGATGCGGGCGATGCCGCGCAATACGCGGATCTGGGTCTGTTGATCCGCACCATCGCGCAGATCGAGGGCATCGGCCGCATTCGCTTCACCACCTCGCATCCGCTGGAATTTTCCGATTCGCTGGTGGATGCGTATCGCGACGTGCCGCAGCTGGCCAACTATCTGCATCTGCCGGTGCAGGCAGGCAGCGACCGCATTCTGTCGGCGATGAAGCGTGGCTACACCGCGCTGGAATTCAAGTCCAAGATCCGCAAGTTGCGCGCGGTGCGCCCGGACATTTCGATCAGCTCGGACTTCATCGTCGGCTTTCCCGGCGAGACCGAAGCGGATTTCGAAAAGACCATGAAGCTGATCGAAGACGTTGGCTTCGACCAGAGCTTTTCGTTCGTGTATTCGCGTCGCCCCGGCACGCCGGCTGCGGATCTGGAAGACGACACGCCCGAGGCGGTCAAGCAGGCGCGCCTGGCCCGCTTGCAGGCGCATATCAGCGCACATGCGGCGACCATTTCGCAGTCCATGGTCGGCAGCGTGCAGCGGGTGCTGGTGGAAGGCCCGTCGCGCCGCGACCCGAACGAGCTGACCGGCAAGAGCGAGAACATGCGTCCGGTGAATTTCCCCGGCAACCCGCGCCTGATCGGGCAGTTCGTGGATGTCCTGATCACCGAGGCGATGAGCAACTCGCTACGGGGCCGCATCCATCTGGACGACAGCACCAGCTGACATACGCGCCGCATCTGTGCGGCGCTGCATCGAGGATGCGATTCCAGCGCACGTACGCCGTGCCTGCGCTGCATGCGTGATGCCTTGTGCGCAACGGTTGAACCTTGCATGCACGCTGCCCGGAGTGGTGCGTACCTGCGCGTGCGCCGCGCTGCGTGGTCCATGCACTGGCACGCGTTGCGCCAGCATCGATGCAACCCAGTGGACTCGCTGCCTACAGTGACTCGCGGTCGATGCACGCGAGAGTACGGCCGTGCTGCCGCAGAACAGGAGCCCCGACCCACGTATCCGACGATGCCCCCGCACAGCGGCTGCATCGCGTGGCCGGGAGCGCATGGCCTCGTCGCGGTGGTGATCAAAAATTCGCCACACAGGTGCAGCACCTTGCAGCGCAAGGCGTGGTGACACTTACCCACAGGCTTTGCCGAATTCGATCCACACCGGGTGTGGACAACCCTGCGCGCAGTGGCGATTTTTTCACCACTCACCTGCCAGGCCTTATGCCAGTAAGGCTGACGCAATCTATCCACAGGTTAGTGATGCGTCACTCCACAGCGCTTGTGGAAAAGCGGCCCGACCCCGTATCGACCACGCCGCGACGCTCGGCGTGTTGGTGGGATCACATCCTGCGCGCTACCCTCACCTGCCGCCCTACCGACGCTGCGCGCGCGCTGTCCGACTCCGACCATGAACTCACCTGCCTACCGCGATTTCACCCTGGAACCCGACGACACCGAGCGCCTGGCCAATCTGGCCGGCCCGTTCGACGCGCACCTGCGCCAGATCGAACTCAAGCTTGGCGTGGAGATCGCCAACCGCGGCAATATCTTCCGCATCACCGGGCCGGAGCCGGCGATCACCGCCGCGCAGACGCTGTTGACCGCGTTGTACGACGAAGCCGCCTCCACCACCTTCGATAATCACGCGATCCACCTGCGCTTGAACGATGCCAACGTCGAGCACGTGGCCGAACGCGCGTACCAGGCACAGGATGTGGCGATCAAGGTCAAGCGCGGCACCGTGCGCGGCCGTGGCGCCAACCAGGCCAAGTACCTGCACGCGATCACCACCCACGACATCAATTTCGGCATCGGCCCGGCCGGCACCGGCAAGACCTTCCTGGCGGTGGCCAGCGCGGTGGAAGCCTTGAACGAATCGCGCGTGCAACGGCTGATCCTGGTGCGCCCGGCAGTGGAAGCCGGTGAAAAACTCGGCTTCCTGCCAGGCGACCTCAGCCAGAAGGTGGACCCGTACCTGCGACCGCTGTACGACGCGCTATACGAAATGCTGGGCGTGGAAAAGGTGATCAAGCTGCTGGAGCGCAACGTGATCGAAATCGCACCGCTGGCCTATATGCGCGGACGCACACTCAACGATGCGTACGTGATCCTGGACGAGGCGCAGAACACCACCATCGAGCAGATGAAGATGTTCCTGACCCGGCTGGGCTTCGGCTCCACCGCGGTGGTGACGGGCGACCTGACCCAGATCGATCTGCCCAAGCACGTCAAATCCGGCCTGCGCGATGCGATCGAGGTGCTGCACGAAGTCGACGGGGTCAGCTTCACCTTCTTCGAAGCGCGCGACGTGGTACGGCATCCGTTGGTGGCGCGTATCGTCAACGCCTACGAAAAGCGCGACAGCGCCTTGTCCCCTCCTGCAGCCGACTGACCATGCGTGGCACGGGCTTGCTGTGGGGGACGTGGCTGATGCTGGCTTGCCAGGGCTCGGCGCAGGCGCAAGCATCCGAACAGACCGACACGACCACGCGCATCACGCTGCGACAGCAGCTTGCTGCGTCCTGCGTGTCGGTAGCCAGCGCGCAAACGACCATCCTGCTGGACCGTGCCGAGCTGGAACGACTTGCGATGCTAAAGCCTGCAGCCGCAGCGGCAGTTGAGGACGATGCGCAGCGGCTGGCGCGGCTCGCAGTCGTGCGGGCGCAGGCAGTGCTTGCCTCCACTGGCAAGGCGCGCGACCGCTTCGGCTGCGCGGTGGTTCAGGAGGGCAAGGAGAGCGCCGATACGCACTATCTGCTCGGTCAACTGCTTGAACGCGGCCACGCCGCGGTCTGGACCCAGGCCCCGGCGGGCTTCGCCCCTGCCATCGAGGTCAGGCGGGTCGATCCACAATGCCGGAACGGGCCGATGGGCAGTGCGTTTTATCGCGTCGCCGACGGCGGTCCGTTGGTGCTGGTATTGGTGGAATGTGTTCGCTGATGTCCGCTCTCTCATGCGCGGATGCGCGCGCAGGCGTCGCAGCAAGACGCCACTCGCGCGATACTGTTACCTCTGTCTGATCTGACTTGTTGGTGTTGCCATGACCAAAGGCCCCATCCGCCTCGACGTCGCCGTCAGTTACGCGCTCCCGCGCGCCGGCCTGCCGTCGGCGGTAAGTTTTCGCAAGTGGGTGGCCGCTGCCCTGAAGGGGCGCATCCGCGAGGCCGACCTGGCAGTGCGCGTGGTCGACGAGAAGGAAGGCTGCTCGCTCAATCATCATTACCGCGGCAAGGATTACGCCACCAATGTGCTGAGCTTCCCGGCCGAACTGCCCGAAGGCCTGCCCAAGGGCATCAAGATGCCGCTGCTCGGCGATCTGGTGATCTGCGCGCCGGTGGTGGCGCGCGAGGCGGCCGAACAGGGCAAGTCGCTGGCGTCGCATTACGCGCATCTGACCGTGCACGGCACCTTGCACCTGCTGGGCTGGGACCACGAAGACGACAAGGAGGCCGACGCCATGGAGCAACTGGAGCGGGAGATCCTGGCCGATCTGGGCATCGACGACCCGTATGCGGGGGAACGCTGATGCGCGCGTTGTTCGCCATGAGCGTCCTGCTGCTGAGCCCGTCGGCGGCTCTCGCCCAGACCGCGCCGGTGCGCCCGGACCTGCCGGCGCTGATCGAATGCCGCCAGCGCATCGGCGACTTCACTGCCCTGGCGCCGGTGCTGGCCGACCCGCTCAAGGCGGTCGCGCTGGGCTGGACGCCGCTGGATCAGTCCAACCTGTTCATGACCGAATACACGCTCAACACGCCGATCAGCGTGTTCGGCCACAACACCACGCATATCGCGTTTTCCGGCGCCAGCATCATGGCGATCCTGGACCTGCCCGACCCGCGTCCGCTGGCCAAGCAACTGGACCTGGAACTGGGCGTGGATAACGCCGACAAGGTCATGTACGGCCGCGAGCTGGTCAGCGAGGACACCACCAATCCGAAGACCGGCGAGGCGATGATCGAGTCGGTCGTGCTCAGCGTGACCAACGTCAAATCGCATCCGGGCAAGACCGTGGTCGGCTGTGGCTACAGCCTGGACCTGCCCTGACACCCGGCGCCCGCAAGCCGATCCACAGCGCCTTGCCGGCTTCCTGCTAGACTGCAGCCTAATGCCTGGTTAGCCGGGTGCCGTTCCCCGTCACGATGTCCGAAGACGACAGTAGCCATACCTCAGAACCCTCCGAAAAACGCCGCAGCTGGCTCGAACGCCTGAGCGCGGCCTTCTCCGGCGAACCCCACACCCGCGACGAACTGGTCGCGTTGCTGCGGACTGCCGAGCAAGACGGTCTCATCGCCGCCGACACCTTGCGCATGATGGAAGGCGCGATTTCCGTGTCCGAGCTCACCGTGGGCGACGTGATGATTTCACGCTCGCAAATGGTCTCGCTGCCGGTGGAAGCGCGCTTCATCGACCTGATGAAGCAGGTGGTCGAATCCGGCCATTCGCGCTTCCCCGTACACGGCGAGAACAAGGACGAAGTGCTCGGCATCCTGCTGGCCAAGGACCTGCTGCGCGGCGTGGTCGCCGACAACGGGCCGGGCAATGTGCGCGAGCTGTTGCGCCCGGCGGTGCTGATCCCCGAATCCAAGAAGCTCAACGTGCTGCTCAAGGAATTTCGCCTCTCGCGCAACCACATGGCGATCGTGGTGGACGAGTACGGCGGCGTCGCCGGCCTGGTCACCATCGAAGACGTGCTGGAGCAGATCGTCGGCCAGATCGACGACGAGCACGACGATGCCGAAGAAGAGAACTCGCTGATCGCGATCCAGGCCGATGGTCGCTACGTGGTCGATGCGCTGACGCCGATCGAAGACTTCAACGAACGCTTCGGCGCCGAGTTCCCGGACGACGAGTACGACACCGTCGGTGGGCTGGTCACCGATGCGATCGGGCACCTGCCGGAGACCGGAGAAGAGCTGACCCTGGGCCGGTTTGCGTTCCGTGTGGCCAAGGCCGACGCGCGCCGCGTGCATGCCTTCCATGTCACCATCCTGCCGCCAGACCCGCAGGACGACGCTTGAACCTCGCACGCCGTTCCGCCACGGTGCGATACCGCCGTGGTGCCTGGCAATGGGTGGCGTCCTGGGCGCTGCTCCTGCTGACGCTGCTGGTGGCGCCGCTTGCCTCGGCGCAGCCTGCGCACACTGCTGCGCCGACCAGCGCGCCGCCACCGCGCGTCGGCGTGGTCACCATGCAACCGGGCGAGGTGTTCTTCGAACGCTTCGGGCATGACGCCATCGTGGTAGTCGACCCGCTCACCCAGCAGGCAACCTCGTACAACTTCGGCTTCTTCGACCCGAGCGAACCGGACTTCGTGCCGCGCTTTGCGCGTGGCGAAATGATGTACTACCTGGTGGCGCTGCCGCTGCAAGGAGACCTGTCGCAGTACCGCAGTGTTGGCAGGGGTGTCAGCGTGCAGTGGCTGGATCTGCCGCCAGAGCAGGCGCGCGCGCTTGCCGATGGTCTGGCGGTCCGCAGCCGGCCGGAAAACGCCCGTTATCACTACGATTATTTCGAAGCCAACTGCGCCACCATGGTGCGCGACACCCTGGACCGTGCGATGGGCGGCGCGCTCAAGTCGCAACTGGCCGGACGCTCGCGCGGCAACACCTTCCGCAGCGAAGCGGTGCGCCTGGCCTCCCCTGCCCCGTGGATGTGGCTGGGCTTCGATCTGGGGCTGGGGCCGTATGCCGATCGCCCCTTGTCGCGCTGGGAAGAGGCCTTCGTGCCGATGCGCCTGGCCGACAGCCTGACCCAGGTGCACAACAGCGCCGGCCGCCCATTGGTGCAAGCCACGCAGGTGTTGCTGCCGCATCGCATCGCGCCGGAACCTGCCGAACAACAGCGCCATTGGTGGCCGTGGTTGTTGACCGGGCTGATCGTTGCCGCCGGCGTGCTGGCGCTGCGGCGCAAACCCCGCTTACTGGCCGGCCTTGCGCTGCCATTCTGGTTGCTGTGCGCCATCGGCGGTGGCTTGCTGGTGTATCTGTGGGGCTTTACCGCGCATCAGTCCGCGTGGGCCAATCGCAATCTGTTGCTGGTCAATCCGCTGTGCGTGTTGCTGTTGATCGGCGGCCTGCAGTGGCTGCGTGGTCGCCGGCCGGGACGCTGGTTCGATGGGCTGCGCTGGGCAGTGGCTGCGGGGGCGTTGCTGGCCCTGGTCATTCACTGGCTCTCGTTCCAGGCGCAGGACAACCTGCAATGGGTGATGCTGCTGTTGCCGATCCATGTCGCGCTCGCGATCGCTCTGCAGCCGCGCGACTTGTCGCTGCGTCCGCGCTGATCCAGGATGCGCCCATGAACCATCACGGCCGCCATCCAGACAACCCGTCCTGCGTCATCACCTGCGCCTACTACGACGGCGACGGCAAGCGGCACGACATCAGCCTGGAGCAGATCAGCGATGTGCTGCAGCGCCCGGACGGCTTCGTCTGGGTTGGCTTGTACGAGCCGCAGGAATCGGTGCTGCACAAGCTGCAGGAGGAATTCGGCCTGCACGACCTGGCCATCGAGGATGCGCTCAAGGCGCATCAACGCCCCAAGGCCGAGAGCTACGGCAATTCGTTGTTCGTGGTGGTCAACACCGCGCAACTGGTCAACGAACGCATCCGCTACGGCGAAACGCATGCGTTCCTGGGCGCACGCTTCCTGCTGACCGTGCGCCACGGCGCGTCGTTGTCGTATGCGCCCGTGCGTCATCGGGTCGAACGCGAGCCGGCGATGCTGCGCAAGGGCGCGTCGTTCTGCCTGTATGGCGTACTGGACTTTGTGGTCGACAACTACCTGCCGATCATGGACGAGTTCCGCGACACGCTGGAAGGCCTGGAAAAAGACATCTTCGCCGACAATTACAAGCGCGAAACCGTAGTGCGCCTGTATGAGCTCAAGCGCGAACTCAACAAGATGCGCCTGGTGGTCGCCCCGCTGCAGGACGTGCTGTCGCACCTCAAGCGCAATCCGGGCGCGTTGATCCATGACGAGGTCGGCATCTATCTGCGCGACGTGCTCGATCATGCCGTGCGCATCAACGATGCCATCGATACCTTGCGCGAGATGCTGGGCACCGCCCTGAGCGTCAATCTGTCGATGGTGACGCTGGCACAGGGCGAAACCGTCAAGCGCCTGGGCGCCTGGGCCGCATTGCTCGCGGCACCCACGCTCATCACCAGTTGGTACGGCATGAACTTCACCCACATGCCCGAGCTGGACCAACGCTACGCGTATCCGCTGCTGGTGGCAGGTGTGGTTGGCTCGTGCCTGGTGCTGTACCGCCTGTTCAAGCGTGCGCGGTGGCTTTAGGCCGCTTTGCGGCCGGGATTTGGGAGTGGGGATTCGGGATTGGTTGGAGCAGGACGCGTGACGGTGGCGCGCGTGTTGCACGTACCCTCATCCGCCCTTCGGGCACCTTCTCCCGAGGGGAGAAAGAAGCGCCCTGGCCTTTACGAATCCCGAATCCCGAATCCCGAATCCCGAATCACCAATCCCGGCACTCAAGCCACATAGATCGTCTTGATGTTCATGAACTCGTGGATGCCGTGATCGGCGAGTTCGCGGCCAAAGCCTGAGCGCTTGATGCCGCCGAACGGCAGCCGCACATCGCTCTTGACCACCGAATTGACGAAGGCGGCGCCGCACTGCAGTTGCTGCGCCACGCGTTCGCCGCGCTTGGCATCGGCGGTCCACACGCTGCCGCCCAGGCCGAAGACGGTGTCGTTGGCCACGCGTACCGCTTCGGCTTCGTCGGTCACGCGGATGATCGAGGCCACCGGGCCGAAGAATTCTTCGTCGTACGCCGGCATCCCGGGGGCGACCTGGTCGAGGATCGTGGCCGGGTAGCCCGCATGCGAGCCGAGCACCGGTTCGCCGCCGAGCAAGACCTTGGCGCCCTTCTGCACGCTGGCCTGCACCTGCTTGTGCAATTCATCGCGCAGGTCGGCGCGTGCCATCGGTGCGAGCGTAGTGCTTTCCTGCTGCGGGTCGCCGAGCACGCGCTTGGAGGCAGCGGCGACGAAGCGTTCGATGAACTGGTCGGCAATGGCATCGACCACGATGAAGCGCTTGGCTGCGATGCAGGTCTGCCCGCTGTTGTCGAAGCGCGACTGCACTGCCGATTGCACGGTGTGCTCAAGGTCGGCGTCTTCCAGCACCACGAAAGCATCGCTACCGCCCAGCTCCATCACGCATTTCTTCAGTTGATCGCCCGCATTGGCGGCCAGCGAGCGGCCAGCGCGTTCGCTGCCGGTCAGCGTGACTGCAGCAATGCGGTCATCGCGCAGTACATCGGCGGCCTGATCATTGTCGATATGCAGCACGTCGAACACACCCGGCGGAATGCCGGCAGCATCGAGCACCTGCTTCATTGCATCGGCGCAACGCGGCACGTTGCTGGCGTGCTTGAGCAGCGCCACATTGCCGGCCATCAGACCCGGTGCAAGAAAACGGAACGCCTGCCATAGCGGGAAATTCCACGGCATCACCGCAAACACGCAGCCCAGCGGTTCGTAACGCACATAGCTGGACTGCGCCTCGGTTGGAATCTCGCGCGGCGCCAGATACCCGACGGCATGCTCGGCGTAATACGCACAGGCCTGCGCGCACTTGTCGACCTCGGCCAGTGCCTCACCGCGCAGTTTGCCCATCTCGGCAGTCATGATGCGCTGCAGATCGTCGCGCCGTTTGGTCAACTCTTCGCCCACCCGGCGCAGCAAGACGCCACGTTCGGCCAGCGGCAGCGCCGCCCACTGCACAAACGCCTTGGCGGAAGCCGCCAGGCGCGCCTCGATGGCGGCGGCGTCCAGGGTGTGTTGGGTATGTTCGACCTGGCCATTGGCCGGGTTGACGGTGTCGTAGGACATGACGGTCTCCTGGTTACAGGCCCGTCATGCTAGTCGCCGGGAAGTTGCAGCCGCGTCACAACCGCAGCAAATCGCTGCAACGCTGTGTTTACCCACACCGCGACGCAATGCCGCACTCCCACCGTGCAGCCTGCGGATGAACAGCTGCGGGATCACACTCCGGACAAGGTAACGAAAACAGCCCTGCCCTGCCCTGTTCCAACGGTCCAACGTCGCAAGATGCTCTAGCATTGCGCAGTAGCATATTTGTTCATTCATGGAAGACCACCACGATGCGCCGGAATCTCGTTGTTCTGGTTGTACTTGGCACCAGCGCGTGCCTGCCTGGATGTGCAGTCCTCCAGGATCTCTTGCGTGGTCCGCGGCCCGGCCCGGCCGGGTTTGTCACCGTGCGCTGCACCAGCCTGCAGCCCGACCCCGCGCAACCCTGCGAGCAAGAGGCGCTGCGAGCGTGCTCGGACACTGCCATCCGCCAACTCATCACCGCGCGCTCGTCGCCGAACATGGTCACGATCTTTCCCGATAAGCGAAAGTCCAAGGACGACGGCAAGAACAACCGCAAAAATCGCGACGACGAACATCCCGTGGTGGAGCAGCACGGCTACGACATCAGGGCCGAGTATCAGTGCTACCAAACCAAGCCGCAGCCCTGGGACAACGGGTACACGCCTGCGGCCAGGTAAGAACTGCCGACCGATGTGTTGTGCTCGTCGGCCGGACTGCGCAGTACGCGGTCGGAATCGACTTGCGGCCTTCGCACACGCCGATGGCTGAAGCGCTTCCGTCCATCTAGCTGCAGGTCGCTGCGGTTTCTCGGCCACCTCAGCACCGGCGCGCCCTCAGGAAGCAGATTGCAGCGCCAGTTGCGCATCGCGCTGGCGGCGTTTCTCGGCGCGCGCCAACAGCCACCAACCGATGACCGCGGCAACCGACACCGCCAGCACCATGACCGTGGCCAGTGCATTGATCTTGGGGCTGATGCCCAGCCGCACCGAGGAGAACACCTTGATTGGCAGCGTGGTGGAACTGGGCCCGGCCAGGAAGCTGGCGATCACCACATCGTCCAGCGACAGCGTAAAGGCAAGCAGCCAGCCCGATGCGAGCGCCGGGGCGATGATCGGCAAGGTGATCAGGAAGAACACCTTCAGCGGCGTGGCCCCCAGATCCATCGCGGCCTCTTCCAGCGAGCGGTCCAGCTCCTGCAGGCGCGAGGAAATCACCACGGTGACGAAGGAGACGGTGAAAGTGACATGCGCGACCCAGATGGCCACCGCGCCACGCGGTGCGATCCCGAGCACGCCGCCCATCGAGACCAGCAACAGCAGGATCGACAAGCCGATGATCACCTCCGGCATCACCAACGGTGCGGTGATCAGCGCACCGAACAGCGTCTTGCCGGGAAACCGTCGTATGCGCACCATCGCCATCGCGGCCATCGTGCCCAGTACCGTCGACGCACAGGCGGTCCAGAACGCGACTTCCAGGCTGACCCAGGCGGCCTCCAGCAACTGGCGGTCGCGCAGCAGCTCGCCATACCAACGCGTCGAAAATCCGCCCCACACCGTGGCCAGGCGCGAGGCGTTGAACGAGTACACCATCAGCAACAGGATCGGCAGATACAAAAAGCCGAACCCCAGCGCGAGCACGCTGCCGCCCAGCACGCGCCCAGCGCGCGAGGCGCGCATCATGCCAGCCGCCCTTCCAGCTCTCGCTGCTGGTAATGGTGGAAGATCACGATCGGCACCAGCAACAGCAACAGCATGACGGTGGCCACTGCAGCAGCCACCGGCCAATCGCGATTGTTGAAGAACTCGCCCCACAGCACGCGGCCGATCATCAAGGTGTTCGGGCCGCCCAGCATCTCGGGAATCACGAACTCGCCCACCGCCGGGATCATCACCAGCATGCAGCCGGCCACGATGCCGTTGCGCGACAGCGGCAAGGTGATGCGCACAAACGCCTGCCACGGACGCGCGCCCAGATCGTAGGCCGCTTCCAGCAAGCGGTTGTCGTGCTTGACCAGATTGGCGTACAGCGGCAATACCATGAAGGGCAGATAGCAGTAGACGATGCCGATGTAGGCGGCGATGGGCGTGTACAGCAACTGCAAGGGCTGCTGGATCACGCCCAGCGCCAGCAGCGCCTGATTGAGCAGGCCGTTGCCATCGAGTATGCCGATCCAAGCGTAGACACGGATCAGGAACGAGGTCCACGACGGCAGCACCACCAGCATCATCGCCACGTTGCGTGTGGCCAGCGGCAGGCGTGCGATCACATACGCCATCGGATAGCCGATCAGCAGCGCCAGCGCGGTGGAGATGGCCGCGATCTTGATCGAGCTCAGGTAAGCGGCCACGTACTGGCTGTCGCGCAGCAGTGCCAGGTAATTGCCCAGATGCAGCTTGACGCTGACTGCGCCATCGGCCGCAGACGCGAACAGCGGCGTATACGGCGGCATCGCGGTGGCGCGTTCGGCAAACGAAATCTTCAGCACGATCAGGAACGGGATCGCGAAGAACACCAGCAGCCACAGGTAGGGCGCGGCGATCACGCCCCAACGCGCACCCGGCAAGCCGCGACGGAAACGACGCGGCCTCATGCGGTGAGCACCACGCCATCGTCCTCGCCCCACCCCATCCATACCGCATCGCCCCAGGTCAGCGCTTCGCTGGCCCAGCGCTGGCGATTGGCGAAATTGGCCATCAGTTTGACTCCACTGGGCAGGCGCACGTGGTAGACCGAATGGCTGCCGAAATAGGCGATATCTTCAATCACGCCCTGCGCCTTGTTGCAGGCCTGCACCGGCTCATCCTTGCCGATGGACAGCTTTTCCGGGCGCAGCGCGAACGCCACCGCCTGGCCTTCGAACCCGGTGATGCCGTGACCGATGCGGATACGGGCGTCGAACGCCGGCGTCTTCAAGGTGACGTAGTCGGGCGCGTCTTCGGCGATGACGGCATCGACCAGATTGACCGAGCCGATGAATTCGGCGGCAAAGCGATTGGCCGGTTGTTCGTAGATTTCATCGGGTGTGCCGACCTGCTGGATCCACCCCTGATCCATCAGCGCGATGCGCGTGGCCATGGTCATCGCCTCTTCCTGGTCGTGGGTGACCATCACGCAGGTAACGCCGGAGGTTTCGATGATGTTGACCAGTTCCAGTTGCATCTGCGAGCGCAGTTTCTTGTCCAGCGCGCCCATCGGTTCGTCCAGCAGCAGCAGCTTGGGCCGCTTGGCCAGCGAGCGCGCGAGCGCAACGCGCTGCTGCTGGCCGCCGGAGAGCTGATGCGGCTTGCGCCTGGCCAACGCGCCCAGCTGCACCAGCTCCAGCATCTCGCCAACGCGCGTGGCGATGGCGGCCTTCGCCAGGCCTTCCTGCTTCAGGCCGAATGCGATGTTCTGCTCCACGCTCATGTGCGGAAACAGCGCATAGGACTGGAACATCATGTTGATCGGACGCTCGTACGGCGGCAGCGCGTCGATCGGCTGGCCATCAAGCACGATGCGCCCCTTGGTGGGTCGCTCGAAGCCGGCCAGACAGCGCAGCAAGGTGGATTTGCCGCTGCCCGACCCGCCCAGCAACGCGAAGATCTCGCCCTTGCGGATCTGCAGGCTGACATCGTCGACCGCGACAAAACCATCGAACTCCTTGCGGACCTCGCTGATGGACAGGTAGCCGGCATCCGCAGGTGGGGACAGGGGCGGCAGGGCGTCGGTCAGTGACATGGTTCCTCTCGATGACGGCGAACGCAGATTCCGGGGGCAGAGCCTGCGCGCCATGATGGCAAAAGCGTGTATCGGCTGCCGGGCGCGTGCAGTCTGCGCGTCTGCGGCTGAGCGTGACGGTCAAGCGGCATTGCGGCAAGAGCACGTGACCGCAGCGGTGGCGCGCTGCCTCGATTGCAGCAGACATCGCCGGGCATGCCAGTCAATCCAGCACAGCCAACGCTGACGTTGGCCTGATCAACCGCCTGTCCCGATGCAAACCGCACGCCGTCCGACGCTATGACGATGCGCAGACCGGCATGGACAGCGTCATCGTCCGTGCGTGTTTCACTCCAGCAACGTCCAGGCCCATCCACTGACTGACGCGGCGTCTGCACCCCCATCAGACGATGGCATCCGTGCGACCAGGACTGCGTCGTCGACCGCATGAGCAACCCTCACGGACGGGCGGCGATGGCTTCGGGAGCGCCGGCATCCATGCTGGAGCGCTTCATCGGCAATCGGCACTCAACGCGTCTGCTCGGGCGTCTCGCTCCAACCCAGACCCAGACTCTTCTGCAGCGCGACGTAATTGACCAGCAACTGCACCTGCGCCTGCGCGGCGGCGTCCTGCGCGGACAGTTGCTGGCGCTGCACGTCGAGCAGATCGATCGACGAGGTTGCTCCGGCATCGCGGCGTTGCTGCATCAGCCCGGCCGAGCGCGTGGCCGAGGCTTCGGCCTGGCGTGCGACCACCAGTTGCTTGCGCGCCGAGCCGAAACGCGACAACGCGGAGTTGGCGTCCTGCAACGCCGCCAGCACCGCACCCTCGTAGGCCGCCTCGCGACCGGCGTTGCCGGCACGCGCCTGCTCCACCTGCGCGCGGGTCTTGCCGAAATCGAAGATCGACCAGCGCAGCATCGGCACCGCCAGCGTGGTCAACGCGTCGGAGTTGAAGTCGCTGGGCGAGCCAGCCACCCAGCTCAGGCCGCCGAGCAAGGTCACCTGCGGAAAATAGCCATTCAACGCCTCGCCGATCTGCGCGCTGGACGCGGCCAGCTCGCGCTCGGCCTTGCGCACATCGGGGCGGCGGCGGATCAACGCGCCGGCATCGTCCACGCGCACGTCGGTGGGCAACATCGGCAGCGGCCGCACCGCAGCCAGTTGCGCGTCCAGCGCACCCGGCTCGCGTCCGACCATCAAGGCGAGCTGGTCCAGCGCTTCCTGCAACTGCATGTCCAGCGGCAGGCGCTGGGCTTGCTGCTGCTGCACCTGGGTGGCGATCTGCTCGACCTGCAGGTCCGAGGCCGCACCGCGCTCGCGGCGCTGGCGGGTCAGCGCCAGCGATTGGCCGATCTTGTCCAGGTTGGCATCGGCAATGGCCAGCCGTGCCTGCAACCCGCGGTAGTTCAGATACACCTGCCCCACTTCGGCAGCCAGTTGCACCTGCGCATCGGCAAGCTCGGCTTCGGAGGCCTGCGCCTGCGCCAGCGCGCCTTCGGCTGCGCGACGGCGGCGGCCGAAGAAATCGAGCTCCCAGCTGGCATCGAAACCGGCGCTGTAGATCTGGGTCTTTTCCAGATCCAGCACCTCGCTGCCCTGTGCCGGTGGCTGGCCGTTCTGACCGTTCTGCAAGCCGCCCAGCGTATCGACGATGGTCTGCGGCGGCTCGGCATACGCATACACCGCGCTGGCGTTGAGCTTGGGCAGACGCTCGGCACGGCGCTGGCTGGCCAGTGCGCGGTTGGCGCGCAGCCGTGCCTGCGCCGCACGCAGGTTGGGGCTGTCGGCCAGGGCCTGGGTCACCAGCTGGGTAAGCTGCGCGTCGTTCAGCTGCTCCCACCAGTGGTTCAACGGCGCGGCAGCGACCACCTGCGCGCCGCTGGCGCGATGCAGCGCCGGGGCCTGCATGGCCGCATCGGCCACGGGTGGCGCCTTGGTATAGTTGGGGCCGAGCATGCAGCCGCCGAGCAACACGGCGCTCAACGCCGCCGCCAGTGGCATGCGCATCGGGCGCAGGGAATCAGTGCATTGCAAGGTGCGCCCCCTTGGGTAACGGCTTGAGCAAAAAAGCCAGCGGAATCGTGCAGACCACGATCACGCCGAAGATCCAGAACAGGTCGCTATAGGTCATCACCAGCGCCTGCTGTTGCACCAGTCGCGCCAGCTGCGCGATCGAGCGGATGGCAGCCTCGCCACCGGCGCTGCCCTGCATCTGCGCGCTCAGGCCAGCCAGAAACTCCTGCGCCCGGGTGGCGTTGGCGGTGATCGCGCTGCCGATGGTTTCGGTGTGGAAGGTCATGCGGCGCTCCTGGAAGGTGGAGATCAACGCAAGTCCCACCGAGCCGCCGAGGTTGCGGCCGGCGTTGAACAGGCCTGACGCATCGCCGGCCAGCTCGGGCGGCACCGAGGAGATGGCCGCCTGGTTCAGCGACATCATCGCCAGCGCCAGGCCGCAGCCCTGCAGCAACTGCCCGGCGACGAAATGCGTGCCGACGGTGTCGGCAGTCAGCGACAGGTTGACGAAACACGCCGCGGCAAAACAGATCAGCCCGGCGATCACCAGGATGCGTACGTCCACCACCTCCAGCAGCTTGGGCATCATCGGCATCAGCAGCACGGTCGGCAGCCCGGACAACAGCAGCACGTAGCCGGCCTGCTCGGTGTTGTAGCCGGAGATCACCGCCAGGAACTGCGGAATCATGTACATCACCCCGAACAGGATCATGCCCACTGCCATGATCATGATGAACACTGCACCGAAACTGCGGTGCAGCAGCAGCGACAGGTGAATCACCGGCGGCCGTTTGCGGAACTGGCCGATCACCAGGGCGATGAAGCCGCTCAAGGCGATCAGGCTCAGCGTATTGATCTCGCTGGATTCGAACCAGCGCTCGCGCTGGCCTTCTTCCAGCACCACGGTGAGCCCGCCCAGGCCGGCGGTCAGGCCGTAGATGCCCAGCCAGTCGGCATTGAGCAGGCCGGCCCAGTCGCCTTTCTCATGCTTCAAGCCGAGCAGCAGCAAGGCCACCAGGCCCACGCAGATCGGCACGTTGATGAAGAACGCGTAGTGCCAGCTGACGTTCTCGGTGAGCCAGCCGCCGAGCAGCGGGCCGATCACCGGGCCCATGATCACGGTCATGCCGAACAGCGCGGTGCCCATGGTCTGCTGGCTCGGCGGCAGCCGGGTCGCAACGATGGTCAGCGCGGTGGGAATTAGCGCACCGCCGGCCAGGCCCTGCCCGACCCGGCCGATGATCATCATGCTCAACGAGGTCGACAGTCCGCACACCACCGAAAATGCGGTGAACATCACCGCGCAGATCAGCAGGAAGTTGCGCAGGCCCAGCGTGCGCACGAACCAGCCGGTCAGCGGGATCATGATGATCTCGGCCACCAGGTAGGCGGTGGAAATCCAGGTGCCTTCGGTGCCGCTGGCGCCGACTTCGCCCTGGATGGTGGGCAGCGCCGCGTTGACGATGGAGATATCCAGCGTCGCCATGAACGAGCCAATGGTGCCGGCTAGCACCGCCAGCCAGGCGCCCGGCTCGGCCTTCTCGCTGGCGGCATTGCCGCCGGCGCCGTGGCCGGTGGCTGCCGCTGCACTCACTGCGCGCGCTCCTGCTCCTGCACGCGGTCGGATTCTGCTTCGGCACGCTGCTTGGCGTCCTTGGCCGAGCGCGTATCCACCGTCACCTCCACCGACATGCCCGGCACCAATACCTTGCGCGCCTCTTGTCCGGCCAGCACACGAATGCGCACCGGCACCCGCTGCACCACCTTGGTGAAGTTGCCGGTGGCGTTTTCCGGCGGCAACAGCGCGAACTGCGAGCCGGTACCGGGCGAGAGGCTTTCGACCTTGCCGTGCAGCTTCACGCCGGACAGCGCATCGACCTCGATTTCGGCCGGCTGGCCGGGACGCATCAGGCCGACCTGGGTTTCCTTGAAGTTGGCGATCAGGTACAGCGACTCCTGCGGCACGATGGTCATGGTGCGGGTGCCTGCGGCCAGGAACTGCCCCACCTGCACGGTCTTGTCGCCGACGCGGCCGTGGATACGGCTGGTCAGGCGGGTGTCTTCCACCGCGATACGGGCCTGGTCGGCGTCGGCGGTGGCCTGCTTCACGCCGGCCTGGGCCTGCTCCAGCTGCGCGGTGCTGGCCTGGATCTGACTCTGCGCTGCCTTGGCCTGCGCCTGGGCGGCGTCGTACTGGGCGCGGGCGCGGGCCAGGTCGTGCTGCAGGCTTTCCTGGTGCTCGTGCGTGTCCGCGCCGGAGGCCGCCAGCGGCGCGAAGCGCTTCACTTCGGCCTGGGCGAACGTGAGGCTGGCAGCGGCAGCAGCGACCTGGGTGCGGGCCTGCACCAGCGACGATTCCTGCGCGGACACATTGGCCGTGGCGGCAGCGATGTCGGCCTGGCGCGCGGCGATCGCGGCCTCGGCCTGCTGCAGCGTGGCCTGGTAGGTGCGGTCGTCGATCTGCAGCAACGGCTGGCCGGCGTCCACGATCTGGTTGTCGCCCACCATCACCTTGGTCACATAGCCGCTGACGCGCGGCGCCACCGCCACCGAATCGGCCTGCAGATAGGCGTTGTTGGTGTCCTGCATGTAGCGGCCCTTGATCAGGTAATAGGCCAGCCAGACCACCAGCAAGACCAGCACCAGCACGCCTACCAGGATCAGCGTCCACTTGACCTTGGGGTTCTTCAACGGCGAAGGCTTCTGTTCCTGGTCGTCGTGCGCGTCTGCGGCCTGGCTGCGGCCATCGTTGGACTGCTGGTCTGCTTGGTTGCTCAAAGGAAGCGTCCTGTAGGTCGTGGGCGAGGCGCGCAACGGCATGCCGCATCAGCGGCAAGGCGAAAGCGGCAGAACCATACAATTATTTGAACCCGCCAGTACAGGTTGCGTGACGAGGCCAGTCAGCTGGTGCTGAGGCTGGCCGGACCTGCGGTATCGGCCGGTCGATTCACGTCGGCCAGCGGCGAGCGCCGCCGCAGGCATGCGCTCGCGGTGCAATCGATGACGGCTCGCCCGCTGCGCGCTGCCGCGACCGGGTCTGCAGTCTCTCAGCCAATGATTGGCGATTGATGAGCATGCGGCGACCTGTGCCGCATCGTCGCCGGGCCCCGGTTCAACGGCCGGTCTTGATCTCGGTCCACAGCCGCGTGTACAGGCGATCGACGTCCGGCGAATTGATCGCATAGGTGAACATCTTGGCGGTCACCTCCGGCGGCGGGTAGATGGTGGGGTCGTTGCGGATCGCCGCATCCACCAGCGGCGTAGCGGTGCGTACCGGGTTGGCGTAGTGGATGAAGTTGCTGTTGGCCGCAGCCACCTCCGGCTTCAACAGGTAATTGATGAAGGCGTAGGCGTTTTCAGGGTGCTTGGCATCCTTGGGGATGGCCAGCATGTCGAACCATTGCGGCGCGCCTTCCTTCGGAATGGCGTAGGCCACGTTGACGTTGTTGCCGGCCTCCTTGGCCCGGTCGCGCGCCTGGATGATGTCGCCCGACCACCCCACCGCCAGGCAGGTATTGCCGTTGGCCAGCGAGGTCACGTACTGGCTGGAGTGGAAGTTCTGCACGTACGGGCGAATGGTCTTGATCAGCGCCGCAGCTTTCTCGATCTCGGCCGGCGCGCTGCTGTGCGGGTCCAGCCCCAGGTAGTTCAGCGCGATCGGGATCATGTCCGAGGGCGTGTCCAGAATGGTCACGCCGCAATCCTTGAGCCTGGACAGATTCTCCGGCTTGAACACCAGATCCCAGCTGTTGGCGACATCGGTACTGCCGAAGATCGCCTTGAGCTTGTCGACGTTGTAGCCGATGCCGGTGGTGCCGATCATGTACGGCACCCCATACGCATTGTTGGGATCCTGCGCGGCGATGCGGCGCATGACATCCGGGTCCAGATTGGCCAGATTCGGGATCTTGCTCTTGTCCAATGGCAGGAACACACCGGCCTGGATCTGCCGGCCGAAGAAGTTGAGCGTGGGCACCACCACGTCGTAATCGCTGCCGCCGGCCAGCAACTTGGTTTCCACCATCTCGTCGCTATCGAACACATCGTAGGTGACCTTGATGCCGGTGTTCTTTTCGAACGCGGGGATGGTGTCTTCGGCGATGTAGTCGGAGTAGTTGTAGACGTTGAGCACTTTGGCCTGCGCCTCGGCCTTGCCTGGCGCGCCACCGCCGCCACAGCCGGACAACAGGGTGATGGACAGTGTCAGGGCGAGCAGTCGCAGCGTCATGTGGGTCTCCAGGGCAGCGCGGTGGGCGGCCCGGCATCGCGGCCGGTCTGCGCCCAGCCTACCCACCGCGTCGGGGTTTGCACAGCATGCGGTGTCCGGGCCGGGTTCGCAGCTTCGGCGCGTTGCAGCGAGGGGGTTGGCGAAGGTCGTTGCCGGCGGTGGCACTTGCTGCGCGGCCGTGCGGCCAGACGCATGCTGCCGCGGCTTACCTGCCCAATGCCTGCGCGGTGTCGTCCAGCGCCGCCCACGCCTTGTGGAACAGCTCATCGACCTGGTCGCAGGTGATGATCAACGGCGGCGACAGCAGCATCGCATCGTAGGTCGCGCGCAGGATCAAGCCCCGCCGCAGCGCGAAGTCGCGACACATCGCGCCGACCCGCCCGCGCCCGGGGAAGTACCTGCCGCGCTGGCGCTTGTCCGGCACCAGTTCCAGCGCCCCGACCAGGCCGGCAATCCGCGCCTCGCCGACCAGCCGATGCGCGCCCAGCTCGGCCCAGCGCTGCGCCAGATACGGCGCGATCTGCGTGCGTGCGGTATCCACGATGCCTTCGTCCTGCAGCAGGCGCAGATTCTCCAGCGCCACCGCTGCGCACACCGGGTGCCCGGCATAGGTGCCCCCATGCGCCAGCTCACCGCCTTGCTGCTTGAGCACCCCGGCCACGCGATCGCTGAACATCGCCGCCGCCAGCGGGATGTAGCCGGAGGTAATGCCCTTGGCCAGCGTCATCACATCGGGCTGGAAGCCGAAGTAATCGGCGCCGAACCATTCGCCGGTGCGTCCGAACCCGCAGATCACCTCGTCGGCCACCAGCAGCACGTCGTACTGCCGGCAGATGCGCTGGATTTCCGGCCAGTAGCTGCGCGGCGGGATATACACCCCGATCGCCCCCATGATCGGTTCGCCGATGAAGGCCGCCACGTTGTCCGGCCCGATCTCGAGAATCCTGTCTTCCAGACGGCGCGCGGCAAGCAGCCCGTACTCCTCCGGCGCCATGTCCCCGCCATCGCCGAAATGATTGGGCGGCTCGATATGCACGATGCCCGGTATCGGCAACCCACCCTGCTTGTGCATGCCCTGCATGCCACCCAGGCTGGCACCGGCCATGGTGGTGCCGTGATAGCCATTGTGGCGACCGATGAAGACCTGTTTCTGCGGCTGCCCCTGCACCGCCCAGAAATGCCGCACCAGGCGCAGGATGGTGTCGTTGGCCTCCGATCCGGAATTGGCGAAGAAGGCATGATTCAAGTCGCCCGGCGTCAGCTCCGCCAGCTTGGCGGCCAGATGGATGGTGGGCTCGGTGGTGCACTGGAAAAAGCTGTTGTAGTAGGCCAGCTGCTCCATCTGCCGCGCCGCGGCCTGCGCCAGTTCGGTACGCCCATAGCCCACGTTGACGCACCACAAGCCAGCGAACGCATCCAGCAGCTTGTTGCCGTCGGCATCCCACACATACACGCCCTCACCGCGCGTGAGGATGCGCGTGCCCTTGTCCGCCAAGACCGCGTTATCGTTGAACGGATGCAGATGATGCGCGGCATCGAGCTGCTGCAACGACTTGAGCACAGAAGAATCCACGACCTGCTCCACGCATGAGGAATCAAGAGCATACCCACGCCCTGTTGCCGGACCGTGGATGGCTGTGCAGATCGCCCCGCCACTCCCTTGCACGCCCGACAGACAGGTGGGCCGTAAGAAGTTGCCCTGCCACCGACGTCGCCCTCATCCGCCCTTCGGGCACCTTCTCCCGATGGGAGAAGGAAACGTCTGGCGACGTAGGCAGCCTGCACATTTCGACTACGCTTCCGGCCTCCTGCCCAGCACTGCACAGCACTGCCTGGCCTGCGCACGGCATCGCTGCACCTTCGTGCGTTGAGCAAAGCAGAGCTTGCCTTGCTTTGCCTTGCTTTGCCTTGCTTTGCCTTGCTTTGCCTTGCTTTGCTTTGCTTTGCCTTGCTTTGCTTTGCCTTGCTTACGCTTTTCGGGGCCCCATACCGCAGCGGCAAGGCCGGCAGATACAACCCGCAGGGCGGCGCGCATGGATGCGCGACGTTTTTGTAAGGGACATGGATGTCCCTCGACGTCCCCCCAATTTTGA
>NZ_JPLE01000006.1 GCF_001010415.1 Xanthomonas pisi DSM 18956
AGCGGTGAGGGCACCGCGCCCTCGATGCTGCGGGTTTGCTGCAGGGCCCTTGCCCGCCCACCGTCGCAGGACACGCTGCAAGTACGTCCTTGTAAGTTCTTACGCGGCATTCATGCCGCGTAAGGTCCCGCGACGGTGGGCGGGCAAGCACCCGTCAAGATGGTCGGTGTGCATGTTTTCAACAAGGCAACCGACGCACTTTCTGATGAGGAGACCGCGCCCTCGACCCACTCAGCGTTTGACCTGGGCTTCTGACGGCATCTATCGAAAGGCGACAGACAGACTCAATGCACTCACCGCTTAGCGCTCGCTCCGTTTTGTAAGCCGCTCTAAGTCTGTGCCGCACGCACGTCGCGATCGCACAGACGCGACTGCAGATAGATCGCACAACGCATCGGGTTGTCCGCATGAGATGGCCGTACTCCGGCGCGCTCTCGAACAAGCGGCCGTCGCGCAGTTGATACAACGTACGCAAGACCATGCCGCTCGCAGCGCTTTGCCAGCACTGCGAGCGACGACATCACGCGCTTACGCCTTGCCCAACTGCACCGCCACCGGGTCGCCGGTGAGATAGCCCACCGCCGCGCCGAAGCGGTTCTTGTAGTTGGCGCGGATCAGTGGATCCAGCGTGGCCTTGACGGTGTCGTGCAGCGGGCTTTCCCAGTCGCCGGGATGCTGGAAGTTGCTCATCACGTAGGTCCAGCCGTGGATCTGGTCGACCGCGTGCAGGCCGGTGGATTCGGCGCCGGCCGGCACCGACAGCACGCGTATCAGCGCGCCGCTGTCCACGTTGTAGGCCCACAAGAAGTTGTTGACGTGCAGGCTGCTGTCTTCGCCGATGAACAAGGTGCGCAGCGCTTCGGAGAACTTGAGGTTGTCCGGGTTGGCCAGGCGCTCCGGGTCGGCCAGATTGCCCAGTGCATCGGCGGAAGCCAGGTCATGCCCGGTGAGCGCGGCCGGGGCCGCCATGTCGATCGGTACCCAGTCGCTGTGGATCGCCGCGCCGTGGTTGTCGCGCTGGCCGCCACGCAGATTCAGGGCGTACACCGCACCCGCATCCGGGCCTTCCACTTTCACGTCGCCCGAGCCGTTGCGCATGCTGGTGACGATGTAGGACATCGCCATATAGGCGACCTTGTCGTGGGCGTTGACGGTGGTGCCTTCGAGTTTGGTGAAGCCCAGGCTGCCGCCGGCCAGCGCCGCGTAGCGATGGGTTTCCAGATACGTGGCGGCCTTTTCCATGCCGGGCTTGATGCGGATCCAGTTGAAGGTGCCGTTGAACGGGATCTTGGTGAAGCTGGCATCGCCGGGGTCGCTCAGATGCACGTCGAGGATGTCGGCGGCGGTGAGGCGGTCGGCCATCGCCTGGATCTCGGCACTGGTGGCGTGGCCAAGCTTGATCCAGCTCAGCGTGGCCGCGCCCGGGCCGATGCCCGAAGTCTGGTGCCACTTGCCGACGTACAAAGTGCCGGCCGACAGATCCGCCTTGCGGTCGGCGATGAACATGAACAGCCCGCCGTTGGTGGCGTCGTCGCCCATCAGTACGGTGCGCTGGTCGGGCATCACCTGCACCAGCTCGTGCGAGATGCGGCCCAGGCAGTAGTGCTTGCGTACGCTGCCGGTTCCATCCGGGTGCACGGTGATTTCGGGCAGGTGGCCGTAGTGATACGGGTTGGCTTTTTCCGGGTCACCGTACAGGTGCGTGCTGTAGCTGCGGAACTGCGTGTTGCCGGCCAGCGCGGTGGCGTCGGGTTCGTACTCTTCGCTGGACAGATGGGTATTCCACGGCGACAGGCTGGCGCCGCAGGTGGTCCACAGCCCGTGCACCGGCGCGGTGTCGACGTTGTGGTACTTCACCAGCGACAGCTTGCCGGTGGCCGGGTCCTGATCCAGCGTCAGTACCGCGATCGGCGCGGGCAGGTGGCGATTGGTGTCGTTGCCGGCCTGGTCGCGGGTGGTGTATTCGAACTGCACCACCGCAAACACGTGGTTGCCCTTGACCCCGGGCACCTTGGCATCGGGCAGGGTCAGCAGCGAGGAGCCGTCCGGGCAATCGGAAAAGAACGAGCGTTCGGCGCCGGGCTTGGAGCGGTCGATGATGGGGCGATGCTGGATGTCGTAATAGCCGCCGGCCAGCACGGTGCCCCCCTTGCCGTCGGGCACCTGGTCGCCGGTGACGAAGAACGGGTGGTACGCAAGCGCGTAACGCTGGGTGCTGCCGTCGGTGCGGGCCACGGTCAGTGCCGAGCCAACCGTGGTGGTGGCCATCGCGGCCGGGTCGGCCAGGCTGGGCGCGGGCATGCCATGGAACGTGGCCGAGACCAGACGGGTGGGGTTTTCCGATGGCCGCAACCCACGTGCGGCCATGGCGGCACCGCCAAGCTGCTGGAGCGCGGCGGAGCTGGCGCTGCCGAGCGGCAACAGGGGAACGGCCGCCAGCAGTTGCATGAGGCGGCGACGGGAGGGGTCGGGGGAGGCAGACATCGAAACTCCAGGCAAAGACAACGATCAACGATGGGCAACGGCGCATCGGCAAGCGGTCACGCTAGGCCCGGGATATGACAGTTGTTTGACGGCCAGCGCACCGGTTGGCGCCGGTTCGGATGCTGCAGCAAAAGCGGACGCGACCTGTCCCGGGTGGGGCGTGGTGCCTGCGCACTGTGGCTGCGGCCCGGTGGTGCGATGCAGCAAAGTGCGGGGTCGCGAAACACTAAGCGGCGCGCCGGATTTGGCGATTTTCCGTGGTTTGACAGGTGCTGCCGGTATTCCAAGGCTATAGCCCGACCCAATAAGTTGCCTTTCATTTGGCATACGGGCGAGCGTTGTTGACAGGGTAGCTGAATCACGTGAGCGTACGCCGCCTGAAGGCCTGCGGCGCATGCATCGCGGCAGGAGACACCCCTGGAGACCTGGATCTTGGACAAGCTGCTTCGCCATACCGCCGCGCCCGTCGCACGTCGCGCCCTCTCCCTGGCTACCGCTGCAGCGGTGCTGATGCTGGCTGCCTGCCAAGGCAAGGACACCACTGCCGAGGCCGGCAAGACGACGCCGGCTGCGGCACCTGCCGAGGCATCGGCCACCATCCATCCGGACCAGTGGCCGTCGCCGAAGTGGCCGTTCGCGCAGGATGCGGCGCTGGAGCAGCGCATCACCGATGTCATGGCCAAGATGAGCGTGGAAGAGAAGGTCGCCCAGACCGTGCAGGGCGACATCGCCAGCATGACCCCGGACGATGTGCGCAAGTACCGTATCGGTTCGGTGCTGGCCGGCGGCAATTCCGATCCGGGCGGCAAGTACAACGCCAGCCCGGCCGAATGGCTGAAGCTGGCCGACGCCTTCTATGAAGCGTCGATGGACACTTCCAAGGGCGGCAACGCGATTCCGATCATCTTCGGCATCGATGCGGTGCATGGACAGAGCAATATCGTCGGCGCCACCCTGTTTCCGCACAACATCGGCCTGGGCGCGACGCGCAACCCGGAGCTGATCAAGAAGATCGGCGAAGTCACCGCCGCCGAAACCCGCGTCACCGGCATGGAATGGACCTTCGCGCCCACCGTGGCGGTGCCGCAGGACGACCGCTGGGGCCGCAGCTACGAAGGCTATTCCGAATCGCCGGACGTGGTGGCCAGCTTCGCCGGCAAGATGGTCGAGGGCGTGCAGGGCACCCCGGGCACCCCGCAGTTCCTGGACGGCAGCCATGTGATCTCGTCGGTGAAGCATTTCGTCGGCGACGGCGGCACCACCGACGGCAAGGACCAAGGCGACACCAAGGTCTCCGAAGCCACCATGCGCGACATCCACGCGGCCGGCTACCCGCCGGCGATCGCGGCCGGCGCGCAGACGGTGATGGCCTCGTTCAACAGCTTCAACGGCGAGAAGATGCACGGCAACAAGGTCATGCTGACCGACGTGCTCAAGGGCCGCATGAACTTCGGCGGCTTCGTGGTCGGCGACTGGAACGGCCACGGCCAGGTCAAGGGCTGCACCAACGACAACTGCCCGGCCTCGTTCATTGCCGGCGTCGACATGGCGATGGCCGCCGACAGCTGGAAGGGCATCTACGAAACCGAGCTGGCGGCAGTGAAGTCCGGCCAGATCAGCATGGAGCGCCTGGACGATGCGGTGCGCCGCATCCTGCGGGTCAAGCTGCGCCTGGGCCTGTTCGAAGCCGGCAAGCCGTCCAAGCGCCCGCTCGGCGGCAAGTACGAGTTGCTGGGTGCGCCGGAACATCGCGCGATCGCCCGTCAGGCGGTGCGCGAGTCGCTGGTGCTGCTGAAGAACCAGGCCGGCATCCTGCCGCTGGATCCCAAAAAGCGCGTGCTGGTGGTCGGCGATGGCGCCAACGACATGGGCAAGCAGTCCGGCGGTTGGACGCTGAACTGGCAAGGCACCGGCACCAAGCGCAGCGACTACCCCAATGGCAACACCATCTGGGAAGGCCTGGACAAGCAGATCAAGGCCGCCGGCGGCAGGGCCGAGCTGGCCGTCGATGGTGCGTACAAGACCAAGCCCGACGTGGCGGTCGTGGTGTTCGGTGAGAACCCGTACGCCGAGTTCCAGGGCGATATCGCCACCCTGCTGTACAAGCCGGGCGACGAGAGCGAGCTGGCGTTGATCAAGAAGTTCAAGGCCGAGGGCATCCCGGTGGTGGCGGTGTTCCTGAGCGGGCGTCCGTTGTGGATGAACCAGTACATCAATGCCGCCGATGCCTTCGTCGCCGCCTGGCTGCCGGGTTCGGAAGGCGAGGGCATCGCCGACGTGCTGCTGCGCAAGGCCGATGGCAGCGTGCAGAACGACTTCAAGGGCAAGCTCAGCTTCTCCTGGCCCAAGACCGCGGTGCAGTTCGCCAACAACGTGGGCCAGAAGGATTACGACCCGCAGTTCAAGTTCGGTTTCGGCCTGACCTACGCCGACAAGGGCGACCTGGCGGCGCTGGCTGAGGACTCGGGCGTGTCCGGCGAGCAGTCGGTGGGCGGGGTGTATTTCGTGCGCGGCAAGCCGGCGCTCGGCATTGCGATGCAGCTGTCCAATGCGGGCCAGGCCAACATGCCGGCGACCACGCTGCCGGTGGGCCTGTCCGACGGCAGCCTGAAGATGAGCTCGGTCGACCACAAGGCGCAGGAGGACGCACGTCGCCTGGTGTGGTCCGGCGCCAAGCCCGCCAGCGTGCTGCTGGTGTCCGGCAAGCCGGTGGACGTGTCGCGTGAGAGCAACGGCGATGTGCAGCTGCAGCTGACCGTGCGCCGCGACAGCGCGGTGACCGCGCCGGTGTGGCTGGGCGTGGGCTGCGGCGACACCTGCGGCGGCCGCGTCGATGCGCAGAAGACCCTGGCCGCGCTGCCGCAGGGCCAGTGGAAGGTGGTGGGAATTCCGCTCAAGTGCTTCGCGGTGGCCGGTGCCGACGTGACCAAGCTGAGCCAGGTCGCCGGTATCGAAAGCGGCGCGGCACTGGATCTGTCGGTGTCGAAGGTGGCGCTGGGCGCGCTCAACGAAGCCGAAGTGACGGTGGACTGCCCGGTCAAGTAATCCCCATGCCCGGAGGCACGCTTCCGGGCACGGTGCAGGTCAAGCGGAACACCTGCGTCGCCGCTTCCGGCGACGTTTCGAAGCGGCCACCGATTGCGGTGGTGCCATCAGCCGCCGCGGGGGCGGTGTTGTCGATCGGCCGGGATGGCCTGCAGACGCGGTTCGCCGCACTGCCATTGCGCACCTGGTGCGCGGCGGCGGCATTCTGCAGCCCTGCCTGATCGTCGGCGCATACCCCAGAGCCAGACAGGAGAGTGCAGTGGGTTTGGCGACGTTGGATATCGTGATTGTGCTGGTCTATCTGACCGGCATCTTCGTGCTCGCGCAGTGGGTGTCGCGCGAGAAGGCAGGCCACAGCAAGAGCGCCGAGGATTACTTCCTGGCCAGCAAGTCGCTGCCGTGGTGGGCGATCGGCGCTTCGCTGATCGCCGCGAACATCTCGGCCGAACAGATCATCGGCATGGCCGGTTCCGGCTATGCAATCGGTCTGGCGATCGCGTCCTACGAGTGGATGGCGGCGCTGACGCTACTGATCGTCGGCAAGTTCTTCCTGCCGATCTTCCTGCGCAACGGCATCTACACCATGCCGCAGTTCCTGGAACAGCGTTACGGCAAGTGGATCCGCACGCTGATGGCGGTGTTCTGGCTGCTGCTGTACGTGTTCGTCAACCTGACCTCGATCCTGTGGCTGGGGTCGATCGCGGTCAGCCAGGTCACCGGCATGGACCAGACCCTGGCGCTGGCATTGATCGGCGTGTTCGCGCTGGTCTATCAGCTGTACGGCGGACTGAAGGCGGTGGCGCTGACCGATATCGTGCAGGTCACCCTGCTGGTGCTGGGCGGCCTGCTGGTGGCCGGGCTGACCCTGGCGCGCATTGGCGATGGCGCCGGCGTGCTGGCCGGCTTCAAGCAGTTGTGGAGCGCACACCCCGAGCACTTCCACATGATCCTGACCAAGGACAACCCGTTCTACAAGGATCTGCCGGGCCTGAGCGTGCTGCTGGGCGGCCTGTGGGTCATGAACATCAGCTACTGGGGCTTCAACCAGTACATCATCCAGCGCGCGCTGGCCGCCAAGAACATCGGCGAGGCGCAGAAGGGCATGGTGTTTGCGGCGTTCCTGAAGCTGCTGATGCCGCTGGTGATCGTGGTACCAGGCATTGCCGCGGTGGTGCTGGCGCCGGATCTGGCCAAGCCCGACCAGGCGTATCCGACCATGATGCAGCTGCTGCCGACCGGCATCCTGGGTCTGGTGTTTGCGGCGCTGGTTGCCGCGATCGTGGCCTCGCTGGCGTCGAAGATCAATTCGGTGGCGACCATCTTCACCCTGGATTTCTACGCCAAGTTCCGCCCGCAGACCGAGCAGAAGCAGCTGGTGCGCGTGGGCCGGATCGTGGCGGCGGCGTCGGTGCTGATCGGCATCCTCACCGCGCGGCCGTTGTTGGGCAACTTCGATCAGGGCTTCCAGTTCATCCAGGAATTCACCGGCTTCTTTACGCCCGGCGTGGTGGTCATCTTCATGCTGGGCCTGTTCTGGAAGCGCGCCAATGAAGCAGGCGCCTTGACCGCGGCGATCGGCTCGGTGGTGCTGTCGTTCGCGCTGAAATTCGCCTGGCCGGAACTGCCGTTCATGGACCGCATCGGCGTGGTATTTCTGGCCGCGCTGGTGCTGGCGGTGGTGGTGTCGCTGATGACCGCACCCACCCAGGCACGCGACCTGATCCGTACCGACGATGTGGCCTACGGCACCACGCTGGGCTTCAAGCTCGGCGCGGCTGGCGTGATCGCGATCCTGATCGTGCTGTACACGGTGTTCTGGTAAGCCAGGCGCGTGCTCTGGAGCGGCCGACGTATCGTCCGTCGTCTGCTCCAGGCCTTGCGTTAGAGCGTCCGTCGATGACCTGGCAAGCAGCGACAGTCACCTGGCCTGCATGGCGGGCCGCCGACTGGCGGCCGCGCGCGACGGTGCCGGCGATCCGGTGATCGTGCTTACACCCGTGCTGCGGCCAGGCCTGCCGCCAGCAACCTGGCCGGCGCAGCGAATTGTGCGTGCCACGGCGTCTGCAGCCAGGTTTCCAGTGCGGCGGCCGGCATCGGTTTGGCGATCCAGTAGCCCTGGCCTTCGTCGCAGCCCCAGGCGCGCAACTGCGCATACGCTTCTGCCGATTCGATGCCTTCGGCCACCACGCGCTGACCCAGGCTGTGGCCAAGCTGGATCATCGCCGGCACCAGGGTGCGGTCGGTGCGGTTGTCCGGCAGCGAGCGGATGAAGGATTGATCGATCTTCAGCGAGCTGGCCGGCAGCTGTTTGAGATAGCTGAAATTGCTGTAGCCGGTGCCGAAGTCGTCGATGGCGATATGCACGCCCAGCGCGGCCACATCGGCCAGTTGTTCGGCCAGGTGATCGG
This sequence comes from Xanthomonas pisi DSM 18956, assembly GCF_001010415.1. Taxonomy (GTDB): domain Bacteria; phylum Pseudomonadota; class Gammaproteobacteria; order Xanthomonadales; family Xanthomonadaceae; genus Xanthomonas; species Xanthomonas pisi. The sequence continues at coordinate 7,938 of NZ_JPLE01000006.1, forward strand.
GGTGGCGGATCATCGCGCTTTCGGTGAATTCGATTTCCAGCCGGCGTGGGTCGAGCTTGTGACGTTCCAGCCCGCGTCGCAACAGGCCGGCAAAACCGGGGCGGTCCAGATCGGCCGCCGACACGTTCAATGCCAGGTTGAAGTCCAGGCCCTGTTGCTGCCAGCGCGCGGCCTGGGCGATGCCGTTGTCGATGACCCAGGCAGTGATGCGGTTGATCAGCGCGGTCTTTTCGGCCATCGGCACAAAGTCCGATGGCATCACCGGGCCGATCATCGGATGCTGCCAGCGCAGCAGTGCTTCCACCGCCACGCAGCGGTGATCGTTCAAGTCCACGCGCGGCTGGTAGTGCAGGCGTAGCTGGCTGGCGCTGTCCAGCGCGGCGGGCAGGGCGGCAAGCAGGCGAAAGGTATTGCGCTGCGCCACGTCGTGCTTGCGCTCGTACATGCTCCAGGCCAGGCCGCGCTCGCGGGCGATGTCCACGGCGGTGGTGAGCGAACGGATGGTGTCGGCGGCGCCGTAGCTGGTCTGCAGCGACACCGCGCCGATCGAGGCCACCGCGGTATGCGGAATGCCCTGGTGATCCAGTGGCTCGGCAAACGCCTTGGACACCTTGTTGCACAGGCTGGACAGGCGCTGGGTTTCGGCCTGGGTGAGGAAGCCGAAGGTGGTCGGGTCCAGCCGATACAGCAGGGTGTTGGCGGGCAGATACGCGGCAAGGCGACGCTGCGCCAGGGTCACATACCCATCGGCGTAGTCCCAGCCCAGCGCCTTGACCATGTCGCGGAAATAGTCGCTGCCGCAGATGTCCACCGCCACTGCCGTGGTGGCCGGTGCGGTATCGCGCCGGGCCAGCCAGGTATCCAGATCTTCGCCAAAGCGCGAGCGGTTGGGCAGGCCGGTCGTGCCATCGCGATAGGTGGTGCTGCGCAGGTTCTCCACCCGCAGCACGGCCAGGTCGCGCAGTCCTTCCAGCTGCGTCATCGCCTCCGCATCCAGGCCCTCGCGTGGGCTGGTGCCGATCACGCACAGCGTGCCGATGCGGTGGCCGTCCTTCAGTTGCAATGGCGCCCCTGCATAGAAGCGGATGAAGGGTGGGCCCAGCACCAACGGGTTGTCGGAAAAGCGCGGGTCCAGTTGCGCATCCGGCACCACCATCACCTCGTCCGAGCGGATCGCATGCGCGCAGAACGCCTGGTCGCGCGGAGTCTCCGCTGCCTCCAGTCCCACGCGCGCCTTGAACCACTGGCGGTGTTCGTCCACCAGCGACACCAGTGCGATCTCCGCACCCAGGCTGCGTGCGGCCATCGCGGCGATGGTGTCGAACACCGGGTCTGGTGGCGAATCCAGCAGGCACAGGCCGCGTAGAACGGCCAGACGGGTGACTTCGTCGGACATGGGAGGCGTTTTGAAGTCGGAGGCGGGCAGTTGTTGCATGTGGCTCTATCGGCCTCGGCCGCATCTACTTGACGTGGCCGTGCTCGCTTATTCAGCTGCCAGCAGCGCAATGGCATGTTGCAGCGTGACACGTGTGTCCCGCGCGGCGTCGACGCAGTGCAGACCTCAGCTGCGGTTTTCGCGCTGCAACACCGCAGTGCGCGATGCCGCGCATCGCCGATACGCTGCGCTGTCAGGCTGAGCGCGGCGTCCCACGAGCAGCCCGGGACGCTTGAATGCACGGAAGTTAACGTTACCAGGGCGAAGTCGCGTGGTCTGCGCGCTCGGTCTGCATCCGGCAATTTTTCCTGATCTGTGAACCAGGCGCAGATCGCGCGCGCGCGCCATCGCCACGGTGGGCGCACGTGGGCCGGGCATGCGATTGCGTGCAGGTGCGCCCGCGCCACCCACTCTTTGGAGCCGATCATGAAGATCTTCACTCGTCTGGTGCAGCGCGCAGTGCTGCTGATCGCCGGCCTGGCGCTGGCCTCGGCTGCGCATGCCGGCCTGTCCGTGTCCGGTACGCAGCTGCGAGAGAGCAACGGCAACACGCTGGTCTTGCGTGGCATCAATCTGCCGCATGCCTGGTTTGCCGATCGTACCGACGCGGCGCTGGCACAGATTGCCGCCACCGGGGCCAACAGCGTGCGCGTGGTGCTGAGTACCGGCCACCGCTGGAACCGCACGCCCGAGGCGGAGGTGGCGCGCATCATCGCGCGCTGCAAGGCGTTGGGCTTGATCGCCGTACTGGAAGTGCACGACACCACCGGCTACGCCGAAGACGGCGCCGCAGGCACCCTGGCAAATGCCGCCACCTACTGGACCAGCGTGCGCGGCGCGCTGGTGGGCCAGGAGGATTACGTCATCATCAATATCGGCAACGAACCGTTCGGCAACCAGTTGAGCGCCAGCGAATGGGTCAACGGCCACGCGCGTGCGATCGCCACGCTGCGCAATGCCGGCCTCACCCACGCGTTGATGGTGGACGCGCCCAACTGGGGCCAGGACTGGCAGTTCTACATGCGCGACAACGCTGCGGCGTTGCTGGCGCGCGACAGCCGCCGCAATGTGGTTTTCAGCGTGCACATGTACGAAGTGTTCAGCAACGATGCCGCAGTGGACAGCTATCTGCGTGCGTTTCGCAGCAACGGGCTGGCCCTGGTGGTTGGCGAATTCGGCGCCGACCATCGCGGTGCGCAGGTCGACGAAGCGGCGATCATGCGCCGTGCGCGCGAGTACAACGTCGGCTACATGGGGTGGTCGTGGTCGGGCAACGACAGCAGCACCCAATCGCTGGACATCGTGCTGGGCTGGGACCCGACCCGTCTCAGCAGCTGGGGCCGCACGCTGATCCAAGGGCCCGACGGCATCCGTGCCACCTCGCGCAGGGCGAGCATCTTCGCGCCAAGGCGGCGCTAGGCCGCCCAGGCGCATGCCTGCGCGCGAGCCCTGGCGCCATCAGCGCCCGGGTTCGCGCAACGGTCCCGGGCTGGGCCGTTTGGTCAGCTTGCGCTGCAGCGAACGCCGATGCATGCCCAGCAGGCGCGCGGCAGCGGAGACGTTGCCGCCGGTTTCGTGCAGCGCCTGCTGGATGTGTTCCCACTGCAGACGGCTGAGCGGTGTCATCATTTCCTGCGCGGTTTCTTCTTCGTCCGGCTCGGGCAGGTCGTCGTCTTCTTCGCCCAGCGCCCGCATGATGGTGGGGATGTTGGCGGGCTTGGGCAGGTAGTCGTCGGCACCGAGTTTGATCGCTTCCACCGCGGTGGCGATGCTCGCGTAGCCGGTCACCAGCAGGATGCGCATGTCCGCGCGGATCTCGCGTAGCGGCTGGATCAGGCTCAGGCCGGAATCGTGGCCGAGCTTGAGGTCGATCAGGGCAAAGTCCGGCAGTGCGCTGCGCGCGGTCGATAGCGCGCTGGCGGCATCGGTGGCGGTCAGCGTTTCCACGCCGCGCCGCGCCAGGCTGCGTTGCAGGGTGCGCAGGTACAAGGTGTCGTCGTCGACCAACAGGCCAGTGCGGATCGGGGTGCTTGTCATGCCAGGGCCTCGTGTTCGGAAAGCGGCAGGCGGAAACCGACGCGGGCGCCGCTGCCTTCGGCGGGCAGCATCCACAACTCGCCCTGCAGGCGCTCGACGGTGGCATGCGACAACGCAAGGCCAACGCCCATGCCGTCATGCTTGCCGCTGTTGAACAAGGTGCCCGGCAGCATGGCTTGCGCGGTGTCGAAGCCGGGCCCGTAATCGCGCACCTCGCCGCTGAGGTGCTCGTCCTCCACCCGCAAGGTCAGATCGATCTGCGGGCGCCCGGCGCGTTCGCCGGCATCGGCGGCATTGTTGAGCAGCACCATCAACAGATGGCTGACGCCCGGCTGCAGCATCAGCCGCATCGGTGCGTCCTCGTTGCGGCGCAGCTCGATGGTGGGGCGTACCAGCCGCCATTGCTCCAGCACTTCCTGCACCGCCACTTCTCGGCTCAGATGGCCGTTGTCGGCAGGCTGCGCCAGCGCCAGCACGCGCTCGTGGCACTGCACCAGCAGCTCGCGCAGCGTGTCCAGGTCTTCGCGCAGCTCGTTCTGGTCGCACTGGTCGGCAATGTCGTCGACCAGCAGGGTCATCGTGGCCAGCGGAGTATTGAGTTCGTGCGCCACCGACGCTGCATGGGTGGCCAATGCCACGATGCCTTCGTTACGCGCAAAGCGCTCGCGCAGGGTGGAGATTTCGCGCTCGCGTTCGCGCATCGACAACGCCAGCCGGGTGGCGAAGGCCAGCACCACCACCGTGGACAGCAGGAAATTGGCCGCCATGCCCCACATGTGCAGGCTCAGCGGATCGAAGCTGCCGTAGGGCAGCGGCAGGCCGAACGCGGCGCTGATGACATAGCCGGCCACGCACGATGCTGCCACGGCCATCGCCCAGCTCAGCGGCAGGGCCAGCGCGGCCAGCGCGATCAGCACCAGGAACAGCGAGCCGAACGGGTTGGCGATGCCGCCGCTCCAGCCCACCATCCAGGTCAGCACCGTCACATCGACCAGGATGTGGCCGAACTCGGTGGCCGGGCTGACCGCCCCGCGATGCGCCACGCGCAGCTGCGCATACAGGTTGAACGTCGCCAGCGCGGCGACGCCGGCCCACAGCGGTTGTTGCGGCAGGTGCAACCCCATCAGGCCGGAGGCGACCAGGATGGTGGCGGCCTGGCCGGCGGTGGCGAGCCAGCGCAGGCTGCACAGGGTCCGCAGGAAGGAGGCGTCGGAGCTATTCATCACGGCAATCCTATGCGCTCACGGAGGTGGTGGCCTGCGACAAACCGTCGCATCGGCCCGGATGGCGGCCCGCACGACGCTTCAGCTGTGAGCGGACGACGGACAGGCTAAAATAGCGGCATGTACGACGCCGTGACTCGCCCAACCCCCCCCGCCGACGCCACCGCCTGGCCGCGCCGCATCACCCAGGCCGTCAAGATCGGCAGCGTGATCGTGGGCGGCGGCCACCCGGTGGTGGTCCAGTCGATGACCAATACCGACACCGCCGACATCGCCGGCAGCGTCAAGCAGGTGGCCGAGTTGTGGCGCGCCGGCTCGGAGATGGTGCGCCTGACCGTCAACAACGCCGAGTCCGCCGCCGCCATCCCGCGCATCGTCGACAAGCTGCGCATGATGGGGGTCGAGGTGCCGTTGATCGGCGACTTCCATTACAACGGTCACCAACTGCTCGCCGCCGAGCCGGCCTGCGCCGAAGCGCTGGCCAAGTACCGCATCAATCCGGGCAATGTCGGCTTCGGCAAGAAGAAGGACCTGCAGTTCGCGCAGCTGATCGAGTTCGCGATCAAGTACGACAAGCCGGTGCGCATCGGTGCCAATTGGGGCTCGCTGGACCAGTCGCTGGCCGCGCAGCTGATGGACGAGAATTCCAGGCGCGACACGCCGTGGGACGCCGGCCGCGTCTTGCGCGAGGCGCTGATCCGCTCGGCAGTGGATTCGGCCGAGCGTGCGGTGGAACTGGGCTTGCCGCGCGAGCGCATCATCCTGTCGGCCAAGGTGTCCGGCGTGCAGGAGCTGATCGCGGTCTATCGCGACATGGCCGCACGCTGCGATTTCGCGTTGCACCTGGGCCTGACCGAAGCCGGCATCGGCAGCAAGGGCATCGTGGCCTCGGCGGCGGCGTTGAGCGTGCTGCTGCAGGAGGGAATCGGCGACACCATCCGCATCTCGCTGACGCCCGAGCCCGGCCAGTCGCGCACCCAGGAAGTGGTGGTGGCGCAGGAGCTGCTGCAGACCACCGGCCAACGCGCGTTCACCCCGATGGTCACCGCCTGCCCGGGGTGCGGCCGCACCACCTCCGAGTTCTTCCAGGAACTGGCCGGCGTGGTGCAGAACCACGTGCGCGCCAAGATGCCGGAGTGGAAGATTTCCAACCCCGGCGCCGAGAACATGACCCTGGCGGTGATGGGCTGCGTGGTCAACGGCCCGGGCGAATCGCGCCACGCCAATATCGGCATCTCGCTGCCGGGTACGGGCGAAGCGCCGTCGGCACCGGTGTTCATCGATGGCGAAAAAAGCGTCACCCTGCGTGGCGAAAACATCGCCTACGAATTCATCGATCTGATCGATCAGTACGTCGAACGCACCTATGTCCGCCGCGCCGGCTGAATCGCCGGCCGGCTTCAGCGCGTGGTTACGCAACAATGCATGGCGCATGGCGCTGCTGTTCGCCGGCGTGCTGTTGCCGCTGGGCTTGTTCGTGGACCTGGCAGACGAAGTCCACGAACTGGAAAATTTCTACTTCGACGAACCGTTGCTGTGGAGCATGCGCAGCATCGCCACGCCCGGGCTGGATACGTTTTTCGGGGTGATCTCCAAGGTGGGCTACCAGTACGGCGTGATCCCGATGGATATCGCGATCGTGCTGGTGCTGCTGGGGTTACGGCGCTGGCGCGAGGGCACCTTTGCAGCGCTGGGCTTCGGCGGTTCGGCGTTGTTGAACATGGGTGCCAAGCAGTTCTTTCAACGCGACCGGCCCAGCCTGTGGGAGTCGATCGCACCGGAAAGCACCTTCAGTTTTCCCAGCGGGCACGCGATGGGCTCGATGACGCTCGCCGCAGTGGTGGTTGCGCTGGCCTGGAACACGCGCTGGCGCTGGCCGGTGACTATCGCCGCCAGCCTGTTCGCGGTGCTGGTCGGCGTGTCGCGAATCTACCTGGGCGTGCATTACCCCTCCGACATCCTCGGCGGTTGGTCGGCGGCATTGGTGTGGGTGGTGGGGCTGTATCTGGTGATGTTCCGCGGCACGCGGCGTCCACACTGGCATCGTCATCGCACGACTGCCTGAGTGCACGGCGATCCCGGCCGCAACGTAGTGGCCGCAAGCGCGGCGACGCAGCGTGGCGCAGCGATGCGGATGTGTCGTACGCGTCCGTGCTTGCCGGTGCAGTGGTTGCGCCGGCGCTTTCGTATCGCCGGAAGAGGTTTCGTGTTTCTGTCCAGGCTGGCGTAAGCGCGCAACTATTGTCCTCGGTCTGCAAGGTGCTCGGCGCCGCGACGCAGCGTTGCCTGCTAGGGACGCTGATGCCGTGATGTCTGTCCGCGTCGGCGCACCAGTACACGCTCTTTGGAGGATCTGCGCGTGCAAGACGTCTTACCGAACGACTCCGACGTGAAGAAATGTCGCGTGCTGCGTGCCAGCGCAAGCGCAAGCGCACTGGCGGCGCAAGGCGTGCATTACGCGATGGGGATCTCCGCGCAAAGTACCGGCGCGACCGGTCTTAGCCTGCAGGTTGTGACGATCGCGCCGGGCGGGCGCGCCAAGCCGCATCTGCATGCATCGCATGAAACCGCCATCTACGCGCTGACGGGAGTGTCCAAGGTCTGGCACGGCCCAGCCCTGGAGCATCATGACGTGGTGCAGCCGGGCGATTTTCTGTATATCCCGGCCGGCATGCCGCATCAGCCTTATAACGACGGCGTGGAAGCGGCCGTGGTTCTGGTGGCCCGAACCGACCCCAATACGCACGAAAGCGTGGTGCTGCTGCCCGGATTCGATGGACTACATGGCTGAGCGTTGTGGACAGGCCGCGCGTCTGCACACAGGGGGCCTGAAATGTCCCGATTGCAGCGGCCACTGCCGCCTTGCACTCAGGAACGACCGGTACGCCCCTGGCGCGACAACCGCAGCCCGACCACGCTGCCAATCACTGCCAGCAGGATCACGTAGTACCCCGGCCCCATCGGGTGCTGTTTGAGCAACATCACCACCACCAGTGGGGTAAGGCCGCCGAACACGGCATAGCCCAGGTTGTAGGCGAACGACACGCCGGACAGGCTCACTTCGGGTGGGAACGCCTCGACCATGATGCGCGGAATCACCCCCAGCACGCCCAGTGCGGCGCCCAGCAGCGCGTAGAGCGGAAACACCAGCTGTGGATCGCCGGCCAAGCGGTAGAACGCCCATGCCGCTACACCCAGCAGGACGCTGCCGATGAGCAGCACGCGGCCATTGCCATGGCGGTCGGCCAACGCACCGGCCACCACCGACCCGGCAGCCTGCAGCACGATGGCCAGGCTGTTGGCCTGTAGCGCCACTGCGGCCGGGTAGTGGTAACTGCTCTGCAACAGGCCCGGTGTCATCAACGACACCACCAGCACGCCACCGGCCACCATCCAGGTCAGTGCCAGCGACAGCAGGACGCCGGTGCGATGATCGCGCAGCACCAGCTTGAGCGGAGTTTCGCGCGCCAGCGCACGCATGGCGACCAGTTCTGCGAACACCGGCGTCTCGTGCAGCCAGCGGCGCAAGTAGACCGACACCAGCCCGAACACGCCGCCTGCCAGAAATGGCAGGCGCCAGGCATAGTCGGCGATCTCGGCAGGGGTGAAGTGGCGGTTGAGGGCGCCGGCACCCAGCGAACCGAGCAACACGCCACCGGCCAGGCCCGCGGTCAGGGTGCCGCAGGCAAGCCCGGTGCGCTGCGGCGGCACGTGCTCGGCGACGAATACCCAGGCGCTGGGCACCTCGCCGCCGATGGCGGCGCCCTGCAGCAGGCGCGCGCCCAGCAACAGCAGCGGCGCCGCAATGCCGATCTGCGCGTAGGTGGGCAGCAAGCCGATGCACAGCGTCGGCAGCGCCATCAGCAGCAGGCTCAAGCCGAACATGCGCTTGCGACCGACCAGGTCGCCGAAATGGGCCATCACCATGCCGCCCAGCGGACGCACCAGGTAACCGGCGGCAAAGATGCCGAAGGTCTGCAGCTGGCGCATCCAGTCGGGGATGCCGGGAGGGAAGAACAACTCGCCCAGCACTGCGGCGAAAAAGATGAAGATGATGAAGTCGTACAGTTCCAGCGCGCCGCCCAGCGCGGACAAGGCCAGCGTCTTGTAGTCGTCGCGATTGAGCTGCGCCCTCGGTGCAATGCCTGTGGGCGGATGGGTCTTCAAGGCGTGACATCCTGTGGCGGGTGGTGGCGCGCAGGCGCGTGTGCAGCAGTCGCCAGTGCGGGCATCATGCTAGCGCGCCAGCAGCTGCGGCTTGCCTGCTGGCGCTGGATGGCACGTATGGGACTTCGGTAAACGCGTCGTGTCTGCGCCCGTGGTGGCGTATCAGGCGCGCAGGCTGGCCAACGCCGCTGCTTCGGCATGCAGCACGATGGTATCGAACAGCGGTAGCGCCGAGTCGCCGGCATCCACCAGCAAGGAAATTTCCGTGCAACCCAGGACGATCGCCTGCGCGCCTTGCTGTTCGAGTTCGGCCATGACCTGACGAAACGAGTGGCGCGATCCTGCATCGATCACGCCCTGGCACAGCTCCTGGTAAATCACCCGATGCAGTTCCGCGCGCGCATCGGAAGGCGGTATGACCACCGTCAGTCCACGTGCCTCCAGCCGCTGGCGATAGAAGGGCTGCTCCATGGTGAAGCGCGTGCCGAGCAGGCCAACCCGGGCGATGCCAGCCGCGAGCAAGGCCTCGGCGGTGGCATCGGCGATGTGCAGCAAGGGCAGTGGCGTTGCGGTGGTGATTGCATCGGCGACGCAATGCATGGTGTTGGTGCACAGCACGATGAAGTCCGCGCCGCCGGCGTGCAGCGAACGCGCGGCGGCCGCCATCTCGCGACCGGCGCCTTCCCAGTCGCCGGCGTGCTGCAGGCGCTCGATATCGTGGAAGTCGACGCTGTACAGCAACAGTCGGGCCGAATGCAGCCCGCCACGTTCGCGGCGGATGGCCTGATTGATATGGCGGTAGTAGGGCAGGGTGGACTCCCAGCTCATGCCGCCGATCATCCCGATGGTTTTCACGTGCAGTGTCCTGGTGCAAGCGGGTTCGCCTGCATGGTCGCATACGATCTCGGTGGCATGTCCCCAGTGACGGAGAGGCCGCCGACGAACGCTCAGTGCGCGAAAACGCTAACGCTGCAGTTGTGGTACGCGTGGTGAAGCATGTGGCGACGCGCGTTACACCCAGATGTATTGCGTCACCGCTGCTGCGTCACTCGCCCGGCTTTGCCCCCTCCACTGGCGCATGCGTGGCAGCGCGGCGCGCCAGCACGGTTTCGCGATGGGCGATATAGACATTGGCGCCGATGATGATGGCCGCGCCGATCAGGGTGTGGCGTTCGATCGCCTCGCCGAACAGCCACCAGCCCAGCAATGCCACCAGCGGCAGTTGCATGAAGCTGATCGGCTGCAGCGCGGAGACTTCGCCCAGCTTGAGTGCGCGTGTCCAGAACAACTGCCCCGCGGTCCCGAAGACGCCGGTCGCCAGCAGCCACAGCCAGTCGATGCCTTGCGGCCAGGTCCACTGGAACAGGGCCGGAATCAGCGACATCGGCACCCAGAAGACATAGGTATAGAACACCACGGTGTCGGAGTCGTCGCTGCGCGACAGCTGCTTGATCTGGATCGCGACGACGGCGCTGATGACGGCGGCCAGCAAGGCGATCAGCAGCCCGGGCGTGAAGGTGGACGATCCCGGTCGCAGGATCACCAGCACGCCGATGAAGCCTGCCGCCACCGCCAGCCAGCGGCGCAGACGGACCTGCTCATGCAACCACACCACCGCCAGCACGGTGACGAACAAGGGCGTGGAATAGGACAGCGAAATCGCCTGCGACAAGGGCAGGTGACCGATCGCCCAGAAGCCGCACAGCATCGACGCCAGCCCGATCAGCGTGCGCGCCAGATACTGCGGCAATTGCCGCGTCCGTGGCAGCGCCTTGCCCGGCCGCAGGATCAGCGGGAGTAGCGCCAGCAACCCGAATGCGTTACGAAAGAATGCAATCTCGGTGGTGGCAATGTTGCTCGACGCCAGCCGGATGGTGATGGCCATCAGGCCGAAGGCAAAGGTACTGGTGAGCATCCACAGCGCCGCACGACGCGAGACCTGCGCTGCAGTCACCAATGCGCTCCGATGATGCGCGGTTCCGGCTCCAGGATGACCGAATAGCGCTCGCGCACCGATTCGGCGATACGCCTGGCAAACTCCAGCAACTGCGCGCCGCTGGCAGTGCCGTAGTTGACCAGCACCAGGGCATGATCGGGAGACACGCCGGCATCGCCCTCGCGCTGGCCTTTCCAGCCGCATTGCTCGATCAACCACGCGGCCGACAACTTGCCCTGGCCTGGCTGCTCGCCGGGATACACCGGCATGTCGGCGAAGCTGGCCTGCAACGCGGCGATCTGTTCGCTCGGCAACAGCGGGTTCTTGAAAAAACTGCCTGCATTGCCGAGCACATCCGGGTCAGGCAGCTTGCGTCGACGGATGTTGATCACCGCCTGCGCCACGTCGGCGGCCCCCGCCAGTTCGGCGCCCATGTGGGCCAATTCCTCGCGAATACCAGCGTAATCCAGCCGCAGTTCGTGCAACAGCGGCAGATTGAATTCCACCGCCACAATCAGATAACGCTCGGGTTGCTGCTTGAATACGCTGTCGCGGTAGGCGAAGGCGCACTCGGGCGCCGTCAGCCGCACAAACTGCTGGCCAAGCCGATCGAAGGCCTCCACCGCGTGGATGAAGTCGCCCACCTGCGCGCCGTAGGCACCGATGTTCTGGATCGGGCTGGCACCGACGGTACCGGGGATCAGCGCCAGATTTTCCAGGCCCGACAAACCCTGCTGCAGCGAATACAGCACCAGCGCATGCCAGTTCACACCCGCCCCGGCGCGCACGATGGCGTGGTCGGCGTGGTGCGCAATGATGGCGATATCGCGGTTTTCGAAACACAGCACGCACCCTTGCGGGTCGCCGGCCAACAGCACATTGCTGCCGCTGCCCAGCACCAGCAATGCAAGCCCGGCGATCTCGGGCGCGGCCAGCGCCTGCGGCAATGCCTCGGGCGTGTGGATGCCGAGCAACCAGCGCGCCGTCGCTTCGACATGGAACGTGTTGAGCGCACGCAGTGGCGCATGCGCGCTCAAGTGCCAGCCGGTCTGCACCGCATCGCTCATAGCGGCGAGACCGCGCCACCGCTGGGCGCTTCGCGGCGGCGACGGATCGCGTCCACGCACTCGCCGATCAACGGCGGCCCGCGATACACCAGGCCGCTATAGCACTGCACCAGGCTCGCGCCGGCCGCCATCTTGGCCACGGCGTCGGCGCCGGAGCCGATGCCGCCCACGCCGATCAACGGGATCGACTCGGGCAGACGTGCGCGCAAGCGGCGCAACACCAGCGTGGATTGCCCCAGCAGCGGCGCGCCCGACAAGCCGCCGGCCTCGGCAGCCAGCGGATGATTGGCGATCAAGGTGCGCGTGACCGTGGTGTTGGTGGCGATCACGCCATCCACCGCCAGATCGGCCAGCACGCGCGCGGCCGCGTCGATGTCGCGGTCGTTGAGATCCGGCGCCACCTTCACCAGCATCGGCACGCGCTTGCCATGCTGCGCGGCAAGCGCTTCCTGGGTTTCGCGCAGATCGGCGATCAGCCGACGCAGCGCCTGTTCTTCCTGCAGTTCGCGTAAACCGGCGGTATTGGGCGAGGAAATGTTGACGGTGATGTAGTCGGCGAGCGGATACACGCGCTCCATGCAATAGCGGTAGTCGCTGGTCGCTTCCTCGTTGGGCGTGTCCTTGTTCTTGCCGATGTTGATGCCGAGCAGGCCGCCGCGACGACGCGCGCGTTGCACGTTGGCCACCAGCGCATCCACGCCCAGGTTGTTGAAGCCCATGCGGTTGATCACCGCCTGATACTCCGGCAGGCGGAACATGCGCGGCTTGGGATTGCCTTCCTGCGGCCGCGGCGTCACCGTGCCGATCTCGACGAAGCCGAAGCCCAGTGCCAGCAGCGCATCGATGTGCTCGCCGTTCTTGTCCAGGCCTGCGCCAAGGCCGACCGGATTGGGGAACATCAAGCCGAATGCCGGCGTCGGCAGCGGGACCGGGCGCTTGGCCAGCAGCGACGTGGTGCCGGTGCGGTAGGCGGTGTCGATGGAGCGCAACGCCAGCGCATGCGCGCGCTCGGCATCGAGGGTGAACAGCAGGGGACGGGCAAGCGAATACATGGATGTCAGTTCAATTTCCCGGCGAAGACGCGGGTCTGGTATTGGAAGTCGATCTGTCCGTCCTGTGCGTGCGCATCGAACAGCGTGCGCAGCGCGGCGAGCATCGGTGCGTGGCGTGGGTCGTGTGCGAGCGGTGCGTACGACGACGACAGCAGGCGGCCGCGTAGTGCATCGAAATCCAGCCGCTGCACATTGGGAAAGCGCGCCATCGCGCGGAACCCGTCGCCGAACCAGGCCTGCATGGTCGCATCGTCCTGGTAGCGCTCGGCCACGGCCGAATAGTCGGTGCCGTAGTCCAGCAGCAATTGCTCGTAGCCGCGCAGGAACGCGGTGGTGTCCAGCTCGCGCGAGTTCCAGTAGATCACCGCCAGCCCGTCGGGACGCAGCACGCGCGCCCACTCGGCACGGATGGCCTGGGTGTCGAACCAGTGGAAGGCCTGCGCGGCAGACACCAGGCCCATGCTGGCATCGGCCAGCCCGGTGGCTTCGGCGGTGCCATCGACGGCCTGGAACTTGGTAAATCCCGCCAGCCACTGCTGCGCGGCTTCGCGCATCGCCGGGTTGGGTTCCACCGCCGTGACCGCATAACCGGCCTCCAGAAACAGCCGGCTGGAAATGCCGGTGCCGGCGCCGATATCGGCCACCGCAGTCGCCGGCGTGATGCCAAGTTCGTCATGCAACCAGCGCAGCAACTGCGGCGGATAGCTGGGCCGGTAGCGCACATAGGCCGCCACACGGTCGTTGAAGCGTTGGGCCGAGGAGGGCGCGGCCATGCTCAACTGTTTGCGGCCGCCAGCCACGCCATACCGCCAAAAAACAGGATGAAGACCGCAATGCCCAGCACCCACAGGGCCACCGCCAGCCAGCCCAGGATCAGCCCGCCGATCGCCAGGCCGTCGCCTTCCAGCCCCTGCGGGTTGCGGCGGATTTCCGCGCGCGCCAGGTGGCCGGTGATGATGGCGCACACGCTGCCGATGAAAGGAATCAGCGTCCAGCCGAGAATGCCTGCGACCAGGCTGACGATGGCCATGGCGCTGGTTTGTCGAACGACAACGTTCATCATGAACTCCTGGAGATTGGCGGCAGCAGAGGCTGGCGTGAGGCGATTATCCCAGAGCGGCCGTGCGAATGGCGTGCCGTCTGGGGCGCAAAACGCGATCCTCCGGTCATTGACGGCCGGGAAGGGGGCCTGAAGGCTTGCCTCAACTGCCTGATTGCCTGGCGACGCGACACCTTGCCGATGGGTTGCCGGTCCCGGCCGAAATGTCAGCGGACCGCTGTCAATCGCTGCGGGATGGCATCTGCCGCGCGTGTCCGTCGTTGTTGCAGGCCGGCCGCAGCGAGGGCATGCGACAGCTGCAGCGCGCCGGCCATGGCCGGGCGCGCTACGATGCCATCGATCACAGATCGAACTTGATGCCCTGCGCCAGCGGCAGCGAGTCGGAGTAGTTGATGGTGTTGGTCTGGCGGCGCATATAGACCTTCCACGCGTCCGAGCCGGATTCGCGGCCACCGCCGGTTTCCTTCTCGCCGCCGAACGCGCCGCCGATCTCCGCGCCGGAGGTGCCGATGTTGACGTTGGCGATGCCGCAGTCGCTGCCGGCCGCCGACAGGAACTTCTCGGCCGCCTTCAGGTTCTGGGTGAAGATCGACGACGACAGGCCCTGCGGCACGCCGTTCTGCAGCTCGATCGCCTCATCCAGCGTGCTGTATTTCATCACGTACAGGATGGGGGCGAAGGTTTCGTGCTGCACCACTGCGTCGCTGTTCTGCAGCCCGGTGACGATGGCCGGCAGCACGAAGTTGCCGGGGCGATCGATCGCGGTGCCGCCCACCTCCACCGTGCCGCCAGCGGCCTTGGCCTGGGCGATCGAGGCCAGGAACTGCTCCACCGCGCCGCGGCTGTTGAGCGGGCCCATCAGGTTGGCCGGATCGGTCGGGTCGCCGATCTTGCTGTCGAGCTGCTTGTACGCCTTGACCAGCGTGGCCAGCACGTTGTCGTAGATCGACGCGTGCACAATCAGGCGGCGCGTGGTGGTGCAGCGCTGCCCGGCGGTGCCGACCGCACCGAACACGATGCCCGGGATGGCCAGCTTCAGGTCGGCGGTCTCGTCCAGGATGATGGCGTTGTTGCCCCCCAGTTCCAGCAGGCAGCGGCCCAGGCGATGGGCGACCTTTTCGGCCACCACGCGGCCGATCTGGGTCGAGCCGGTGAAGCTGATCAGCGGCACGCGGCCGTCTTCGACCAGCTTTTCCGACAGGGAGGTGCCGGCATCGTTGATCAGGAAGAAGATGTCCGGGAAGCCGGCATCCTTGAGCGCGGCATTGCAGATCTTCATCGTGGCGATGGCCGTCAGCGGCGTCTTGTTGGACGGCTTCCAGAGGCAGATATCGCCGCAAATCGCTGCCAAAAAGGCATTCCACGCCCACACCGCCACCGGGAAGTTGAAGGCGCTGATGATGCCGACCAGGCCCAGCGGCTGGTACTGCTCGTACATGCGATGGCCGGGACGTTCGGAATGCATGGTGTAGCCATAGAGCATGCGGCTCTGGCCCACGGCAAAGTCGGCGATGTCGATCATCTCCTGCACTTCGCCATCGCCCTCGGGCTTGCTCTTGCCCATTTCCAGGGCCACCAGCGAACCGAGCGCATCCTTGTGCGTGCGCAGCGCTTCGCCACACAGGCGAACGGCTTCGCCACGACGCGGCGCGGGCGTGGTCCGCCATACCTTGAAGGCCGCCTGCGCGCGCGCGATGATCAGTTCGTAATCCTCCGGCGTGGTCGCCTGCACATCGGCGATCACCGCGTTGGTGGTCGGATTGAGCGGCTGCAGCACCCCGGCACCGGTGGCCTGCGACCAGGTCGCCTCGCCGAGATAGGTACCGGAATTGGACGCGGCGAGGTCGAGCGCCTTGAGCAGGTCAGCGGACATGGAATCTCCTGGAAACAGTGGCGGTCGCGCAGCGCCTAAGGCCGGCAGCGACACGGGTAGCCGCCGATTTTAGCAGGCTCCACCCACCCCCGGCCGGCTTGGCAAGCTGGCTGAACATGCGACAATGCCGCCCTTGGCCCCGTAGCTCAGCTGGATAGAGCGTCCCCCTCCTAAGGGGAAGGTCGCCCGTTCGAATCGGGCCGGGGTCACCAGGAATCAACGAATTAGCGCCGATTTTCTTTTCGGGTCTTGTCAGATTTAGAGACATATCCACAGCCGACTGCCACAGTTGCCACAAGCGCGGTCGCTTGGCCGAAGTTGGCGATGGAGCGCTTCAATTCCCTTCGCGCCTTGCCTGCTGTGGTCGGATACCGGGCCGCGTACCAATCCACGTACTACTCAAGGTAGACGCTCACCACTGGCAGGCGCGCAAGGATGCGTACGCCATGCGTCAGCTCAGCTTCTTTCGCTGCTGGTATTTCTTCAGCCTCATGAGCGCCGAGGCGGCCGAGGCAGATGCGGTGAGGTACGCCGCCCTGGTGCCAGCGGAGGTAGGCACTTGCGCCTCGCAGAGGCTAACGAGCGAGTTAGCGCACCGCTCGTTACTTGACTTGCTGCGGTGCGGCCAAGCAGGCTCCGCTGCGTCTAAGGAAAGATGGATATGCCCATGCGCGAAATTGATGGATGGACAGTTTCCGCCCATGTGGAGACGGATGAAAAGGGCAAGCCCGTGGCCGGCATTTTGAGCAGGCGCCTTGAAGGCCGGGCACGTCATATGCTTTGGCTGCGTGGCTTCAAGTTTCGCAATGAACGGGAGGCGAGAGAACACGCTGAGCGTGTTATTGCCAAGATCCGGGGCGTCACCGGTGAGGGCGTTCCGATACCTTCCTGACCAGACCAGTGCTTGGGAGCCGAGGCCTGCCTGCGCAAGACGGGCCCCAGTTCGTTTGTCTTTGCGCACCGCTAACTTTCTCACCGATGCCTCACCCCCCGCACCCCCACCGGCCGTGCAGACTTGTCCATCGGCACCCATGAGATGCGGCTGTGGCGGAGCAGGGTGCCGAGTTGTTCGGTGGCAGGCAGGCGCTGGTCGACGTCGGGTTCGACCAGGGTGCAAGCGCCCTGGTCGGCATTAACGAAGCGCCGGCGGTCGTATTCCGCACAGACAACGGGGGTGATGGGCCCATCAAGGCGGTCAGCAACAGGGCCCAGCGTGAACGGTTCCAGTGCGTGCTTCGGATATCGCTAGGCGTGGGCACTGAGCAGGCCAAAAAACCACGCGATCAGCGCCCCCAGTGCTGTCCAGAGGTAGAAATAGACCTTCCGTGTGCCGGCTGCCGCAGCGCCGTAGGCGAGTCGGCACGAGTTGCCATCGCATCGTCAGGATCTTTGGATCCTGCCTATTTCTTCAGCAGACGAATCAACGGATGCTTAAAGCGCTTGCCACAACTCCGCTTTGTTGCCATCGGGGTCGATGACCCAGGCGAACAGGCCGAATTCCGACTTCACAACGGTGTCTGATACCTGGCAGCCCGCAGCTTTGAGCTTGGCAATCAGTGACTCCAGGTCGTCGACCCGGTAGTTCACAATGAATGGGGCGGTGGTGTTTTCGAACTGGGCACTGGCTTCATCGTGCACTGCCCACACCAGCGGGTTCTCAGCGCCTTCGGCACTGGCGCCGGTATCGAACACTGCGCCTCCCCATGTTTGGACCTCGATCCCCAACTGCGTTGCATACCATTGTCGCAACGCCGGTGCGTCCTTGGACTTGATGATGATCCCGCCGATCCCTGTCACTGCGTGCATGCCTGATTCCTTGGGAGCCTAGTCAGTGGATTGAATAACGGGCAATGCTGCAAGCCCCGATGGAAGGCGCATTACCCACAGGCCCACGGTATAACATCGGCACAGAAGCCATTTGTCGGATCTTGCGCATATGCCGATCAGCGAAACGGTGCCCCTTACTGCCGTCCAGAGCGTGAACCGTGCGCTGGACTACATCGAAGTCAATCTTGCCGGGCACCTTTCGCTGGCGCTGATCGCCGAAGCGTCTTGCGTGTCGCCGTTCCATCTCCAGCGCCTGTTTCGCGCCGTAATGGGCGAAACACCGCACGCCTTCGTGCTGCGCCGTCGTCTGGAAAGTGCGCTAGGCGATGTCTCCCAGATGCCTCGTCAGCCACTGACCGACATCGCGGTACGCCGAGGATTTTCGTCGCTGTCAGATTTTTCCAGAAATTTCAGAAAACATTTTGGCGATTCGCCGACGAAGCTGGATATCGATGCGTGCCTGGCTGGCCGCCGTCGAGCGCTGGATGACACCTTGGCAGGTGTATCGGGTATCCGGAGCAGCGCTGCAGCCGCTACGCAAGAATTTTCGATAAGGCTACGTGATCTTCCGGCACGCACTGTCCAGTACATCCGGGTGCATCGGCCGTTTGAAGAGGGCTCCGTGCAAGAGGCAGCGATGCGCTTGCTGTCATGGGCACGAGACGCCGGCGTCGAGCATCATCAGTGGCTTGGCTATCTCTGGGATCAACCTCGTCTCGCGTCTGCAGCGGATTGCCGATATGACGTCGCGGTGGAGGTCACGCATGGGCGCCATCTCGGTGAGATCGGCGTCTTCCGATTTCCGGCGATGAAGGTGGCTGAAGTCGTGATCCGGGGAGGGTTGGCGCTGGAAATGCGCGCGTTTGGTTGGTTGCGAGATACATGGCTGCCTGCCAGCGGGTATCTGCCGACAGACTTGCCTGCATGTGAGGCCTGGTTGGGTCTGCCCTATGCACATGGCGCCGAGCATTTTGAACTGGCATGTCAGATCCCGATCCGCACCCCCACAGCACCGGATGGGTGGGATCAACTACTGCCCTCCCGAAGCAGGTAGTGCGACCGGCCCGGGTGCGCGTTGAGCGACATCATCGCGCCCTGGCCGGGGCCACCTTTGAAGCGGCTTTCAAAAGCTTGCCAGTGGGCTCAATGGCAGCGGCCTCACGACGTTTCGAGCCTGACCAGCGCTGTGAGCAAAGGCTGCTTGTGCAAGCAGACCACTTTGTCTTACAGCAGCTCTCAAGCATCGCGTCTCACCGATGCCGTACCACCCGCACTCCCACCGGCCTTGCGAACTTGTCCATCGCCACCGATGAGATACGGCTGTGGCGGAGCAGGGTGCCGAGTTGTTCGGTGACACCCAGGCGCTGGTCCACTTCCAGTTCGGCCACGGTGCGTGGGCGTTTGCGCTTGTCGGCATTGGCGAAGCGCAGGCGGTTGTATTCGGCCCAGCCGACGGTGGTGATGGCCGCCATCAGGGCGATCACCGGCAGTGCGCCGAGGGCGAACGGGTCGATGGCGTTGTGTCGCAGGTAGAGCTCGGTGTACGCGCTGCGCAGGCCGAAGAACCAGGCGATCAGCGTGGCCAGCGGTGCCCAGAGATAGAAATAGACCATCCAGGCGCCGGCGGTGGCGGCGCCGTAGGCGAGCCGGCGCGAGCGGCCGAGGCGTTGCGGCAGGTTGATGATGGGCGGGGTCATTGGATTCCTCGGTCGGGGCTTTTCCATCGCGCGCGTTGGTTGCGGCGTGCGATGAGAGCGCGGGGGAAGGCGATGACGGCAGTGAGCATGCCGATCATCCAGAAGGCAGCGGGGTACCAGATCACCCAGAAGAACTGGCGTGCCAGGCCTTTTTCGTAGCGACGTTCGATGATCAGGCTGGTGCCGAACTGCAGCAGGCAGACCACTGCCAGCACCAGGCCATGCCAGCGCGGCAGGATGGTGTCGACATACAACGCCGGCGGCATCGCGATGAACTTGCCGAGTACCCACAGCACGATGATGAACAACATCACATAGGCCCAGATCAGGCTCAGCGCGTATTCCAGCAGCACCGCCCACATGCGCCGGCTACGCCACGCCAACGCGCGTCGACCATGGCTCAGCAATACCTCCACGCCACCGCGCGCCCAGCGCAGGCGCTGCATCCACAGGCCGCGGAAGGTCTCGGGCATCAGGATCCAGCACAGCGCGTTGGGCTCGTAACGGATATCCCAGCCGTCGAGCTGCAGGCGCCAGGAGATGTCGATGTCTTCGGTGACCATGTTGTCGGACCAGAAGCCGACGTGGTGCAGGGCCGAGCGACGAAACGCGCAGATCACACCGGACACGGTGAACAGGCGGCCGTACACGCGTTGGGCGCGCTTGATCAGGCCCACGATCGCGGAAAACTCGCCGACCTGCATGCGGCCCATCAGCGTGGTGCGATTGCGCACGCGCGGGTTGCCGGTGACGCCGCCGACGCGTGGGCCGGAAATCAGGTGACCCACCATCCAGCGGGTTGCGTTGGGGTCGAGAATCGCATCGGCATCCACGCACACCAGGTAATCCGAGCGTGCGGCCAGCGTGCCGACGCGCAGTGCGTTGGCCTTGCCGTGGTTCTGCTCCAGATGCACCACGCGCAACCGTGGATGCTGGTGGGTGAGGTCGTCGAGCACCTCGGCAGTGCGGTCGGTGCTGCCGTCGTTGATTGCGATGATCTCGAAGTCTGCATAGTGCTGCGCGCTCATCGCCTCGATGGTTTCGGCAACATGCTTGGCTTCGTTGTAGCAGGGCATCAGCAACGATACGAACGGCTCGCTGGCCATCGGCGGCGGCTTGGATGGCCCTGGCGTGCCGCGTTCACGCCGCAGGTAGTAGTAGATACCGCCGATCATCCAGAAAAACGCCATGATGATCGGGTAGTAAAACGCAAAGTTGAACAGGGCGGCCAGTAAGAGGCTGGTCGTCATCGGTCATCGCTCGATATAGGGGAATTGGCGGGCCGAGATGGCTTCGCGCGCTTCGGGCAGGGACGGATGGCCGCCAATGAAATCATCGGGGTAATACGCCAGATGACGCACGCCGGCCGCCAGCAGCAGCTTGGCGTGTGCGAGTAGCACGCCGTCAGGCAGCGGCTTGCCGGTACGCCAATCGACGGTTTGCAGTTCGAAGATGGTCTTGTCGAAACCGCGTGGTTGCTGACCGACACGTGTCGCCAGCTGCGTGAGCCACAGCTGCGGATCGTCGGCTTGTTCCATGTACGGCATCGCCATCAGCGCGGTGTAGTCGTAGGCGGACGCAAACGCGTCCAGGCGCTGCGCAAACCACGCTTCGCTGTGCGGCTCCAGTACCGGCTGCGCGAACAGGTTGCGCACCGTGACCAGCTTGGGGCGCCAACGTTCTGCGGCGACCTTGAGCTGCTGCGTGAAGCCGATCAGCGCCTGCGTGCGCCTGGCCGGATCGCCGCCGCCGTAGGCCGGCACTTCGTCATCGCGCAGGTAGGCATCGTCATGGAACAGCAGGCCTTCGAAGTAGGCATTGGCGGCCAGGTCTTCGTAGACGTCGGCCACCAGTTGGCGGGTGCGCGGGTTGCCCGGGTCCAGACGCGGCACATCCTTCGGATCGTTTGCTCGGATCTGCAGCGCCGCCTGCTGCTGTGCGTCGGGCAGATGGAAGCCGAGCACCGGCAACCAGGCGAACACGCGGACACCGGCGCGGGTTCGCAGCTGCCAGGCCACGCGCCCGAACAGGTCCGCGCGCATCGGCAGATGCCGGTTGGGGAAATACAGCGCATCGGCCGCGCCATCGCCATCCGGGTCGGCAAAGGCCTGCAGAAAGACATGGCTGGGGCCGATGTCCTTGACGCGTTGAACCAGGATGTCGAGGTTACGTTCCAGCTGCGCCGGGTCCGGGTCGTAGACGTAGTCCAGATCGATCTGGATCGCACGCAGGCCATCGCGCGACAGATCGCGTCGCAGTTCGCCGGCGAGATCGCGCACGTCGGGATTGTTGAACAACAACAGGCGCCCGAGGCTCGCCAGCGATTGTCCGTCCACGCGGTCGCGACCTTGCTGGCCGATATCGGCTTCGTGCGAGCGGCCTTCCAGGTCGAAGCTGAGCGTCATGCCCAACTGCGCGGCAATGCCATTGCTGGCGCGATTGTAGGCAGCATACGGCCACACCATCGCACGCGGCGGTTTGCCCAGCTGCGCCACGATGGCATCGCGGCTATGGCGCAGATCGGTCTCGATGCGCTGGCGATAGTCGGCTTCGCTCTCATAGCCTTTGCCCGCCTCCCAACGACGGGTGACCGCCGCCGGGGTCTGATTGCCAAATGGATTGCCGGGAATACCTTTGTGCAGATCATCGCTATGCGAGCCGATTTCGATCAGGCCGCTGTCCTGCATTTCGCGCAGTTGCGCCCAGGTGACAAAATCATCGTGGGTGAAATCGCGATGGCCGTAGGGCACCACCTGGCCGGCCGGCAATTCGACCCAACTGGTAACGGGGGCGACCAGCGCGGGATAACCATAGGCCTGCAATAGCGGGAACACACGTGTGTAGACGCTGCGTAAGCCGTCGTCGAAGGTCAGCAACACTGGCCTGGAGGGCAGGGCACGCTTGCCGGCACGTGCGTCCAATACCTGCTGCACGCTCACCGGGTGGTAGGCGTGCGAGCGCAGCCAGTCCAGATGCGCGGCGAAGTTGCTGGTGGACACCGCATAGCGATCCGGGTCGCCCTTGGCGGCGACGTCGTCGCGAACATCGTGGTAGCTGAGTACCAGCAGGCCTGCATGTGCGGACGATGCGAACGTCATCAGCAGCAAGGCGACCAGCAACAGCGGCAGGCGGATCAAGGCGTACCTCCCCATCGGAAATCCAGGTCGAATCCAAGTTGTTGTTCGCGCTGTCCGTCGTAGACCGGGCGCGACCAGCTCACGCCGTAGCTCAGCGCACTGCCGTCGCCAAGCGACCACAGGTGCCGGTAGGCCGCGCTGGGCACCCACTGGCTGCCAAAGCCGGACTGATAGGTCGGCCCGACGGTGACCTCCAGCCGCTGCCGGAAGGCGTCGTCGTAGCGACGCCAGCCGATCTGATCGATGCGCATGCCGGCGGCCACCGCAGAGCTGCGGCGCGGATTGAAGTAATTGACGGCGCGGTCGTCTTCGGCGCGCCCGGCGGACGCGGAAAACAGCCCGTCGATCAGCACATGCGGGCTTGCCCACAGGCGTTGACTGCCGGAGAGATCGAGCTGGCTGCGCCGATTGCCGTCGCTGTAACGCAGCTGGCGCGCTTGCAGTTCCCAACGGCTTTCGTCGTTGGGCGTCCAGCGTACGGCAGCGCCGATGCTGTCGCCGGTGATGCCCAACCGACGCGCCTGCAACGAGGCCTCCGGGTCACGTGTCCGCCACGCGACGCTGCCATACCACGCATCGGAAAATCGCCAGCCTGCGTCCAATGCCCAGGCGGTGCCGTCGCGATCGACATCATCGAGTGCGCGGCCACCATAGGCGCTCAGATCGAGCCGGTCGTAGCGGTAATGCGTACCCAGCCAGAAGCTGCGATAACGCACGCGGGTATCCTGAAAATCGGCCCAGTCCTCGCGCGCGCGCAAGCCCACGCGCCAGCGCTCGCCCAGCAGCGGCGATTCGGCTTCCAGCAGCGAGCTGGCGAAATGGTTGCCGAGTGGAGAGATTGCGGTGGCGCGATCGTCGTTGTCGCTGCGCCCCCATGCATGGCTCAGATGCACCTGCCAGCCGCGTTGGCGCTCCAGCGATGCACCCAGCCGTTGCAGGCCAACGTCATCCGGATACTCGGTGCGCAAGGCCTTGAACTGCGCATCGGCCAGGTCCAGGCGATCGAGATCGCGCTGGTTTTCCACCACGCCGCTACGTGCCTGCTTCTGATGCGGGTCCAGCGTCAGCGCGATCTGATTGCGTTGCAGGGCCTGCGTGGTGTGCCCGCGACGCGCTTGGATCGACGCCAGGGCTGCCTGCAACTCGGCGTTGTCAGGACCAATCGCGATGCGCTCGCGCAGCACCTGCTCCGCACCACGGTTGTCGTTGGCCGCAGAGCGCGCGGTAGCGAGCGCGACATCGGCGCTGAAGCGATCCCAATTTTCGTAACCGCTGGTTGCGCCGGTGCGACGCGGCCACGGCGCTTGCGTGGCGGCCAGCTGCTCGAACAGTGGCATCGCCTGATCGAAGCGTTCCTGCTCCAGCAATGCGTAGCCCAGCAGCAGCTGCGTGTTGAAGTCGTCCGGGCTGTGCTGCAGCGCCTGCCGCAACACGGTCTCGGCCTCGGCCGGGCGGCGCAGCCCCATCAGCGAGTCGCCAACCGTCGGCAGGACGTAGCTGGGCACCTCGATACCTTCGGCACGCAATGCCTGATAGTTGGCCACCACGTCGCGATGGCGCTGACGTTGATTGAGGGCAACAAGACTGTCGACGCGCAAGCGCGTCGCTTCCCAGGCCACCTGTGGCGGTGCATCGCGTGCCATGCGGGCGACATTGACCAACGCCTGATCGGTCTCTGCATAGCGGTGTGCGGCATCGACCGGCTCGGCGCTGGCCCAGCCGATCATGCGCGCGACGCGATCGTTGTCGATGCGCTCGCGCTCCTGCTGCGAAAACCAATCCGGATGGCGCCAAACCGCTTCTGCGGCAAGCTGCGCACCGCCCAGATCGCTGAGCGTGAGCGCACGCATCGTGTACGCACCTCTGTCGCGCGGGTCTGCACGCAACACGCGTTCGTAGATGGCGAGCGCATCCGCATAGCGCTGCTCACCGCGCAGCTGCTCGGCCTGCTGCATGGGGGTAAGGGCGGTGGAGGCGCCACTCACGTCTGTCGGCCGCACTTCACCGCTGTGCGCCAGGGGCACACATGCGGCAAACAAGGCAAGGCTGAGCAGGGGAGTGAGTGCGCCTGTGCGGTCAGGACGACCGCGCTGCACGTGCGTGTGCAAACAAGGGGGAAGAGAAGTTCACAAGCGATCCAGCTATGAAGTGCGGCGATACTGCGTATGCCTATGTAAAGCGCGTGTCATCACCATGTTGATGTGATGTTCATTGCATGAGATCGGTGGGCAAGGTGTGCCGGTATGCACATTCTTGTGAGCCGACGCCGCCGCCCAGGGTTGAGTCGAAAGACAAGGCCAGGAGTTGCCACCGCACAGCCCGCGACGAACTGCAGGACGGCGTGAGAGGAAACGGGAAGGTGGAGATATGCATTGATGAGCATGTCTCGAATGGCTTCGATGACAGCGTGTTCGGGGAACTTGCTGCCTGTAGCAGCGATCAACCCGCTCGGCACTCTGCGCCCGCGATACGGTCGCGTCCGATATTAATGTGATTTTCATCGCACAAATGAATTTGTCGGGATTTTCTTACAGGGTGGCCCCTACACGCTGAGTTGACCCTTTCTTAACAGTGCAGCACAGTTGCGCCGCATTCGCCGCACCCAGGACTTGTGTTGCCGTTTTGGTAGCGCGGTGCGGCGATGCGAGTGACGGCAGGCTCAGGCGTGGCCGTCGCACAGGGGGCATGACAGATGTGGATGCGATCGGCGCCATGGGCGCTGGCGGCTTGTCTATGGGCGGTCGTCGGGCTGGCGGCTGCACAACAATCGGCACCGACCAGCCTCGACCGGCAGGAGCAACTGCGCCAGGCCGAAGAGATTCAGCGTCGGCAGGAGCAGGAGCGCCAGGCGCCCTTCGCCGGCCCGCGCGAGGACGCCGAGCGCGTGGACGCACGCAGCACCGTGCTTCCCAAGGAGGAACTGTGTTTCCCGATCGCCCGCGTGCGCCTGTCCGGTGCAGGGAACGACGGTGCACGCTTTGCGTGGTTGTGGAAGTTGCTGCGTCGTTATGAGGGCCGCTGCATCGGGCGCGCGGGCATCGACGTCATCCGCCGTCGCGCCCTCGATCAGCTGGTCGCGCGCGGCCTGGTCACCACCCGCATCGGCGTGCCCGAACAGGATCTTTCGCGCGGCGAACTGCGTTTCGAACTGATGCCCGGCCGCTTGCGCGCGGTGCGCGTGGTCTCCGACACCGGCGGCGAACATTGGAAGAGCGCGCTGCCGCTACGGCACGGCGATCTGCTGGATCTGCGCGCGATCGAACAAGCCGTGGAGCAGTTCAAGCGCCTGCCATCGCAGGACGCCAAGATCGACATCGCGCCGGGCGAGGCGCCAGGCGAATCGGATCTGGTGATCACCTTGCAGCACGGCCGGCGTTGGCGCGGTGTGGTCAACGCCGAGGATTCGGGTGTGGAAGCCACCGGCCGCGTACAGGGTGGGCTGGATGTTTCGCTGGATAACCCGCTGGGGCTCAACGACCTGCTCAGTGTCGGCTATAGCCACGATCTGGCGACACGCGATGAAGAGCGCGGCACCCGCGGCAACAGTCTGAGCTACAGCCTGCCGTGGGGCTGGTGGACGTTTGCGCTTTCGGCGTCGTCGTACCGCTACCACCAGCGTGTGGACGGATTCCTGCAGACCTTCCAGTCCAGCGGCGAATCCAGCAATGCCCAGCTGGATATCCAGCGTGTCTTGCATCGCGATGGCACCAGCAAGACCTCTGCCGGTGTCACGCTGGGACGGCGGCGTGCGCGCAGCTATCTGGACGGCGTGGAGATCGGGATCCAGCGGCGCGATACCAGTAGCGCCGAGTTTTATCTCACCCATCGGCGCTACCTGGGCGCGATGCAGCTGGACGTGCGCGTCGCACACCGACGCGGCACGCCGTGGTTCAACAGTCAATGGACCGGCTATGACCCGCAGATCGGCTTCCCCAGCTTTCGGTATGGCGTGACCACGTTGGACGTGAGCACGGCGTTGCCGTTCAAGCTCGGTGCGGTGCCGATGGCCTGGGAAAGCAGCCTGCGTGCGCAGACCGCGGGCGAGCCGTTGCTTGGCTCGGAATTCTTCACGATCGGCGGCCGTTACAGCGTGCGCGGCTTCGATGGCGAAGCGACCCTGGGTGCCGAGAAAGGCGCGTATTGGCGCAATACCTTGAGTTTCCCGGTGCAGCAGATTGGGCTGACGCCTTACCTGGGGCTGGATGCAGGACGGATCGATGGCACCAGCGCCAGCGGGCTGCGGAGCCGCAGTCTGGTCGGTGGCGCAGCAGGGCTGCGTGGTGGCTGGTTCGGCGCCAGCGTCGATGCGTTTGCCGGTTGGGCGATCCATCGGCCCGATGGATTTGGAACTGCGCAGCCGGCGTACGGCGTGCGTGTGATCTACCAGTTTTGACATGGATCGCGCTGCCAGTCGGCGGCGCGCTTGTTGATTGATGACGCCTGCGGGCGGCGAGAGAGAAACGATGGACACCGAAACGATGAGCGTGCGTGGCTACGTGGCCGAACAAAGCAAGCGCGCACTGGCGCTGCTGCTGTGCTTCACCGTGACCTGGACATCGTTCCCGGCGTGGGCGCAGGTTGCGCCGACGGCCAACCCCGGTGGTCAGACGCCCGGCCAGCAGGTAGCAGCCAACGGCGTGCCGGTGGTGGATATCGTCGCCCCCAATGCGCGCGGCATTTCCCATAATCGCTATAGCAATTTCAACGTCGGCCCGAATGGGTTGATCCTCAACAACAGCGCACAGATTTCCAAGACCGAGCTGGGCGGCTATGTCGCCGGCAACAACAATCTGCAACGCAGCGGTGCGGCATCGCTGATCCTCAACGAGGTCACCTCGGCCAGCAGCCGCCTGCAGGGTTACACCGAAATCGCCGGCGCCAAGGCGCAATTGGTGATCGCCAACCCCAACGGGATTTCCTGCAATGGCTGCGGATTTCTCAACACCTCGCGCGTCACGCTGACCACCGGCACGCCCAACCTGGGTGGCGATGGCGCCTTGAATGGTTTCACCATCACCGGCGGTGCGCTGAGCATCGGCAGCAATGGTCTTGATGCCTTCAATGTGGATCGCCTGGATCTGCTGTCGCGCCAGCTCAGCGTCGATGGGTCGATCTGGACCAAGGAACTGGTCGCGAGTGCGGGTGCTGGACGCGTCAACTACGACGGCATGTTGCTCGACGTGCTGCCCGGTACCGATGGCGCTGCGCCGTCGATCGGTATCGACGTCGCGCAGCTGGGCGGCATGTATGCCGACCGCATTCGTCTGATCGCTACCGAAGCCGGCGTGGGCGTGGTCAGCCGCGGCACCCTGGCCGCGCAGAGCGGCGATCTGCAGATCGACAGCGCGGGCCAGCTGAGTCTCAACGGCACTGCGGTGGCACGCGATGGTTTGACTGTACGTGCAGCGGGCGATCTGGACCAACGCGGCGTGCTCGGCTCGCAGCAGGGCGATGTGCGTCTGCGCGGTGCGCGCATGAGCCTGGCGGGCGATCTGGTCGCCGCCGGTACATTGGATGCACAAGCCAGTGGCGCGTTGAGCCATAGCGGCCGCAGCAGCGCCGGCGCCATCCGTTTGTTCGGTTCGGAATTGAATGCCGATGGCAGCCTGCATACGACTGGTGCGCTGGATCTGGGCGCCGATGGTGTATTGCGTAGCAACGGTGTGGCGTATGCGGCAACCGCTGCAACCCTGCGCGCGGGCCAGATTGGCCTGACCGGCACGCTGCAGAGCGGCGGCGCGATCGGGCTGAATGCGAACGCGATCGATGCACTGGGCACCCTGGACGCGGCCACCGCCTTGCGCGTGAACAGCAGCGGCAACGTGCGCCTGGGTGGATTGGCGCAGGCCGGGCAGAGGGCTGATGTGCAAGCCGGCGGTCGGCTGGAGCTGCAGGGCCAGCTGATTGCAGCGGATGCAGTGGCGCTCAATGCGGCGAGTATCGACATCGCACAGCGCGGCGCACTGTCTGCGGGCGGCGATCTGGAGTTGCGAAGCGCAGGCGCCTTGAACAATGCCGGTAGCGGCTACGCCGGCCGCGATCTGCGTCTCCAGGCAGCGTCTGTCACCACGACAGGCAGTCTGGCGGCCGCACGCGATGCGCAGGCGGCCGTTACGGGTGGCCTGGTCAATAGCGGCAAGTTCGTTGCAGGCAATGCGCTGACCATCGACGCGGCGCAGCTGGACAGTCGTGGCGATATCGGCAGCCAGCGTGGGGATACGCTGCTGCGCAGCCGCGGCGGTCTGGCGCTCAGCGGCAACACCGTGGCAGGTACTGCCTTGGGCCTGGACGCCGCAGCGGATGCGCAGGTCTCGGGTATCGTCAATGCCGGTAGCGTGAATCTTCGTAGCGGCGGCGATACCGCACTCTCCGGCACCTTGCAGACCACCGCCGGTGGGTTGGTGATCGCCGCAGGCGGTGAGCTCGTCAGCGATGCCGTGGTGGGTTCGACAGGCACGATCGGTTTGCAGGCGAACGGCGCGCTGCGTCAGCGTGGTCAGCTCCGCGGCGACGGCGCGGTGCAATTGCGCGGCGCGGCGATCGAGCACAGCGGTGTCATCGATGCAGGTGGCGACCTGCGCATCACCAGTGCTGCCGATCTCGCGTTGGACGGCACCGTGCAGAGCGCCGGCTCAGCCACATTGCAGGCGGGAGCAGTACTGGATAACCGCGCGAAGGTGGTCGCAGCCGGTGCGCTGGATGTAGATGCAGCCTCGTTGCGCAATGCGCAGGTGGGCGCGTTTTCGTCGGATGCCGGTGCGCGCGTGCGCACGGCCGGCACATTGGACAACGCCGGCAGCCTGTATGCGGCGAGCGATCTGCAGCTGACCGCAGGCGCGTTCACGCAAAGCGGCAGCGCCAGCTCGGGCAACACGCTTTCGGCAGCTGTGAGCGGGTCATTCGACAACGCTGGCAATGTGATTGCCAGGAACGCGCTACAGATCGATGCCGGTAGCGTGCGCAGCAGCGGTCAACTCGGCAGCGAAGCGGCAGGTGTTCGTCTGGGCAGCCAGGGCGATATCGCGCTGCAAGGCGTGGTTGCCGCTGCGACCACGCTGCAGGCCAGCGCCGCTGGCGATCTGCAGCAGGCAGGGTCGTTGAGGGCTCAATCGCTGGCATTGAGTGCCGGGCGTGATCTCACCGCCGCTGGCAATCTGCAATCGGCATCCACGCTGGATCTGCAGGCACAGCGCGCACTGACGTTTGCTGGGCAGGGTCAGGCCGGTGGTGATGCTTCACTGCGTGCTGCCACATTGACGACGCGCCAGGATGCGGTGCTGCAAGGCGCTGGCGCGATCGCGCTGGAGGGCGCAGCCGTCGACAGCCGCGGCAAGCTGGACGCGGGCAGCGATCTGCAAATCCGCAGCCAAGGCGATCTGACGCTGGCGGGTGTGGCACAAGGCGGCCGCGACGTTGTTTTCAATACCACCGGCGCGCTCAGTAACGCGGCGCAGGTCTTTGCAGGCCGCAATCTGTCGTTGCAGGCAGGCAGCCTGGATAACACCTTGAACGGTGTGCTGGCGGGCGAGGGCAACATCGCCCTGACCACGACGGCACTGCTGAACAACGCAGGCCGCGTGCAGGCCGGTGGCGATCTGCAGATCAGCGCTGCAAATATGGACCAGGGCGGCAGCGCGTCTGCAGGCAATGCGTTGCGCACCGCCATCGCAGGCACTCTGGCCAATCGTGGCAATCTGATCGCCAAGGATGCGTTGCAGATCGATGCGGCCACGCTGCGTAGCAGTGGGCAGTTGGGTAGCGAGCGGGCCGATGTCACCTTGAACAGCCGAGACGCGATGCAACTCGAGGGTGTAGTTGCAGCGGCCACTGCATTGCGTGCGACTGCTGGCGGCGATTTGCAGCAGGCTGGTTCGCTCAAGGCACAGTCGATCGCATTGCAGGCGGGGCGCGACCTCACTGCAAATGGCACTCTGCAATCGGCATCCACGTTGGATCTGCAGGCGCAGCGCACGCTCGCCCTGAATGGGCAAGCATCGAGCACCGGTGACGCAAGTGTCACCGGCGCAACAATTATGACGGGCGCTGCAGCAGTGGTGCAGAGCGGTGCCGGCATCACCGTGGATGGTGGATCCATCGATAGCCGCGGTTCGCTCGATGCGGCGACCGATTTGAACGTGCGCAGCGCCGGTGATCTTGCACTGGCTGGCGTGGCCCAGGGCGGGCGCGATGTTGCGCTGACCGCTGCGGGCGCGTTGAACAATGGCGCTCAAGTCGTGGCAGCCCGCGATCTGCGTGTGCAAGCTGCCAGTGCCGACAACGCCGCAACTGCGACCTTGGGCGCACTACGCGACCTGCGCGTCGATGTCGCTGGCGTGCTGGAGAACAATGGCACCCTGCATGGCGAGCGTGGCCTTGCACTGAACACCGGAACATTGCTGCAGCGCGGCCGTGTCTATAGCGGCGACGCTGTGTCGATCGCTTCGAAAGGCGTATTCGAGAACGCGGGCCAGCTGGTATCCGGCAAGGATCTGAGCATCGCTGCCGACAGCATCTTCAGCAGCGGGCAACTCGGCTCGGTCAACGGCGCACTGACGCTGACCAGCCAGAACGCGATCGATCTACAAGGTGTGATGGCTGCGGCGACCACGCTGCAAGCCACCGCTGGTACCGATCTGCTGCAGGCCGGCTCGCTCAACGCGCAGGTCGTGACATTGCAGGCCGGCCGCGATCTCACTGCCGTTGGGACATTGCAGTCAGCGTCTGCGTTGGATCTGCAGGCGCAGCGCAGCCTGACGTTGAACGGTCAGGCGCAGGCGGGTAGTGACGCAAACCTGCGCGGTAACAGCATCGCCACCGGCCGCGACGCCGTGCTGAAAAGCGTCGGCGCGATCAGCCTGGACGGTGCGGCAATCGACAGCCGTGGCACGCTCGATGCCGGCACGGACCTGAGCCTGCGCAGCACCGGAGCACTTGCGCTCGCAGGCGTGGTGCAAGCCAATCGCGATGTGGTGCTGAGCGCAACCGATACCTTGAGCAACGCGAGCCAGGTGATTGCCGGCCGTGATCTGTCGGTGCAGACAGGCAACATCACTAACGTGGCGGCCGGCGTGTTGGCGGCCGATGGCAGCGTCACGCTGACCACTGGCGCGTTGCAGAACCGCGGCAGCCTGCAGAGCGGCGGCGATCTGCGCATCACCGCTGCCAGCATGGATCAGAGCGGTAATGCCATCGCAGGCAACGCATTGACCGCAACCGTCACTGGAACACTGGACAACCGTGGCAACCTCATTGCCAAGGATGCGCTGCTGGTGGAGGCAGGCAGCTTACGCAGTAGCGGCCAGCTCGGGAGCGAAGCCGCCAACGTCGCGCTGACCAGCCGAGGCGATATGACGCTGGAAGGCGTTGTCGCCGCAGCGACCACATTGCAGGCAACGGCAGTTGGCGATCTCCAGCAGGCCGGTTCGCTCAAGGCGCAGTCGATCGCGCTACAGGCAGGGCGCGACCTCACCACGGCAGGCACGCTGCAGTCGGCAACGCAACTCGATCTGCAGGCACAGCGGACTCTCACCTTCAACGGACAGGCGGTGTCTGCAGGCAATGCCACGTTGCGCGGCGCGCGTATTGCAATAGCGCAAGCCGCAGTGCTGCAAAGTAGTGGCGCGATCAGCCTGGATGGCGCGGCGATCGATAGCCGTGGCGCACTCGATGCAGCCACTGATCTGAATCTGCGCAGCACCGGCGACCTGGCGGTTGCCGGTGTGGCGCAAGCCGATCGCAACGTGGTGGTGAGCGCAACCGGTGCATTGACCAATGCAGCGCAAGTCGTCGCTGGTCAGAGCTTGAACGTCACGGCAGCCAGCGCAAGTAATGCCACAAACGGCGTGTTGCTCGCGCAGGGCGACGCTACCTTCTCCATCGGCGGTTTGCTCGAGAATGCTGGCGCCGTGCGCGCTGGCAATCAACTCACGCTGGGCGTCGGTTCGCTGCGTCAAACCGGTCAGGCGTACGGTTTGCAGCGCTTGGGTCTGACTGCCGCTGGTGCCGTGGACAATCGTGGCGATCTGATCGGCGGCAACGGCCTGCGCGTGGAGTCCGGGCAGCTCGCCAGCAGCGGCCAGCTTGGCAGCGAGCGCGGCGATGTGGTCCTGATCAGCCGTGGCAGCCTGCAGCTCGACGGCAGCCTGGCAGCGGCGGGCGCCTTCTCTGCCCAAGCGGATGGTGCGTTGGCGCAAAGCGGCACTCTGAGTGCTGGCAACACGCTCGATCTGCGTTCCAAAAGCGATCTGACCGTTGCAGGTCAGCTGCGCGGCGAGCAGGTCACCCTGGCCAGCGACGCCGTGGTGCGTCAGCAGGGCGTCGTCAGTGGTGCGACAGTGGGGCTGCAGGGCGCGCGGATCGAAAACGCCGGGCAGACCACCGCGTCGGGAAATCTGAGCCTGCGTGCGGGCGAGATCAACATTGCCGGTACAGTCGGTGCAGGCATTGCCGGTGACGGCAATCTGGGCGCGGGCAGTACGTTGAGCCTGGTCGCCGATCGCCAGTTGGGTGCATCAGGCAAGTTGCTGGCCGGCGGCAACCTCACGGTGCAGGGCAGCCAACTGCAACTGGCTGGCGCCAGCACGCGCGCAACCGGCAACGTCGCACTGACCACCGGCGGCAATCTCGATCATCGTGGCGGCGATTTGCTCGCAGGCGGCACGCTCACCGTGCAGGCCGGCGGCAATATCGACAACGGGCGACTCAACACCGTCGCGGGCCAAATGCAAGCCAACCAGCTGAGTGTCGACGGCGGCAGCTTGAGCAATGTCGGCGGCCGACTGGTGCAAAGCGGCAACGGACTGACCCGCGTCAGCATCGGCGGCGCGATCGACAACACCGGTGGCACGCTGGCCAGCAATGCGCAGGATCTGACCATCACCGCGGCCAGCCTGGAAAATGCACAGGGACGCATCGAACACGCCGGAACCGGCGCCCTGTCGGTCACCAGTCGTGGTGCGCTCGGCAACAGCAGTGGGCGCATCCTCACCCAGGGGCAACTGGACCTGGGGGCCAGCGGCGCGTTGAACAACCAGGGCGGCGCGATTGCCGCAGCGGGCGACGCAGTGCTGGGCGTTGGCAGTCTCAATAATATAGGTGGTTCGGTCTCCGCGCGTGGATTGAGTGTACAAAGCGGCGGTGCGGCCGATAACCGCAATGGCCTGCTGCAGGCCAGTGGTGGTGCGCTGACCTTGCGTGCCGACAGTCTCAGCAATGCAGGCGGTACCGTGCAGGCAGTCGCCAACGCAGGTGCGGGCGGCAGCTTGCGGGTGGACCTCAATCGCGGCCTGGACAATGGCAACGGCACGATTGGTGTCAGTACCGATGCAGTGATCACTGCAGAAAATCTCAGCAGTGCCGGCGGCAGCCTGCAAGCCGGACGCGACCTCAGCGTCACCGCACGTGGCCAGCTGGACAATCATCAGGGCGGCAAGCTCAGCGCGGGCCGCGATCTCAACGTTGCCGTCACCGGGGCCTTGCTCAACAGCGGTGGTCAGCTCGATGCCGGCAACACGCTGACCGCATCGGGCGGTCGTATCGACAATACGCAAGGCAGCATCGTCAACAGCGGTGGTGGACTGACGCGCATCACCACTGGCGGTGCATTGACCAACAGTGGCGGCAATCTCGGTGGACGCGGCAGCGTGGTGATCGATGCTGCCAGCATCGCCAATAATAGCGGCCAGCTGGTCGCTGGCGGCGACCTGATCGCCAACACCAATGGCTTGAACAACCAGGGCGGCAACGTCTATGCCGGCGCCAACTTCCTGCTGCAGCGCGCGGGTGCCACGCTCGATAACCAGAGCGGCAAGATCAAGGCGGAGCAGTCAGTCCGTTTGAACCTGCAGAACCTGAGCAATGCCGGTGGCCAGATTGGTGCCGGCAGCGTTACCGGCGGCGCCGGCGATGTGGTGATCGACACGGTCGGCTTCGACGGTGGCGGCAGCATCCTCGCGCAGAACCTGCTGGATCTGACCCTGCGCAGCGATTACACGCACCGCGCCGGCGCCGACCTGGTCAGCAATGGCGATTTCAACCTGCGCGTTGGCGGCAACCTGGTCAACGAAGCCACGCTCAAGGCTGCGCGCAGCCTGGACATTACGGCCGGCAGCATCACCAACCGTGCGGGCGCTAACATCCTGTCCAACGACACCCGCCTCAACGGCGGCAACGTCATCGACAACGCCGGCAGCATTTCCGGCAACGGAGCGTTGTCGCTCGTTGCCAACAGCGTTTACAACACCGGCAGCATCGTCGGTGGCAATGTCGCGGTGAATACCGGCACGCTGGTCAATGGCGCCGATCTGGGTGGTGCGACCGACAATGCTGCCTACGGCACCGCATTGCTCGGCTCCACCCGCAATATGAATCTGATCGTGCGCGATCAGCTGCTCAATCGCGATGCGCGCATCTTCAGCCAGGGCAATATCGCGATTGGCGGGGCGCAGGATGGTGGTGGCACGCTGGTATCGCGCACCGGGGTGGTGAATAACCTGTCGGGCAGTATCGAGGCCGACGGGAGCATTCTGATTGCGGCGAGCCAGATTAATAATCGGCGTCGTGTGGTCAACACAACCAGCGTCTCCACCGATCCCGGCAACGACGATATTTATTCGGGTGGTGAGCTGATTGAAGGTAAGGCGATCCGCAACCTTCAAGGAGCCCGGGCGCCTTATCCCTACACTGGGCTCGCGCCTGGCATTTATCGTAACTATCAGGTAATCCAGCAGGAGCAGCTGTCTTCCGCAAGCGCAGAGGGAAGAATTGCGGCGGGCGGAAACATCTTGCTGTCGGGGAGCGTGACGAACAATGCCTCGACCATCGCTGCAGCAGGCGTGTTCGCTGCCAACCAACGCGGTCTTGGCGGACTTTCGGACGGAATGATCGTCGGCGGCGAGCAGCTGCTTAACCAGGCGCTGGCGTTGAATCAGACGGTTCGACAAAGCGACGTGGAACACATCGTCACCGCGATTACCAATGACTGCATGCAGCCGGTCGGGCAGAAGGTCGTTTGCTATTACGAAGAAGAAGACCAGCGGCTGAGCTCCTCAACGGTCAGCAGCAGCTATATCGCGCTAGGCGCCAGCATGACCGGCAACCAAGGCGTCAGCATCAACGGCGCCAACATCAGCAACGGCGCTGTTGGCAGCGATGGTCGTAGCATCAGCGGTGCCTCGCTGAATGGCGTCGGTGCGCAAGGCGGCTTGAGCGGTCGCACCGCGCAGCGCGCCGGCGGAGTGGGCGGCCAGGCCGTGATCGGTCTCGCCAATGGCGGCGCGGGCAGCATCCGTGTTGCCACCGGCACCAGCGGCAGCGCAGGCACGCAAGTCGGCGCCAACACGCAGGACGCCACGCTGGCCACGTCGGGCGGTATCGTCAAAATGTCGGTCGCACCGGTCATGTCCAATGACAGTGGCTTGGTGCGTAGCACCGTTGATCAGGCCCACGTGCAAGCCGCGGCTACCGGTGGTGGCGTCATTGCCGGCGCTGGCGAAAGCCGTACCCGCGTCGACCCGGCCACCATTCCGGTGACCAACATTGTGGGTAGCGGGCAAACCTCGCTGACGCAGATCGATCTGCCCATTGGCGGCCTGTATCGGCTGTCCAATGGAACGGCCACCGACCGCACGGCCATGGGCCGCGCAGCAACCGGCCTGGGCGGCATCAACGCCTGGCGCAGCAATGGCCCCGGCCGTCGTTACCTGATCGAGACCGATCCGCGCTTCGTCAACTACGACAACTTCATCAGCAGCGACTTCCTGCTGGACAAGCTGGGTGTGGACCCGGAGTGGACCCAGACCCGCCTGGGCGATGGTTTCTACGAGCAGCGTTTGGTACTTGATCAGATCACCCAGCTCACCGGCCGCCGCTATCTGGGCAACTACGCCGATGGTGTGGCGCAGTACCGTGCCTTGCTGGAGTCCGGCGTGGCCGCCGCAGGTCAGTTGCAACTGAGCATGGGCGTGGGCCTCACCGCCGCGCAGGCCGCTGCGCTAACGCAGGACATCGTGTGGATGGTGGAGCAGGACTACCAGGGCCAGAAGGTGCTGGTGCCGGTCGTGTATCTGGCCTCCAACTCGCTGCAGTTGCGTGGCAATGGCGCCTTGATCGCCGGCGGCAATGTCGAGCTCAATGCCACCAATTCCATGAGCAACCAGGGCGTCATCGCCGGTGCCGATGTCAGCGTCACCGCAGGCAACCTGCTCAACCAGGGCCGCATCAGCGGCACTGGCAGCGTGTCGCTGGAAGCGCGTAACGACCTGCTCAACCAGGGCCAGATCCAGGGCCGCGATGTCGCACTGGTGGCAGGCAACAACCTGGTCAGCGAAGCAAGCAAGGCCATCAACGGTGTCGGCATCCTGTCGGGCATTACTGCCAGCAATACCCTGCAATTGTTTGCCGGCAACGACATGACGTTGACCGGCACCCGCGTGCAGGCGGGTGGCAGCGCCGCATTGATCGCTGGCAACAACCTCAGCCTCACGCCCAGCGCGTTGCGTAACGACAACGGCCTGCTGCGCGGTGGCGATGCCGTGTCGGTGATCACGGGCAAGGACCTGGTCGTCTCCGCAGGCAACGACCTGCAACTGCATGGCGTGACCATCAACGCCGGCGGCAGTGCCGCACTGCAGGCAGGCAACAACCTCTCGCTGACCCCGACCACCGGTCTGGACGGCAAGGTCGCCACCCGTACCACCATCAGCACCGGCGACAGCCTGCAATTGACCGCCGGCAACGACCTGACCATCCGCCAGGCCGACGTCAAGGCCGGCGGCGATCTGATCGTTGCCGCAGGCAACAACCTCAACGTCGAATCTGTCCTCAACGAGACCGAAACCAACAGCTACAAGAGCCGCAACGGCAAGACGCGCGTCACCACGACGACCACCACTCAAACCATCGACCAGCAAGCATTGACGGCCGGCGGCAACCTGATCCTCAGCGCCGGCAACGACGTCAATCTGGTCGCGGCCAAGCTGGACGCCGGCAAGGGTCTGGGCATCAGCGCCGGCAACGACATCAATGCCAGCACGCTGACCACGGTGGACACCAGCAACACGCTGGAAACGCGCAAGCGCT
Organism: Xanthomonas pisi DSM 18956; assembly: GCF_001010415.1. Classification (GTDB taxonomy): domain Bacteria; phylum Pseudomonadota; class Gammaproteobacteria; order Xanthomonadales; family Xanthomonadaceae; genus Xanthomonas; species Xanthomonas pisi. Next base: position 45,527 of record NZ_JPLE01000006.1, read on the forward strand.
TCAAGCAGACCACCAGTACCAGCGACGAAAGCGTCCACGGGGTCGAGTTCAGTGCCGGCGGCAACCTGGCGATGCAGGCCGGCAATGACATCACCCTCACCGCCGCATCTGCCGCTACCAAGGAAGGCGGCATTACCCTGGCTGCCGGCAACGACGTCAACCTGCTCGCCGCCAGCGAGCAGCACGACGCCGTGCAGGACATGACCAAGAAGAAGAAGGGCACGTTCTCCAGCAAGACTACGACCACGCATGATGAGTGGCAGGACACATTTGCAATCGGCACGGCGCTGAGTGGCGAGTCCGTCAATATCTCTGCCGGTAACGATGTGGCAGTGGTCGGCTCAACCGTGCTTGCCAATGGCGACGTGCGTCTGGCAGCAGGCAACAATGTCACCATCGAGTCAGCGCAGGACACCAGCAGCGAAGCGCATAGCTTCAGCCAGAAGCGATCCGGCCTGACCGGCGGCATTGGCGGCGGCGTTGCCAGCATTGGCTATAGCAAAGCGCGCAGCAACAGCGAGAACGCGACCGAGTCGGTTACCCAAGTCGCATCGTCGGTCGGTTCAACGGACGGCAACCTCGTCATCAGCGCGGGCAACCAGCTGACCATCGCCGCCTCCGACATCGGTGCCGGCAAGGACCTGACCCTGGCGGCCAAGGATATCGCCCTGCTGGCGCGCCAGGACACGGTCGATCACCAGGCCAGCCAGTCGAGCAAGTCCAGCGGGTTCTCGGTGGGGGTGACGTACGACCCGGGTGCGTCGTACCGCAGCGCACGCGATTCGACCACCAAGAACATGGTCGACACCGGCTCGACCATGAGCAAGATCAGCCGCGACGCCGAGGGCGCAGCCGCCGGCACCATGGCCGCGATCACCCCGGTGGTGATCCAGGCCAGCAGCCATCGCTCCAACGCATCGCAAAACGAAAGCACCAGCGATGCGCGCGTCAGCCAACTGGCCGCCGGTGGCAACCTCACCTTGCTGGCCAGCGATGGCTCGATCACCAGCCAGGGCACGCAAATGTCCGCGGAGGGCAATGCGCTGCTGCTCGCCAGCAAGGACATCGTGTTCGATGTCGCGCACAACACCCAGTCCAGCGGCAATGCGAGTACCGGCAAAGGCTGGGGTTTCAACAATGCCGCAGGCTTGCCCTACGGCAACTACAACCAGCAAGGCACCGGCAACGGCCAGACCGACACCATCACCGGCACCCAGTTGTCGGTGGGCGGCAATGCCAGCCTGACCACCACGCAGGGCGACATCTCCCTGACCGCAAGCAACATCGCAGCCCAAGGCAATGTCAGCATGCGTGCGGCCGGCGACCTGACCATCCAGAGCGGCCAGGACCTCCTGGGCAATACCAATCAGTCCACCAGCAAGGGCATCGGCACGGTGGTCATCTCCGACACCGAGCGCTTTGCCGGCTACAACAAGAAGAACCACACCGACGACAACGCCCAGGTCGCGCAGGTGGCCAGCAACGTCGGCAGCCTGGGCGGCAATGTCAGCCTGACCGCAGGTGGCACGTACACGCAGTCGGCCAGCAACGTGGTCGCGGCCAAGGACGTGGACATCACCGCGGCCTCGATCCAGCTGCTGACCGCCAACCAGAGCAGCTCGGCCTCGCAGCAGGACGACGACCTGAAGATCGGTGCGTTCGCGCGCATCAAATCCCCGCTGATCGATCTGATCAACAATGTGGACGATGCGCGCAAATCCGATGGGCGGTTGGGCGCGATGCAGGGGATGGCGGCCGCGGCGAATGCGTATCAATCGGCTAGTGCGATCAGCAGCATGGCCGGCGGTGCGGGTAGCGGCTCTTTACTCAGCGTCGAAGCAGGCGTGGGTTTCGCCACCAACGAGAGCAGCTTCAACAGCAGCAGCCAACTCTCGCAGGGCTCCACCATCACCGGTGGTGGCAATGTGCGCCTGAAGACCACCGAAGGCGACCTGCGCATCGTGCAGGGCAACCTCAAGGCCGGCGACACGCTGAGCCTGGATTCGGCACGCGATCTGGTGCTGGAAGCGGGCAACTCCAGCAACACCGAGCAGAGCAAGGGCAGCAACGCCGGCTTTGAGGTCGGCGTCGGCGCATCGGTGGGCGCGCAGACCGGCGTGTATGCCTACGTGCAAGCCAGTGCCGGTAGCCACAGGTCGAACGTGGATGGCAGCACCTGGCAGAACACGCAGCTGGCCGGGCAGAACATCGTGCTCACGTCGGAAGGCGATGCCACCTTGCGCGGCGCAGTGGTCAAGGGTGACAGGGTCGATGCACAGATCGGTGGCGACCTGACCATCGAATCGCTGCAAGACAAGCTGGACATCCAATCCAAGGAAAGCAGCGTTGGTGGACGCGTACAGATCTCGGCGGGTACTGCATGGGATGTCAGCGGGTACGCAAGCGGCGCCAAGGCCAATGGCAACTACCTCGGTGTCGTCGAGCAGTCGGGCCTGTTTGCGGGCAATGGCGGGTACCACGTCACCGCCGGCAACGTAAACCTGATCGGCGGCGCCATCGCCAGCACCAACGCCAACAACAGCGAGCTGACCGCCGACTCGCTGACGGTTACCGATCTGAAAAATCGGATGGACTACAGCGCCTCATCCGGCAGCGTCAGCGGTGGATTCGGCAGTACCGGCAACCAAACCGATGCCAACGGCAACCCGATCGAGCGGACCGCTGGTGAGCAGTCCACAGACATCGGCAACAACATCGCCAACGGCAACTACGGCAAGGCCAATACGGGCAGCTTCATGCCGGGCGTGCCGATGAGTGAAAGCGGCAGCGACACGAGCTATACCCGCGCCACGTTGACCGAAGGCAACATCAAGATCGGTGGCAAGACCACCACGGCTGCGGCAACCGGCATCAATACTGATGCCAGTGCCGCACACGAAGCGGTTGCCACACTGCCGGACGTGCGCAAGATCCTGGGCGAGCAGCAGGCGATGGCTGCCGCTGCCGGTACCGTGATGGCAACTGGCAAGCAGATTGGCGATGACATTGCGGCCGCCGCTGAGAGCAAAACGCGTGCCATCGAAGCACAGTACAAAGAGGGCCTCGAGACCGACGATGAAAAGACCCGTTTCTCAGCGTTGACGCCTGCTCAGCGGGAAAGCGAACTGCTACAAAAGGTTCCCGACTACCGTGCGGCCTACGAGTCAAAGCAGCAATGGGGCACGGGCGGCGACTATAGCCGTGCGTTGCAGGCGGTCAGCACGGTCTTGGTCGGGAGCGTCGCCGGCCAGGGCGCCGGCCAAGTTGCCGGTAATGCATTGGCACCCTATGCCGCACAGCTTATTGGTAAAACTTTCGACCAGAACCACGGCAGCGATCCGAACGCTGTGCTGCAGGGCTTGTCGCATGCGGTGCTTGGTGCAGTGCTAGCGCAAGTCAACGGTACGTCTATGGCTGGCGGTGCATTAGCCGGCGCAGGCGGCGAGCTGGCCGCGCAGTATCTGACCAAAACCCTATACGGCGACGACCCGCAAGCCTACGGCCCGGATGGCAAGTTCGATCCGAATCGGTTGTCGGAAGCGGACAAGCAGATGATCGTCTCGTTGTCGCAGGCCGTTGGTGCAATTGCGGGTGGGATAACGGGTGGTAGTTTAGCGGATGCTGCGACGACCGCAAATATTACGAAGAATTCGGTCGAGAACAATTTCCTCGGCAAGGATGATCATGCGAGATTGAAAGAACTTCGCCAGAAAGCTGAAGCACAGTTTGGACTGAATCCTCAGGAATCATTAGAACTGGTCCTTCTTGACGCTGGTGACCAGATGAGCGCCGGTCTTCTGAAGAAGATATTGGCTGGAGAGACTCTCACTAAAGTTCAGGAAGCTGATCTAGCTACTTATTACTACCGCTATCTCGATCAGAACGGAAGCTTCGATCTGAATAATCTGCAGGGCATCGGGCCAGACCAAGTGTATGGTTTTCCATACGCAGGGTTGAGCGGAGATAAGAAGGCGTACGCGAATACGAATTTCACCTTCATGGAGCGCTTGTTCGGCCGCGACATGACAGCCAACGACATGATCTATGCTGACGCGCTCATCAAGTCAGGGCTTGAAGTCGGTCGTAGTGAAGATTTGCTCCCATCCTCGATGCAGCTGAGAGGCTTCTTCGCCCTCCACGACTCGTTGAGCTCAAGCGCGCTCGCAAGCCTGGGCTATCTAGGTGCGACTGCGGCGGGAATGAGTGAGGAGAATAGGAGGGGGCTTGCAAATTCCATTGCTAGCCTTGCCCAAATAGGGGGCGCGGCAGTAGCTCCGTGGACTGGCCTATCAACCGATACCGGGAGCCTTGGAGTGACACGTCCGAAGTCTCTGAGGCCCGTTGGATCAGAGACTACTACTGAAGTTAAAGGTGCGGTCAAGGTGTATGCCGAAGCAACCGTAGGAGGGGAAAATTTTGTCGACGTAAATCAAAGTGGCAGAAACCCAATTTATGCGAACCCTTATATGCCGACGTTGATCACCGATAGAATTGCAGAAAAGTCAGCTAAGAACCCTGGGAAAAATTTTCCGAATGGAAACATGGCCACAGCGCACGCTGAAATTTCTGTGATTCAACAGGCATATGATGCAGGGAAAACCAAGAACGCGGATATGGTGATTAATGTGAAAGGTCAAGATGTTTGTGGCTATTGCAAAGGTGACATAGCAGCTGCTGCCCAAAAGGCGGGCTTGAATTCACTTGCAGTCAAAGCAGTAGATATTCGCACGGGCGCTAGCACGCTATACTTTTGGAGACCTGGAATGAAAAGTATCGAGGAAAAAAATGATTAAATTGGGCGGATACATATTAAATAAGAATGGCGAAAGAGAGCAATTGACAGTAATTCAAAGCCCTTCACTTAGTGATGTTGAAAATTACATAGATGCTTTATCACTCAGTAGTGGCGCCCTTAGCGTCTGGATTAACCCAAAGCCAGAAATTGGACCGTATGATTTAAGGCTTCACGCAGAATGCGGCAGGTTTATAGTAATGCTATGTAAGTACATGGAAGATGGAGACCATGAAGTCGATGACATATTAAACACCAAGGCCGAAAAACGGACAACTGAAATACTTGGCGAAACTTATTATGAAAGCTCAGTAACAAGAAATATAGATTTAATAAAAAATTGCTTTTCCGATTTCTTAAAAAAAGGAAATATTTCTCCTGAAAATCTTGTGACAGACTGGTGAAACGAAACCAACCTAGAGCCATCAAGCATTCACTAAGCATAAACCTATCTGAAAGCGGCTCATCGCCTTAATTATGATCGGCTAAGAGCGGCTAACAAACGTAGCGAGCAGCCGTCAGACGTGCACGGTTGGTGCTCGCTGTCAGCCTCCCGTAAAATTGATCCAGCCATAACTAGAGGTCTCCGGCACACTAGCCAGCGAGGAGACCAACGATGCGCAAGAGCAAATTCACCGAGAGCCAGATCGTCGCCACGCTGAAGCAGGTTGAGGGCCGAATAACGGGGTCGAATAACGGGGTCAGGTTAACTTATCAGTCGACGGTGTTCGGTTTGCGAATAACGGGGTCAGGTTAACTTATCAGTCGACGGTGTTCGGTTTGCGTGGCCGATGAGCGGGCATGACGCCCGCAAAAAAGGGGGGGCGGAGTGCCTGCGCTGGCTAAGTTAGCTAAGCATCTGGCCCAGCGATACGCTGCCGGGTTGTCGGTCAGGCGACCACGCACAGGAGTGAAGTGTAGCGATAGCAGCGAAGGACGTAGTCCGCACTCTCCACAAGACATTCTTTGTGCTGCTTTGCCGACGTCCCCCAGGTTTGCGTAGCCCCCAGTTTGCAGTCCAATTCCCCACTCCCAGGAGATGGGACATGACGGCACGAATCCGTACGGCGTTAGCCGAGCACGGAATCGCTTGTGTGCTTAGTCGCGGCTTGCACAGATGCTCTGCCAGGCTACTGAGCCCCGACAAGACTTCATGGCATTCATGACGCAAGGTATTTCAAGAAAGTCGCAATGGTTCGGCCTCTTCGGCTGGTTTGCGCTGTGCTATGCGGTCGCTGGGCTGGGTGCGATGGCATCCATCCAGGCGGCCAGCTTCTATGCAGAACTTGCGCGGCCGGTGTGGGCGCCGCCGGGCTGGTTGTTCGGGCCGGTGTGGACTGTGTTGTACGGGATGATGGCGGTGTCGGTCTGGTTGGTGTGGCGGCGCGGCAGCCGGGCGGGGACGCGTCCGGCGCTGGGCCTGTTCGTGCTGCAGCTGACGCTCAATGGTTGGTGGAGCTGGCTGTTCTTCGCGTGGCATCTCGGGGCTTGGGCATTCGCGGATATCGTGGCGTTGTGGCTGGTGCTGGCAGGAACGATTGCCATGTTCGCGAAGCGGCGGGCGCTGGCGGCGTGGCTGTTGGTGCCGTATCTGGCGTGGGTGAGCTTCGCGGCGGCGCTCAACTTTTCGGTCTGGCAACTCAATCCCCAGGTACTCGGCTGATCTCCGCTGCTGATCCTGGTGGCTCGTACTCACCGGCGCGGCAATAGCGACGATCTGTTGCTTGCTGCGAACTGATGCGGGCAGCGAAGCGACGCCTCGCCCGCAAGCGGTCTAGTCAGTTGTATCGCGTCATCTGAGCGCATGACACTACCAATCGAGGTTCGAAACCTGCGCAGGGCGGCTCTTCAAAGTCGTTCCAAAAGTTTCCATGGCAATCAATTGCTTGCGCGCGCGATGCTTAAATCCCTGAGCAGCAAGGTTTTCTGTTTCGCGCCCCGAGCGCGTGCGCGTGCCCATTCACGCAATGCTTGACAGGCCTCGGCCCTGTGATGTCTTTTGCATGCATGGATAACACCTCCGCCCGTGTTTCGCTTCTCTGCCAGCCGCAGCTGCGGCAGGGTGCGAGCGTGGCCGGCATTACCACCACCATTACCACCGTCACCATTCGCCCGGTGCGGCCCGTCGTCTTCGCGTAACTTCCGAAAACAACGGCCCCGCACCCGGATCAGGATGCGGGGGCTTTCCTCCCTCATCTGATGCGGACGGGGCCTCCCTAACGAGGTCTGTCGATGTCATCGTCTGTCGTTTCGCTCGAACCCGCTGCTGTTGCCGCCTCTTCCGCACGCACCGTCGTGCACAAATTCGGCGGCACCTCGGTGGCCGATGCCGAGCGCTACCGGCATGTGGCGCAGTTGTTGCTCGCCCGCGACGAGACGGTGCAGGTCACCGTGGTGTCGGCGATGAAGGGGGTGACCGATGCCTTGATCGAACTGGCCGAGCTGGCCGCACAGAACCGCCCGGAGTGGCGTGAGCGCTGGCATGAAACGCGCGCGCGCCATCGCGGTGCGGCGGTGGCCTTGCTTGGCGAACACTCGGGGCCGACGGTGGAGTGGCTGGACGAGCGCTTCGAGCACCTGTCGCAAATCCTCGGTGCATTGGCGGTGATCGGCGAGCTGCCGCGCGAGGTGCTCGACCGCGTGCAAGGCCTGGGCGAGGTGTATTCGGCGCAATTGCTCGGCGATCATTTCCGCGCGCTTGGCGAAGATTGCGCGGTCCTGGATGCGCGCGATGTGCTGGTGGTCAATCGCGGCGAACTCGGTGTGGATGTGGACTGGGACACCAGCGCGCAGCGCCTTGCCACCTGGCGCCAGGCGCATCCGCAGACGCGCGTGGTGGTCACCGGCTTCGTGGCGCGCGACCGCGCCGACCGCATCACCACGCTGGGGCGCAACGGCAGCGATTATTCCGGCGCGATCTTCGCGGCCTTGTTCGATGCCGATGAGCTGCATATCTGGACCGATGTGGACGGCGTGCTGTCGGCCGACCCGCGCGTGGTGCCCGAGGCGGTGCAGCTGGAAACGCTGAGCTACGACGAGGCTTGCGAACTGGCGTACTTCGGGGCCAAGGTGGTGCATCCGCAGACCATGTCGCCGGCGATCGAACGCGGTTTGCCGATCATCATCCGCAACACCTTCCAGCCGGAACATCCGGGCACGCGCATCACTGCCAGCAGCGCGGTGAGCGGGCCGATCAAGGGGCTGACGCTCAGCCCCGACCTGGCCGTGCTGAATCTGGAGGGCACCGGATTGATCGGCGTGCCCGGCACCGCCGAGCGGGTGTTCGCGGCGCTGCGCACGGCGCAGGTGTCGGTGGTGATGATCTCGCAGGGCTCGTCGGAGCATTCGATCTGTTGCGTGGTCAAACAGCACGAGTCCGAGCGCGCACGCAATGCCTTGCTGCAGGCGTTTGCGCATGAACTCACGGTCGGTCAGGTGCAGCGCGTGCAGCTGACCACCGGCATCAGTGTGCTCGCTGCGGTGGGCGATGGCATGGCCGGGCAGCCCGGTGTGGCGGCGCGGCTGTTCGAGTCCCTGGGGCGTGCACAGGTCAATATCCTGGCGATTGCGCAGGGCTCGTCGGAGCGCAACATCTCGGTGGCCATCGACGCAGCGCATGCGACCAAGGCCTTGCGCGCGGCGCACGCCGGCTTCTGGCTCTCGCCGCAGACGTTCTCGGTGGGCGTGATCGGTCCGGGCAATGTGGGCGCGGCGTTGCTGGATCAGTTGCGCATTGCGCAGCCGCAGTTGCTGGGCAAGGCCAATCTGGATCTGCGGCTGCGCGCAGTGGTCTCGCGTGGGCGCATGTTGCTGGACGAGCGCGGTCTGGTCGGCAACTGGCGCGATGCCTTCGCCTCGGCAGCCACCGCGACCGATCTGGAACGTTTCACCGCGCACCTGCTGTCCGCACACCTGCCGCATGCGGTGATCATCGACTGCAGCGGCAGCGCGGAAGTCGCCGATCGCTATGCGGACTGGTTGGCCGCCGGCATCCACGTGGTGACGCCGAACAAGCAGGCCGGCTCCGGCCCGTTGCAGCGTTATCAGGCGATCCGCGCGGCCGCCGACGCCAGCGGCGCGCGCTTCCGTTACGAGGCCACCGTGGGGGCGGGACTGCCGGTGATCACCACGCTGCGCGATCTGGTCGATACCGGCGATGCGGTGACCTCGATCGAAGGCATCTTCTCCGGCACCCTGGCGTGGTTGTTCAACAAATACGACGGCAGCGTGCCGTTTGCCGAGCTGGTCACGCAGGCGCGTGGCATGGGCTATACCGAGCCGGATCCGCGCGACGATCTGTCGGGTGTGGATGTGGCGCGCAAGCTGGTGATCCTGGCGCGCGAAGCAGGGCGTGCGATCAGTCTGGAAGATGTGCAGGTCGAAAGCCTGGTGCCCGAAGCACTGCGCCAGGCCAGCGTGGAGGATTTCATGGCGCGCCTGCATGAAGTGGATGCCACGTTCGCGCAACGCCTGCGTGATGCGCGTGCGCGCGGCAATGTGCTGCGCTATGTCGCGCAGCTGCCGCCGGATCGCGCACCGAGCGTGGGGCTGGTGGAACTGCCTGCCGATCATGCCTTCGCCAACCTGCGCCTGACCGATAACGTGGTGCAGTTCACCACGCGTCGCTACTGCGAGAACCCGTTGGTGGTGCAGGGCCCGGGTGCCGGGCCGGAAGTCACTGCGGCCGGTGTGTTTGCCGACCTGCTGCGGGTGGCGGCGGGCGAGGGGGCGCGGTTGTGAGCCAGGCGGTGATCGGTCAATCGGCAGTCGCGCAGGCGCAAGGCGCGTCGCGCGGCGCGCACGCTCCGCACCAGGCGCGCGCCTTCGCCCCGGCATCGGTTGCCAACGTGGCCGTGGGCTTTGACCTGTTGGGATATCCGGTCGATGGCGTGGGCGATACGGTGACCGTGCGTCGTGTCGACGCGCCGGTGGTGCGCATCGCCGCCATTCGCGGCACGACCGTCGCGTTGCCGCTGGATGCCGAGCGCAACACCGCCGGTGCGGCCTTGATGTCGCTGCGCGCTGCGTTGGGTCTGCCATACGGCTTTGAAGTGGAGATCGACAAGGGCATTGCGCTGAGCTCGGGCATGGGGGGCTCGGCAGCGTCGTGTGTGGCCGCGTTGGTGGCGGCAAACGCGCTGCTGGAGACGCCGCTGAGCAATGCGCAGCTGTACCAGCATGCGCTCGACGGCGAAGCCGTCGCCAGCGGGAGCCGGCATGGCGACAATCTGGGGCCGTTGTTTTTGGGCGGTCTGGTGTTGTGCACGCTGGAGCGGCTGGTGCCGATCGCAGTGCCGGCGGCCTGGCACAGCTTGCTGGTGCACCCGGACGCGGTGCTGGAAACCCGACGTGCGCGCGAGGCCCTGGCCGGCGATTACCAGTTGCGCGAGTTCGTCGCGCAGAGCACCAATCTTGCGTTGGTATTGGCGGGCTGCCATGCCGGCGATGCTGGGTTGGTGCGCGCCGGCCTGCGCGATGTACTGGTGGAGCCACGCCGTGCGCCATTGATCGCCGGCTTCGCAGCCGCCAAGCAGGCTGCGCTGGCGCATGACGCGATGGGGGCAAGCATTTCCGGTGCCGGCCCCAGCGTGTTTGCCTGGTTCGAAACGCGCGCCGCCGCGCACGCCGCAGCGCCTGCGGTACAGGCTGCCTTCGCGGCTGCCGGGTTCGCTAGCCAGTCCTGGATATCGCCGATCGCCAGCCCGGCCGCACGGCTGATCGAATGAGCCGGCATCTGCACCTCTCGGCTCAAAACGATGCAGCGTGCGGGGTATGGGCCACGCACGCTGCACGCACCTCATTCCACCACGACCTCGCTGATCTGCATCACCGGGCTCAGGTCGGTGTAGTTGGGGATGTCGCCCAGGATCTCCGCTGCGTGCGGGCCGAAGCTGCCGTTGAACGCTTCCACCGACTCGCAAAAGATATGACACATGCCGATGAAGGCCGGCGTACTGCCGGGGTCGCCGCCACTGAGTCCCTTGTCCACCGTGTAACGCAGGCAGGCTGCGCCCATGCGCGCGCTCACCAGCGGCATGTGCTGGTCGCGGTAGTAGACGTGGTCGAAACGGGCACCTTCGCGGTAGGGGTACATCACGCTGACCTTGATCATCTGCCAACTCCACGGAAAGGTGCGCGCAGCATAGCGCCGTGTCAGTACGGGCAGGGGACCATTCGGCGGAACGCAGCAACCGCGCCAACCATGCCCATTCCTACGATCATTTCATTGCCGGGTAACGCCCGGTCCCGCTTTTGCCTGGAGTCACGTTGATGTTCATCTCCACCCGTGGCGGCGCGCCCGCCGCAAGCCTGAGTCAGGCGATTGCCGCCGGCCTGGCTCCCGATGGCGGACTGTATGTGCCGCAGACCGTGCCGCCGTCACGCACGCTGGCTGCCGGCGCCGACCTGGCCGCGACAGCCACCACGTTGCTGCAGCCGTTTTTCGAAGGCGATGCGTTGGCACCCGAGCTGCCCGCCATCTGTGCCGAGGCGTTCGACTTCCCGGCGCCGTTGGTGGCATTGGCCACGCCCGGCGACTACGCACTGGAGCTGTTTCATGGGCCGACCGCCGCATTCAAGGATTTCGGTGCGCGCTTCCTGGCGGCCTGCCTGACCCGGTTGCGCCATGCCGAAGACCGTCCGCTCACCATATTGGTGGCCACCTCCGGCGATACCGGCGCTGCGGTGGCGGCGGCATTCCATCGCCAACCCGGTCTGCGCGTGGTGGTGCTGTATCCGGACGGCCGCGTGTCGCCGCGTCAGGCGCATCAGCTGGGCTGCTTTGGCGACAACATCCAGGCCCTGCGTGTGGCCGGCTCGTTCGACGATTGCCAGACCATGGTCAAGCAGGCCCTGAACGATGCGCCGCTGCAGGCGCAGCTGCCGCTGAGCTCGGCCAACAGCATCAGCCTGGGCCGGCTGCTGCCGCAGATGAGCTATTACGCGCACGCGGGCCTGCAGCACCAGGCCGCCACGGGCGGTGTGCTGAATCTGGTGGTGCCCACCGGCAATCTGGGCAACGGGCTGGCGGCGATCCTGGCGCGTGCGCTCGGGGTGCCGTTGGGCAAGATCGCGCTGGCGTCCAATGCCAACCACGTGTTGCCCGATTACTTTGCCGGCGACGATTACGCGCCGCAGCCCAGCGTGGCGACCCTGGCCAATGCGATGGACGTGGGTGCACCGAGCAATTTCGAGCGGCTGCGCTGGTTGTATCAAGGCGACGATGCGGCATTGCGCGAGGCCTTCCGGGCGTTGTCGGTCGACGATGCGGCCATCAGCCACACCATCCGGCAGCGGTATGCGCGCTACGGCGAGGTGCATTGCCCGCACACCGCCACCGCAGTGCATGTGCTGGAGCAACTGCGCGCCGAAGGTGCCGAGGGCGTCACCGGCGACTGGGCCGTGGCTGCCACCGCGCACCCGGCCAAGTTCGAGGGCGTGGTGGAGCCGTTGATCGGCCGCGCGGTCGATGTGCCGCCGGCGCTGGCAGCGTTGTTGCAGCGTCCCGCGCACGCCGAAGCGCTGGCGCCGGACTACGCGGCATTCCGGCAGCGCCTGCTTGCGGATGCGGCCTGAGCCAAACGCGTTCAGCCAGCCGGGGTTGGAAAGTACCGCGCATGGGGCTATCTCTATCGGGGTGCGGCCCCGCGTGGCGCCGCGTTCGATGTGGGTTGCTGCATGTCTTATCGAGTGATGGCCGTTGCCGCCGCGTTATGCGGCTGGGCAGTGCCGGGTGCGGCCATGGCGGCCGATGCATGGTCTGTGTCGCCGGTGTCGCCCTTGGGCGCACCGCGTGCGGGGCTGATCGATGCCCTGGCGCGTCAGGCGCCGTCGCTGGATCGCCAGGTCCTGGCGCTGGCCACCGAAGCGTTGCAGTGCGCGCGCCAACGCCAGCAAGTGGGCGACGAACGTGTGCTCAGCGTCATCGATTACAGCCGGCCCTCGACCGAGCGCCGGCTATGGGTGTTCGATCTGGCCAAGCAGCGTTTGTTGTTTCAGGAATGGGTGGCGCACGGGCGTAACACGGGCGAGAACCTGGCGGCGAAGTTCTCCAACGCCGACGGCAGCTTCCAGTCCAGCCTGGGCGCGTTTACCGCGCAGGAGTCGTATACCGGCCACAACGGCTACTCGTTGCGGCTCAAGGGCCTGGAGCCGGGCTTCAACGATCACGCACGCGACCGCGCCATCGTCATCCACGGCGCGCCCTATGTCAGCGAGGCGATCATCCGTACTCAGGGCCGGCTCGGGCGCAGCCTGGGTTGCCCCGCAGTGCGGCCGGCAGTGGCCAGGCAGCTGATCGATACCTTGCGCGAAGGCGCGTTCGTCTTCGCCTATTACCCGGACCGCGCCTGGCTGCGGCAGTCTCACCTACTCAGTAGCGGCTGCGGTGCATCGGTGGCGAGTGCGGCCGGTGGCCGCTGACGCGCACTGCGCTGCGTCTTGATCCGGGAATGCAGTTGAAACCAGCGCTGGCGTGATTGGAGCGCCGCTGCGCGGCTGCCGCGTTGGGTGCCGCCACCAGGGCGGCGCATGGGTGTGTTCAACGCCACTGCTGGCAGTGCGGCGTTGCCAACGCGCGGTGGGGCGGTCATGCAATCCGGCCAGCCGTTCAACCGCCATCGGCCGGCCAGCGCTTAGACCGTATCGCCTGCCAGGCGGCGCAGGGCGGCGTAATCCAGGATCTGCACCCGCTGCAATTGCGGTAGCGCGATCAGCTGCTGCTGCCTGAGTTTGGTGAAGGTGCGGCTCACGGTTTCCATGGTCAGGCCGAGATGATCGGCGATGTCGCCGCGACTCATCGGCAATGCCACGGTGTCGCCGCTGGCGCCGGGCTCGGTGGAGCGGGCGGCCAGGCGCAACAGAAAGTGCGCCAGCCGTTCGCTGGGTTGCAGCCGCGCCAGCAGCAGGCCGGTGTCCTGCGCGGCGGCCAGTTCCATGCTGGCGCGTTGCAGCAGCTTGCGTTCCAGGTGCGGGGAGCGATCGCGCAACTGGCGCATCTGCGCCAGCGGCGTGCGACACACGCGGGTTTGCACGATGGCTTCGATATCGTGGCGGTGCTGCGCGGTTTCGGTCAGCCCTACATAGTCCCCTGGCAGCACGAAACCGGTGATCTGGCGGCGGCCGTCGGCCAGCGTGCGCACCATGCGCAAGGCGCCGGAGGTGACGGTGTAGACATGCTGGCGCGCATCGCCGGCACGCACCAGCGTACTGCCGGGGGCATGGCTGGACGCGGTGGTGGCCTGATCGAGCGCGTCCATTTCCTGTGGCGACAATGCCGCGCAGATCGCACGGCCGCGGACCGCGCATAGCGCGCAATCGGAGCTGTGCGCGGCGCTGCCGTGTGCCGCGCCGGGCGCCGGACAGGTCGTGCTGGGGTCTGGAAGCTGCCGATACATGGTCACGCACTGCCTGGGACGCAGATCAATGATACGCCATGCGGTCCGCACGCCCGCCCAGCCGGTAGAATTACCGGCTCGCCCCAGTCGTCCTGCAGGAGTTTCGCTCGTGATCAAGCCCCGTACGCCGCCCGGCATCATGGAATTGCTGCCGCGCGAGCAGATCGCGTTCCAGCGCATGCTGGACGTCATCCGCCGCAATTACGAGCGGTTCGGGTTCCTGCCGGTCGAGACCCCGGTGTTCGAGCTTTCCGACGTGCTGCTGACCAAGTCCGGCGGCGAAACCGAGCGCCAGGTGTACTTCGTGCAGTCCACCGGCGCGTTGGCCAATGCCGCTGCCGCAGCCGACGAGGGTGCCGAGAGCGGCGGCCTGCCGGAGCTGGCGCTGCGCTTCGACCTCACCGTGCCGCTGGCCCGCTACGTGGCCGAGCACGAGCACGATCTGAGCTTCCCGTTCCGTCGTTATCAGATGCAGCGCGTGTATCGCGGCGAGCGCGCGCAGCGCGGGCGTTTCCGCGAGTTCTACCAGTGCGATATCGATGTGATCGGCAAGGATGCGCTGAGCATCCGCTACGACGCCGAAGTGCTGGCGGTGATCCACGCGGTGTTTGCCGAGCTGGGCATCGGCGATTTCAAGGTGCAGTTGAACAACCGCAAACTGCTGCGCGGCTTTTTCGAAAGCCTGGGCGTGGCCGAGGGCGAGCTGCAGCTGGCGGTGCTGCGCGAGGTCGACAAGATCGACAAGCGCGGTGCCGATTACGTGCGCGACACGCTGGTGGGCGAGGGCTTCAACATTGCCGCCGAGCAGGTGGCCAAGATCCTGGACTTCGTGGCGGTGCGCTCCAGCGGGCATGCCGATGCGCTGGCGCAGCTGCAGGCGCTGGAAGCCTCGGTAGGCGCGAGCGCGACGCTGGGCGAGGGCATTGCAGAGCTGCGCGAGGTGCTGGAACTGGTCAGGGCCTTGGGCGTGCCGGAGACGGCGTACTGCCTGAACTTCTCGATCGCGCGCGGGCTGGATTACTACACCGGCACCGTCTACGAAACTACGCTGACCGATCACCCGCAGATCGGCTCGATCTGCTCGGGCGGCCGCTACGAGAGCCTGGCCAGCCACTACACCAAGTCCAAGCTGCCGGGCGTGGGCATCTCGATCGGCCTGACCCGCCTGTTCTGGCAACTGCGCGAGGCCGGCCTGATCCAGGGCATCGCCGAAAGCAGCGTGCAGGCCATGGTGGCGCTGATGGACGAGACCCGCCTGGACGACGCGCTGGATATCGCGCGCCGCCTGCGTATCGGCGGCATCAACACCGAAGTGCAGATGGAGCCGAAGAAGGTCGGCAAGCAGTTCCAGTACGCCGCCCGCGCGGGCATCCGCTTTGTGGTGCTGGCCGGCGACGACGAGCTGGCGCGCGGCGTGGTGGCGGTCAAGGATCTCGTGCGTGAGCAGCAGTTCGATGTGGCGCGCGAGGAGTTGGCGAGCACGCTGCAGGTGGAGCTGGAGCAGGCCAAGGCGATGCTGGTGCCGGGTGCTGTTCGGTCCGGCTGATGCGTGACTCGATCGAAATCGTGCTGGACGGGCCTGTGTTCTTCGCTCAGCAAGACGAGGAGCAATTTTTCAGTTGGCTTGCCGCCTTGCCCGCCTACGCCGGGGTCAAGGGCAGGGGCCGTCAGTTGCATCTGGAATTGACCGTGCCGGTAGATCCCGCGACGGTCGAATCCTTGTTGGTGATCTGTCACCGATGGGAGATCGACAAAGCGCCTCTGGCGCCTCTGAAGACTGAGGCAGTGTCATGGCACGTGTTGTGGGCTCCCACGGTACCGAAGGGGAATGGCGCCTTCTAGGGCAATGCCGCGGTTGTGATGCTCGTTGAGGCGTCCGGCCCGGTCACGTCATCGTTTGTGATCGTCACGCGGGCAGCTTCGATTTCGCCAGGACTGTCGGGGGCTGAATGATCGCCGTCATGCATCAGCCTTAACGTTCTCGATTCCCCAGACCCAGGCGGGGTGACAACGCTGCCTGCTTGCGTTAATGTACTAGCACGCTATTACATTAACGCAATGAAACAACGCCCTGCTCCCCGCGAAACCACCGACGTTGCCGCCTCCCTCAAGATGCTGGCCAATGCCCTGGCGTGCCTGAAAGACCCTGGCGCGGTTGAGGCCTTTCTGCGCGACCTGTGCACGCCTGCCGAGCTGGAGGCCATGTCCGATCGTTGGCGGGTGGTGCCGTTGCTGATCAAGGGCGTGCCTTACCGCGAAATCCATGAGCTGACCCAGGTCAGCGTCACCACCATCGGGCGCGTTGCGCGCACGCTGGAACACGGCGCCGGCGGCTATGCCGCGGCCCTGCGCGAGCAAGCCGCGCGCCCCGTCGATTCCCACTGAGAGAACAAGATGAGTGCTTCCACGGCAGCGCCGGCACGTGACCGGTTGCGTATTGCCATCCAGAAAAACGGCCGCCTGGCCGAGCCGGCGCGCAGCCTGCTGGCAGCCTGCGGGCTGAGCTGGCGGCAGAGCCGCGACAAACTGTTCTGCTATGGCGAATCGTTGCCGGTGGACCTGTTGCTGGTGCGCGACGACGACATCCCGGGCCTGATCGCCGATGGCGTCTGCGACCTGGGCATCGTGGGGCAGAACGAGCTGGACGAGCAGGCATCGGCGCGTCGCCGCGCGGGCTTGCCGGCCGCCTACCACGCGGTGCGCGGCGTCGGTTTCGGCCAATGCCGGCTGATGCTGGCGGTGCCGGAAGAATGGGACTGGCAGGGCGTGGCGCAACTGGCCGGCAAGCGCATCGCCACCAGCTACCCGGCGATCCTGGCCGACTGGCTGGAGCGGCAGGGCATCGACGCGACGGTGGTGGAGCTCTCCGGTTCGGTGGAAATCGCCCCGCGCCTGGGGACCGCCGATCTGATTTGCGACCTGGTGTCCAGTGGCGCCACGTTGGCAGCCAACCAGCTCAAGCCGGTCGAGCTGGTCATGGAAAGCGAGGCCGTGTTGGCCGGCGCGGTGCGCGAACCGGCCGATGCGCGTGCCGGCCTGCTGGCCATGTTGCTGCGACGGATGGACGGCGTATTGAAGCTGCGCGACAGCAAGCTGCTGATGTTCCGCGCCGAACACGGCAATGTGGATGCGCTGCGTCGCCTGCTGCCCGATGCCGACCCGCTGGTGCAACTGCCCGACGACGGCAACGGCGCGCTGCGGCTGCAGACCATGTGCCACGGCGCGGTGACCTGGCAGCGGTTGGAAGAACTCGAACGCGCAGGTGCGCAAGGTCTGATGGTGTTGACGGTGGAGCGCTCGCTGGCATGAACATTCTCGATTGGTCGCAACTGGATGCCGCTGCGCGCAGCCAGGCATTGACCCGCCCGGCACAGACCGTGGCAACGCAGACGCGCGAGGCGGTCGCCGCCTTGATTTCCGATGTGCGTACGCGTGGCGACAGTGCCTTGCGCGAGATCACAGCGCGTTTCGATGGCGTCTCATTGGACAGTTTCGCAGTGAGCGAGGCCGAATTCGCCGCCGCCGAGGCGGCCGTGGCACCGCAACTGCGTCAGGCCATGCAGGACGCGGTGGCGCGCATCGACACCTTCCACCGCGCCGGCATGAGCGATGGCTATGCCGTGGAAACTGCGCCCGGTGTGGTCTGCGAGAAAATCGTGCGGCCGATCGGCCGGGTGGGGCTGTACGTGCCGGCCGGCAGCGCGCCGTTGCCGTCGACCGCGTTGATGCTCGGTGTTCCCGCGCGCCTGGCCGGCTGCCGCGAGGTAGTGCTGTGCACGCCACCGCGCAAGGATGGCAGCGTGGATCCAGCGGTCCTGGTGGCTGCACAGCTGACCGGCGTGCGTCGGGTGTTCAAGCTCGGCGGCGCGCAGGCGATTGCGGCGATGGCCTATGGCACCGCATCTGTCCCGAGCTGCGACAAGTTGTTCGGCCCGGGCAATAGCTATGTCACCGAGGCCAAGCAGCAGGTAGCGCAGTCCGGTGCGGCAGCGATCGATATGCCGGCCGGTCCATCGGAAGTGTTGGTGATCGCAGATGCCGGCGCGCAGCCGGCCTTTGTGGCTGCCGATCTTTTATCGCAGGCAGAGCATGGACCGGATTCGCAGGTGCTGTTGGTGTCCGACAGTGATGCGTTGATCGCCGCCGTGCAAGTCGAACTGGATGCGCAACTGGCGCAGCTGTCGCGTGCCGACATCGCCCGCCAGGCGCTGGTGCAGTCGCGGCTGATCAAGGTGCAATCGCTGGACGACGCATTTGCGATCAGCAACCGCTATGCCCCCGAGCATCTGATTCTTGCGTTGCGCGAACCGCGCGCATGGTTGAACCAGGTGGAAGCGGCAGGGTCGGTGTTTCTCGGTGACTACACGCCCGAGGCGCTGGGCGATTACTGCAGCGGCACCAATCACGTGTTGCCGACCAGCGGCGCCGCGCGCGCGTATAGCGGTGTGAGCGTTGCCAGTTTCCAGAATATGGTGAGTGTGCAGGCCGCGAGCAAGGCCGGTATCGCCGGCATCGGCGAGTGCGCGCTGATTCTGGCGCGCGCCGAAGGCCTGGATGCGCACGCCAATGCAGTGGCATTGCGGATGGGAGTGGCAGCATGAGGACGTCATCGATTCTTGAACTGGTACGCGAGGACCTGCGTGCGTTTGCCGGCTATTCGTCGGCGCGCACCAGTGCGCTGCAGGGCGATGTCTGGCTCAACGCCAACGAATCGGCCTGGGGCAATCCGGCCGATCCCCATGGCAGCACGCGGCGCTACCCCGATCCGCAACCCAGGGGCCTGCGCGTGGCGCTGGCGCAGTTGTACGGTTGCGCGCCGGAGCAGCTGCTGATCGGCCGCGGCAGCGACGAGGCGATCGATCTGCTGGTGCGCGGCTTGTGCGTACCCGAGCGCGATGCGGTGCTGGTGACGCCGCCGGTGTTCGGCATGTACGCGGTGTGTGCGCGCCTGCAGAATGCCCCGCTGGTCGAGGTGCCGTTGGTCGATGGCAGCGATGGGTTCCGGGCAGACATCGGCGCCATCGTCGAGGCGGCACTGACCTCGAAGGCGAAGCTGGTGTTCCTGTGTTCGCCGTCCAACCCGGCGGGGTCGGCCATTTCGTTGCAGGACATCGAAATCGCATTGCAGGC
The DNA here is from genome assembly GCF_001010415.1 of Xanthomonas pisi DSM 18956. Taxonomy (GTDB): domain Bacteria; phylum Pseudomonadota; class Gammaproteobacteria; order Xanthomonadales; family Xanthomonadaceae; genus Xanthomonas; species Xanthomonas pisi. Next base: position 64,844 of record NZ_JPLE01000006.1, read on the forward strand.
GCTGCAGGGCAAGGCGCTGGTAATTGTCGATGAAGCCTACGGCGAATTTTCGGACGTGCCGTCTGCGGTTGCGCTGCTGGGCCGCTACGACAATCTTGCCGTACTGCGGACCTTGTCCAAGGCGCACGCGCTCGCTGCCGCACGCATCGGCAGCCTGATCGCCAATGCGGAGCTGATCGCGTTGTTGCGGCGCTGCCAGGCTCCGTATCCGGTGCCGACGCCGTGCGCGGCAATGGCCGAGCAGGCGTTGTCTGCACCGGCGCTGGAAGTCACGCGCCGGCGCATTGCCGAGGTACGCAGCGAGCGCGAGCGCATGCGCACTGCATTGATGCAGCTGCCCGGTATCCGTCAGGTCTACGCATCGCAAGGCAACTTCCTGCTGGTGCGTTTCGACGACGCCGAGGTGGCCTTCCAGGCGCTGCTGGAAGCCGGCGTGGTGGTGCGCGATCAACGCGCGGTGCCGCGCCTGTCCGATGCATTGCGCATCACGCTGGGGACGGTCGAACAGAACCAACGCGTGCTTGGCGCGCTGCAGCGCAAGCAGGAGGCGGCATGACCCCGATCCTTTTTGTCGACCGCGATGGCACGCTGATCGCAGAGCCGGCCGATTACCAGATCGACGCCTACGAGAAGCTGCGCTTTGTCGATAACGTGATCCCCGCGATGCTCAAGCTGCGCGATGCCGGCTATCAGTTCGTCATCGTCACCAATCAGGACGGGCTGGGGAGCGAGAGCTATCCGCGCGCCACGTTCGATGGCCCCAACAACCTGATGCTGCAGATTTTCGCCAGTCAGGGCATTGAGTTCCGCGAAGTGCTGATCGACTGCAGCTGGCCGGCCGACAATGCGCCTACGCGCAAGCCCGGCGTCGGCTTGATGGTGCCTTACCTGCAAGACCGCAACATCGACTGGGCACGCTCGGCGATGGTGGGCGACCGCGTGACCGACATCCAGTTTGCGCACAACCTCAACATCCGCGGCTTCCAGCTGCGTACCGACGAATTCGGCGGCGAATGGGACTGGCCGGGCATCGCCCACGCGCTGGCCGATGCGCCACGCTGTGCAACGGTCCAGCGCAATACCAAGGAAACCAGGATCCGCGTCGAGCTGGACCTGGATCGCGTGGCCGAGCCGCACACCGCCACCGGCCTGCCGTTCTTCGATCACATGCTGGAGCAAATCGGCAAGCACGGCGGTTTTGCGCTGGATATCCGCGCCGATGGCGACCTGCATATCGATGAGCACCACACCATCGAGGACACCGGCCTGGCGCTGGGCCAGGCACTGCGCGAAGCCCTGGGCAACAAGCGCGGGATTGGCCGTTACGGGTTCGATCCGCCCGAAAGCCCGTGGCTTGCGGCGGGCGAGGGCGCGCAACACGGGTTCACCTTGCCGATGGACGAGACCATCGCCAGCGCTGCGCTCGATTTCAGCGGGCGGCCGTACTTCGTGTTCGATGGCCAATTCAAGCGCGAACGCGTGGGCGATATGCCCACCGAGCTGGTGCCGCATTTCTTCCGTTCCATCTGCGATGCGTCGGGATTGAACCTGCACCTGAGCGTGCGTGGCGAGAACGATCACCACAAGGTCGAGGCGTGTTTCAAGGCGCTTGCACGCGCCCTGCGCCAGGCGATCCGTCGCGAAGGCACGGCGCTGCCGTCGACCAAGGGCGCGCTATGACCGATCTTGCGCTGATCGATGCTGGCGGAGCCAATCTGGGCTCGGTGCGCTATGCACTGGAGCGGCTCGGCGTGGAAGCACGGCTGGTGCGCGATGCGGCCGGTCTGCAGGGCGCCGATCGGGTGATCCTGCCCGGCGTCGGCGCTGCACCGGAAGCGATGAAACGGCTGCGTGCACAGGGATTGATCGAGCCGCTGCGCCACTTGCAGGTGCCGTTGATCGGCATCTGCCTGGGCATGCAGTTGCTGTTCGAGCGTTCCGAAGAAGGCGATGTGGAATGTCTGGGTGTGTTGCCGGGCGTGGTGCGCCACATGACGCCGGCGCTCGGCATCCGCGTGCCGCATATGGGTTGGAACCAATTGGTGCCGATGCGCGAATCGGCACTGCTGGCGGGCCTGCCAGAACGCGCCAGCGCCTATTTCGTGCATGGTTACGCCGCGCCGGTCACGCCGGACACCGTGGCCGCCTGCGACCACGGCGGCTTGTTCACTGCCGTGGTCCAGCAGGGCCTGCGCTGCGGCGCGCAGTTTCACCCGGAGCGCTCGGCCGACACCGGTGCCCGCATCCTGCGCAATTTTCTTGAGATGAGCTTCCCATGAGTTTTACCGTCTACCCGGCGCTGGATATCCGCAACGGGCGCGTGGTGCGCTTGTTGCAGGGCGATTACGCGCGCGAAACCCAGTATGGCGACGATGTCGTGCCGCGTGCGCAGGCGTTTGCCGATGCCGGCGCACAGTGGATGCATCTGGTGGATCTGGATGCGGCCAAGGCTGGCGGCTATACCTTGGCCGGCACGCTGGGCGAGATCGCGCGTGCCACCGGTGTGCAGGTGCAGACCGGTGGCGGCGTGCGTTCGCGCGACGACGTGGCGCGCATCCTCGACGCAGGCGCCGCGCGCGTGGTGATCGGCTCGCTGGCGGTGCGTGAGAGCGACACCGTCATTGCATGGCTGCAGGAATTTGGTGCGGACCGCCTGACCATTGCGCTGGACACGCGCCAGGATGCGGCGGGCGTGTGGCAGTTGCCGGTGCATGGCTGGACCGAAGCGGCCGAGGCCACCCTGGATCAGTTGGCGGTGCGCTATGCGCAGGCTGGCCTGCAGCACCTGCTGTGCACCGACATCGCACGCGATGGCATGTTGTCCGGGCCGAACATGGAGCTGTACGCGCATCTGCGTGCACTGACGCCGCAGCTGCAGGTGCAGGTCTCCGGCGGTGCGCGCAATCTGGCAGACGTCGCCGCGGCGAAGGCATCGGGCTGCGCCGGCATCGTGCTGGGCAAGGCCTTGCTCGAAGGTCACCTGAATCTCAAGGACGCACTGGCATGTTGAGCCGTCGCATCATTCCGTGCCTGGACGTGCGCGATGGGCGCGTGGTCAAGGGCGTCAAGTTCCGCGACCACATCGACATGGGCGACATCGTCGAACTCGCATTGCGTTACCGCGCGCAGGGCGCCGATGAGCTGGTGTTCTACGACATCGGCGCCAGCCCGGAAGGGCGCTCGGTCGATTACACCTGGGTCGAGCGCGTTGCGCGGCTGATCGATATCCCGTTCTGCGTTGCCGGCGGCATCGGCGATGTCGAGACGGCACGTGCGGTGCTGCATGCCGGCGCCGACAAGATTTCGATCAACTCGCCTGCACTGGGCCGCCCGCAGCTGATCTCCGAACTGGCCGATGCGTTCGGGGTGCAATGCGTGGTGGTCGGCATCGATTCCATTTGCGAACAAGACGGCCAATGGCGGGTGCGTCGCTATACCGGCGACCCGAGCAAGACCCAGGCCTTGCCGATGCGCACGCTGGATTGGGTGGCCGAAGCGCAGCGCCTGGGTGCCGGCGAGATCGTGCTCAACTGCATGGACAACGATGGGGTGCGGCGCGGCTACGACATCGCGCAACTGCGGCAAGTACGTGCGCTATGCAGCGTGCCGTTGATTGCCTCCGGCGGTGCGGGCGAAATGCAGCATTTTGCCGATGTGTTCGACCAGGCCGATGTGGATGGCGCCCTGGCCGCCAGCGTGTTCCATAGCGGCGCGATTCCGATCCCGGAACTCAAGCAATTCCTGCGTGCGCAACAGATCGAGGTACGTGATGGGCAGTGACACCGTGGCAACCGACGACGCGCTGCAGGCGCTGGACTGGAGCAAGGGCGACGGCTTGCTGCCGGTCATCGTGCAGGACGCCGACAACCTGCGCGTGCTGATGCTGGGCTACATGAACGCCGATGCCTTGGCAGCGACGCAGCAGCGCGGCGACGTCACCTTCTTCAGCCGCAGCAAGCAGCGCCTGTGGACCAAGGGCGAGAGCTCGGGCAACGTGCTGCGCGTGGTCTCCATCGAGGCCGACTGCGACGCCGATACGCTGCTGGTGTTGGCGCGTCCGCATGGGCCAACCTGCCATCTGGGCCGCACCAGTTGTTTTCCGAGTGCGCCTGGTCAGTTCCTCGGCAGCCTGGATGCACTGATCGCCACGCGCGAGCGCGAGCGCCCGCATGGCAGCTACACCACCAAGCTGTTCGAGCAAGGTATCCGCCGCATTGCGCAGAAGGTGGGCGAAGAGGGCGTGGAAACCGCGCTGGCCGGTGTGGTGCAGGGCGATGCGGAACTGCTCGGCGAATCGGCCGATCTGCTGTATCACCTGATCGTCCTGCTGCGCGCACGCGGCCTGGGCCTGACCGATGCGGTGGCCTTGCTGGAGTCGCGGCACAAGTAAACGGATCGGTAGAAGCGCATCTGGGCACGACGCGTTACCGATAAGGCCCCGTCGCGCCCGGGCGCGCTCCTACGGTGTGACGTGGTGTGCAGCACGCCCGCCCGCTTCGTTCGCGTGGCCATGGCAGATATAGGTTTCGCCGGCCTTTGCGTAGGAGCGCACCTGGGCGCGATGCGTTACCGATAAGGCCCCGTCGCGTCCGGGTGCGCTCCTACGGTGCGGTGCGGTTTGCACGCCTGCGCCGTCCAGGTTGCCCCGGCAGGTACAATTTCCGCTGGTCTTGGCGCGGGAACACGCATGCAGCTTCGCTTCGCTCTTCTAGCCCTGGTGGGATTCGCCGGCAGCGCGTGCGCGCGCGATGCGGTGGTCGATGGCATCGTGTACGAAGAGCGCGACGGGCGTGCCGGCCGCGGTGCCGATGAGCCTGGCCTTGCCGATGTGGCGGTGTCCAACGGCGAGCAGATCGTGCGTACCGATGCGCAGGGCCGCTACCGCTTGCCGGTGCGCGACGGGCAGACGGTGTTCGTGATCAAGCCGGGCGATCGCCGGTTCGTGCCAACCGCTGACGGATTGCCGGGGTTCTGGCGACACTACGCACCGCGCGGCTCTGCCAAGCACAACTACAGCGGCATCGCCGCCACCGGCCGCAAGACGCACGACTGGGATTTCGCGCTGACGCCGCGCGCGGAAGCGGCGGGCGCCGGGTTCGACATGCTGGTCTTTGCCGACAGCCAGACCGCCAGCCTGACCGATGTGGGCTACTACCAGCGCGATATCGTGGCGCCGCTGGTCGGCAAGACCGCCGCCCGGCTCGGCACCACGCTGGGCGACATCGTCAGCGACGATCTGAGCCTGTATCCGGCCTTGAACAAGGTCACCACGCAACTCGGCGTGCCGTGGTTCCATGTGCCCGGCAATCACGATCTCAATGTCGATGCCGGCGACGACCAGCAGTCGCTCGACAGCTGGCGTGCGGTGTACGGGCCGGACACCTATGCGGTGGAAGAGGCCAACGCCAGTTTCGTGTTTCTGGACGATGTGATCTACCTGCCAGGCGGCAAGCCGGCGTATGTGGGCGGTCTGCGCGAGGACCAGTTCGTGTTTCTGCAGAGCTATCTGGCGCAGCTGCCGCGCGAGCGCCTGCTGGTGCTGGGCATGCATATTCCGTTGTTCGATGCGGCCCCGGGGCAGGAGACCTTCCGGCATGCCGACCGCAGCCGATTGTTCGCGCTGCTGAAGGAGTTCCCGCATGTGCTGGTACTCAGCGCACACAGCCATACGCAGCGGCAGGTGGATCATGGCGCGGACGAAGGCTGGCAGGGCGCGCGCCCGCTGCACGAATACAACGTCGGCGCGGCCTGCGGTGCGTTCTGGTCCGGGGTCAAGGATGCCGACGGCATTCCCGATGCGACGATGAGCGACGGCACCCCCAACGGTTATGCGGTGCTGAAGGTTGCACCCAGCGGTGACTACACGCTGGCCTATCGCGTCGCACGCGCGACCGACGATGTGCAGTTGTCGCTGTCTGCGCCCAAGGTGCTGCGGCAGGGCGCGTATCCGGCCTGGGGGGTGTACGCAAACGTGTTCATGGGGCAGGACACCACCGTGGTGGAGTCGCGTATCGACGGTGGACCGTGGCAGGCGATGAAGCGCGTCGAGCGTGCGGACCCGGGCCTGCTTGCGGAGAACGCGCGCGACGATGCAGCGCCCGAACTGCGTGGTTACGATCGCTCGCCCGAGGCCACCGTGTCGACGCACTTATGGCGTAGCGCCTTGCCCACCACGCTCGACGTTGGCGAACATGCGATTGAGGTGCGCGCGACGTTGCCGACAGGGCAATACAGCGCACGCACGGTGTATCGCCTGCAGCGCGCCGATCCCTGAGCGGATGCAGGCGCGCAGGTCGGCGCAGCAGTGTCTTGCGGCAAGGCCCCTCGCGCACCAGTGTGCTCCGACGGAAAGGCGGTGCGGCAGTGCGTTGCGGTAAAGCCCGTCGTGCACCGGTGCGCTGCCAGGGAAAGTTGTCGAGATCCATAAACGCAAACGCCTCCACGAAGGAGGCGTCTTGAGATCCGGGCTGGCAGGCGAAGGCGCGCTGGCGAAGATCGGTGCTGGCTGGCGGAGTGCTGGCTGGCTGCGCGAGTGTAGCGGCGCAGCATTGTTGCTGACGAAATGAGAATTAGTCTCAGCGCATCGCCATCACCGCGATGCCGCAGAGGTCGGGTCGCGCGGCGCCTTGGGTCGGGACGCAGGCGATGCCGGCGTCGCCGGTCCGGCCGTGTCGGCCGCCGGTCCGGCGTCGGCTTCGCTGCGCGCATCGGTGTCCATCCCGGTGTCGGGTGCGTTCTCCAGCGGCGGGTATGGGTAGGCAACTGCCGGGCCGATGTGCAGCCCGGCGCGCCAGCGTGCCAGTACTGGCGCAATGCGCCGGCCCAGCGATTGTTGCGGCAATGACGGCAGCTCGCCGTCCTGTTTCTCGCGCGCGGTGATCGCGGTCTTGGCCATGTCGAAGGCGGTCAGCGGATCGTCGCTGCGGTTCATGGCGTCGATCAGCCAGGCCTGGCCGAAGTAGGTGGCATTGGACGTATTGCCGCAGCCGAACGATGGCCGATCCGCGCGTGCTGCGGTCAGGATCAGCGTGTCCGGCGAGCGCAGCGCCGGAATGAAGCCGCCCGAATAGCAGGCCGACAGCACGATGATGCGGTTGTCGATGCCGGCGTCGTCCAGCGCCTTGCGCAAGTCCTGCGGGCTGATGAAATCCTCTTCGTTCTGATCCACCTGGACGTAGAGCGTGTGGTCCTCGGTGCCGTGGGTGGTGACGAACAGCAGCAGCGCATCTTGCTTGCGATCCATGCGTTTGCCGATCGCAGCGAGCGTGTCGTAGAGGTTGTCGTAAGTCGCCAGCGGTGCGTACGGCTGCTCGCCCAGGTTGTCCGGGTTGTTGACCAGCGTGACCACGCGGCCGCGCGCATCGAAGCGTTGTTCGAACAATTGCTTGAGGTAGAGCGTTTCGTTGCGAAACACGTCGTCGCTGGCATCGCCGGCAAAGCCGACGACATACAGGTCGGTGACGCCGGGGCGTTGCGGTTGCAGCGCGACCAGCGCCTTCTTCAGCGCGGCCTGGTCGGCCGGGTCCACCTGCGCCGCGTCGTCCGCGGTCTGCGCCGGCAACGTCGCGCCCGCATCGGGATGGCAGCCGGCAACCAGCAAGACCACGGCCAGCAGCACCAGCATCCGGCGTATCAACGCGTGCGACGCCAAGGGTGATTGGAGCGATGGGGACAACGCCGATGCCTCGATGATGTTTGGAAGGAGGGTATGTGGAGCGATCGAACGAAGCGTGCCGTCAGGCACTGCGGTTGCCCGCAGGCAGATGCGGCGACTGCGCAAGCCGGATGGCGCGAGGCGCGGACCGGAAGGCAACATCACCTGCAACACGCTGCGTACTGTCTTCCAACCCGTTGGCGCATGCGTGAGCTTGCGAACGAGCAGCGCCACTGACTCATGCATGCGTTGGCAATCCGTGTACGCCAGGCGAGCTCGCTGCAGTGGCTTGGACGCCGCCTCGCTGCCTGCAGGCGATGTGCTCCTGCGACCGCGATCGGTGGTCGCAGACGAGCCCAACCACTCGTATCAGGCCTGGGGCGAAGGCCTGCTGCTGCCACGTCCGGCGCATGAGACGCATCGGTCCTGCAACCGCATCGGCTGCCGCACCGCGACAGCCGATGCCTCAGCGAACCTGCCGGCTCAAAACACCAGCTGCGAAAAACTTTCCACGCGCTGGTGGTTGCCCACGTCCTCGGCCGAGCGCGGCGTCGGATAATCCTCCCGGCGGTCCAGCAGCGCGGTACGCATGCCGGCGCGCCTGGCGGCGTCGAGTTCTTCGATCACGTCCGACAGAAACAGGATCTCCGCGCCCGGCACGCCGATGCGCTCGGCAATGCGGCGATAGCTGGCGCTCTCCCGCTTTGGGCCCACTTCGGTATCGAACCAGTCGGTGATCAGGCCACTCAGATCGCCCGCATCGCTATGCGCGAAGAACAGCTTCTGCGCCGGCACCGAGCCGGACGAGTACACGTACAGCGGGATGCCCTGCGCGTGCCAGGCCTGCAGCTGGATCGCCGCATCGGCATAGATGTGTGCGGTGAAGTCGGCGGTCTTGTAGCCGTCGCCCCAGATCAGCCCCTGCAAGGCCTTGAGCGCGGTGTGCTTGCGGTCCTCGTCGATCCAGGTCTGCAGCGTGGCGATCAACACCTCGTCCGGCACGTCTTCGCCAATCTCGTCGGCCACCTGGTTGAGCCAGTGACGCACCTGTGGGTGGTTGCCGTGCTCGCGCACGTAGGCGGGCATGGCACGGCGTGCATACGGGAACAGCACGTCCTTGACGAACGAGATGCTGCTGGTCGTACCTTCGATATCGGTGAGGATCGCTTGCGGTCGTGTCATCGTCAGCTGGCCTTGTGAGGTTTCTCGGGGGCGTAGCGGGGGAATTGTTTGGCGATTTCGGTGCCGGTGAAGTGGCCGACCCAACCGTCCGGCTCGGTGAAGAAGCGGATCGCCACGAAGTGCGGCTCCGGCCCCATGTCGAACCAGTGCAAGGTGCTGTCGGGCACCGCGATCAGGTCGTCCTTGACGCACTCGATCTCGTAGACCTTGGCATCCACGTGCAGCGTGAACAGGCCCGAGCCGGCGACGAAGAAGCGCACCTCGTCTTCCTTGTGGAAATGCTCGTCCAGGAACTTGGCGCGCATTTCTTCGCGCTTGGGGTTGTCCGGGGCGATGCTGACCACGTCCACGGTCCTGAAGCCGCGCTCGGCGCTGATGCGGTCGATGTCGGCGCGGTACGCAGCCATCACCTGCTCGGGCGTGGCGCCGGGTTCGACCGGCTGGCTGGCCTTCCAGCGCTCGAAGGTCACGCCGATCTTGACCAGCTCGGCGGCGATCGCCTCGCCGTCGCGGCTGTCGAATTCCGGGGTGGTCGGGTTGGTGTCGGCAAAGATACGCAGTCGGCTCATGGCGGTCTGGCTCACGAATGGGGGGCGGACGGTACTCAGCGCGGGCCGCGCAGTTTCAGCAGTTCGAGTTCGCAATGCAGCAGGAATTCGAACGCTTCCAGATGGCGGCGTGCCTCGGCCATGTTGCGGCCCCAGGCATACAGGCCGTGTCCTTCGATGAGATACCCCCACATGCTCTGTTTGTCCAGCAAGGCGTCGACCTGCACGGCCAGCACCTGCATGTCCTGGGTGTTGGCGAACACCGGCACGTCCACCGCGGTTTCGTGGGTGGTATTGCCTTCGAAAGCCTTGAGCAGTTCGTAGCCTTCCAGGCGGATCACGCCGCTGCCTGCATACAGGCGGGACGCGATCGTCTGCACCGGCGAATGCGTGTGCAGCACGCAGCCGATCTCCGGGAACCGGCGATACAGCTGGGTGTGCAGCAGGGTCTCGGCGGACGGGCGCAACGGGCGGCCAACGGCCTGGCCATCGAAGTCCACCACCATGATGTCTTCTTCGACCAGGCGGCCCTTGTCGCGGCCGGAGACGGTGATCGCGGCGTGCTGTTCGTCCAGGCGATGGGAGAAATTGCTGCTGGTGGCTGGCGTCCAGCCGGCCTGGGCCAGCTCGCGGATGTTGCCGATCAGCAACTGCGCCAGCTCATGCAGACGGGCGGCGCTATAGGGCAGGGGGGCAGTGGTCGCATTCATGCAGCTATTCTACTGCCCCACCGGATTACGGTCAGGTGCAGCGCAGCAGGGTCGGCCCTGCCACGCGCGAACGCGGGATCCGCGCCGGGTCAGCGGCTGTCGCGCAGACGGCTGTGGCGATAGCCGTAGCCGAAATAGACCACCAGCCCGACCAAGGTCCATATCCCCATCAGCATCCAGTTGTGCAGGGTCATGGCCGACAGCAGGGCCAGGCAGCTCAGCACACCGGCGCTGCAGATCAGCCAGGCCGCCGGCATGCGGAACGGACGCGGCAGTTCCGGATGCGTGCGGCGCAGGATCAGCACGCCGGCACACACGGCGGCGAAGGCGATCAGCGTGCCCATCGAAGTCAGCTCGCCCAGCACGTCCAGCGGGAACACCGCTGCCAGCAGGGCGATCCCCACACCGGTGATGACGGTATTGATGTGCGGGGTGCGGTACTTGGGATGGATGCGGGTAAAGATCGCCGGCAGCAGGCCGTCGCGCGCGATGATCATGAAGATGCGCGGCTGCCCGATGATCATCACCAGCACCACCGACGACAAGCCGATCAGCGCGCCGACTTCCACCACCACCCGCAACCAGGCCAGCTGCGGGTGCGCGGCCACCGCGGTCACCACCGGCTCGTCGGTGCCAAGCTGGGTGAACGGCACCAGGCCGGTCATCACCGCGGCCATGGCGATGTAGAGCAGGGTGCAGATCACCAGCGACAGCATCATGCCGATCGGCAGATCGCGTTGCGGCCGGTGCGATTCCTGCGCCGCCACCGATACCGCCTCGAAGCCGATGTAGGCGAAGAACACCATCGCCGCGCCGCGCAGCACGCCTTCCATGCCGTACTTGCCCGGTGCTTCGTTGGCGGGGATGAAGGGATGCCAGTTGGCCGGGTCCACGTACTTCCAGCCGGCCGCAATGACCAGGATGATCAGCCCGGTCTTGAGGATCACCATCGCCATGTTCATTGCCGACGACTTGCGGATGCCGACATAGCACAGCCAGGTCAGCAACAGCACGATGCCGGCGGCCGGCAGGTTGGCGATCGCGCCGGTGCGCTGCAGCTTGCCGTCCAGCGGTGCGCTGACCAGGGCGGCCGGCAAATGGATGCCGAAGTGCTCCAGCAGGCTGAGGAAATAGCCGGTCCAGCTGACCGCCACCGCAGAGGCGGAGACGCCGTATTCCAGTACCAGCATCCAACCGATGAACCAGGCCGCCAGTTCGCCGAAGGTGGCGTAGGTATAGGTGTAGGCGCTGCCGGACACCGGCACCATCGCGGCGAATTCGGCATAGGCCATGGCGCAGAACGCGCAGCAGATCGCCGCGAGCACGAACGACAGCACGATCGCCGGGCCGGCATGGTCGGCTGCGGCCTGGCCGGTAATCACGAAGATGCCGCCGCCGATCACCGCGCCGATGCCCAGGGCAGTCAGCCCCCAGGGGCCGAGCGCGCGTTGCAGGCCCAGCCCGTCGGCCGCCTCATGGCTGGCGTGCGGGTGTTTGGTGGCCCAAAGTTGTTTGAACATGGAGCGGTTCCGGCTTGGCGCTGCGCGCGATCGTTGAACGAGAAGACCGGCGCTGCGCGCCGGTCTTGAGAGAAAGTCAGGCCCGCTTGGCGAGGCGACTGTGGTGGATGCCGTAGCCGAAGTAGATAAACAGGCCAATCACGGTCCAGCCCACGAAGACCTTCCAGTGTTCCTGGAAGGCCTGGAAGAACAGGAACAGACAGGCCAACGCGCCCAGTGGGCAGATCACCATCGCCAGCGGCACCCGGAACGGGCGTGGCAGATCGGGCTTGGTGAAACGCAGCACCATCACCCCGGCGCAGACGGTGGCGAAGGCGAGCAGGGTGCCCATCGACACCAGTTCGCCCAGCACGTTCAGCGGAATCACCCCCGCCAACAGCGCCGCGACCACGCCGACGAAGAGGGTGCCGACATAGGGCGTGCGGAATTTCGGGTGCACCTTGCCGAACAGCTTGGGCATCAACCCATCCTTGGCCATGGTGTAGAAGATGCGCGGCTGCGCCATCAGCATCACCAGCACCACCGAGGACAGGCCGGCGATCGCGCCGATCTCCACTGCGGTCTTGAGCCAGCTCAACTGCGGGTGCGCTTCCAGCGCGGTGGCCACCGGCTTGGCGGTGCCGAGCTGGGTATACGGGAGCAATCCGGTCAACACCGCGCAGACGATGATGTAGATGACGGTACAGATCGCCAACGACACCAGGATGCCGATCGGCATGTTCTTCTGCGGGTCCTTGGTCTCGCCGGCGGAAGTGGAGACCGCGTCGAAACCGATATAGGAGAAAAACACGATGGAGGCCGCGCGGAACACCCCGTCCCAGCCGAACTGCCCCGGCCCGGTGTTCTCCGGGATGAAGGGGTGCCAGTTCGCCGGGTCGATGTAGGCGATGCCGAAGCCGACGAACAGGCAGATCACCACCACCTTGATCGCCACCACGATCGCGTTGGCGAATGCCGATTGGGTGACGCCCACGTAGCACAGCATGCTCACCGCGCCGACGATCAAGACGGCCGGCAGGTTGACGAGATTGCCGGAGCTGACAAAGCCGTGGCCGTCCCAGGCCAATGGCGCGCCCGCAAGTTCTGCCGGGAACGGCAATCCGAGCGTGCCGGTCAGGAAGCTGATGAGGTAGGCGGACCAACCGACCGCGACGCTGGCGCCGGCAAACAGGTACTCCAGCACCAGGCACCAGCCGATGAACCAGGCGATGCCTTCGCCGAGCGTGGCGTACGAGTAGGAGTAGGCGCTGCCGGAGACCGGCATCATCGCCGCGAACTCGGCGTAGCACAGGCCGGCGAAGGCGCAGGCGATGCCGGCGAAGACGAACGACAACATCACTGCCGGGCCGGCGTGATTGGCCGCGGCCTGGCCGGTCAGGACAAAGATGCCGGCGCCGATCACCGCGCCGATGCCGAGCATGATCAGGTGCTTGGCGGTAAGGGTCCGTTGCAGCGTCGCTTCGCCCTGCAGGCTGCCTTCGACCGGTTCGCCCGCATCCACATGTCCAGCGGGCTCGATCGGTTTGACCCTCAACAGAGACTTCAGCATTCGGTACATCCCTAAGTGGCAGAACGAAGGCGCGCGCGCCCGGGCAAAGGTGTGCGCCGCATCCCAATGGGACAGGCAAGCGGCCTACCTTGCCAAAGCTACACGCTCACGACAAGCGCGTACGCAGCATGAATGGCGATAATGGTCGCTGATACCTGCGCAACCGAGAACGACAGATGGTGGATGCAACCCTGCGGCAGCATCTGGCTGCCTACCGCGCCCGCTGGCCGGACGAGGCCGACGTGGCCGACCAGTTCGTGCAGCTGCTGGACGATGCCACCGATCCGTTCGTGCGCGAGCGTGTCGAAGGTCATTTCACCGGCTCGGCCTGGGTGGTCAGCGCCGACGGCAGCCGCACGCTGCTGACCCATCACCGCAAGTTGCAGCGCTGGTTGCAGCTGGGCGGACACGCCGACGGCGACCGCGATCTGGCGCAGGTGGCCTTGCGCGAAGCCGAAGAAGAGTCCGGTCTGGCCGGTTTGCGGTTGGCAGACGCCGCGCTGTTCGACCTGGACCGCCACTGGATCCCCGCGCGCGGCGAGGTGGCCGGGCACTGGCATTACGACGCGCGCTATGTGGTGGTCGCGGGTGCGGATGAGACCTTCAAGGTCAGCGAAGAGTCGCTCGCGTTGGCGTGGCGCCCGATCGCCGAGCTGCTGACCGAGCCGGAGCTGGATCCGTCGATGCAGCGCATGGCCGAGAAGTGGATGGCCCGAGGCGTGTGATGGGTGCCGAGGGCGCGCGCCCTCATCCGCCCTGCGGGCACCTTCTCCCGCAAGCTGGAGAAGGGGGCAAGCTGGAGAAGGGGGCAAGCTGGAGAAGGGGGGCAAGCGGGAGAAGGGAGCCGGAGAAGGGATCAAACCGGAGAAGGGATCAAACCGGAGAAGGGGGCAAGCGGCAGAGACATCACGGAGCAAGCGGCAGAAGGACGACTCGCACTGCCTTCTCCCGCGTGCGGGAGAAGGTGGCGCAAAGCGCCGGATGAGGGCCACTCGTGCACCAACGGATCAATACAAGATCCGCGTCCGCAAGGTCCCTTCGATCAAGGCCAGGCCTTCCTTCAGCGCGGTGGCCTGCGCTTCGCTGGCGCTGACGTCGATCACCACGTAGCCGACCTTGGCGTCGGTACGCAGGAACTGGCCGTCGATGTTGACGTTGTGGCGCGAGAACAGCTCGTTGATCTTGGACAGCACGCCCGGCACGTTGCGGTGGATGTGCAGTAGCCGCAGGCTGTCGGGGTGTTCGGGCAGGGTGACCTCGGGGAAATTCACCGCCGACAAGGTGCTGCCATTGTCGCTGTAGCGCACCAGCTTGGCGGCCACTTCGATGCCGATATTGTCCTGCGCTTCCAGCGTGCTGCCGCCCACGTGCGGGGTCAGGATCACGTTGTCGTGTGCGGTCAGCGGCGATTCGAAGACATCGCCATTGCCCTTGGGCTCGACCGGGAACACGTCCACCGCCGCACCGCCGATCTGGCCGGAGGTGAGCGCCGCATCCAGCGCGTCGATATCGATCACGGTGCCGCGCGAGGCGTTGATCAGATGCGCGCCGGGCTTCATGCGGGCGATTTCAGCCGCGCCGATCATGTCCTTGGTGGACGCAGTCTCCGGCACGTGCAGGGTCACCACGTCCGAGCGCGCCAGCAGGTCGTCCAGGTCGATCGCCGCGCGGGCGTTGCCCAGCGACAGCTTGGTTTCGATATCGTGGAAGATCACCTGCATCCCCAAGGATTCGGCCAGCACCCCGACCTGGGTGCCGATGTGCCCGTAGCCGACGATGCCCAACACCTTGCCGCGCGTTTCGTGGCTGCCGGTGGCCGACTTGGACCAGCCGCCGCGATGGCATTGCGCATTCTTCTGCGGGATGCCGCGCAACAGCAGGATCGCCTCGGCGATCACCAGCTCGGCCACGCTGCGGGTGTTGGAATAGGGTGCGTTGAACACCGGAATGCCGGCCAGCTCGGCCGCGTCCAGGTCGACCTGATTGGTGCCGATGCAGAAGCAGCCCACCGCGATCAGGCGCTTGGCGTGCGCCAGCACCTCGGCGCTCAACTGCGTGCGCGAGCGGATGCCCACGATATGCGCTTCGGCAATGCGCGCGACGAGTTCGTCTTCGGGCAACGACTTGGCGTGCAGTTCGATCTGCGAATAACCGGCGGCGCGGAACACATCCACGGCGGTCGGGCTGATGCCCTCCAGCAACAGGACGCGGATGTCCTGCTTGGGAAACGAGGTTTTCTTCGGCGACATGGGGGGAGCGCATTGCAGCAATCGGGTCGGCAACTATGCCAGATGGGGTGCCGGATGGGGTGCCCGTGATGCGGCGATTGCACGCGGCAATCCCTTGTGCTGCAACGGTTTCAGCTGAATCCAACCCCGCGGCGGCACCCTGCAGCGCAACTGGACGAGGCCGGCGCGCACTGGCACGCTGTGCGGTTCCTACTGCAGCGCCGTGTGCCATGACCGATCCCCGCATTCTTTCGTTGCAACAGGCCGTGCCGGCACTGCGTCTGAAAACCGAGCCGGCCGACCTGGAGCATTACGGCCGCGACTGGACCCGGCGCTGGACGCCGAACCCGCTCGCGATAGCCTTGCCCGGTTCGGTGGACGAAGTGCAGGCCGTGATGCGCTGGGCAAATACGCAAGGCGTGGCGGTGGTGCCATCGGGCGGGCGTACCGGTTTGTCCGGTGGCGCGGTCGCCGCCAACGGCGAGCTGGTGCTCAGCCTGGAGCGCCTGAACAAGCCGGTGGACTTCAACGCAGTCGATCGCACGCTCACCGTGCAGGCCGGCATGCCGCTGGAAGCGGTGCACAACGCCGCGCGCGACCATGGGCTGGTGTATCCGGTGGATTTCGCTGCACGCGGCTCCTGCTCGATCGGCGGCAACATCGCCACCAATGCCGGCGGCATTCGGGTGATCCGCTATGGCAACACCCGCGAATGGATTGCCGGGCTGAAAGTGGTCACCGGCGGTGGCGAGCTGCTCGAGCTCAACAATGCCTTGGTGAAAAATTCCAGCGGCTACGATTTCCGTCATCTGATGATCGGTTCCGAAGGCACGCTCGGTATCGTGGTCGAAGCGACGCTGCGGCTGACCGACCCGCCGCCGCCGAGCAATGTGATGCTGCTGGCGCTGCCCTCGTTCGAGGTGTTGATGCAGGTGTTTGCCGCATTCCGCGCGCAGCTGCGTCTGGAAGCGTTCGAGTTCTTCACCGACCGCGCGCTGGAGCACGTGCTTGCGCACGGCGCGCAGGCACCGTTTGCGCAGGTGCATCCGTACTACGTGGTCACCGAGTTTGCCGCCGGCGATGACGCACAGGAAGCCGCAGCGATGGCGGCCTTCGAAACCTGCATGGAGCAGGGCTGGGTCAGCGACGGGGTGATCAGCCAGAGCGATGCGCAGGCCGCGCAGCTGTGGCGGCTGCGCGAGGGCATCACTGAAGCGGTGGCGCGCTACACGCCGTACAAGAACGATGTATCGGTGCGCATCTCGGCAATGCCGGCGTTTCTGGCCGAAACCCAGGCACTGCTCGGCGAGGCGTATCCGCATTTCGATGTGGTGTGGTTCGGCCATATCGGCGACGGCAACCTGCATATCAATGTGCTCAAGCCTGACGACACCAGTCAGGCCGACTTCGTGACGGCCTGCGATCAGGTCACCAAGGTGCTGGCACATGCGCTGCAGCGCTTTGGCGGCAGCATTTCTGCCGAGCATGGGATCGGGCTGGTCAAGAAGCCCTATCTGTGGAGCACGCGCTCCGCGGCAGAAATCGCGGTGATGCGCGGCGTCAAACATGTGCTCGATCCTCATCTTTTGCTGAATCCCGGCAAGCTGTTCGACATGGACGAGGTGCCCGGCGCAGCGACTGCCGGGTAGTCTTTTCACCACCTCACATGGAATGACACGCCGATGATGCGCTCCCTGGTGTTTTGTGCTTTGACCCTGCTGCCGCTGGCCGCCGCCGCATCCAGTCTTGCGGGAACCTCGGCCGGCGCGTCGTCGGCCGGCTCGTCCAACAGCAGCAGTTCCGGCGACGACAAGGTGGTTGCCGACGCGCGCGAAGATGCAGCCGGCTTCGTGGCCAGCGACGGTGCCATCCGCGGCGCGCGTCTGGAAGCGGCATTGCTGCAATTGCGCAGTCGCAGCGATGCGGCGCGCGCTTCCAGCGACCTGGAACTGGCTCAGTCCATCCTGGCGCAGTGACT
The DNA here is from genome assembly GCF_001010415.1 of Xanthomonas pisi DSM 18956. Classification (GTDB taxonomy): domain Bacteria; phylum Pseudomonadota; class Gammaproteobacteria; order Xanthomonadales; family Xanthomonadaceae; genus Xanthomonas; species Xanthomonas pisi. Next base: position 82,213 of record NZ_JPLE01000006.1, read on the forward strand.
GGTCGTCGCCGGTGCGCGTGGCTGTGGCTGGCCGCAGCGATCGCACCGGCGGCGCACGCCCAATCGCAGCGTTCGCCCACGCTGCAGGTGTCGGTTGTTGCATCGGAGCTGACCCCGTCAGAACACGCAGCCAGCCTGGCGTTGGTGCAGCAGGTTCAACACCGGTTGCCGACAGGGTGGGGACAGCACGATGCCGCACCCATTCAATTGCAGTGGCGCCGCGACCTGCCGGCGCAGGTGCATGGCCGCGCGATCGGCCATCGCATCCTGCTCGATCATGCGCTGTTGCAGGCCTGGAGCATGCAGCCTGCCAGCGCACGCACGGACATCAACGCGCCGGCCACACGCGCGGCGATGGCGGCGTTGGTGCACGAATTGGCGCATGTGCGCGACCGTGGAGCGGGCAGCGCGTTGTCGCGCGACCCACGCCTGCGCGATCTTGCCGGCTGGCAGGTGCGTCCGTGGCGGGTCGGACGCGGCGCAAACCGCTTCAGCGACCGCAGTCCGGATGCGTACGAGCGGCATAGCCCGGCCGAATTCGTCGCGGTCAATCTTGAGCATTATGTGCTGGATGCGGACTATGCCTGCCGCCGTCCGGCGCTTGCGGCATGGTTTTCCGAGCGGCTAGGGCCGCCGCAAGCTGTCGCCGCGTGCGCGCCGACCTTGCCATATCTGCAGGCCGACAACGACGCCGGTGCGATGTCGTTGCTGGCGTTGGACCCGGCGCGGGTCTATGCGGTGGACTATCTGCTTGCCGAAGGCAACGAGCAGCCGATGAGTCGCTGGGGCCACAGCATGTTGCGCCTGGTGATCTGCGCGCCCGGTCGCGTCCCAGGGCCGGCGTGCCGGCTGGATCTGCAGTATCACCGCGTGCTGTCGTTTCGTGCATTCGTCGGCGATGTGCAGATTTCCAGCTGGCGCGGGCTGACCGGATCGTACCCGTCGCGCTTGTTCGTGCTGCCGCTGAACCAGGTCATCGACGAGTACACCAAGGTGGAGCTGCGTGCCCTGTCGTCGGTGCCGCTGGCGCTGAGCGCGGATGAGATCGCCGCGCTGCTGACGCGCGCCGCACAGGTGCACTGGAGCTACGACGGGCGCTATTACTTCATCAGCAACAACTGCGCGGTGGAAACCTACAAGTTGCTGCATGACGGCGTGCCGCGCCTGGCTGCAGCCGGCCTGTCATCGATCACCCCGCGCGGCGTACGTCAGCGCCTGCAGCGCGCCGGCCTTGCCGATCTGCACGTGCTGGACGACCGCGCGCAGGCGACACGTCAGGGCTATTACTTCGAATCGGCGGCGGCGCATTATCAGGCCATGTTCGACGTGCTTCGGCGCGGCATCCCGGTGCCGCAAGCGAGCGTGGAGCAATGGCTGGATGCGCGACCGGATGCACGCGCGCAATGGTTCGATCAAGGTGGTTTACGCGAGACGGCGGCAGCTTTGTTGCTGGAACAGGCCGCGTTGCGGCGTCAGGAGTTGTTGTCGCGCGATGCGCTCAAGCGCCTGCTGCAGCCTGGTACTGCCGGGCGTGATGCCGTGCAAGGGCAGCTGCAGGCGTTGTTCGCGCGGCAGGCGCAGCTCAGTCATCCGGCCACCTTGCTGGGCAACTCCGGTTACGGCTTGCCGCAGGCAGACGAGCAACGACGACTGACCGCACGTGTGGCGCAAGACAGTGGTGTGTTGATCGATGGTTGGAAACAACTGCAGGCGCTGGGTCGGCAGCAATTACCGGCCGACGTGCGCACTGCATTGGAGCAGGGCGAGGCAAGTGTGGAGCGCTTGCGCGCACGACTGCGTGTGCTCGCGCGCGGTGATGCGAGCGCTGACGAAGTGCGGCCGGATATCGGCGTACCTCTGCAGGCGCGATAGCGATCCTGACCACGCGGAGGGAGGAGCGCTACGAGGTGGATAACTTCGTAGTCGCTCCGGGAAGAGGGCTGCGCGCTCCGGGGAGTTGATCGCAGCGCTGCTGCGCTGGCAATGATGGAACACCATGGCCGGCTCACCTAGCCCCTCTCCCGCCGGGAGAGGGGGTGGGGTGAGGGTGCGGTTGGCCAGCATTCTCTACGTCGCCGCACCCTCATCCGGCGCTGCGCGCCACCTTCTCCCGATGGGAGAAGGGATGCGCTGTAGCCTGCAGCGGTAAGTCCCTATTCCCAGTGCCCCGGCCAGGGACGCCGCATTGCACCAGCTGGCACCTATCACACCAGCCAGCGCACCTCAGCCAGCTGGCTGCAGATCCGCTTGCGCCGAATACTGGCGCAACCACTCGCTGATGTGCGCGTCGTTGCGGTATTGCTGCATCAACTTGGCCAGGCGCGCCGGTGCGGGTGTGCAGAACTGCGCCACTGCCACCTCGATTTCGTGGCGGCGGTCGGCGTCGTAGGGTTCTTCGCCGGCGAAGTGTTCGCAGGTGTCGTAGTCCTCTACCAGCTTGCGCACATCCTCCGGCATGCCGCACAGGCCTGCCGGATGTTGCAGCCATTCGTCTTCCACCTTGGGGTCGGTGCAGGGGGCCGCAGCGGAGACCGGCGCAGGAGCCGGTTCCGCGGTGCAGGCAGCCAGCAACCCCAGGGTCAGGGCAACGGCCAGGCGACGCATCAGTCGGCGCGGCCGGCAAATTCGCCGGTGGTGGTGTTGACCAGCACGCGCTCACCGTTGGTGATGTACTCGGGCACCATGATTTCCATGCCGGTGTTGAGCTTGGCCGGTTTGGGGCGCTTGGTGGCGGTGCCGCCCTTGAGCTCCGGCGGCGTCTCGACCACTTCCAGGGTTACCGTCTGCGGCAGCTGTACCGCCACCGGCTGGTCGTCGATCACCTGCACATAGATGCCGGTCAGCCCATCGGTGATGTAGCCGGCATCGGTACCGATCACATCGGCGTCCAGGGTGTAAGGCGTGAAGTCTTCGTCGTCCATGAACACGAACGCCTCGCCGTCCTTGTACGAGAACGTGGACAGGCGACGCAGCAGTTCCACTTCCGGCAGATTGTCGTCGGCATCGAAGCTGGCATCGGTTTTCACCCCGCCCGGCACGCTGTACATGATGAAGCGGAAGCGCACGTTGCCACCACGTCCCTGCGGCGAGCTGCGCTCGATGTCACGGACCTGGTAGATGCCGCCGTTGTATTCGACGACGTTGCCTTTCTTGATGTCGTTAGCTTTCATGGATGTAAGTCGGAGATTGGGGATTGGGGATTTGGGATTGGCAAGTGCGGCTGGGTTGCAGGCGGCGGTTGCCGTTGCCAATCCCCAATCCCGACTCACCAATCCCGGCTACTTGGGTGCCAACCGCACGCCGCCGTCCAGGCGAATGGTTTCGCCGTTGAGGTAGCGGTTGCGCAGGATGAAGGCAACGGTGTCGGCGTATTCGTCGGGCTGGCCCAGGCGTGAGGGGAACGGAATCGCCGCGGACAGCGATTGCTGCACGGCCTCGGGCATGCCGTCCACCATCGGTGTCCAGAACACGCCGGGTGCGATCGTCATGACGCGGATACCAAAGCGCGCCAGCTCGCGCGCCATCGGCAGCGTCATGCCGACCACGCCGCCCTTGCTGGCGGCATAGGCCGCCTGGCCGATCTGGCCCTCGAAGGCGGCCACCGACGCGGTATTGATGATCACCCCGCGCTCGCTATCGTCGCCGGCGGGGTTGTGCTGCATCACATCGGCCGCGGCCTTGGCGACATTGAAGCTGCCGACCAGGTTGACCAGCACGGTGGTGCGGAAGGTCGCCAGCGGCATGGGCGCCTCCTTGCCGAGCACACGGCCGGCCCCCAGGATGCCGGCGCAGTTCACCACAAGATTCAGTCCGCCCAACGCCTGCGCGGCCTGCGCGACATTGGCGGCCACCTGTGCTTCGTCGGTGACATCGGTAGGCAGGTAGTGCGCATTGCCGGCACCCAGCAAGGCCAGCGCCGCATCGGCCTTGTCGGCATTGACGTCGAACAGCACGACCTTGCCGCCATCGGCCACGATGCGTTGTGCCACCGCCAGGCCCAGGCCGGACACGCCGCCGGTGATGACGGCGCAGGTTTCAGCTGGCTTCATAGCTATTGTCCCTCCCAGGAGAACGCGCATTCTAGCCGAGTGCGACGCGCTCTCGCTGAGCAGTGGCAGGAGGCGCGAGCGGGCTAGCTACCACGTGCGGCAGCGATGAACGCGGGGTCGCTGACGAGCGCTCCGATCAGCTTCTGCACCGTCGTGCCGTAGTTGTCGGCCGCTGCCGCGATTGCCACAGCGCCAATGAAGGAGGCTTCCCATTGATGTTCGACGGAGAGCTCCCGCTCGTAGACCACGATGCCACCACGCACGAGCACGAAGCGGGCGCCGATCTGGGCGCGCCCGATCCTGACGCCGGCCGCGTTGACGGTGTTCTTGGTCAGCGTCCCGCGCAGCTCCACGGCGCTGTTTGCCGATAGCGCCTGAGCTGTCTCCAATTCCTCGATCAATGCATCGCGCAGATAGCTCGCATAGGTGCCATCGCCGCCACTTCTGAGTGGATTGCCACGCAAGCTCAGGGAGTGGTTTTCCACGCCAGCGGCTGCGTCGAACTTGCCCACGCCGACGGAGATCGGTTGGCGAAGCAGCGCTGCGCTGTTGTCGATACCGGGCTGATATTTGGGGGCCTGCAGGGAGGCGCATGCCGGTAACAGCATGCACAGCACCGCCAGAAGGAGACATCGCGTGACACCGTTCAAGCGCCGGAATCCACGAAAGCGCCTTGCGCGGCAAGTTGCTTCAGCGCATTGAGCACGAGCTGATCGACCACCACATTCGCGGCCTCGGCAGGTGTCTTGGCGGGCAATCCGGCCGGGCCTGCCTTGTTGCCGACCGTGGTGTGGAGTGCGTGCTTCACAGTGGTCTGCGTGGTCTTGCCTGCGCGCGTGTAGACAGCGGTGCAGATGTAGCCATCGGTGACCAGACTGCCAGCCAGACCAAACGTTAGACCTGTGCCAAATCCTTTTGCCGCCGCGTTGTCGGTGAGCGGAACATTGTCGATCACCAGTCGCAATTGCCCGGCACCGGGTGCGTTGCCGCCGATCTGCCCAAACTGATGCGACTGCGCCACTGCGGCGATCACTCGGCTGCGCATTTCTTCGGTGGCACGCGCGTTAGCGTTGCCCTTGGTACGGAACTCGAACAGCACAAGGACCGGGTCCGGCGCACTGGGCGCCGTGAACTGACTTTGCGTGACAACCGGCAAGGCGGGGTCGACATACGACTTTACGGTGATGCATGCGCTCAAAGAGGCGCACAAGAGCAATGCCAGTGCCGCACGCAATGCGCGCAGTCCGGTGTTACGACACATATCGATGTCCCCCTGAAGAAGCGCACCCGGTCATTCGGGTGGCGCCGCTTTTATGCGACATCTATCACGAAAAGTAAAGATGATGTGACGAAATGTGCAGGCTACGCGGCTGCCAGCGCCTTGCCGACCTTGCTGCCGGTCTCGCGGCCCAGCAGGTGCGCCAGCCAGCGGCCGGTGTGGGCGAGGGCGGGCAGGTCGATCCCGCTCGGCATGCCCAAGCCGTGCAGCAGATACACCACGTCTTCGCTGGCGACATTGCCGCTGGCGCCCTTGGCGTACGGGCATCCACCGGCGCCGGACACCGCCGCATCGACCACGCGCACGCCCTGTTCCAGGCAGGCGGCGATATTGGCCAGCGCCTGCCCATAGGTGTCATGGAAGTGCACGGCCAGTGCGTGCATCGGCACCGCCTCTGCCACGGCGGCCAGCATCTGGCGCGCCTTGCGCGGGGTGCCGACGCCGATGGTGTCGCCCAGCGAAATTTCGTAGCAGCCCAGCGCATAGAGCCGCCGGGCGACATCCACCACGTCGGCCACTGGCACCTCGCCTTGATACGGGCAACCCAGCACCGTGGAGACGTAGCCGCGCACGCGCACGCCGTCGAGGGCGGCCTGCGCAAGGATCGGCCGGAACCGTTCGAGCGACTCGTCGATACCGGCATTGGTATTGGTGCGGTTGAAGGCCTCCGACGCCGCAGTGAAGACCGCCACTTCCTGCGCGCCCGCCGCCTGCGCGCGGGTGTAGCCCTGCAGGTTCGGCACCAGCACCGGATAGGCGATGCCAGGCGTCTGTGCGATGCCGGCAAAGACCTCGGCCGCGTCGGCCAGCTGCGGCACCCAGCGCGGGCTGACGAAACTGGTCGCCTCGATGGTGCGCAGGCCCGTGGCCGACAGCCGATCGATCAGCGCAATCTTGTCGGCGGTGGCGATCGGTTGCGCCTCGTTCTGCAGCCCGTCGCGCGGGCCCACCTCGACGATCCGCACGAAGTCGTTCATGCCCGCGCCCCGCTGCTTGCAGCGATGCGGACAACCACCAGGGGGCTCATGCCGCGTTCTCCGGCACCCAGGCCGGGGAGCGTTTGTCCAGGAATGCGCCCAGGCCCTCCTGGCCTTCGGGCGAGACGCGCAAGCGGGCGATCCATGCGGCGTTGGCGGCATCGATGGCATCGCGGTCGGCGGCCGGCAGCACCGAGCGGACCAACGACTTGGCGGTGCTGGCGGCCAGCGGCGCGGCGGCCAGCAACAGGCGCACCTGCCGCTCCACCGCGATATCCAGTTGATCGGCTGCCACCAGTTGATGCAGCAGCCCCAACAACTGCGCAGTACCGGCATCGAAGATCTCGCCGGTGGCGAACCAGCGGCGCGCCTGGCGTGCGCCGATGGCGGCGATGACATACGGCGAAATCACCGCGGGCAATAACCCGAGCTTGCTCTCGGTCAGCCCGAAGCGGGCCTCGGTGCAGCCGATGGCGATATCGCAGCACGCCACCAATCCCACGCCGCCACCGAAGGCGGCGCCGTTGACGCGTGCGATGGTGGGCTTGGGCAGTTCGTCGAGGGTGCGCATCAGGCGCGCCAGCGCCAGCGCATCGGCGGCGTTGTCGGCCTCGCTGGCCGCAACCATGCCGCGCATCCAGTGCAAGTCGGCGCCGGCAGAGAAGGCCGCGCCGGCACCGGTCAGGATCACCACGCGAACGTGCGCCGCCGTGCCGGCCCGCTGTAACGCGTCGGTCAAGGCGCAGATCAAAGTCGCATCGAAGGCGTTGTGCACGCTGGGGCGGTGCAGCCGCAGGGTGCGGACCGGTCCGTGGTCCTCAACGATCAAGCCGGTGTCCTGCATTGCGCATGCGTCCATGAATGGGATGCGAACCATGATAGCGGCACGGATCGCCGGAGCCATGACGCGGTGCGTCGATGCTAGAATTGAGAACCATTCCTAACAATCAGGCCGTCTTTGTGACGCTGTCCGACATGCCCTTGCACTGCGCCGCCATCGTGGACTCCGTGGAGGATCGTCTCCCCAACGACACGATCGCCCGGCGTCTGCGCGAGCTGGGGTTTGTCGCAGGCGAGGAGGTCACGGTGCTGGCCACCGGGCCGGTCGGCCGCGAACCGTTGCTGGTGCAGGTCGGCTACACCCGTTTTGCGTTGCGTCGTAGCGAGGCCGCGCGCGTGCAGGTACGGCAAGACGGAGCATCGGCATGACGGCGGCGGCCGTGCCGTTGCGTCTGGCGCTGGTGGGCAACCCCAACAGCGGCAAGACCGCGTTGTTCAACCAGCTGACCGGCAGCCGCCAGAAGGTGGCCAACTACACCGGCGTCACCGTCGAACGGAAGGAAGGGCATTTTCGTGCGCCGTCCGGCCGCGACTTTGCGGTGCTCGATCTCCCCGGCGCCTACAGCCTGCAGCCGGCCAGCCTGGACGAGGCGATCACCCGCGACCTGTGCCGCGGTTTCTATCCCGGCGAACCGGCCCCTGACGTACTGGTCTGCGTGATGGATGCCACCAACCTGCGCCTGCATCTGCGCTTTGCGCTGGAACTGCGCGAGTTGGGGCGGCCGATGATCGTGGCGCTGAACATGGTCGATGCGGCGCAGAGGCGTGGCATCGTCATCGACCTGCCGGCCCTGGAGCAGGCGCTCGGCGTGCCGGTGGTGGAGACGGTGGCGGTGCGGCGCGGCGGCGCCAAGGCGCTGGTCGAGCGCATCGACGCGCAGGCTGCGAGCCTGGCGGCACCGAGCGCCACGCCGCCTGCCGATGGCAACTACCATGCGCAGGTGCGGCAGATCCTGAGTGCGGCAGTGACCATGCCGACGCGCACCTCGCGCGTGGACGATGCGCTGGATCGCTGGCTGCTGCACCCGATCTGGGGCTTGGTGACGCTGGCGGTGGTGATGTTCCTGATCTTCCAGGCGGTGTACGCCTGGGCCACCCCGGTGATGGACCTGATCGATGCCGGCACCGCGATGCTGGGCGAGTGGGTGGGCACCACGCTGCCGGAGGGCCCGCTCAACAGCCTGCTCAAGGATGGCGTCATCGCCGGCCTGGGCGGGGTGATCGTCTTCCTGCCGCAGATCCTGATCCTGTTCGCCTTCATCCTGGCGCTGGAAGAATCCGGCTACCTGCCGCGCGCGGCGTTCCTGCTTGATCGCATGATGGCGGCGGCCGGCCTGTCCGGGCGCTCGTTCATTCCGTTGCTGTCGAGCTTTGCGTGCGCGGTGCCGGGCATCATGTCCACGCGCAGCATCCAGGACCCGCGCGACCGGCTCGCCACCATCATGGTGGCGCCACTGATGACGTGCTCGGCGCGGTTGCCGGTGTATGCGCTGCTGATCGGCGCCTTCATTCCGCAAAAAACCGTGTGGGGCATCTTCAATCAGCAGGGTCTGGTGCTGTTCGGGCTGTATGCCGCGGCCATCGTCAGCGCGTTGCTGGTGTCGTGGACCATGAAGAAGTGGCGTCGCGACAAGAGCGAACACCCCTTGATGCTGGAGCTGCCGTCCTACCGCGTGCCGCACCTGCGCGATCTGGCGCTGGGGTTGTGGGAACGCGCCTGGATCTTCCTCAAGCGTGTGGGCGGCATCATCCTGGCGTTGACCATTCTGCTGTGGTTCCTGTTGTCGTTCCCGGCCGCGCCGGCCGATGCGACCCTGCCGCCGATCGACTACAGCTTTGCAGGCCGCATCGGCCACGCGATGGCGGTGTTCTTCGCGCCGCTGGGCTTCAACTGGCAGATCTGCATCGCGCTGATTCCCGGCCTGGCCGCGCGCGAGGTGGCAGTGGCGTCGCTGGCGACCGTCTATGCGCTGTCGGCGGCCGATGACGATGCAGCGGCGCAGGCCTTGTCGCCGCTGATCAGCGATGGCTGGTCGCTGGCCACCGCGCTGTCGCTGCTGGTCTGGTACATCTACGCGCCGATGTGCATCTCCACCCTGGCCACGATCAAGCGCGAAACCAACTCCTGGAAGCAGATGACCATCAGTGCGGTCTATCTGTTTGCATTGGCCTACCTGGCCTCGCTGCTGACCTATCAGCTGGCCGTGTTGTTTGGCGCCGGCTGACATGGACCTTTCGCTCACCCTGCAATACGTGGTGATCGCCATCGCGGTGCTGGTCAGCCTGTGGGTGGTGATGCAGAAACAATTTCCGGGCGTCTTGCGACGGATGCGCGGCGCGCTTGCGCTCGCGTTGCTGCGCGATGGGCGGCCGGCCTGGATGCGTACGCTGGGCCGGCGCGTGGCGCCGCCGGCGGCGCAGGGCAGCGCGGCCTGCGGTGGGTGCGACAGTTGCGGCCCCGCGCCAACGCGCAAGCACTGAGACCTTTCGCCTCGGCTACACTTGCACGGCCGCAGGACGCGGCGTGACAGGGGGCTGTGCATGCGTTTGCTGGTGTTGTTGGCGGTCTTGGCCGCGGTTGCGGGTCTGTACAACTATGGCGGCAACTCGCTCGACGAGAAGCAGGTGCGCGATTTCTACGCCGCGCACGACAAGGCGATGGTCAGTCAGGATGGGGAGGCGCTATGCGCCTTGACCGCGCCGGACTTCGAAATGGTGGTGCTGTACCGCATGGATTCCCATCAGAAGCGCGAGACCACCGATCGCGCCAAGTACTGCAAGTCCAACGGCGAGTGGGCACAGGTGCTGCAGCAGATGCGCCATGTGGCCGAGCCGGAAGAATTGATCGACTACAAGCACTCGATTACCAAGATCGAGATCGCCCCCGATGAGCAATCGGCGATGGTCGAAACACGGGCCACGCTCGGCTTGCCGGGTTTGCGCATGACCTTCCGTTCGCGCGACAAGGTCGTGCGCAAGCGCTGGAAGACCTTGATCACGCGGAGCGAAGGCACTGCCTGGGTTGGTCCGGCATATCAATAGCCGGTGGCGGCGGCGCGTTCTACGCCGCCGCTGGCAGCGCTAAGCAACGCGACTGTGCGCGCCGCCGGGTGGGCGCGGCCGGGGCGCGGCATGGGCCACTTGCACGCTCCGGTTGTGAGCCGTCCGCATCTGCCTGACGACTGCCCGCCGGGTGTTGCTGGCTGCACTGCATCGACGCAGGCACGCTGCAGTGCACAGCGCCGGGGTCGCGGGCGTTGGGTATGCTTGCAGCATGACGACCTCCTTCCAGATCTCCCGACGTGCGCAGGCGCTGACCAGTTCGGCGATTCGCGAAATCCTCAAGGTGACCGAGCGGCCGGAGGTGATTTCCTTCGCTGGCGGCCTGCCATCGCCGGCGACCTTTCCGGTCGAGCGCATGCGCGCGGCCAGCGACCAGGTGTTGCGCGAGGCGCCGCAGGCTGCGTTGCAATACGGCCCGACCGAGGGCTATGCGCCGCTGCGCGAATGGGTGGCCGCGCGGCTGAGCCGTGACGGCGCCAGCATCCGGCCCAGCCAGGTGTTGATCACCACCGGCTCGCAGCAGGGTCTGGATCTGCTCGGCAAGGTGTTCATCGACGAAGGCAGCAAGGTGCTGGTGGAGACGCCGAGTTATCTGGGTGCGTTGCAGGCGTTCTCGCTGTTCCAGCCCGCGTTTGTCGGCATGCCGTCGGACCAGGATGGCGTGGTGGTGGATGCGCTGGATCCGGCGCTGCTGGCCGATGCGCGCTTTCTGTATTGCCTGCCCAATTTTCAGAATCCCACCGGGCGGCGTCTGCCATTGGCGCGACGTCAGGCGCTGGTCGCGCGCGCGGCCGAGGCCGGCGTGCCGATCGTCGAGGACGACCCGTACGGCGAGCTGTACTACAGCGGCGACCCCTTGCCGAGCCTGCTGTCGATGAACCCCGAAGGCGTCATCTACATGGGGTCGTTCTCCAAGGTGTTGGCGCCCGGGCTGCGGTTGGGCTACGTCGTTGCACCCGAGGCCGTGCTTGGCAAGTTGATCCAGGCCAAGCAGGCGGCCGACCTGCATACGCCGTCGTTTACCCAGCGCGTGGTGTATCAGACGCTGCAGGACGACTTTCTCGACACGCATATCCCGCAGATCCGTGCGTTGTACGCGCGGCAATGCAGCCTGATGCTGGAAGCGCTGGATCGGCACTTCCCGGCGCAGGTGCAATGGAATCGTCCCGAAGGCGGCATGTTCCTGTGGGTGAGCCTGCCGACTGGGCTGGATGGCACTGCATTGCTGGCGCGCGCGATCGCACGCAATGTCGCGTTCGTGCCGGGGGCGCCGTTCTTTGCGACCCTGCCGCAAGCCAATACGCTGCGGCTGTCGTTCGTCACCGTGCCGGGCGAGAAAATCGATGCCGGCATCCAGGTGCTTGGGGACGTGCTGCGCGAAGCGCTGGCCGAACTGCCAGGGCATGGCGCATGACATCGCCCGCCGTGGTGCGGCAGGCGCCGGTTGTCGCGCGCATCGATCATGTCGCCATCGGCGTCGCGCGCGACTTCACCCGTCCCGGTAGCCGCAGCGCGATCGACAAGCGTGCCGTCGATGGTTCGGTCGCTATCGGTGTCGAAGGGCTGGTGGGCGATGAGCAAGGCGACCGTCGCGTGCATGGCGGGCCGGACAAGGCGATCCATCACTATCCGCGCGACCACTACGCGGCCTGGCGCAACGAGATTGGTGCGCATGCGCTGCTGGAAGCGGCCGGCGCGTTCGGTGAGAACCTGAGCAGCATCGGCCTGACCGAGGCCACGGTCTGCCTTGGCGACCGCTTTACCCTGGGCACCGCCGTCGTGGAGGTCTCGCAGCTGCGCCAGCCGTGCTGGAAGTTGTCCGATCGCTTCGGTGTACGCGACATGGCGCGCCGCGTGCAGGAAACCGGCCGCACCGGGTGGTACTACCGCGTGCTGCAGCCCGGCGCGGTGGCGTGCGGCGACACGCTGGCATTGCAGGAGCGGCCGCATCCGCAGTGGAGCCTGTCGCGGCTGCAGCAGGTGCTGTATGCACGCGAAGTCGACGTCGCTGCCATCACCGCGGTGCTGCGTCTTCCGCTGGTGCCGTCGTGGCAGGCCCTGTTCGAACGCCGCCTGCAACGCAGCCAAGTGGAAAGCTGGAGCAGACGGCTGACCGGCGTCGACGACTGAGCAAGCGTCGCGCTCGCCGGTTGTCCATCACCTGGCGGTAGCCACCCGCGCAAAAACAACGTCGCGTGCTGCGGGCCCGGGCGCATCGCCGCACGCGCGTGATATCCAAGTGCGCTCTAGCAGCGCGCGGCTTAAGAAGCGCTGCAATCACCAGGCTGCAGCACACGCCACATCCACCAAACCACAACATCCCCAACAAGCGCTCAGACCTCGCACACCGCTCTGACGATTCCCCAATCCCGATTCCCGATTCCCCCGCACCTTGTGCAACCCCCGCCGCCTCGCTAGCCTGCGGATATGACAACGTCTCCCGTAAAAGTTCTGATCCACGGCGCCTCCGGGCGGATGGGCAAGGCATTGCTGCGCCTGGCGGCCGAAGACGACGCATTGCATGTCGTCGGCGCCGTGGTAGGGCGCTCGCCGTCGCAGCGGGTGGTGGACGGCGTGCCGTTCTTTGCCGCCAGCGAGCTGGGCGGTGCGCCTGCCTTCGATGTGGCGATCGACTTCAGCCTGCCGCAGGGTTTTGCACCGATCCTGGCGTTGTGCGCGCAACGCGGTAAGCCCTTGGTGTCCGGAACCACCGGGCTGGACGAGACGCAGCGCGCCGCGCTGCTCGAAGCCGCACGACAGATCCCGTTGGTGTGGGCCTCCAACTTCAGCCTGGGTGTGGCGGTGTTGACCGAACTGGTCGAGCGCGCTGCCGGCACCTTGCCTGGGTGGGATTGCGACATCATCGAGGCGCACCACGTGCACAAGCAGGACGCGCCATCCGGGACCGCACTGACGTTGGGCGAGGCGGCCACCGGCAGCGGTGCGCAGCCGCGCTTTGCCAGCCTGCGTGCCGGCGACATCGTCGGCGAGCACACGGTGCAGTTCACCGGGCTGGGCGAGCGGGTGGAGCTGGTGCACCGCGCCACCAACCGCGACATCTTCGCACGCGGTGCGCTGCACGCGGCCAAACGCCTGATCGGCCGGCCCGCCGGCAGCTACCGCGTGCGCGACCTGGTGTTGTAGCCCGCGCAACCGCGCATGAACAACTGCGCGGTCGCGTAGCCTATTCATGCCGCCGTTGCAGCGCTCATGCCGCAGGAGGTGCGTCGCAGGCTGGCATGCCGGGGCACTTGCCTTTACAATTCTCGCTTGCCCGAACCAGCGTCGGACCGGTCCTCAGCACCGCGTCCGCGCTTTGCTGCAACCGGAATTTGGCCGGAAGCGCATCGGAGTCCCAGGCAGCCAGAGCGAGACCCCACGTGACCCAACCCGCAATCCTTGTCCTCGAAGACGGCACCGTGTTCGAGGGCGAATCCGTAGGCGCCAACGGGCTTTCCGTCGGCGAAGTGGTGTTCAACACCGCCATGACCGGTTACCAGGAAGTCCTGACCGATCCCTCCTACGCCCGCCAGATGGTCACGCTGACCTATCCGCATATCGGCAATACCGGCTTTACCGACCAGGACGACGAGGCCCGCAAGATCTGGGCGGCCGGCCTGATCGTGCGCGACGTGCCGCGTCGCCCCAGCAGCTGGCGCAGCGAAGTCGCCCTGCCGGAATGGCTGCAGGCACGCGGCGTGGTGGCTATTTCCGGGATCGACACCCGCAAGCTGACCCGCCTGTTGCGCGAGAAGGGCGCCCAGAACGGCGCGCTGATGGCCGGCGAGATCGACGTGGAAAAGGCACTGGAAGCCGCGCGCAGCTTCCCCGGCCTGAAGGGCATGGACCTGGCCAAGGTGGTCTCCACCGAGACGCGTTACACCTGGCAGGAAGGCTCGCTGGATCTGAACTCGGACACGTTCGTGCGCGCCGAGTTGAAGCACAAAGTCGTGGCCTATGACTACGGCGTCAAGCTCAACATCCTGCGCATGCTGGCCGACCGTGGTTGCGACGTCACCGTGGTGCCGGCGCGCACGCCGGTGGCCGAGGTGCTGGCGATGCAGCCGGATGGCGTGTTCCTGTCCAACGGCCCGGGCGATCCGGAGCCTTGCGATTACGCGATCGCCGCGATCCAGGAATTGATCGCCAACAAGGTGCCCACCTTCGGCATCTGCCTGGGGCATCAATTGCTGGCGCTGGCCGCTGGCGCCAAGACGGTGAAGATGACCACCGGCCATCACGGCGCCAATCATCCGGTGCAGGATCTGGATGGCGGGCGGGTGATGATCACCTCGCAGAACCATGGTTTCGCAGTCGACGAAAGCACGCTGCCGGCCAATGTGCGGGTGACCCATCGTTCGCTGTTCGATGGCACCAACCAGGGCATCGCATTGACCGACGCACCGGCGTTCTCGTTCCAGGGCCACCCGGAAGCCTCGCCGGGCCCGCGCGATGTGGGGCCGTTGTTCGACCGGTTTACCGCGTTGATGGCGGCCAAGGCCTGATGATGGCCGCGCTGGCACTGCCGTCGCGACTGCGCCGCTGGCGTGTGTACGTGTTGGCGGCGCTGGTGTTGGCGGCCTATCCGGCGTTCGTGCTGATTGCGGTGTATTCGCAATGGCTCGGTGCCGGGCTGGAAGGTGGACGCAACGGCCCCGCCGATGCGTATCGGCACAGCCTTGCCAGCGCCATCGTCGCCTATACCTTGTCCCCGCGCTGCGTGGATCTGGTGACCGCGGTGATGGAGCGCGGCGGGCAGGGCAACGCCAGCCGGGCCATGGATGCCCACAACAACATGATCGGCGCGCGCATCGGCGCGGCCGCTCCGAGCTGGGCCGCGATGCAGCGAGAGGTTCGCGCCGCGGTCGACCATGGCGCGATCGATGCCCGATCGCCCGACCAAATTACCTGGCTCGCCCCTGCGGCGTGGCAGGACCGACTTTACTGAGGACCCCCATGCCCAAGCGCACCGACCTAAAAACCATCCTGATCATCGGCGCCGGCCCGATCGTCATCGGCCAGGCCTGCGAGTTCGATTACTCCGGCGCGCAGGCGTGCAAGGCGCTGCGCGACGAGGGCTATCGCGTGGTGCTGGTCAACAGCAATCCGGCCACGATCATGACCGACCCGGACATGGCCGATGCGGTGTATATCGAGCCGATCAACTGGCAGACGGTCGAAAAGATCATCGCCAAGGAAAAGCCCGACGCGCTGCTGCCGACCATGGGCGGGCAGACCGCGCTGAACTGCGCGCTGGACCTGGCCGACCATGGCGTGCTGGAGAAATACAACGTCGAGCTGATCGGCGCCAAGCGCGAAGCGATCCGCATGGCCGAAGACCGTGAGCTGTTCCGCGTGGCGATGGGCGAGATCGGCCTGGATTGTCCCAAGGCCGAAGTGGCGCACACGCTGGAAGAGGCGCTGGATATCCAGACCCGGGTCGGCTACCCGACCATCATCCGTCCCAGCTTCACCCTGGGCGGCAGCGGCGGCGGCATCGCCTACAACCGCGAAGAGCTGATCGAGATCGTTGGCCGTGGCCTGGAACTGTCGCCGACCACCGAAGTGCTGGTGGAAGAATCGGTGCTGGGCTGGAAGGAATTCGAGATGGAAGTGGTCCGCGACACCGCGGACAACTGCATCATCGTCTGCGCGATCGAAAACCTCGATCCGATGGGCGTGCATACCGGCGACTCGATCACCGTGGCGCCGGCGCAGACGCTGACCGACAAGGAATATCAGCGCCTGCGCGATGCCTCGATCGCGGTGCTGCGCAAGATCGGCGTGGATACCGGCGGCTCCAACGTGCAGTTCGGCATCAGCCCGACCACTGGCCGGGTGGTGGTGATCGAGATGAATCCGCGCGTGTCGCGTTCGTCGGCGCTGGCCTCCAAGGCCACCGGTTTCCCGATCGCCAAGGTCGCCGCCAAGCTGGCGGTGGGCTACACGCTGGACGAATTGCGCAACGAGATTACCGGTGGGCTGACCCCGGCCTCGTTCGAGCCGTCGATCGACTATGTGGTCACCAAGATCCCGCGTTTTGCATTCGAAAAATTCCCGCAGGCCGACGCCCGCCTGACCACCCAGATGAAGTCGGTGGGCGAGGTGATGGCGATGGGCCGCACCTTCCAGGAATCGCTGCAGAAGGCGTTGCGTGGGCTGGAAACCGGCAAGATCGGGCTGGACCCGACCGGCCTGGATCTGAGCAGCGAAGACGATATCGCCGCGCTCAAGCGCGAGCTCAAGGCACCGGGCCCGGAGCGGTTGTTCTATGTCGCCGACGCTTTCCGCGCCGGCATGAGCGTGGCCGATGTCTATGCGTTGTCGTTCATCGACCCATGGTTCCTGGATCAGATCGAAGAACTGATCAGCCACGAGCAGCAGCTGGCCGACGATGGCATGGCCGCACTGGACGCACCGCGTCTGCGCAAGCTCAAGCGCGCCGGTTTCTCCGACGCGCGCCTGGCCGAGCTGACCGGCAGCAACGAAGAGTCGGTGCGCACGCTGCGGCGCGCGCTGAAGGTGCGCCCGGTCTACAAGCGCGTGGATTCGTGCGCGGCCGAATTCGCGACCAGTACCGCCTACCTGTATTCGACCTACGAGGACGAATGCGAAGCGCTGCCGACCGATCGCGACAAGATCATGATCCTGGGCGGTGGCCCCAACCGCATCGGCCAGGGCATCGAGTTCGATTACTGCTGCGTGCATGCGGCGCTGGCGCTGCGCGATGACGGTTTCGAAACCATCATGGTCAACTGCAACCCGGAAACCGTCTCCACCGATTACGACACCTCCGACCGCCTGTACTTCGAGCCGCTGACGCTGGAAGACGTGCTGGAAATCGTCGAGCTGGAACAGCCCAAGGGCGTGATCGTGCAGTACGGCGGCCAGACCCCGCTGAAGCTGGCGCGCGCGCTGGAAGCCAATGGCGTGCCGGTGATCGGCACCTCGCCGGATTCGATCGATCTGGCCGAGGACCGCGAGCGCTTCCAGCAGCTGGTCGACAAGCTGGGCCTGAAGCAGCCGCCGAACCGCATCGCCCGCAATGCCGACGAGGCGCTGGTGCTGGCACGCGAGATCGGCTACCCGCTGGTGGTGCGCCCGAGCTACGTGCTCGGCGGTCGCGCGATGGAAATCGTGTACGGCGAATCCGACCTGGCGCGCTATGTGCGCGATGCGGTCAAGGTCTCCAACGATTCGCCGGTGCTGCTGGACCGCTTCCTCGACAACGCGGTGGAAGTGGACGTGGACATCATTGCCGACAAGGACGGCAACGTGCTGATCGGCGGGCTGATGGAGCACATCGAAGAAGCCGGCGTGCATTCGGGCGATTCGTCGTGCTCGCTGCCGCCGTATTCGCTCTCGCCCAAGACCCAGGCCGAGCTGCGTCGCCAGGTGGTGATGCTGGCCGAAGGCTTGAACGTGGTCGGCCTGATGAACACCCAGTTCGCAGTGCAGGTCAACGAGGCCGGCGACGATGTGGTGTTCTTGCTGGAAGTGAACCCGCGTGCCTCGCGTACCGTGCCGTTCGTGTCCAAGGCGATCGGCATCCCGCTGGCCAAGATCGCCGCGCGCTGCATGGCCGGCAAGACGCTGGCCGAGCAGGGCGCCACCAAGGAAATCGTGCCGGACTATTACTCGGTCAAGGAAGCGATCTTCCCGTTCGCCAAGTTCCAGGGCGTGGACCCGATCCTCGGGCCGGAGATGCGTTCCACCGGTGAGGTGATGGGCGTGGGCCGCAGCTTCAGCGCCGCCTTCGCGCGCGCGCAGGAAGCCGGCGGCATCAAGGCACCGCCGGTGGGCAAGGCCTTCGTGTCGGTGCGCGACCCGGACAAGCAGCGCGTGCTGCCGGTGGCGCAGGCGCTGGTGGAACGCGGCTTCACCCTGGTGGCCACGCGCGGTACCGGCGCCTGGCTGCAGCAGAACGGGCTGAGCTGCGAGATCGTCAACAAGGTGGCCGAGGGCCGCCCGCATATCGTCGATTCGATCAAGAACGGCGAGATCGTCTACATCGTCAACACCACTGAAGGTCGCGCCGCCATCTCGGACTCGTTCTCGATCCGGCGTGAAGCGCTGCAGCATCGCGTGACCTATTCGACCACTGTCGCTGGCGCCAAGGCGCTGGTGCATTCGCTGGAATTCCGCGGCACCGGCCCCGTCTGGTCGCTGCAGGAACTGCACAAGGAGCTTCAAGCATGAGAGCACCCATGACATCCAAGGGCGCGCAACGTCTGCGCGAGGAACTGGATCAACTGAAGTCGGTCAAGCGCCCGGCGGTGATCGCTGCGATCGCCGAAGCGCGTGCGCACGGCGATCTGAAAGAAAACGCCGAGTACCATGCTGCGCGCGAGCAGCAGAGCTTCATCGAAGGCCGCATCAAGCAGCTGGAAGGCGAGCTGTCGCATGCCGAGATCATCGACATCACCAAGTTGTCGGCCGGCAGCAAGATCGTGTTCGGCGCCACCGTGACCCTGGCCGATACCGAGACCGACGAAGAGAAGCGCTACCAGATCGTTGGCGATCTGGAAGCGGACATCAAGCTGGGCCTGATCGCGATTTCCTCGCCGCTGGCGCGCGCCCTGATCGGCAAGCTGGAAGGCGATTCGGTGACCATCGATGCGCCGGCCGGCCAGCGCGAGTACGAAGTGGTCAGCGTCGCGTACCTGGATTGACCCACTGACGCCTGAGCGATGACGACCGCAACGCTGCTGCTGCCCGAAAAACGCCGTCTGCCTGGAACGCTGGACAACGCGGCGGTGGCCAGCGCCCTGGCGCGTGCAGATCTGCACGCCGCCGATGCCGGCGAAGTGGCGCAGTTGCAGCGGCATTTCACGCTGACGCCGGCGCACTGGCCGGTGGCGGCATTGACCCGGCAACTGGATGCCGGCGATGCCGCGGGCGCGACCTGGGTGCGGGCCGACCCGGCCTATGTGGTGCCGGACATGCAGGGCGCGCGCTTGATGGGCTATGGCGAGGCGCTCGGCGCCACGGCCGAGGACCTGGCAGTGTTGCTGCCGATCCTCAAGCCGATGTTCGGCGATGCGGGCTTCTTGCTCGATGCACCGACGCCATCGCGTTGGTATCTGCGTCTGTCCCCGGATGCCAAGTTGCCGGAGTTCGCGCCGCCGGATGTGGCGATCGGCGACGATCTGTTCGACCATTTGCCGGCCGGCGATCCGGGCCGGCGCTGGCGTGCCTTGCTGACCGAAGCGCAGGTCGTGCTGCATCAACATCCCTGGAACGAGGGCCGCGTGGCCGCCGGCAAACCGGCGATCAATTCGCTGTGGTTCTGGGGCGGCGGCGTGCTGCCGCATGCAGTGACATCGCCGCATCGCCAGGTCCGCAGCCGCGAATCGCTGCTGCGTGCGCTGGCATTGGCGGCCGGTGCCGATGCGCAGGGCGAACAGCGCGTGGACGCGCTGGTGGACTTGCGTCATCTGCGTTCGCTGCAGCAGTTCGGCGACGACGCAGTGGCACCGCTGCTGGCGGCGATGGCACGTGGCGAGCTGGATCGGCTGGTGCTGGATTTCCAGGACGGCGAAACGCTGTCGCTGGCGCGCTCGCAACGCTGGCGGTTCTGGCGCAAGCCGCGGCAGCAACTGGCGCAATGACCTCCACTCCCCGGATCGTCCGGCGCCCACCAGGGCAGGCCGGAAGCTGGCCCGATGCCATGTTGCCGCTGCTGCGCCGCATCTACGCCGCGCGTGGTGTCGGCGATGCGCAGGGCGCGCAGCCGCGGCTGGGCCAGTTGCTCTCGCCGGAGCTGCTGCATAACAGCGACGTGGCCGCCAACCTGTTGGCCGATGCGATCGCCCGGCAACGGCGCATCCTGGTGGTGGGCGATTTCGACTGCGATGGCGCCACTGCCTGCGCGGTGGGCGTGCGCGGTTTGCGCATGCTCGGCGCGCTGGATGTGCACCACGCGGTGCCCAATCGCATGGTGCACGGCTATGGCCTGTCGCCCGCATTGGTGGACGAATTGGCCGTGCTGCAGCCGGATGTGCTGGTCACCGTCGACCACGGCATCGCCTGCCACGCCGGTGTGGCGGCGGCCAAGGCGCGGGGCTGGACGGTGCTGGTGACCGATCACCATTTGCCCGGTGAGGTGTTGCCGCCGGCCGATGCGATCGTCGACCCGAACCTGGCGGTCGACAGCTTCCCCAGCAAATCGCTGGCCGGCGTGGGCGTGATCTTTTACGTCTTGCTGGCGCTGCGCAGTGCCCTGCGCGCGCGTGGCGCCTTTGCCGGCCGCACCGAAGCGGATCTGTCGGTGTTGCTGGATCTGGTCGCCGTCGGTACGGTGGCCGATCTGGTGCCGCTGGACACCAACAACCGCGCGTTGGTGTCGGCAGGGTTGCGCCGCCTGCGCGAGGGCCGCGGCTGCATCGGCTTGCGCGCCTTGATCGATGCCAGCGGCCGCGATGTCGCGCGCTTGGGCGCCAGCGATATCGGGTTTGCGTTGGGTCCACGTCTCAACGCAGCCGGCCGGCTGGAAGACATGGCGCTTGGCATCGAGCTGCTGCTCAGCGAGGACTGGAACCGCGCACGCGAGATCGCCGCCACCCTGGAAGAGATCAACGCCGAGCGCCGCGCGGTGCAGCAGTTGATGACCGACGATGCCGAGCAGCTGGTGACCAAGGTGGTGCTGGACGCCGATGGCGCCTTGCCGATCGCCGCCTGCCTGTTCGATGCGCAATGGCACCCCGGCGTGATCGGCTTGGTCGCCTCCAAATTGAAGGATCGGTTGCATCGCCCGGTGATCGCGCTGGCGCCGGCCGAGCCGGGCAGCAGCCAGTTGCGCGGTTCGGCGCGGTCCATTCCCGGCCTGCATATCCGCGACGTGCTGGCGGCGGTGGATGCGCGTCATCCGGGCTTGATACAGAAGTTTGGCGGCCATGCGATGGCCGCGGGCTTGAGCATCGAGCACGCCGCGCTGGCGACTTTCGAGCAGGCCTTTCAGGCACAGGTTCACGCGATGGTGGATGCGTCGCTGCTGCATGCCGAGTTGCACAGCGATGGCGAACTCGCCGCGCACGAACTCGATCACGTGCACGCCGAAGCCTTGCGGGTGGCCGGTCCGTGGGGGCAGGGCTTTCCGGAGCCGCTGTTCGATGGTCAGTTCGAGGTGCTGCAGTACCGGGTGCTCAAGGAGCGCCACCTCAAGCTCACCCTGCGCTGCGCCGGCCGCGCCGAACCGCTCAATGCCATCCACTTCAACGGTTGGCGCGGCAGCGAGCCGCCACGCTTGGTGCGGCTGGCGTACCGCCTGGTCAGCGACGATTATCGCGGCGGCACCGCAGTGCAGTTGATCGTCGAGCATTGCGAGCCGGCAACCATCACGGCCTGATCTGCCGGCTTGGCGCGATGGTTCCGAGCCGCGTTGCTCGAGGGCGCGATGTCCTCACCGCTCGCAGGACACGCCGTGAATCCGTCCGTGGAGGGGTTGGGTGAGGGTACGGTGCTCCGGGTACAGCCAAGCGCGCGGCTGTCAGTCGCTGGCTTCGGTACGGCGACAGCGCGTCCGGGGTCGGCTCCTCGGCCCGGTCACACATCCTGTCTGACTCGCCGTCGCGGCACATCCCTGTGCCGCTCCCCGCCAATCCCCAGCCATGCTGCCGTCTCGGCTTGTCGTTTCCATGACCTGGTCAAGGCAAGCCGACAGGATAGTGCAAGCGCACACTCGCACTGTCCTCGCTTCGATCAAGGTGACTTCTTGACCTCGGTCACCAGCGTCGGCAATTCCCACGCGCCGCCCGCAGCCACCAGGCGGCACAGGCCGGACGTGGATTTGGAGGTCGGCACAAACCGGCGTCCGTCCCAGGTCCAGCTGGCCTCGCTGTAACAATCGCCCAGGCCGCGGCCCTTTTGCGACGACAACAGGGTGGAACCATCGATGTCGCTGGCCTGCGTGGTCACCAGCGTTGGCGCGAACGGTGCACGCGCATTGACGACCCAAAACCCGGTGCCGACGTTGTACGCGCCCATCCAGCAATCGGTTGAGACCAGCAGCTTGTCGTTGCTGAGCCGGGTGACGGTCAGTGGTTCGGTGGCATCGCTTGCGTCCAGGCCCTTGCATTCTTCATCGGTCGGAAGCGTGGCGCGCAGCGCCTGGTACAGCGCCGGCAATGTGCCAATGCGCGCGTCGCCGGCCTGCGCTGCTGCCAGCTTGGCTGCGCGGACCTGGGGTACCGGCAGCGCCGGCAGTACGCCGGTCTCGTCGCGATCGCCCTTGCGCACCAGTGCGCCGCGCGTGCCCAGCCGGCCCTGGAACTCGTCCATCTTCAGCAGCGTCGCCGCCGCGCCGCGATCGGACAGCTGCCAGCGGCGGCCATCGTTGCCGACCGCCACGATCTTGCTGTTGCGTGTCAGTGCCGCCAGCAGCGCGGCCACCTGCGTGCTGCTCAACGCTGCGGTGCCGCTCTTGCCATCCAGCGCCAGCTTGCCAAGATCGCGCTGATCGATCTGCAGGCTCAGCGACGCCGGTAGCTTGATCTCGTCGTACTGGCCCAGCATCAGCTCGGCCGTCACCGCCTGGCCGGCGCCGGCCTTGCGCGTCAGCAGCACCGAGACCGGCAGGTGATCGCCTTCGTCCGGCTGATAGCCGGCGGCGCGGCAGGTGCGGGTGTTGTCGCAGGCGATGGTCCAGTCGTCGTGACTGAAATCGACACCGGTCGCAGGCGCGGCAACTGCGATCGCGGGGCTACACAGCAAGATTGCGGCAAGCAGGTCGTAACGCATCGAAGTTTCTTCATCGCAAGTCGGGCCGGCATCTTGCGATGCGCACTGCAGGGCGTCCAGGCGATTGGTCGGCAGGCGCTGACTGCCATTCATGGTGTGCAGGTGCGTCCGGGCCCTGCGGTGCATCGGCAGCGCTGCCGTCAGTGGACAACGACGCGCGCTGCAGTGCCCGGGGACGCTCTGGCGACGATGCGCTTGCGGCATCGTCTGGCCGGTCTCGTCTGCCGCCTGTCGCCCTCAGCGATCACCCCTGCGTCGGCGTCGCCGCGGCGCGCGTCCTGATCGGCGATTCGCGCATCGGCATCCCGAACAGTGGGCGCAGCCAGCGCACGCGTCGGATCAGGTATTCGTGCAACAGTAGACAACCGGCGACCGTGGCGGCCAACACCAGCGCTGGTTCCAGCCACGGCCCCAGGTGCAACGGCGCCAACCAGTACAGCGCCACGATGATCAGGCTCTGATGCAGGATGTACCAGGGGAATACGGCCTGGGTGCAGTAGGGCAGCCACGCGAACGGGCGGTTCAAGCCATGCCTTGCCCAGCCAAACAGGGTCAGCAGCGCCAGCCAGGTATAGGCTGCGCGCGCCAGCCGCTCGACCACGTCCCAGCGAATGGCCGCCAGCATTTCGGACAACTGCGCAGGATCGAGCGATCGGCCCAACTGGCGGATGCTCAGCTCGGTGGCGATCGCCAGCAGCGCGGCGATCAGGGTTGGCCAACGCAGCTGCACGGCCCATGTCCAGAAGCGTGCGTTGTTGGCCAGCGCATACCCCAGCACGAATAACGGAAACGACTCGGCATGCACGAACCAGTCGCCGACCAGGGCGTGGGTCGGCGGGTGACGCGGCAGCACCCACAGCACGCAAACGGCCTCCCACAGAATGGGTGCCAGCAGCAGGGCCGGCAGCGCGATGGGCGCCGGCAACGCGGGCAGACTCGCCGGCAGCCTGCGGCCCAGCGCGACCATCGCCATCAGTAACCCGGTGTAGGGCAGCAGATAGGCCAGGTACCACAGATGGTTCCAGGTGATGCCGTGTTCCCAGCCATCGAAGCTGCCGGCCGGCCACGGCCGGACCTGCCAATAGCGCAGCAGGAAATTGCCGAAGCCGGGCTCGACCTTGCCATTGCTGACACCCTGGCAGTAGGCCTGCACCGCCACCACCACGAACATGCCGAACAGCAGCGGGGGCAATAACCGGCCACAACGCCGCCAGGCGAACCGCCACGGGGCACGTCCTGCACCTGCCAGGCCGATCGCGATGCCGGAGATCATGAACAGCAACGGCATCCGCCAGCGGTTGAGCGCAATCATCGGCGGCTGCAGCCACTGCGTGGTGTACGCACTCTTTAAATGAAAGTCCCAGTCGGTCACGTAGGCCATGCCCACGTGATAGAGGATCAGCAGGGCGAAGGCGAAGACGCGCAGGGCATCGATATCGTGGCGGCGTTCGGTCATGTGAGCGGTGGTCGAGGAAGTGCACCCATCCTGCTCGCTGACCCCGATGGAGAAAGGGGGCAGGGGTGGAGATGCCGCGGCGCGGTGACCAGTTGCATCCTCCCAGGGACGAACTGGGAGCGGCGGGATGACGTTGTCGCGCTGTTGCGCAGGACTCTATGATCGGCAGCTGCCAACTGCTGACGTCTGCAATGGAAACCATCGGGCCGCGCCCGCCGACACCTCAAGACGGTGCGCGTCACTTCGCCACGCGCTGGGCTGTGATGATCTGGTCGCTGGTGTTCTACCTGAGCGCATTGGGCAACACGCTGACCATTTGGTTGGCGGGGCGGCGCGATGGCGAGGCGATCGTGCTGTGGCAGTTGCTGAGCTGGGAGCTGAGCAGCGCCACGACGTCGCTGCTGTTGCTGCCGGCGATGTTCTGGCTCTGCGCACGCTGGCCGCTGCATGCCGATGTCTGGCGTCGACGTGTGCCGCTGTACCTGGCCGCTGCGCTGGGCTGGTGGCTGGCGCACGTCGCCGGCATGGTGCTGTTGCGCAAACTGGTCTACGCGCTGGCTGGCAGCCACTACGACTTCGGTGGTTGGCCGCTGCAGTGGTTCTACGAGTTGTCCAAGGATCTGCGCACCTTTGCGATGCTGGTGGCGTTGCAGCACACGCTGGCCTGGTACGCGCGGCGCCGCCAGGGCGAGGCGCATCTGCTTGCGGCGCCGGACGAAGGCCCGCCGCAGGAACCGTTGGACCGTCCGGAACGCTTTCTGGTGCGCAAGCTCGGCCGCGACTTTTTGGTCGCCACGGCCGATATCGAATGGATCCAGGCCTCCGGCAACTACGTCAACTTGCGCGTGCGCGGCCACGATTACCCGCTCCGCAGCACGATGGCGGCGATCGAAGCCAGGCTGGACCCGGCGGTGTTCGTGCGGATCCATCGTAGCTACCTGGTCAATTTGAGCCAGGTACAGGCGATAGAACCGGTCGATTCCGGCGATGCCCGCGTGCATCTGCGCGACGCCACCGTGCTGCCGTGCAGTCGCAGCCATCTGGCAGATCTGCGCGCGCGGGCAGGGCGAGGGACCGCTGCGCCGCGGGCAGATGCGTTGACGGCCTGAGGCCGTGACCCTGTTGGCGGGGGAACTGGCTCACGGCATTGCGTCCCTGCGTCCCCGCCATCGCACCGTTGGCACGGCTGCCGCGAGTCGTGCGCGATGTGCCCGGACCGGAGTCCTTGCGGTCGAGTGCGGCAGGGAAGCGGTCGTCTGGACAATCGGCATTCAACGCACAGTGCCGAGGCAGGCGCGTTCCGCCACCGTCGCCCGCTTGCTAAACTAGCCAGCTTGTTTGCCGGAAGTCCGTCATGATCGAAACCAATCCGATCCGCCAGCGCATCACCGATCTCAACGATCGCGTGCTCTCGCTCAGGGGGTATCTTTGACTACGACGCCAAGAAAGAGCGTCTAGAGGAAGTCAGCCGGGAGCTGGAAAGCCCGGACGTGTGGAACGACGCCGAGCGTGCCCAGGCCCTGGGTCGCGAGCGCTCCATGCTGGAAAAGACCGTCATCGGCATCGCCGATGTACTGGCCGGTCTCACCGATGCCGGCGATCTGCTGGAGCTGGCCGACAGCGAGCAGGACGAGGACACCGCCGTTGCGGTGATCGCCGATCTGGACAAGTACCAGACCCACGTCGAAAAGCTGGAATTCCAGCGCATGTTTTCCGGCCAGATGGACGGCGCCAACGCGTTCGTCGACATCCAGGCCGGTGCCGGCGGTACCGAGGCGCAGGACTGGGCCGAAATCCTGTTGCGCATGTATCTGCGCTGGGCCGAGTCGCGCGGTTGGAAGACCGAGCTGATGGAAGTGTCCGGCGGCGAAGTCGCTGGCATCAAGTCGGCCACCGTGCGCATCGAAGGCGAATACGCCTATGGCTGGTTGAAGACCGAGATCGGCGTGCACCGGCTGGTGCGCAAGTCGCCGTTCGATTCGGACAACCGCCGGCATACCAGCTTCACCTCGGTGTTCGTGTCGCCGGAAGTGGACGACAACATCGAGATCGACATCAACCCGGCCGATCTGCGTACCGACGTGTATCGCTCCTCCGGCGCCGGTGGTCAGCACGTCAACAAGACCGAATCGGCGGTGCGTATCACGCATATTCCGACCAATACCGTGGTCGCCTGCCAGACCGGCCGCAGCCAGCACCAGAACCGCGACAACGCGATGAAGATGCTGGCCGCCAAGCTGTACGAGCTGGAAGTGCAGAAGCGCAATGTCGAGCGCGACGCGCTGGAAGCCACCAAGTCCGACATCGGCTGGGGCAGCCAGATCCGCAACTACGTCCTGGACCAGAGCCGCATCAAGGATCTGCGTACCGGCATCGAACGCAGCGACACGCAGAAAGTGCTGGACGGCGACCTGGACGAATTCGTCGAGGCCAGCCTCAAGGCCGGTCTGGCGGCAGGCTCCAAACGCCTGGATGCCTGACCCCCGCGCGAGGTCGCAGCGGATGCGACGGCCTCGCACGATGCTAGGCAGGCACCGCAGCGCCAGCCTACGTTGCGGCAGCAAGACCAGCGCAGGCGACCTGCGTGCGGCACCGTCAATGTAAGAGA
Source organism: Xanthomonas pisi DSM 18956 (assembly GCF_001010415.1). GTDB lineage: Bacteria > Pseudomonadota > Gammaproteobacteria > Xanthomonadales > Xanthomonadaceae > Xanthomonas > Xanthomonas pisi. Next base: position 109,223 of record NZ_JPLE01000006.1, read on the forward strand.
GCCCGGCGCTGCCGGTGTCTCACTCCCCACCGGGCACGCGCCCGACCTCTAGCAGACCGATTCCCGCCATGACCGAGCAGACCCCCGCGCCCCACCTTCCCGTCGACGAGAACAGCCTCATCGCCGAGCGTCGCGCGAAACTGGGCGCGTTGCGCGGCCAGGGCATCGCCTATCCCAACGATTTCGTGCGCGAGCAGTTCGCCGGCGACCTGCAGGCCGAGTTCGCCGATGCCGACACCTGGACCCCCGAGGCGCTGGAGGCCAGCGGACGCACCGTCAAGATGGCCGGCCGGTTGATGGCCAAGCGGGTGATGGGCAAGGCCAGCTTCGCGCAGATCCAGGACGAATCCGGGCGCGTGCAGCTGTTCCTGCAGGGCAACGTGCTCGGCGATGCCTATGCCGCGTTCAAGGGCTGGGACGTCGGCGACATCGTGGCGGTGGAGGGCGGGTTGACCCGTACCAAGACCGGCGAACTCTCGGTCAAGGCCAGCGCGCTGCGTCTGCTGACCAAGTCGCTGCGTCCGTTGCCGGACAAGTGGCATGGCCTGTCGGACGTGGAGCAGCGTTACCGGCAACGTTATGTCGACCTGATCGTTACTCCCGAAGCGCGCGAGGTCTTCATCAAGCGCTCCAAGATCATCCGCGCCATGCGCGCCTGGCTGGACGCGCGGCGTTTTCTCGAAGTGGAAACGCCGATGATGCATTACATCCCCGGTGGTGCCACTGCCAAGCCGTTCACCACCCATCACAATGCGCTGGACCTGGATCTGTACCTGCGCGTGGCCCCGGAGCTGTACCTCAAGCGGCTGGTGGTCGGTGGCCTGGAGCGGGTCTACGAGATCAACCGCAACTTCCGCAACGAGGGCGTGTCGACCCGGCACAACCCCGAATTCACCATGCTCGAGCTCTACGAGGCGTACGCCACGTACCACGAGATCATGGACCTGACCGAGCAGGTGATCCGCGACACCGCGCAGTCGGTGCTGGGCACCACCCAGGTGAGCTGGGATGGCGCCGACATCGATCTGGCGCCGGCTTTCCGGCGCTGGCGCATGGATGAGGCCGTTCGTCACCATAATCCGGAGATCAGCGCCGCCGATTGCACCGACCGCGAGGCGCTGCTGCGCCACTGCGAGCGGCTGAAGATCCGCACCAAGCCGTCCTATGGCTGGGGCAAGCTGCTGCTGGAAATCTTCGAGGCCACCGTGGAACACACCCTGGTGCAGCCGACCTTCATCACCGACCATCCGGTCGAGGTGTCGCCGCTGGCGCGTTCCAGCGACACCGAGCCGGGGTATACCGACCGCTTCGAGCTGTTCATCAACGGCAAGGAGCTGGCCAATGGCTTCTCCGAGCTCAACGACCCCGAAGACCAGGCTGCGCGCTTCCAGGCGCAGGTGCAGGCCAAGGACGGCGGCGACGACGAAGCGATGCACTACGACGCCGACTATATCCGTGCGTTGGAGTACGGAATGGCGCCGACCGGCGGCCTGGGCATCGGGATCGACCGTCTGGTGATGCTGTTGACCGGCAGCACGTCGATCCGTGATGTCCTGCTGTTTCCCTACATGCGCCCGGAAGCCTGACTTTTTTGTGCGAACCGCGTGCTCACGGCACGGATACTGCATATGCTAGGGCGGAGCCTCGGACAACGTCATGTCCGGGGAAGTCGACACAGTGGTCGACGTCACGCTTTTCCGTTCTCGGAATAGAGGAGCAACGGCTATGCAGGATGTTTTAGGGAGTCCGGACGGCATGGTGTCGGCGGATACATGGGGAAGCTGGGCGGAAAAGGCGGATCTGGGATTGAACATCGTCATTGTCGATGACCAGATGTCTGCGCGAACGATGCTGCGCCATGTCATCGAGGACATCGCGCCGGAGCTGAAGGTCTACGACTTCGGCGATCCGCTCGACGCGTTGGCATGGTGCGAAGCCGGGCGCGTGGATCTGTTGCTGCTCGACTACCGCATGCCCGGGATGGATGGCCTGGAGTTCGCGCGGCGCCTGCGCCGGCTGCCCAGCCATCGCGATATTCCGATCATCCTGATCACCATCGTCGGCGACGAGCCGATCCGCCAGGCGGCGCTGGAAGCCGGGGTGATCGACTTCCTGGTCAAGCCGATCCGCCCGCGCGAGTTGCGGGCGCGCTGCTCCAATCTGTTGCAGCTGCGTCAGCAGAGCGAGAGCGTCAAGCAACGTGCGCTGTCGCTGGAACAACGCCTGCTGGCCAGCATGAACGAGGTCGAAGAGCGCGAACGCGAGACGCTGTCGCGGCTGGCGCGTGCGATCGAATACCGCGATTCGGGCACCAGTGCGTTCCTGGAGCGCATGTCGCATGTGGCCGGCCTGATCGCCGAACAGCTGGGCCTGTCGGAAGAGGAAGTGCGCATCATCGAGATGGCCGCACCGCTGCACGACATGGGCAAGATCGCCATTCCCGATTCGGTGCTGCTCAAGCCGGGCAAGCTCACCGACGACGAGATGAGCGTGATGAAGCGTCACCCGCGGATCGGCTACGAGCTGCTCAGTGGCAGCCAGAACCGCTTCATCCAGGTCGGTGCCTTGATCGCGCTGCGTCACCATGAGCGCTACGACGGCACCGGGTATCCGGATGGCCTGGTCGGCGAGGCGATTCCGCTGGAAGCGCGCATCGTCGCAGTGGCCGATGTGTTCGACGCCCTGCTGTCGCCGCGTCCGTACAAGGAAGCGTGGACGATGGACGCCGCGCTGGCCTATCTCTACGCGCAACGCGGTCGCCTGTTCGACCCGCGCTGCGTGGATGCGCTGCTGCGCGGCCGTGCGCAGCTGGACCAGATCTGCGGCGAATTCTCCACCGCATCGGCGCGACCCGGGGTGTGAGCATGTCAGGCATGCTACGAGAAGTGCGCAACAGGCTCGCGCAGCGTCAAGACAGCGAGCATGGTCAGGCACTGATCCGCATTGCCATGGTGGCGTTGATCCTGGCTTATGAGGTGCTGTTCGCAAGCCGCTGGGCATTGCCGGCAACGCAGCTGGTTTATGTAGTCGGCCTGACGCTGCTCAGCCAGGCACTGGCGTTGGTGATCTTTACCTGGATTGTGCTCAGGCCCCAGCGCTCGCATCCGCGCCGGGTCCTCGGCATGCTGGCCGACTACGGCCTGATGTCGATGGCCATGAGTGCGATCGGCGAACCGATGGCCTGCATCTACGTCGTGGTGATGTGGGTGACCATCGGTAATGGTTTGCGCTTCGGTAACCGTTACCTCTATCTGGCCGTTGCCATGGCGATGGTCAGTTTTGGTGTCACGCTGTTGACCAACGACTATTGGGGACGCAATTTCGGTCTGGGAGTCGGGTTGTGGCTTGGCCTGGCGGCCATCCCGTTGTATCTGTCGGGCTTGCTCAACAAGCTGACCCGCGCAATGGCCGAAGCGCGGCGCGCCAGCGAAGCCAAGAGCCGCTTCCTGGCCAATATGAGCCATGAATTCCGCACTCCTCTCAATGGCCTTTCCGGGATGACCGAAGTCCTGGCAACGACACGCTTGGACGCCGAACAGCGCGAATGCGTCAGTACCATTCAGGCATCCGCTCGCAGCCTGCTTTCATTGGTCGAGGAAGTGCTCGATATCTCTGCCATCGAAGCCGGCAAGATTCGCGTCGAGCATCGCGACTTTTCACTCAGGGAGGTGGTCGCCAACATCGATCTGATCCTGCAGCCGCAAGCCAAGGCGAAGTCGCTTGTCTATGGTGTGGTGGTTGCACCGGACGTTCCCGATTTGCTGAAGGGCGATGCCGGGCACCTGCGACAGATCGTGCTGAATCTGGCCGGCAATGCGGTCAAGTTCACTGACCGGGGACACGTCGATGTCAACGTAGGAGCGGTCGGGCGTCCTGCCGAGGGTAAAGTGCGGCTGCGTTTCGACATCATCGATACCGGGATCGGTGTGCCGGTCGACATGCGGCCGCGCTTGTTCGAGGCATTCGAGCAGGCAGACAATGGGCTGGCGCGACGTTTCGAGGGCAGCGGCCTCGGAACCACGATCGCCAAAGGCCTGGTCGAATCGATGGGTGGTGAGATCGGTTTCGAAGAAAATCCCGGCGGCGGCAGCCATTTCTGGTTTGAATTGCCGTTCGACTATGCCGTCGAATCCAGTGCACCGGCGCTGCAGCCGATCGGCGGAGCGCGTGAGAGTGGAGAGGCCGGAAACGTCATCGCCTTCGCCGATCCGTTCCTGCGCCACCGAGCGCGCGTACGTACGCTGCAGATCCTGGTGGCGGATGATCACGCCGCCAACCGGATGGTTCTGCAACGGCTCCTGCAAAAGGCCGGGCACAAGGTGACCTGCGTCAACGGTGGGGAGCATGTACTGGATACGCTCGCCGAGACCGATTTCGATGTGGCCATCGTCGACTTGCACATGCCGGGTGTCAGTGGCCTGGACCTGCTGAAGCAGTTGCGGGTGATGCAGGCTGGAGCTCAGCCTAAAACGCCGGTCGTCGTATTGAGTGCGGATGTGACGCCGGAAGCGATTCGTAGCTGCGAGCAGGCCGGCGCCTACGCATTCCTTGCCAAGCCGGTTGTTGCGGTGCGGTTGTTGGATACGCTCGCCGAGATTGCAACGCAGAGCAAGCTTCCGCCGCTCGGCCTTTTGCCTGTACGAACCGGATCGGTACCGGATGGCGTCCTCGATGTCACCGTGCTCGACGAGCTGGCGTCTCTGGGCATGGGCAAGAACTTCGAGAAGGAGTTCATTCGTCAGTGCCTGAGTGATGCAGAAGCCTGCATCGCCGCAATGTCAGGTGATGCCCAGGCGTTGGAATGGGAGCGGCTGCGCGAGCATGCTCACGCAACGAAAGGTGTGGCGAGCAATCTCGGGTTGGTGGTGCTGGCAGAGCAGGGCGGGGAGCTGATGGGCATGTCCGATGCGCAGATCAAGTCCGAATGGCAGATGCGTGTGAATCAGCTTCAGCACAATTTGCAACTGGGTCGCGCCGCGCTGGAATCGCGCGCAAAAGCACGGTTCGAGAAAGGTTCGGGCGAAGACGCATCCTGAGCAGAAGCCCGGCAGTACGCCGGGCCTGATTCCCCTTACGGCATGCTGTCATGCTAATCAGGCAATTCCCTTTGCGGCTCTGCGCGTCTGCGCCTTTACCAGCCGATCCATCGTCTTGAGAGACTTTTCTCCCAGTTCCAGTGCGGCTTCCACCCATATCTGCGCGACCGCCAGCAGTTCGTCATGAGTGACCGGGTTGCACACCTGTCTTGCGCGATTCATCGCCAGATACGACTGAGGCGTGCGCTGCTGCTTGGTGATCAACTCATGGGTGGCATGGATGCCTTGCCCGCGAGGTACGAGCATATCCACAACTCCCATGGCGTACATTTCCTCGCTGCTGTAGACCCGCCCCTCAAGAATGATCCGTTCTGCCAATTGGGGCGATACGCGCCTGGACAGAAATGAGTAGGCGCCCATGCCCGGGAACAACCCGAACAATACTTCAGGCAATCCCAGGCCCACGCCTTCCTCGGCAATGATCGTGTGGCAAGACAGCGCCATCTCCAGCCCGCCGCCCAGCGCATCTCCCTGCAGAAGGGCAATGGTTCTGAAATTTCCAGTGAGTCCCTGATGGAACTGGAAAACGCCACTGACGCAACTCTGTGCGTATCGCAATAAGCCTTGTCGGTCGCGTGCGCGAATCATGTGGCCGAATAGATCCAGATCCCCGCCGAGATTGAATGCATTTGCGTCCGAGGCAAGAACGAGGCTGCGCAAACGGCCGGTTTCATGGGTGGGCGTGTCGGTAAGCGTACTCAGGTAACCGTGCATTTCCGTCATCAACTGCGGGCGGAAGCATGGCCTGATGCCCGTTGCTGCGTCGGCATGCATGAAGAGCCAATGCCCTGCATCCGCATGGCTTGCATGCGTGCGAATCGTGGATTGATTGATTTGAGGCTGCAGTTTTTCGATCATGCTCATGAGCTTTTCTCGAGGAGGTCGCCCGCGGGAGAGTGTGGCGCAGCGGGCGGTGCGGACTCCACAAACGGATCCTACACCGGCGCTATCTGCCTGAACGCAAAGGGCTTTCCCATTGCTGGGAAAGCCCTCCGGTCTGACTCTTTCAGCGGGTTCTGAGATTCCCGCCAAGGCATGTCTGCAATTATTTAGGTGGCGCATCCCGCAGTTCGCGGCGCAGGATCTTGCCGACATTGGTTTTCGGCAATTCCTTGCGGAATTCGATCACTCGCGGCTGCTTGTAGCCGGTCAGGTTGGAGCGACAATGCGCTTTCACCTCATCGGCGGTGAGGGCAGGGTCCTTCTTCACGATCACGGCCTTGACGATTTCGCCGGACTTTTCGTCCGGCACGCCAACTGCTGCCACTTCCAGCACGCCAGGCATTTCGGCGATCACGTCCTCGATTTCGTTCGGGTAGACGTTGAAGCCGGACACCAGAATCATGTCCTTCTTGCGGTCGACGATGTAGACGAAGCCGTGCTCGTCCATTCGCGCGATATCCCCGGTATGTAGCCAGCCGTCGGCATCCATCACCTTGGCGGTTTCCTCGGGCTTCTTCCAATAGCCCTTCATCACCTGCGGGCCCCTGATGCACAGCTCGCCGATTTCGCCCTGCGGCAGTACGTTGCCGGCGTCGTCCTTGATGCAGGCATCGGTGGACGGAATCGGCAGGCCGATCGCACCGTTGTAGTCCTTCAGGTCCATCGGGTTGATGCAGGCCGCCGGCGAGGTTTCGGTCAGGCCGTAGGCCTCGACCAGGGTCAGACCGGTGACTTTCTTCCAGCGTTCGGCGACCGAGCGTTGCACGGCCATGCCGCCGCCCAGGGTCATCTTGAGCGAGGAAAAATCGATCTGGTCGAAACCGGGCGTGTTGAGCAGGCCGTTGAACAGCGTGTTGACGCCGGTAAACGCGGTAAAGCGGGTCTTCTTCAACTCCTTGACGAAACCGGGCATGTCGCGCGGATTGCTGATCAGGTGATTGCAGCCGCCGATCTTCATGAAGACCAGCCCGTTCGCCGTCAGCGCGAAGATGTGATACAGCGGCAGCGCGGTGATGACCACCTCGTTGCCTTCTTCCAGCTTGCCGGTGCCGGCAAGCCACTGGTGCGCCTGCTGCATGTTGGCGACCAGGTTGCGGTGGGTCAGCATCGCGCCCTTGGCCACGCCGGTGGTGCCGCCGGTGTACTGCAGAAACGCGATGTCGTCCGGTTCGATCTGCAGCGTCGGCACGCTGTGCTTGCGGCCCAGCGCCAATGCGTCGCGGAAGCGGATCGCGCCGTTGATGCGGTAGTCGGGCACCAGCTTCTTGACGTATTTGACGACGAAGTTGACCAGCGCCGCCTTGGGAAAGCCGAGCATGTCGCCCAGCCCGGTGGTGATCACCTGCTTGACCGGCGTGTCGGCAATGACCTGCTGCACGGTGGTGCCGAAGTTATCGATGACCACCAGCACGCTGGCGCCCGAGTCGATCAGCTGGTGCTTCAGCTCGCGCGGGGTGTAGAGCGGGTTGACGTTGACCACCGTCAGCCCGGCACGCAGGACGCCGAAGGTGGCGACCGGATACTGCAGGCAGTTGGGCATCATCAAGGCGACGCGGTCGCCCTTCTTCAATTGCAGCTCGCCCAGCAAGTAGGCGGCGAATTGCTCGACCAGCTGGTCCGCCTGGCGATAGGTAATGGTCTTGCCGAAGCTGTGATACGCGGGGCGGTCGGCAAACCGCTTGACCGAGGTGGCGAACACTTCGGCCACCGTACGGAACTGCTCCAGATCGATTTCGGCGGCGACGCCGGCCGGATAACTTTGCAACCAAGGACGTGCCTGATTCATCTGCCCCCCTCCAGGGTGTTCTCGACGTGACGCGGTGTGTTCCACGGCACTTCAACACCTGGCAGCATACCGTCATGGATGGAAAAGGCGAAGCGTGATGCACGGCAGCATTCGGCAGTGGAGACGGCTCTGGTGGCTGCTTGTGTGCGGACTGCTCCTGGCCGCCTGCATGCGTGATGCGCCGGAGCAGCGCCTGCGTGCGACCTTGCAGGACATGCATGCGGCGATCGAAGCGCGCGACATCGGCGATGCGATGGCGCCGGTGGCGACTGATTTCGTGGGCGCCAACGGCCTGGACGCGGCCGGTTTGAAACGCTTGATGCAGCTGCAGATGCTGGGCCATCGGCAGATCGGCGTCACCGTCGGGCCGCTGGACGTGGAGCTGCGCGGGACCACCGCCACGGTGCGCTTCACGGCCATGCTTACCGGCGGCAGCGGCGGCTGGGTGCCCGAGCAGGCGCAGACCTACCAGGTGACCACCGGCTGGCGGCTGCAGGACGGCGATTGGATGCTGTACCACGCGCAGTGGGAACCTGCGGGGCAGTGAGGGGGCCCTCGGCGCAGCGCACGCCGACCACAACGCCACCACCATGACGGGCGAGCCGCGACATCAGATGACACGGCAGACCGATGCGTTACCGCTCGGCAAGTGTGCTTAGACGCAGATAGGCAGCGCCATGAAACGCGTTTTAGAGCCCGCGCACCGGACCCATAAACGACATTCCCGCCAATCGGCGGGAATGTCGGTCACGCGGAACAGGCCAGGGATCAGGCCGTCTTGCGGGCGGCCAATTGGCGCAGCACGTACTGCAACAGGCCGCCGTGCTTGAAGTACTCCACTTCCTTGGGCGTCAGCAGCAGCACCTTGACCTGGAACTGCTTGACGCTGCCGTCGGACTTCCTGGCATCGACGGTCGCGCGGCGGCTGGCGCCATCCTGCAGGCCAGTGATGTCTAGGACCTCCGAGCCATCCAGACCCAGCGTCTGGGCGTTCTCGTTTTCCAGGAACTGCAGCGGCAGCACGCCCATGCCGACCAGGTTGGAGCGGTGGATGCGCTCGAAGCTCTCGGCGATGACCGCCTTGACCCCGAGCAGGTTGGTGCCCTTGGCAGCCCAGTCGCGCGAGGAGCCGGTGCCGTATTCCTTGCCGGCCAGCACCACCAGCGGTACGCCGTCGGCCTTGTACTTCATGGCCGCATCGTAGATCGCCAGCTTTTCCGGCTGGCCGCCGTCGGCGGGGTAGTACAGCGTGTTGCCGCCTTCTTCGCCGCCGAACATCAGGTTCTTGATGCGGATGTTGGCGAAGGTGCCGCGCACCATCACATCGTCGTTGCCGCGGCGGCTGCCGTAGCTGTTGAAGTCGGCCGGCTGCACGCCGCGTTCCTGCAGGAAGCGTCCTGCCGGCGACTCCTTCTTGATGTTGCCGGCCGGGGAGATGTGGTCGGTGGTGATCGAGTCGCCGAACAGGCCCATGATGCGCGCGCCGTGCACGTCATCCACGTTGCCCACCTGCATGGTCATGCCGTCGAAGTAGGGCGGGTTCTTGATGTAGGTGGAGGCTGCATCCCACTCGTACAGCGCGCCATCGGGGGAAGCAATGGTGTTCCAGCGCGTATCGCCCTTGAACACGTCGGCGTAGTTCTGCTTGAACATCTCCGGGCCGACGGTGGCGGCAATGGTGTCGCCGATTTCCTTGTTGCTCGGCCAGATGTCGCGCAGGTACACCGGCTGCCCGTCGCTACCGGTGCCGAGCGGCTCGGTAGTGAGATTGATATCGGTGGTACCGGCGATGGCATACGCCACCACCAGCGGCGGCGAGGCCAGGTAGTTCATCTTGACTTCGGGATGCACGCGGCCTTCGAAGTTGCGGTTGCCCGACAACACCGATGCGACGACCAGATCGTCCTTGGCAATCGCGGCGGACACGTCCTCCGGCAGTGGGCCGGAATTGCCGATGCAGGTGGTGCAGCCGTAGCCGACCACGTAGAAGCCGAGCGTTTCCAGGTCGGCAAGCACGCCGGCCTTGCTCAGGTAATCGGTGACCACGCGCGAGCCCGGCCCGAGCGAGGTCTTGACCCACGGCTGCGCCTTCAGACCCTTGGCCGCCGCGTTGCGTGCCAGCAGGCCGGCACCGAGCATCACCGCCGGGTTGGAGGTGTTGGTGCAGGACGTGATGGCGGCAATCACCACCGAGCCATCGCGCAGCTGCCAACCGGCGCCGCTGTCGGCCGCGCCTTCGGCCTGGGCCGCCTTGGCGCCGACCGCGGTGCCGCCACCGCCTTCGTTCTTCAGGCGATCTTCCTGCTTGATGTCGCCCAGGCGCTTGCTGCGTGCCTCGGCAAACGGCTTGAGGCTCTCGCGGTAATTGGACTGCATGTCTTCCAGCAGCACGCGGTCCTGCGGACGCTTGGGGCCGGCCAGCGACGGCTTGACCTCGCCCATGTCCAGCTCCAGCGTGGCGCTGTACTGCGCCGGCGGCGTGTTGGCGTCGTGCCACAGGCCCTGCGCCTTTGCGTAGGCTTCCACCAGCGCAATCTGCTCCTCGCTGCGGCCGGACAGGCGCAGGTAGGTCAGCGACTCCTGGTCGACCGGGAAGATGCCGCAGGTGGCACCGTATTCCGGTGCCATGTTGCCGATGGTGGCGCGGTCGGCCAGCGGCAGGTGCTGCAGGCCCTCGCCGAAGAACTCGACGAACTTGCCCACCACGCCGGCCTTGCGCAGCATCTGGGTGACGGTGAGCACCAGATCGGTGGCGGTGGCGCCTTCGGGCAGTTTGCCGCTGAGCTTGAAGCCCACCACCTGCGGAATCAGCATCGAGGAGGGCTGGCCCAGCATCGCGGCTTCGGCTTCGATGCCGCCTACGCCCCAGCCCAGCACGCCGATGCCATTGATCATGGTGGTGTGGCTGTCGGTGCCGAACACGGTATCGGGATAGGCGACCAGGCTGCCGTCCTTGTCCGCGCTCATCACCACGCGGGCGAGGTTTTCCAGGTTCACCTGATGGACGATGCCGGTGTTGGGCGGCACCACCTTGAAGTTTTCGAACGCCTTCTGGCCCCAGCGCAGGAAGCCGTAGCGTTCCTGGTTACGCTGGAATTCGATCTTGCCATTGAGGTCGAGCGCGTCGGGCTTGCCGAACACGTCCACCTGCACCGAGTGGTCGATGACCAGTTCGGAGGGGATCTGCGGGTTGATCTGGTCGGCCTTGCCGCCGAGCTTGACCACCGCATCGCGCATCGCGGCCAGATCGACCACGCAGGGCACGCCGGTGAAATCCTGCAGTACCACGCGCGCGGGCATGAAGGCGATTTCGATATCGGGCTCAGCCTTCGGGTCCCACTTGGCAACCGCCTCGATGTGGTCCTTGCCGACGGTCACGCCGCCGTCCTCGTGCCGGAGCAGATTCTCCAGCAGGATCTTCATCGAGTAGGGCAGGTGGCCGATATCGAAGCGCTCGCCCAGTCTGGGCAGGCTGTAATAGTCGTAGCGCTTGCCGTGGACCTCAAATGAGGTGCGGGTGGAAAAGGAATCGCTCATGCATCACTCCTATGGCGTCGAAGGCTTTAGGTAGGGGGCCATTCTGAGCAATTCAGTGTGTACGCACGGTGTGTCCAGGTCGATCTGCCGGCTTGAGTACGATCCCGCAAGTACGTATCATGCGTGCATACTTTCTGGAGCATGCTCATGGAAGCCACCGTTGCCGAACGCGGACAGATCACGCTGCCCAAGGCCGTGCGCGATGCCCTGGGCCTGACCAAGGGCACCACCCTCAAGATCGAACTCGATGGTGGCCGCATCATCTTGCGCAAAGATGTCAGCGAGGCGCTGCGCAAGGTGCGCGGCAAGTTCAAGCTGGTCGATGGCCTGACCAGCACCGACGAGGCCATGCGCGCCATTCGCGGCCGCGCGCCCGGAGATCCGTTCGACCCATGATCGCCCTGGATTCCTCGGTGTTGCTGGACATCCTCATCGGCGACCCGGTGTATGGCGAGGTGTCGGAGATCTGCATCGGCGATGCGCTGGCGCGCGACGAAGTGGTGGTCTGCGATGCGGTGGTGGCCGAGGTGCTGGCCATGCTCGACACCCAGGTCGACCTGATGGAAACCCTAGCCTCGATCGGGGTGCGTTACGAAGCCACCCAGGAAGCGGCGGCGGTGCGCGCCGGCCATATGAACAAGCGCTTCCGCGCGCGCGGCGGCAAACGCGAGCGGGTGGTGGCCGATTTCCTGATCGGCGCCCACGCGATGCTCCAGTGCGATGGGTTGATCACCCGCGACGAGGGCTTCTTCCGCGACTACTTCAAGGGCTTGAAGATCACCGTCCCCAAGCCCGTTGCCTGATCCACGTCTTCCGATCCACGCCTGACCTTTTACACATTCACTGCTGTCCTTTTTGGAGAACCCGCATGTTGGAAGCCTATCGCCACCACGTTGCAGAGCGCGCCGCGCTCGGTATCCCGCCGCTGCCGCTGACCGCGCAGCAGACCGCCGAGGTCATCGAGCTGTTGAAGGCTCCGCCGGCGGGCGAAGAAGAATTCCTGGTCGAGCTGCTCAGCCAGCGCGTGCCGGCCGGCGTCGACGACGCCGCCAAGGTCAAGGCCTCGTACCTGGCCGCTGTCGCCTTTGGCACCGAAAAAACCGCACTGATCAGCCCCACGCGTGCGACCGAGCTGCTGGGCACCATGCTGGGCGGCTACAACATCCAGCCGCTGATCGACCTGCTGGACAACGCCGAGCTGGGCGCCACCGCCGCCGAAGCGCTCAAGCACACCTTGCTGGTGTTCGACGCCTTCCACGACGTGCAGGAAAAGGCCGAAGCCGGTAACGCGCACGCCAAGTCCGTGCTGCAGAGCTGGGCCGATGCCGAGTGGTTCACCAGCAAGCCGGAGGTGCCGCAGAGCATGACCGTCACCGTGTTCAAGGTGCCGGGCGAGACCAATACCGACGACCTGTCGCCGGCTCCGGATGCCACCACCCGCCCGGATATCCCGCTGCACGCGCTGGCGATGCTGAAGAACAAGCGCGACGGCGCGGCGTTCGAGCCGGAAGAAGACGGCAAGCGCGGCCCGATCCAGGCCATTGCCGATCTCAAGGACAAGGGCCACCTGGTCGCCTATGTGGGCGATGTGGTCGGTACCGGTTCTTCGCGCAAGTCGGCCACCAACTCGGTGCTGTGGTGGACCGGCGAAGACATTCCGTTCATTCCGAACAAGCGCTTCGGCGGCGTGTGCCTGGGCAGCAAGATCGCCCCGATCTTCTACAACACGATGGAAGACGCCGGCGCCTTGCCGATCGAGCTGGACGTATCGCAGATGGAGCACGGCGATGTGGTCGAGCTGCGTCCGTACGACGGCAAGGCGCTGAAGAACGGGCAGGTGATCGCCGAGTTCGCGATGAAGTCGGACGTGCTGTTCGACGAAGTGCGCGCCGGTGGCCGCATTCCGTTGATCGTCGGCCGCGGCCTGACCGCCAAGGCGCGCGAGTTCCTGGGCCTGCCGGCCTCGGATCTGTTCCGCCTGCCGATGGACCCGCCGGACACCGGCAAGGGCTTCTCGCTGGCGCAGAAGATGGTCGGCCGCGCCTGCGGCCTGCCGGAAGGCCAGGGCATGCGCCCGGGCACCTATTGCGAGCCGAAGATGACCTCGGTGGGCTCGCAGGACACCACCGGCCCGATGACCCGCGACGAGCTCAAGGACCTGGCCTGCCTGGGCTTCTCGGCCGATCTGGTGATGCAGTCGTTCTGCCACACCGCCGCCTACCCGAAGCCGGTCGACGTCAAGACCCATCACACCTTGCCGGAGTTCATCTCCACCCGTGGCGGCGTGTCGCTGCGTCCGGGCGATGGCGTGATCCACAGCTGGCTCAATCGCATGCTGCTGCCCGATACCGTGGGCACCGGCGGCGACTCGCATACCCGTTTCCCGATCGGGATTTCGTTCCCGGCCGGCTCCGGTCTGGTGGCCTTCGCGGCCGCCACCGGCGTGATGCCGCTGGACATGCCCGAGAGCGTGCTGGTGCGCTTCAAGGGCGAAATGCAGCCGGGCGTGACCTTGCGTGACCTGGTCAACGCGATCCCGCTGTACGCGATCAAGGACGGTCTGCTGACCGTGGCCAAGCAGGGCAAGAAGAACATCTTCTCCGGCCGCATCCTGGAAATCGAAGGCTTGCCGAACCTGAAGGTGGAGCAGGCGTTCGAACTGTCCGACGCCTCGGCCGAGCGTTCGGCGGCCGGTTGCACCGTGCACCTGGACAAGGCGCCGATCATCGAATACCTGACCAGCAACATCACCCTGCTGCGCTGGATGATCGCCGAAGGCTACGCCGATGCGCGCACCCTGGGCCGCCGCATCAAGAAGATGGAAGAGTGGCTGGCCGATCCGCAGCTGCTGCAGCCCGATGCCGACGCCGAGTACGCCGCCGTCATCGAGATCGACCTGGCCGACATCCACGAGCCGATCGTGGCGTGCCCGAACGATCCGGACGACGTCAAGACGCTGTCCGAGGTCGCCGGTGCGGCGATCGACGAAGTGTTCATCGGTTCGTGCATGACCAACATCGGGCACTTCCGTGCCGCTGCCAAGTTGCTGGAAGGCAAGCGCGATATCCCGACCCGTCTGTGGGTGGCGCCGCCGACCAAGATGGACGCCTCCGAGCTGACCAAGGAAGGCCATTACGGCACCTTCGGCGCGGCCGGTGCACGCATGGAAATGCCGGGCTGCTCGCTGTGCATGGGCAACCAGGCGCAGGCACGCGAGGGCGCCACGGTGTTCTCCACCTCCACGCGTAACTTCCCCAACCGCCTGGGTCGCAATACCAATGTGTACCTGGGTTCGGCGGAACTGGCGGCGATCTGCTCGCGTCTGGGCCGCATTCCGACCAAGGACGAGTACATGGCCGATGTGGGCGTGATCAAGACCAGTGGCGATCAGATCTACCGCTACATGAACTTCGATCGGATCCAGGAATACCAGGACGTGGCGGATACCGTCGCGGCCTGATCCGGCGGGATCGGATGGACCTCGAAACGCCCGGTACTGCCGGGCGTTTTTCGTTTATCAGGCCATGACTTCGTCGCATTTTTGGTGTGATGGGCGTCAAAACAAATCGCAGTTAAATCACTTGTCGCGCTGCAACAATTTTCTGAAGTGGAGAGGTCTAGAGTTCCGCCGCCCTCCCATTTATGTCGATGCCGATGCCCTCTTGCACGATCGCAGGTCACACACTCCACTACACGCAGCACGGTCAAGGGTTTCCGATTCTGCTCGGCCACAGCTATCTGTGGGACGCAGCGATGTGGGAGCCGCAGATCCAGGCGCTTTCGCAGCACTACCAGGTGATCGTTCCGGAGCTGTGGGGGCACGGGCAATCGGGCGCACTGCCGCAAGGCACGCAGGGAATCGACGATCTTGCCCGGCAGATGCTTGGCCTGCTGGACGCGCTGGAGCTGCCGCAGTGCGCGGTGGTGGGCCTGTCGGTGGGTGGCATGTGGGGCGCCGAACTCGCCCTGATGGCGCCGGAGCGCGTGCGTAGCCTGGTGTTGATGGATACCTTCCTGGGTGCGGAGCCGCAGGCCACGCGTACGCGCTACTTTGGGATGCTGGATGCGATCGAGGCGGCGGGGCAGGTGACGCCCGCGCTGATCGAAGCGATCGTGCCGATCTTCTTCCGCCCCGGCATCGATCTGACCTCGGCGCTGCCGGCTGCGTTCGCGCAGCGCCTGGCGGCGATGACGGCCGAGCAGCTGCGCACGTCGATCGTGCCGCTGGGCCGGTTGGTCTTCGGCCGTGCCGACCGGCTGGATGCGATGTCTGCGCTGGATCCTGCCACTACCTTCCTGCTCGGTGGCGACGCAGATGTTGCGCGGCCGCCGGAAGAGGTGTGGATGATGGCCGAGGCGATCTGCTGCGATTACGAGCTGGTGCCCGATGCCGGGCATATCGCATCGCTGGAGAATCCGGCGTTCGTCAATGCGCAGTTGCTCGGGTGGTTCAAACGCACCTTGTCGTGAGGGCGCAGCGGGGAGGGCGCGCGCGGGATGACGTGCGTGCCTGGACCGCCAGGCCATTGCCGATGGGCTGAGATGGCTTGCAGCTGGTTCCCGTCTCCCGGCTGCTTTCCTTCTCCCGCCGGGAGAAGGTGCCCGTAGGGCGGATGAGGGTACGGGCGCTGCAGGATGTCTGGGCGGCCGTACCCTCACCCCAACCCCTCTCCCGGGGGGAGAGGGGCTGAGAGGTGCTGCGATCGTCTGTCGCTGCGTCGTTACGTTTGCGCGCCCAGCCAGGCTTCCAGTGCCGGCAGCTGCCTTCCTTCAGTGCCAGTAGCTGCTTCCTTCTCCCGCCGGGAGAAGGTGCCCGTAGGGCGGATGAGGGTACGGGCGCTGCAGGATGTGTGGCCGTACCCTCACCCCAACCCCTCTCCCGGGGGAGAGGGGCTTGGAGGTGCTGCGATCGTCTGGTCGCTGTGTCGTTGCGTCTTCGCGCCCAGCCAGGCTTCCAGTGCCGGCAGCTGCCTTCCTTCAGTGCCCCTAGCTGCTTTCCTTCTCCCGCCGGGAGAAGGTGCCCGCAGGGCGGATGAGGGTACGTGCGCTGCAGCGGGTGCGGATGGCCGTCCCTTCACCCCACCCCCTCTCCCGGAGGGAGAGGGGCTGAGAGGTACTGCGATCGTCTGGATGCTGCGTCGCTACGGTTGCGCGCCCAGCCAGGCTTCCAGTGCCGGGGCCGGGAGGGGACGCGAGAACAGGTAGCCCTGCAGGACTTCGCAGCCCAGGTCGGCCAGGAACAGGCGTTGAGCTTCGTTTTCCACGCCTTCGGCGACGACGTGCTTGCGCAGGTGCTCGCCGATGCGCAGCACCGAAGTGGTGAGGGCGCGCGCGTCTTCGCTGTGTTCGATATCGCGGACGAAGCTCATGTCCAGCTTGAGTTCGTCGATCGGCAGGCGGTGCAGATGGCTCAGGCTGGAATAGCCGGTGCCGAAGTCGTCCAGCGATAACGAGATGCCGGCTTCGCGGATGGCGTGCAGGTTTTCCAGCACGCCCGGCTGGCCGGACAGCATCACGCTTTCGGTCAATTCCAGGGTCAGGTCGGAGGCCTGCACGCCGGTGTCGGCGATCAACCGAAGCAGGTCGGGAAGCATGCGCGGGCTTTCGAAGCCGCTGGCCGACAGATTGACCGAAACGCGTGTGACCGGCACGCCGCGCAGACGCCAGTCGGCCACCTGCTCGCAGGCCCGCCGCAGGACCCAGGCGTTGAGCTGCGGCATCATGCCTTGCTCTTCGGCGACAGGCAGAAACCGTGCGGGCGAAACCGCGCCCAGTTGCGGATGATTCCAGCGCAGCAACGCTTCCACGCCATACAGCGCGTGCGGTGCGGCGCTATGCAGTTGCGGCTGGTAGTGCAGCTGCAGTTGGTCGCGGCCGATGGCCTGGCGCAACTCCGCTTCCAGCGCCACGCGCTCCTGCGCCATGCGATTCATGTCGGAGCTGAAGAAACGGAAGCGTCCGCCGCCTTCCTTCTTGGCGCGATTCATCGCCAGATCGGCATGCCGCAGCAGGATGTTGATGTCGCGCCCGTCTTCGGGAAACATCGCCACGCCGATGCTGGCTGACGGATGCACGGTCATGTGGCCCACCGACAGCGGGCCGGCGATGGTGCCCAGCAGGCGCTCGGCCGTGGCGCTGGCCTGTTCGGCGCTGCATTGCGGCAGGGCCAGTGCGAACTCGTCGCCGGCCACGCGTGCCAGCATGGCGGTGGCAGTGAGCTGCTCGCCGATGCGCAGCGCGACGTCGCGCAGCAGGCCGTCGCCGGCAGAATGGCCCTGACTGTCGTTGATCAGCTTGAAGCGGTCGATGTTGATGAACATCAACGCGGCCGGCTCGGCGGCGTACTCGGCCTGGGTCAGCGCCTGCTCGGCGCGCGCGCTGAACATGATGCGGTTGGGCAGGCCGGTCAGTGCGTCGTAGAACGCGAGTTGATGCACGCGTTGACGGATCTGCTCGCGCTCCAGCGCCAGCGTGCACAGCTGCTGACACAACTCGGTCAGCCGCACATGCCAGGCGTCGGCGCGCTGCGGCTTGCGGTAATACAGCGCAAAGGTGCCAAGCACGCGCGAGCTGTTGGAGCGGATCGGCGTGCTCCAGCAGGCGCGCAGACCCATCGGGAGGAGCAGCTCGCGGTAGGCGGCGAACAGCGGGTCGGTGGCGATGTCTTCCACCATCACCGCACGGCCACGCCAGGCAGCGGTGCCGCAGGCACCTGCACCGGGCGCGATTTTCAGGCCGTTGACGGCGTCGGCGTATTCGGGCGGCAGGCTGGGTGCGGCCAGCGAGTTCAGGTAGCCCTGGTTGTCGGCGCTCATGACGGTGGCCCACACTTCCGGTGCGATGCGTTCGACCTCGCTGCAGATCAGCGTCATCACCTCGATCAGCGGGCGCTCCTGCACCAGCGCTTCCAGCACGCGGTGCTGCAGCACTTCGTGCATCTTGGTGTCGGTGATGTCGGTCAGCACCGCCACGTAATGCGATGGATTATGTCGGGCGTCGTAGATCGGGTTGAAGTTGAGCGAGATCCACAACGGCGAGCCGTCCTTGCGATAGACCAGCAGGTCGGCACGGGTCTGCTGCAGGGCATCGGCGCGCTCGCGGATGCGCGCGACTTCGCCCTGGTCGCTCTGCGCGCGGGTCAACACATCCGACGGGCGCTGACCGACCAGTTCGGCTTCGGTGTAGCCGAACATGCGCTGGAAGCCATCGTTGGCGTAGAGCAGGCGCGATTGCAGGTCGCAGATGAGGATGGCGCTGCTGCTGCCATCCAGCGCTTCGGCCAGCAGGCGCGAACGGCGGTCGTCGGGCGCTTCGCCCGGCTTGGCCATGCCGGCGGTGAGCGGGCCGGGCCTGATCGGCCCGGCCGCGCGCGCATCCTCGAATGCGCTGACCGACGAGGTGTCGCCGACCAGTTCCGCCGTCGCCCACGCATCCGTCGCCGTGTTCGGAACGGTGTCCGGCGCACCGGCGTGCGGCGGCGGATCGGTCGGATGCGGGGGCGGGGCACGCATGGGCAATCAGCGCGCCTGTGCCGACAAGGCGATCAGGCGTTCGGCGACACGCTCCAGCGGCACCACTTCCTGGGCGGCGCCCAGCTTGTAGGCGGCCCCGGGCATGCCCCAGACCACGCTGCTGGCTTCGTCCTGCACCAGGGTGGGCGCGCCGGCCTGCAGCATTTCCAGCAGTCCACGCGCACCGTCGTCGCCCATGCCGGTGAGGATGGCGCCGACCGCATTCGGGCCGGCGTTGGCGGCAACGGAGCGGAACAGCACGTCCACCGCCGGCTTGTGGCGGTTGACCGGCGGGCCGTCGTCGATGCGGCAGCGCCAGCGGGCGCCGTCGCGGATGATGCGCAGGTGCTGGCCGCCTGGCGGCAGGTAGGCGTGACCGGGCAGGATCGCTTCGCCGTCGCTGGCCTCGCGCACCGACATCGCCGAGTGGCGATTGAGGCGCTCGGCAAAGGCGGTGCTGAAGCTGGCCGGCAGATGCTGGGTCATCACCACCGCCGGCGCATCGGCCGGCATGTGTTCGAGCACCACGCGCAGCGCTTCGGTGCCGCCGGCAGAGGCGCCGATGGCGATCAGCCGGTCGGTGGTGCGGAAGCGCAGCGCGCTGCCGGGCACCGGTGCCGATTGCATGTCCAGAGTGACCTTGGGCGTGCTGGGGCGATGCAACGCGCTGACCTTGGCCTTGGCGGCCATCTTGACCTTGCTGACGATCTCTTCGGCATAGCCTTCCAGGCCGCGTGCGACGTCGATCTTGGGCTTGGACACGAAGTCCACCGCACCCAGCGACAAGGCCTGCAAGGTGGTATCGGCGCCGCGCTCGGTGAGCGAGGAGATCATCACCACCGGCGTGGGCCGCAGGCGCATCAGATTCTCCAGAAACACCAGCCCGTCCATGCGCGGCATTTCCACGTCCAGCGTGATGACGTCCGGGTTGAGGCGTTTGATCTTTTCGCGCGCCAGGATCGGGTCGGCGGCCGAGCCGATGACTTCGATGCCGGGATCGCGCGAGAGGATTTCGGTGAGCATCTGGCGGACGACTGCCGAGTCGTCGACGATCAGGACACGAACGGGAGTTTCCAGCGTCATTCGAACAACTCCACTCCACCGGTGACCGGTGCTTTGGAAAGACGGGCGCGCACGGCCGATTCTGCGGCGGCGACCTCGGCTTCGTGCGCGTGCGGCAAACGCTGCACGACCACCCGGCCGGTCGTCGGGAAGAACCACACCTTGCGCGGATGGATGCCGCACAGATCTTCGGCAATGATGGGAATGTGCTCGGCCTGCAGGTACTGGCGCACGAATTCGGCGTTACGGGTGCCGACCGGGTTGCTGGTGAAGCCCTTGAGCACGTTGGCGCCGCCGAAGACCTTGGCTTCGATGCGTTTGCGATGCGCGCCGCGCTTGAGCATGTCGTTGATCAGCAACTCCATCGCATAACTGCCGTAGCGCGCCGGTGCACCGTCGCCGACCTGACCTTCGGGCAGCAGGAAGTGATTCATGCCGCCGATCTTGAGCACCGGGTCGCGCAAGCAGGCCGCAACGCACGATCCCAAGGTGGTCGTCAACGCGGTGTCGTCGTCCACCACCAGATACTGGGTCGGCAGCAGCTTGGCGGTGATGGTCTGGAACCGCGAATCGCGGTAGCGCATCACGTCGTCGACCTGCACGGCAGTACTCATGCAGATGCTCCCGAACGCGGGGCGCGCCGATACAGCGTGCGTCCGCACGGCTGGATCAGGTCGGCCGCGTGCAGGTAATTCTCCGAATGCCCGGTGTAGAGCAGACCGTCGTCGCCCATGTGGCTGACCAGACGCGACAGGATGCCGCGCTGGGTCGGTTTGTCGAAATAGATCATCACGTTGCGGCAGAACAGCGCCGCGTACGGGCCGCCGACGTCGTAACGCGGTGCCAGCAGGTTCAACTGGCGGTATTCGATGAGCTGGCGCAGCGCCGGGATCACCCGGCACTTGCCTTCGTTGGGGCCGCTGCCGCGCTGGAAGTACTTGCGCTTGATCGAAGCGTCCAGCGAGGCGACGCGGTCGATGGCGTAGACGCCGCGCGAGGCGGTTTCCAGCACCTGGGTGTCGACATCGGTGGCGACGATACTCACTGGCGGGGTCAGCGTGCCGAAGGCTTCGCAGGCGGTGATGGCGATGGAGTAGGGCTCCTCACCGGTGGACGCCGCGCACGACCAGATCTTCAGCGATGCCTGTGAGGCCCGCTTCTGCAGTTCTTCGCGCAGCTTGTCGAAGTGGTGCGGCTCGCGGAAGAACGAGGTCAGGTTGGTGGTCAGTGCGTTGGTGAATGCCTGCCATTCTTCTTCGTCGTTGCCGGCTTCCAGCTGGTCCAGATAGTCGCGGAACGAGCGCAGCCCGAGCACGCGCAGGCGCCGCGACAGGCGGCCGTACACCATGTCGCGCTTGGCCGGCGCCAGCGAGATGCCGACGCGCTGGTAAATCAGGTCGCAAACGCGCTTGAAGTCGCGGTCGCCGAAGTCGAATTCGCGCGTGTCTGAAGCGGGAGTCGTAGTCGTCATATCCATACACGTCGTGAGCTATTACTGGATATCGGCCATGTAGTCATGCAACTGAAGCGCCAATCCGACGATCGCTGCGGTTGGGTTCGGTGTCGCATCGACGGTGCGGCGCGGCGGCGTGCAGGGAGCAGGCGCCGGGGTGAAGACTGCCTGTCGTTGCGAGAGGCACAAATGCAACGCCCCGGCGGTGCCGGGGCGTTGCGGGGCGACAGCGGTGAGGTCTTAGAACTCTTGCCAGTTACCGTCGGCCAGTGCGGCCTGTGGCTTGGCAGTGCGCGCTGGCGCTGCGGCTGCACGCACGGTCGGCTTGGCCGCGGTCTTGACCGCAACCGGACGCGAGGCGACCGGGCGGACACGTGCTTGCGCAACCGCGGCCGACTCGTCCAGCTTGAACACCGACACCGCTTCGGCCAGATGACCGGCCTGCTCTTCCATCGAGCGGGCGGCGGCGGTGGCTTCTTCCACCAGCGCAGCGTTCTGCTGGGTGGTTTCGTCCATCTGGGTGATGGTCTGGTTGACCTGCTCGATGCCGGCCGACTGTTCCTGCGACGCAGCGGAGATCTCGCCCATGATGTCGGTCACGCGCTGCACGCTGGCCACGATCTCTGCCATGGTCGCACCGGCCTTGCGCACCAGCGCCGAGCCTTCGGCCACCTTGTGCACGGAGTCGTCGATCAGTCCCTTGATCTCCTTGGCCGCACCGGCCGACCGCTGTGCCAGCGTGCGCACTTCCGAGGCCACCACGGCAAAGCCGCGACCCTGTTCGCCGGCACGTGCCGCTTCCACCGCGGCGTTCAGCGCCAGGATGTTGGTCTGGAACGCAATGCCGTCGATGACCGAGATGATGTCTGCGATCTTCTTGGACGAGGCTTCGATGCCGGACATGGTGGTGACCACCTGCGACACCACTTCGCCGCCCTGCGAGGCCACACCGGTCGCGCCGATGGCCAGTTGATTGGCCTGACGTGCACTTTCGGCGTTCTGCTTGACGGTGGAGGTGAGCTCTTCCATCGAGGCGGCGGTTTCTTCCAGGTTGGCGGCCTGCTGTTCGGTGCGGTGCGACAGGTCGCTGTTGCCCGAGGCGATTTCGCCGGCTGCCGAGTTGATTGCGCTGGAAGAGAGCTTGATGCGGCCGACGATGTCGGCCAGCTGTTCGGCGGTGGCATTGGCATCGTCACGCATCTGCGCGAACACGCCGCTGAACTGCCCGTGCATGCGCACGGTCAGATCGCCGCGCGACAATGCAGACAACAACGTGGAAATCTGCTCCAGGCTGCCGGCGTTGGCATCCAGCAAGCCGTTGAGCTGCTGCGCCAGCTGCAGGAAGAAGCCCTGCTTGCCGTCGGTGTCGACGCGGCCGCTCATGTCGCCGCTGGCAGCGGCGCGCACGATGCGGGCGACTTCTTCTTCGACCTGGACTTCGATGGTGCGGTCGCGCCATTCGCAGACTTCGCCGGTGGTTTCGCCTTGCTCGTTCTTGATGCCGGTGACGGTCTGCGCCAGCACGACTTCGCCGAAGCGCTCTTCAAAGCTGGTGACGCCGTCGCGTTCCAGCGCAGCGATGGCCTTGCGTACGGTCGCATCCGACAGGCCCAGGTAGCTGATGTGCTGGCCGATGACCTTGCTCGCATCGAACTCCGGCGATGCCAGACGGATGCTGCTTTCGTACTGCGTCACGATCTTCTTGAAGGCGTCGTTGGCGTAGATCATCACGCGATCGGGATCGGTGATGAAGGTGCCGGTGGACGACTTGTCCAGTGCGGTGCGGATGCGCAGGTTCTCGTCGGCGATCTTCTGATCGCGTTCGATGCGCTCCTTCAGGTCGCGCTGCATGCGCTGCATCGAGCGCATCAGTTCGCCCACTTCGTCCTGGCCCTGCACGTTGATCTGACCATCCAGCTTGCCGCCGGCGATCTCGGTGGCGGTGCTCACCGCACCGCGCATGCTGCGCACGATGGAGCGGGCGAACAGGAACGCCAGGCCCAGGCCGCCGGCGATGCCGATCAGCAACACCATCAGGGTCAGGCTGACTGAAGTTGCGTGGACCTTTTCGGCCTTGGTCTTGGCTGCCTGCGCCAGCAGGTTGTCTTCGGCGATCAACGCAGCCAGCGAATCCTTGGCCTTGTTGTGCAGGGTGCGGGTCTCGCCGACAAAGGTATCGATGGCATCGTCGGGAAGGTTCAGCTCGATCATTTCATCGACGCTGGCGTACGAGGCCGAGGCCTTTTTCCAGTCGGCGACGAACACGTCAAAGAGTTTTTTCTGCTGCGGACTTTCGATCAGGCGGGGGTAGCCCTTGATCGTGGCCTCGATTTCGCCGTGCAGCTTCTTGGCGCGGACCCTGGCTTCCTGCTTGACCGCATCGCTGGCGCGCACCAGATTTTGATAAGACGCATTCCGGTATTCGCCCAGCATGCCGCGCAGATCGCCGGCTTCGCGCACGCTGGACATGGTGTTGCCGGCCAGGTCGCGGGTCACGTTGTTGAGCGATGCCAGCCCCGAGTACGCGATGATTCCCTGCACCAGCATGATCAGCAGCACGATGCCGAACGCCAGCATCAGCCGCGGCATCAATTTCAGATTATTGATCCATTGCATTGACACGATTCCCCCGTAAAAGTCAGTCCGCATAATCCAGACAGCACATCGCCACGCATGGGCGTGGCGATGTGCGATGCGATTACTTGATGGTGGCGAGCTTCAGGCTGGCCGGGGAGCTGACTTCGATTTCGGCGCGCGAGCTGTCGCGCTGGATCTTGCCCAGGACGCAGACGTCCTTGCCTTCCAGGGTTTCCGGGGCAAAGCTGAACTTGCCGCGGTTGGCGCCATCGATCCGGGCCGAGAAGGTATGGCGCGGGAACATGCCGCCCATGTACAGGAAGGTGGGCTCACCCTCCGAGCTCTGCGCGTACTTGGCCTTTTCGACCTTGCCGCAGACCATGCCGTCCTTGCCGACGAAGCGGGTGGCCATCTCCGGCGGAATCATTTCCTGCGACTGGGCCGACAGCGTGGGGGCAACGATCACGAGAGCAGCGACGGGGAGGAGCGAGAGCAGGAACTTCATTGGGGATTCTCCAGAATCGAAAGTCGAACGGTGACCCGCTTATGAACGCGGGCTTCTATTCAGCTATCGGCTATCCGGGGTTCAACTTGAATCCAAAAAACGTGAGGTGTATCGCACTTCTATTTAGCGGTGCGTCGCGTGTCGGGAGGCTCCTGACACCGGATGGTGGTATGCGCTTAGGGCATAAATCACTGCGGCCGTCAGAAGGCTGCCGGAGATACAGGCGCGGCGATGCATACCTGTTGCATCGCCGCGCCTGCCGATCACCGCATCCCTCTGACGACCGCAGGTCGCCGCACGCAACCACCCTGAATCAGGCGGCTTCTTCGGTCAGCTGCTGACCCAGCTCGGTGCTGTCCAGCAAGGTTTCGATGTCCAGCAGGATCAGCATGCGATCGTCCTGGGTGCCGATGCCCGAGATGAAGCGGGTGTCGACCGAGGCGCCGAATTCGGGGGTGGGGCGGATCTGATCGTCGTTGAGCGGGATCACATCCGAGACGCTGTCCACCACGATGCCGACCACGCGGTCTTCGACGTTGAGCACGATCATCACGGTGAAGGCGTCGTAGCGCGCTTCTTTCAGGCGCAGCTTCAGGCGCAGGTCGATCACTGGCACGATGGTGCCGCGCAGGTTGATCACACCCTTGATGTAGTCGGGCGCGTCGGGCAGGCGGGTGACCGAATCGTAGCCGCGGATTTCCTGCACTTTCAGGATGTCCACGCCGTAGTGTTCTTCGCCCAGGGCGAAGCTGAGGAATTCACCACCGGTGCCGGTGGCAGTGCTTTTGTCGTTCATGAAAACTCCGGGCGTTTCGGCTGAGTGTCAGGTTGCGGCACTGGGTTGAAAAGGCTGCCATAGCAACATCGGCGCGGCGCTACGCAACTTTAGGTGCGTGGCTGCCGTGGTACGGTCGGGTTCAGAACACGCCGCTCTTGCGCGCATTGCGCTGGCGGTCGACCCGGAAGATATAGCGCTGGATGGTTTCGTCGGCGCCACGCGGCAGGTCGCTGAATTGCATGCCCACGCGGAAGCCTTCGCTGCCGTTGGGCAGGGTCTGCTTGTGCTGGCTGCAGACGGTGAGCGGCAGCGAAATCGGCGCGGTGTCAGGCAGCTGCAGGGTGCAGTTGCGGTAGGTGCGTTGCGGTTCCAGCAGGGGCATGCCGGCAGTGAGCGAGACCGCCAGGCCGCCGCTGCTGATATCGATCACGCGCAGCTGCAGGTTGAGATTGCCGCCTTCGGCTTCGTCCTGGCGGATGATGCAGACCGGCGAGTCGGTGATCGGCGTTTCCAGCCGGTACGACTCGCGGCGTTGCATGTGGTACATCGCGTCGGGCAGGTCGGCGCGGAAGGCGACATGGATGTCGCGTTCGATGCGCTCGGCCTTTTCCAGCCGGAAGCGCACGTTGACCCGCTCCAGCTGCGCATAGCAGAGCAGGTACTTGGCATCCTCGATGGCGCGGTTGGAGGTGTCGTTGTGGCTGCCGTCCAGGATCACGCAGTCGTCGTCTTCGTCCACGTCGAGCACGGCGGTGGGTACGGCCATGTCGCGGCCGGCCACGTGCAGGGTCACCACGGCGCGTTGATCGAGCAGCTGACGCAGCAAACCACGGATCTGCCGCTTGTTGCGCAGCAGATAGCGTTCGTCACCTTCGGCAAGGTGATCGGCGTCGTGGTCCAGCTCGGAGGTATCGCCTTGGGACATGGGCACAAGCACAGTGGTAGCGGGAAGAAGCCCGGAGGGTTGTCCCGGCGTCGCCTTGATATCGGCGGCAAACCCGAATCTTTAAGTGCCGCTGACAAAACTTGTCTGCGGATCGCTGGTAAGGATCAGTCGTGATGGTCGATGTGCAGAGCTCTCGACGCAGCAACCAGCAAGGTTCTGGCGCGATGTCTTCGTTCTTCGGCAGAGCAACCAGCCGCCTGCATGGTGCGGTGTCCTTGCCGATTGCGGGACCGTTGGCGGCTTGGATGCCGCCATCGAGCACCCACGGACGGGTTCACGGCGTGTCCCGCGAGCGGCGAGGGCACCGCGCCCTCGACACTGCAAGTGTGCTGCAGGGCCCTTGCCCGCCCACCATCGCAGGACACGCTGCAAGTACGTCCATGTCAGCTCCGTGGCGGCATCCATGCCGCCAAGGGTCCTGCGACGGTGAGCGGGCAAGGACCAGTCGAGCTAGTCGGTGCTCAGAGTTTCGACAAAGCGGTCAGCACCATGTCCGGCGTGGTTTCCTCGCTCTTCAAAAAACCGGCAGCGAACTCTCTGGTGCGGTGTCCTCGCCGATTGCGGGACCGTTGGCGGCATGGATGCCGCCATCGAGCCCCCATGGACGGGTTTACGGCGTGTCCCGCGAGTGGCGAGGGCACCGCGCACTCGACGCTGCAAATGTGCTGTGGGGCGCTTGCCAGCCAACCCTCGCGGGACACGCGGCAAGTCCGTGCTTGCAAGCTCTTGCGCGGTATCCATGCCGCGCAAGGTCCCGCGACGGTGAGCAGGCAAGGAGCAGTCGAGCCGATCTGGTTGCCTCGCATTCGATCATGCAGCTAGCAAATGGCACGACGCGTTGATTTCGCGGCGAGAAATCGTGGTCGCCGTCTCAGCGATAGGCGTGGCGTGCGCTGGCCAGCAGGGTGCTCAGGCGGTCCTGCGGCTCCAGGCGGAACACCGCCACTGCGTCCACCAGCTGCGCGGCCTGGTCTTCCATCGAGCGCGCCGCTGCGGTGGCTTCTTCCACCAGGGCGGCGTTCTGCTGGGTGGTTTCGTCCATCTGGGTCACGGTCTGGTTGACCTGGGTGATGCCGGCGGCCTGCTCGCGCGAGGCGCTGGTGATCTCGCCCATGATGTCGGTGACGCGCTGCACCGAGCCGACCACCTGCTGCATGGTGCTGCCGGCTTCCGACGCCAGCGCGGCGCCGTTGCCGATGCGGGTCACCGAGTCTTCGATCAGGTGCTTGATCTCCTTGGCCGCACCGGCCGAGCGCTGGGCAAGCGTGCGCACCTCCGAGGCCACCACGGCAAAGCCGCGGCCCTGCTCGCCGGCACGTGCGGCTTCCACTGCGGCGTTCAACGCCAGGATGTTGGTCTGGAAGGCGATGCCGTCGATGACGCTGATGATCTCGGCGATCTTCTTGGACGAGGCGTCGATGTCGGCCATGGTGGTGACCACGCGGCCGACCACATCGCCGCCCTTGGCGGCAACACCGGCGGCATCGAGCACCAGGCGGTTGGCCTGGTCGGCATTGTCGGCGTTCTGCTTGACGGTGGCGGTGAGCTCTTCCATCGACGCGGCGGTTTCTTCCAGCGCGGCGGCCTGTTGCTCGGTGCGCCGCGACAGGTCGCCGTTGCCGGTGGCGATTTCGGTGGCGGCCGAGTTGATCGCCAGCGACGCATCCTTGATGCGACGCACGATGCCGGCCAGCTGGTCGGCGGTGGCGTTGGCATCGTCGCGGATGGTGGCGAACACGCCTTGCAGCTCGCCGTCCATGCGTGCGGTGAGGTCGCCCTGCGACAACGAGGACAGCAGCGCGGATACCCGCGACAGGCCGTCGGCGTTGTTGTCCAGCAGCATGTTCAGTTGTTGGGCGAGCTGTAGCAGGAAGCCCTGCTTGCCGTCCAGGCTGACGCGTTCGCTCAGGTCGCCGACGGCGGCCGCCTGCACGATGCGTGCGACTTCTTCTTCCACCTGCACTTCCTGGGTGCGGTCGGCCCACTCGACCACAAAACCCATGCGCTCGCCTGCGGCGCCCAGCACCGGGCTGACCACCAGCCGCATGGTGCGGCCGCCGACATGGATCTGCGCGACGTGGGTGCTGGTGAGCTGATCGAGCATGCGTGCCTGATGCTCGGGCTTGCGGTGGAACTGGTCGATGCTGGCGTTGATCAGGGCATCGGCATCGAAGTTGGGCAGGTCGCGGCGCAGATCGTCCTGCACGCTCTTGAGCATGCGCTGCAGCGGACGGTTGACGTAGATGATGCGGCGGTCGGCATCGGCGATCATCACGTTGGTGCTGACATCGTCCAGCGCGGTGCGCACGCGCAGCGCCTCGCTGGCGATCAGGTGATCGCGCTCCAGCCGCGCGCGCAGATCGTCGCGCATGGTGCGGGCATTGAGCAGCAGACGGCCGAGTTCATCGTGCCGGTCGATCTCGATGGGATTGTCCAGACGGCCGGCGGCGACATCGCCGAGCACACGTTCCACCGCCAGCAGCGGGCGGGTCACCATCTTGCGTGCGGCGATGAACACCACCGCGATGCACAGCCCCAGCACCACCAGCGAGAACAGCAGCATGCTGCCCATCAGCTGGTCGAGCGGGCCGTCGATGGCGCTGCGCGGCTGGGTGCCGATCACCGCCCACTGCCACGGCGCATAGCGCTGTGCGGTGACCTCGAACGCCTGCGCGTTGCCCTTGGCATCGCGCAGCTGCAGGTTGGCGCTGGGTTGCTTGCCGTCCAGCACCGACTGCAGCACAGCTTGCTGATCGGCCGGCACCAGTGCCGACAACGTCGCCGGTGTCCCCGGCGGTGCGGCGATGATCTGGCCCTGGTGCTCGCCCGGTGCCATGTCGGCGATGACGAAGTAGCCGTCCTGTCCCAGCTTGGTGGTGCTGACCTGGGCCTTGAGCGCGGCCAGGCCCTGGGTGTAATTGCGGCCGACGAACAGCGCGCCGATCACCTCGCCGGCAGCGTTGCGCAGCGGCGCGTAGTACGTCATGTACTGGTCGCCGAACAACTGCGCCTGGCCGGTGAAGGGCTTGCCTGCGGACAGTGCGGCGTAGGCCTTGCCCTTGCGATCGAGCAGGGTGCCGATCACGCGCTCGTTCTGCTTGTTGCGCAGCGAGGTGGTGATGCGCACGAAGTCGTCGCCGGTGCGCGCGAAGATGGTCGCAACGCCGCCGGTGGCCTGCGCGAAGCGGTCCACCGCATCGAAATTGAGATTCAGCGCCTGCGTGCCGGAGCGCAGCGTGGGCGTGTTCTGCTCACCGATGGTCACGGTGCTGGCGGTATCCAGTTCGCGTGCGCCGCGCGGCAGCATGTCGTCGAAGACGCTGCCCAGACGCTCGGTGCCTTCGGTCAGGGTGACGTCGTACATCGCCACCGACTGCTGCATCAGCCGCGTGCTCGAACGCAGCTCGGCCTTGACCTGGGATTCGATGTCGCCGGCCGATTGCCGGTAGATGGTCAGGGCGAGCAGCCCCAGCGACAACGCGATGACCAGGGTGAGCAATGCGGACAACCGCGTGCCAACGGAGAGTCGGTTGAAAAAATGCATAAGAGTGGCCTTGCCCGGGGGAGGGCGTTACGGATGCGTGAGTGCGATAACGGCCGTCTATGCGTGAAATTGATCATTTCTGTAGAAATCGGCACAACAGGGGGCGATTTATTCAGTCATGGCTCATTGGAAGCGGTTTCAGTCCGGTCGGGCGCGCCAGCCGGTTGTAAATTCGATGTGAAGGCGGAGCGGGTGGGGTCCAGGGTTGGATCGCCTGCATGCCCACGATTGCGTAAGAACACGGGCATAAAGAGGGCCGCGTCCCCTCGCAAGGGAAGCGGCCCACAAGATCCGCGCAGTGCGGACTCGAACGACTCTCGAACGTTTTGTGTTGCTGATGGTGGTGCGCCCGGCGCGTGGAGCGCGCACTGCGTGGTTGCCTGTTGCACCGCCAATGCTGCGTCGTCCTGCACGCGTTGATGGCTGTCAGCGCCTTGCTTGCTGTCGGTGAGTTCAGAACTCCTGCCACCCGCTGGCGTCGGCTGTGGCGGCAGATGCGCTGACTGCAGCGCGGCGCGCCATCGCTGGCGTGGCGGCGCTGCGTGCAGCCGGACGTGCCGGCATGCGCGCACTGGCCGGCGTGCCGGCGATGGCGGCCAGCTGACGCGTGACCGGCGCCTGCGCCTGGACCTTGAACACGGCCACGGCTGCAGTGAGTTGTTGTGCCTGCTCTTCCATCGCGCGCGCGGCAGCGGTGGCTTCTTCCACCAACGCTGCGTTTTGCTGGGTGGCTTCATCCATCTGCGTCACGGTGAGGTTGACCTGCTCGATACCGGCCGACTGCTCCTGCGAGGCGGCAGAGATCTCGCTCATGATGTCGGTGACACGCTGCACCGAGGACACGATCTCGGCCATGGTCCTGCCGGCCTGATCCACCAGTTGCGAGCCATCGGCCACGCGCTGCACCGAATCGCCGATCAGGTCCTTGATCTCCTTGGCTGCCGCCGACGATCGCTGCGCCAGCGTGCGCACCTCCGAGGCCACCACGGCAAAGCCACGGCCTTGCTCGCCGGCGCGCGCCGCTTCCACCGCTGCGTTCAAGGCCAGGATGTTGGTCTGGAAGGCGATGCCGTCGATCACGCTGATGATGTCGGAGATCTTTTTCGACGAGGCTTGGATGCCGGCCATGGTATCGACCACCTTGCCGACCACTTCGCCGCCTTGCGAGGCCACGTGGGCGGCACCGATGGCAAGCTGGTTGGCCTGGCGTGCGCCCTCGGCGTTCTGCTTGACGGTGGAGGTGAGCTCTTCCATCGAGGCGGCGGTTTCTTCCAGATTGGCCGCCTGTTGCTCGGTGCGCTGCGACAGATCGTTATTGCCGGTGGCAATCTCGCTGGCGGCGGCGTTGATCGACAACGCAGAGGTCTGGATACGCCCGACGATGCCGGCCAATTGGCTGGCGGTGGCGTTGGCGTCGTCGCGCATCTGTGCGAACACGCCCTTGAAGTCGCCGTCCATGCGCGCGGTGAGGTCGCCCGCTGCAATGGCCTGCAACATGCCCGACAGCGATTGCAGGCTGCCATCGGCGGTGGCCATCAACTGATTGAGGCTCTCGACCATGATGCGGAAGTCGTACTGAAACTGCGCCGCATCGCCGCGTGCGCTGAAGTCGCCATTGGCAGCGGCGTTTGCCAGGTGCTTGATCTGTTGGTTCATCGCAGCCAGGTTTGCCTTGACCTGCGCCATGGTGTTGGTGAGTGCGGCTTTTTCGCCGGGTAGCTGGTCCATGTCGTCGCTGAGGTCGCCGATCGCATAGCGGCCCATGATCTGCGCCAGGCGTGTGGTGACCTGGATGTGGCTGTCGACCAGCGCGTTGGTATCGCCTGCCATGCGACCGAAATCGCCTGGGAATGCGTCGCCATTCATGCGGAAGCTGATCTGGCCGGCATCATGGCGCTTGGCCATGTCCAGCTGCGCGGTGATCAGGTTGCGCACCTGCGCCTGCATCTTGTCCATCGCCTGCAACAGGCGGCCGGTCTCGTCGCCGGCATCGGTATGCACGGCATTATCGAGCTTGCCGTCGGCAATTGCTTCGGCAGCGCGGGTGGCACGGCTCAGCGGCCGAGTGAGGCTGCGGGTGATCAGCAAGCCCAGCGTGCCGCTGAGCAGCACCACCAGCAGCGAACCGCCGACCAGCAGCTTGCGCGAATCGTCCATCGATTGCAGCGCAACCGCTGCGGCCTCGGCGGCGAGTTTGTCCTGCAGGGCGATGTTGTCGCCGATCTTGTCCTGCCATTGCTGCAGCGCGGGCGCGGCCTGGTTGAGCAGCAGTGGCAGCGCTTCGTCGCTGTGGCCGGACATCACCAGATCGATGATGCGGTTATTCAAGTCGCGCACCGTGGGGGTGAGCCGATCGATGTCGTCGCGAATGGCCTTGCCCTGTTCGGAGACGGGCATGGCGTACAAGGCCTCGCGCGCCTTGGCATAATCGGCGCGCGCGCGCTTGATCTTTTCGATGAACTTCAGATTGTCGGCATCGCTGGTCGGCAGCACCACGTTGCGCAGCTCTGCGGCGATGATGTAGTTCGCATTCATCATGTCGTTGGACAGACGGATCTTGGTCATGTTCTGGTGCACCAGGTCATCGACCAACCCGCGTGCCGAGGTCAGGCCGCGGTAGCCGATAAAGGCGATGCAGCCCGACAGCAGGATCAACACGGCAAAGGCGCCGGCCAGGCGTGGTCCGACATTGAAACGCAGCAAAAAAGAGTTCATGGAATCGCTCGGCTCGAAGGGATGGGGTGCATGACATCGACCGGGTGGCAGGTCACCGTGCGCTCGTGTCCGCTTGTCGGCATGCCCAGTGGTAACGGCGGCATCTGCGGCGAATTGACAAGATGCGCAGTGCCGGTACAGCGCTGGATCACACAGGTGAGCAGGGCGTGTGGATGCGGTTGACGATGCTGGAAACTGTGCCGAGTTGTGCGAATTGGATGTTGGAATGTGGTGTTTTTGCGTGGGTGGGGCCAAGTGACATCTGGCTGTCATCTTGGGTTTCACGTGCCTTGCACGGGCGTTGCGATGGCAGCGACATTGAAACGAGCGCAGCCAGGGCACTGGTGGTGTTGGCTTGCCTGCTGCGCCGTACCCTCACCCCAACCCCTCTCCCGAGGGGAGAGGGGCTTTGGCGTTGAGTTTTGTTGATCTTCCGATGGGAGAGGGGCTTTGGTGTTGAGTTTGTTGCTCCGTGCGCTGTGTACTTCTGGCTGATAAGTGCGGTGCTGTCTGGAAGCCGAGTGGCTGCTGCTGCGTGATCGGCCTGTTGCCGCTGCGTGTCTGTCGAGCGTCGGGCACGCGAGCAAGTTGCCTGCCAAAACGTGCAAGGCCGACCCGCTAAGCGGGCCGGCCTTGTGTTCGACGTTGCGCGGTGTTTGGTCCGCCGATAAAGGGACGTTTAGCGATTGGAGCGTGCAGATCTGATCGCGCGCGTGTCAGTTCGCGCGTGCAACCCGGTTCCCGGATCCGGCGCACGGCCTCGCCTCTTGAACGGCGTTACCGCGCTTAGAACTCCTGCCAGTCAGCCGCGTCGTTGGCCGATGCCGCTGCCGTGGTCTGCATTGCGCCACGTCGCGGTATGGCGGTGGCGTTGGGGCGTACCACCGGGCGCGGCGCGGTACGCGCGTTGGCCGGCGCGCTGGCGATGGCCGACAGGCGGCGCGCAACCGGGGCGTGGTCGGCGACCTTGAACACTGCAACGGCTTCGGTGAGCTGCTGCGCCTGTTCTTCCATGGCGCGGGCGGCGGCAGTGGCTTCTTCCACCAGGGCGGCATTCTGCTGCGTGGTCTCGTCCATCTGGGTGACGGTCTGGTTGACCTGTTCGATACCGGCGTACTGCTCCTGAGATGCCGACGAAATCTCGCCCATGATGTTGGTGACGCGCTGCACGCTGGCCACGATGTCGGCCATGGTGGTGCCGGCCTGGTCGACCAGCGTTGCGCCTTGCGCCACCTTTTCCACCGAGTCGTCGATGAGGTGCTTGATCTCCTTGGCCGCACCAGCCGACCGCTGCGCCAGTGTGCGCACTTCCGAGGCCACCACCGCAAAGCCGCGGCCCTGTTCGCCGGCACGCGCGGCTTCCACTGCGGCGTTCAGGGCCAGGATATTGGTCTGGAACGCAATGCCGTCGATGACGCTGATGATCTCGGCGATCTTCTTCGAGGAGGCCTGGATGTCGGACATGGTGGTGACCACGCTCGCCACGACCGCGCCGCCCTGCGATGCCACTGCAGCGGCGCCGATGGCGAGCTGGTTGGCCTGGCTGGCGTGTTCGGCATTCTGCTTGACGGTGGAGGTGAGTTCTTCCATCGAGGCGGCGGTTTCTTCCAGATTGGCCGCCTGTTGTTCGGTGCGTTGCGACAGATCCTGATTGCCGGTGGCGATCTCGCCGGAGGCCAGGCCGATCGCGCCGGCCGCTTCCTGGATGCGGCCCACGATGTTGGCCAGCTGCTCGGCAGTGGCATTGGCGTCATCGCGCATCTGCGCAAACACGCCCTGGTACTGGCCGGTCATGCGCGCGGTGAGGTCGCCGGCGGCGATCGACTGCAGCAGGGCGGACAGCGACTGCAGGTTGCCATCGGCGGTGGCCATCAAGGTGTTGAGGCTTTCCACCATGATGCGGAAGTCGAACTGGAACTGCTCGGCGTTGCCGCGTGCGGTGAAGTCGCCATTGGCCGCCGCCTGGGCAAGGTGCTTGATCTCGTGATTCATCGTGGACAGGTTGTGCTTGACCTGATTCATCGCTGTGGTGATCGCGGCTTTTTCGCCAGGCAATTGCGGCATGTCTTCGCTCAGGTCGCCGATGGCGTAGCGCTCCACCAGGTGGATGGTCTGCATCTTGACCTTGATGTGCGCAGCGACCAGCTCGTTGGTGTCCTTGGCCATGCGGCCGAAGTCGCCGGGGAACGCCCCGGCATCCATACGGAAGCTGATCTGGCCCGCATCGTGGCGCTTGGCCATGTCCAGCTGCGCACTGATCAGGTTGCGTACCTGGTCCTGCATCTTGTCCATCGCCTGCAACAGGCGGCCGGTTTCGTCGTTGGTGGTGGTGCGCACATCGTTGTCGAGATTGCCGTTGGCAATGGCTTCGGCGGCGCGGGTGGCTTGCGACAGCGGACGCACCAGGCTGCGGGTGATGGCCCAGCCCAGCAGGCCGCTGATCAACACCACCGCCAGGCCGCCGCCGATCAGCAGCGTGCGGCCGCGTGCCATCGCCGTGGTGGCCACTGCATTGGCTTCCTGGGCGCGCTTGCGCTGCAGCGCCGTGTATTCCAGTAGCGCGTCCTGCCACGCCTGCGTCGCAGGCGCTGCACGTTGCAGCATCAATGGCAATGCTTGATCGGCCTTGCCCGCAAGTCCGAGATCGAGCACCTGGCGGTTGAGTGCGCTGGCGGTCTTGTTGTTCTGATCGATCTTCTCGCGGATGGCCTGCGCTGCCGGCGTCGCCGAGAAAGCGTAGAGCTGCCCGTGCACCTTGTCGTAGATGCCGCGCTGTTCTTCGATGATGGCGGCGAAGCGACGGTTTTCCTCGTCGGTGGTCGGCAGCACGACATTGCGCAGCTGCACGGCAATGACCGAGACAGCGTTATTCATCTCTTGCAGATGCTGGACGATGACCATGTTGCGATTGGTCAATGTATCCAGGCTCTGACGCGCTTGCGCTAGCGTGTAAAGGCCAGCGGCAACCAGTGCGCACGACAGCAGGATCAGTGTGCCGAACGCGAAAGTCAGCCGCTTGCCGACGTTGTACCGTTGAAGAAGAGCGATCATGTTGGAGTCTCAAGGGCGATGGGCAGGAAAGGGCGATGCGCATCGGCAGCGGCGCGTCATCCAGACGTCGGGCACTTACCGGTGCGGGCATGCATCCGGCCGATCCATCGGTGCGCGTGAGGGGTCGTCACGCTGCGCTCGATTGCAGGGCAGGTCTGCTTGCTTGTGTCCGGTAACGGCGTTGGCGACGGTTGCTGAACTCGCAAGGGCGGACGCGTATGGGCGGCCGTCACCGAGGTGACGTGCGTGTGCACAAGTGGGCTGAAAACCCTGATGCGAGCGCTGCCGACGCATTGCCGGTGGCTTGGGATTTCACTGTTCGATCACGTGCGCATGCGTGATGGACATGTGCAGGAAGGGCACTGCCGGGTGGATGCACCGGCTTGAAAAGCGAAACCGGGGTGTCGCCGGATTCGAATACGCTGGGGCGCGACGACGTACTGTCGCGGTCCCCCAACGTGTCATCGGCATCGCGGTTGCCGCGGTGACGTCAGAGTCAGCAGGTCAGCCGCCTGGTCGGCACGGCAACCAGACAGCGGTGACGCGGGCCATGTCATCGCCAGGCGATCGCCGCGCCGGGATCTCAACGCTGTCTGCACAACCGCACAATCCCATGACAGCGCGAGGAGCGCGCCCGGCAGCGATCAGGCCGCCCGACCGAGGCGTGGCGAGGCGACCGCCTGTAGCTGGAACACCGACACTGCATCGCGTAGCTGCTGCGCCTGTTCTTCCATCGCGCGCGCGGCGGCGGTGGCTTCTTCCACCAGCGCGGCGTTCTGTTGGGTCGCCTGGTCCATTTGCGAGACGGTCTGGCCGACCTGCTCGATGCCTTGCGACTGCTGCAGCGAGGCCTCGCTGATCTCGTGCATGATCGTGGTGACGTTGCGCACCGAGTCGACGATGTCCTGCATCGTGCGCCCTGCCTGGCCGACCAGCTGGCTGCCATGCTCGACCCGGCTGACCGAATCGTCGATCAGGTGCTTGATCTCCTTGGCCGCAGCGGCCGAGCGCTGCGCCAGGGTGCGCACTTCCGACGCCACTACCGCAAAGCCGCGACCCTGTTCCCCGGCACGCGCGGCTTCCACCGCGGCGTTCAAGGCCAGGATATTGGTCTGGAAGGCGATGCCATCGATCACGCCGATGATGTCGGCGATCTTTCTGGAGGCAGCCTGGATGCCGGCCATGGTGCCGACCACCTGGCCGACCACCTCGCCACCTTGCGAGGCGACGGCGGCCGCGCCGACCACCAGCTGATTGGCGCGCTTGGCGTGCTCGGCGTTGTTGCGCACGGTGGAGGTGAGTTCTTCCATCGAGGCGGCGGTTTCTTCCAGATTGGCCGCCTGTTGCTCGGTACGCTGCGACAGGTCCTGGTTGCCGGATGCGATCTCGCTGGCTGCATCGTTGATGGCATCGGTGGAGCGCTGGATGCGCCCGACGATATCGGCCAGCTGCGTCACCGTGGCGTTGGCATCGTCGCGCATGCGTGCGAACACGCCGTGGAAATCGCCCTGCATGCGGCTGGTGAGATCGCCCGCGGCGATCGCCTGCAGCACGTTGGACAGCGATTGCAGGTTGGCGTCGGCGGTGGACATCAACTGGTTGAGGCTGTTCACCATCGCGCGGAAGTCGTACTGGAAGCGCTGCGCATCGCCGCGCACGCTGAAGTCGCCATTGGCGGCGGCCTGCGCCAGCAGTTTGATTTCGCTGTTCATCGCCGACAGATTGGCCTTGACGGTGTCCATGGTGTCGGTGAGCACGGCCTTCTCGCCGGGTAGGCGTTGCATGTCCTGGCTCAGATCGCCGATGGCGTAGCGCGACATGATCTGCGCCAGCTGCATCTTCACCGCGATATGCGAACCGACCAGGGCGTTGGTGTCGCGCACCATGGTGGCGTAGGCGCCGGGGAAGCTGTCGGCCTGCATGCGGTAGCTGATCTGGCCGGCGTCGTGGCGCTGCGCCATCTCGCTCTGCGCAGCCAGGACGCGCTGCACCTGTTCCTGCATCTGGCGCATGTTGTCGAGCAGCTGGCCGGTTTCGTCGCGGCTGGGCGGCACGATGCGTTCGTCCAGCATGCCCTGCGCGATATTGGCCGCCACTGCAGCGGCGCGGCGCACATTGCGGGTGAGGTTGGACAAGGTGTACCAGCCCAGCGCGGCGATCAGCAGCGCGAGCAGCGACAGGCCGGCGACGGCCTGATACATCGCATTGCGTGCATCCACCAGGTGGCGCTCGGATTGCCGCTGCAAGGCTTGCAGCGAGATGCTGCTCAGCTCCTGCATGGCCTGGCCAAGCGCATCGAGCGCGGCATTCCACTGCGTGTCGGCCTGCGCATCGCTGCCTTTCAGTGCCGTGGCAAGGGACTTCAGTGCGTCGTTGGCGCGGGTGGCCTCGGCGTTGGCGGCATCGGCCAGGGCGGGGTCGGGCTGTTCCAGCAGGCCCATTGCCTTGTCCAGCTCATGCCGGAAGCGCACGTGATTGCGCTGCAACTGGGTGAGCTGTTCGCGCAGCATGGCGCGGTCGTCGCCGGCCTGCGACGGGTCGTTGGCCGCATCCAGGCGGGTCAGCGATTCGGTGGCGTCGGGGCTATAGATCAGGGTCGCCACCACCAGGTGGTAGCTTTCGATATACGGGGTGTAGACCAACTGGCTGTCGTCGCGCAGCGCATCCAGCGCAGCGAAGGCTTGCTCGCTCACGCCGCTGTAGCCGCTGGCCGCAGTGGTGGAAACGTGGCGCTGCTGCAGGGCGAGCAGTTGTTTCTGGCTGCGTTCGAAACCGGGCATCGCTGCCGTGGTGGCGAGCAGTTGCTGCAGATCGCGTTGGGCGCGTTGCGCTGCTGCCTCGGCGGTGGCGCCACTGTCGACATGGGCAGCGTGCAGATCGGTAATCAGGCCCAGCATCTGCCCAAGCGGGGCGTAGCTGCGCAATTCGTTAGTACTGATGGCGACGCTTTCATTGAGCTTGCCGCGATAGAGCAGCACCGGGATCACCATGCCGACCAATGCCAGTACACCGATCGCACCGAGCTTTTTGACAATGGCCAGATCGTCCCAGCGGCTGGTCCAGCGACGCGGGGAGGATGGGGCGGTGTGCGGCAGCGCGGGAGCAATGGTCATCGGTGCGTCTCATGGGCGTACGCAGACTATCGGCCGATACCTCTTATGCCTTGAGCCGGCCGGCATCGCTGCCGACCGGAACCGTTCAGGCAGTTGAGTTCGCTTGCTTAGAACTCCTGCCAGCTGGTG
>NZ_JPLE01000060.1 GCF_001010415.1 Xanthomonas pisi DSM 18956
ACGGGACGTGGGTCGACGCATGGCAAAGCCCTCCTTGACGAACAGGCCCCGCCGCCGGGTGGCGACGGGATGTCGGGAGGTTAGAAACCGCAGAGAGCCGGCGGGCGTATTTCCCCAAGGGGTGTTGTATTAGCCGCCCTCCCGACGCAGGCATCGCGTCGGTTGTGTCCGCAAGATGCTGCAGGCACAAAAAACCCACCGGTTTGACGGAGGTGGATACCGCTCTCTGAGGAGTTTCTACGCTCCTTGCCGAAAAGACTGCTACGCGCTGCGTGACATGTCAACTGGCTGATGCTGGCAATCTAGAAAGCGTTGATGGAAGATCCTTGCGTCAACGTTTGAAGCAGCAGGGTCAGAGTTGGATTGAACCTAGAGAGATTGCTACTCCAAGCGCATCCCCACCCTCCCGCAAATAGCTTTACGTTCCCTCGCTATCCATCACTATCGCGCCACTCAGATTCGGGCGCGGTAGTGCATGACACAGACGGCACGGGTGACAATTGACCAGCAGCGCGATGCCGCGTGAGTCGCAGGATCCCAATGATAAAAATTAGCTTCCGAAACCTGTTTCCCTTGCTGCTGCTTTCACTAGCGCTGCCAAGTGCGTGTGCTCGCACGCCCCATGAAGCAAAGCGGGATGCAGGCACGTCATCTGCTGCGACAGCGACGCCGCCCCCTCAAGAGAAGAGCAGAGGTACCGACAACGGTGCCGACATCGTCTCTGCGAATACTACTCTGCAAGAATTGCAGCGCCGGCTGCTGCGCTTCATTGATGGACTGACAGTGCCAGCGGATCTGGACTATCCCCAGATGGAGTCAGCACTCGGCATCAAGCTTGGACCACCGTCTGATCCGGCATACCCGTGGCGTGAAGTAAAGGAAGTTTCTCTGGCCGATGGTTATGAGCTCTACGCGACGCACCGCCCAACGAAAGATGGCTTGTCGAGGATAGAGGTTGCAGTGACTCTACCTGACCATAACGACCCCACTCGCGTGCCTACGTCCACCTGCATCTGGCAAGCAGAAGCACTCTCCAAAGCGCTCGAAGGGATGGGATATACGCGCGGCGGCCAGCGGCCGTTTCAGGGTGGATGGCTACGCCAGCATTGGCGCGCGATCAACGGCGGAAGTCAGATTTTTTCGGTCTCGTTGCTTCTCTATCGAACCAAGGAACAAGGCAGGCCACAAGAGTGCGCTTATAGCGTAAAGATCGATGGAGGCAAGCCATGACCCGGGTTGACCCACGTATCGAGCCTCTACTTGCCCGGATGGCGAAAGACCCTGCACTTCCTGCTGGTGCAGAGGACAGCATTCGCCAGACGATCGCCGAATCACCTTATCTGTCGAACCTGCTAGGCGATGCCATTGAGAAAGGTCGAATTGGCGCGATTGCTGTTTCGCATGGACAGAACAACGGGGGCCACTTCCAGGATGGTAAGGACGGCAATGCGGGCACACTCAATATCAGTGAAGCAGCGTTCAAAGACTTCGCAGGATCAGAGCGCATCGACTATCTGACTGAGGTCATGGGCCACGAAGCAATGCATGGCGTATTGGCCCAGCATCGTGCCGACGCCCTTGCCGAGTTCGGCAAGAGCATGGGCAACCGGATGCAGGAGGCCTACGACAATCGGGAACATCAGGTCGACCTGACTGGCCCTACCCGTGTTTACCTGGATTCGACTCGCGCAGACGAAGCACTGTCGGAAATCTCGGGAATGCGTGCCCTGCATGATCGAATCAAACATCTGAACCCTGAGATGCCCGACAGTGTGGTTGAGCGGGAATTGCTCGACAGGTCGAGTAATCGATGTGTCGTGCGACAACCGAACGGCGCTCCGCAATTCGCGGACGGACTGACCTACGATGCACTCACCAAGCAGCCATTTTCCCGCAACGATGCGCTGACCGAATCTGTTGAGCACTGCTTTTATGACCGCAGCGGCACGCTAGGCCCGCATGGCGACTCCGACTACCGGAACTACTATGGCGTCAACCCAATCAGCCACATCGCGCAGAACTACGCGCATCTGGCGCATGACCGTCAGCCTCCGGAAATCCGCATCGATCTCAAATCTTTGGGCCTGGACCCAAGACAGCTGGAGCGCAACGGGCTGGACCTCGGGTCTGTAAAGACCTTCAACATCGTTGACCTTGGCAAGGACGGCTATGGCATGGTCCAGCTCAAGGACAGTGGCGCACGTGGCGTTAGCTCTCCCAATCTGGCGGCACCGAATGAGCCAAGCCGCACATTGACCCCTGCAGAAGCGGGGCACCCGGACCATGCCATGCATCAGCAGATCCGAAGCAAAGTGGAACAGCTGGACGCCGCCAACGGCCGCACGTTTGACGCCACCAGTGAACGAATGACAGCCAGTCTGCTGACGCTAGCCAAAGACAATGGGCTAACCCGGGTGGATCACGTGCTGCTCAGCGAAAAGACCAAAGACTCGCCCACTGCGCAGACCCTGTTTGTAGTGCAAGGCGATCCAAAGGATCCGGCCATGCTGCGCGCTCATATGCCGACGGCCGACGCTGCGGCTCGGCCTGTTCAAGAGAGCTTTACCCAACTGGAATCTGTCAACCAGCGCTTAGCGCACGAGCGCACGCAGGAGATGGCGATGGAACAGCAGCGCTCACAGGGGCAACAACAGCGCGGCCCTGTTCCGTCACTTTGAGGCGATGACGTGCCCGCAACTGCCAGCAGACAGCGAGCCGGCCCTCACTTCTGAACAAGCAACGACTAAGGCTGCTGTTTAAGTGCACCTGACTCCGCTTTTCTCATTTACCAAATCTCAAAGGTTCCGCTCCTGGCGAAATCAATAAAATCCCCTATAAATTCATCGTCAGAGCTAGGGGCGGTTACAGAAATACCTGCTTCCACAAATTTTTTCGCAATGCTCAACGCTCGCTCACTGCCATGTGGGTCCGCTACGTAGCGTCCCAGCGCAGTAGCCAACTCCCTTGCGTCTGAGTCAGCGACAGATTGTCCCGCGTTCCAACCATAATGTGCACCCCAAGGTTCTCTATCGATCCAGTCGATGGGGGGGCGATGTCCCTTCTGGCTTCCATCCATAAACCGATGCCAAGTTCAAGTAAAAAGACCATCCTATTGTTGAGAAATAGAATTCCGTGCCAGCTTTATTTTTAAGGTCTATACCCATATCAATCACTTAGTCCTTGCATTGAGACGAACCAGGCTGCGGGCTCGGCCCGGCTAAAAATCCATTCGCGGGCATGGAAATAAGGGTCAGGCTGGCTTATAAGTGAACCTGACCCCGTTCTTGCATAAAACTACCCGAAAGATCTCTCTTTTTTTATAGATCTCGCGCACCGTGGTAGAGAGGAACTTTCATAGAGGTCTAACGCCTGAGTTAGAACGAATAGCAAAGCCAGTTCGGCTTAAATGAATTGTTAGGTCTTTGGGCGAACCAATGCCATGTCCATGATGAATTTTTCTAAGTCTCCGCCTTGAGGTGAAACCTCAGTTTTTCCACAAAGAATAGCGAGAGTTTGGGCCAGTTCGCTTCTTATCTTGAGAAGCTGTTTGAACGCTTTCATCTCACCTGCAGTGGTTGCCTGGAATTGGTGAAACTGATCCAAGCCATCTTGCAAGCACATAATTAACTCGCCGAGCAAAATGCCGAGTTCAATATTATCAGGATGGTTTGAGCGAAACCTTCTCACTTCTTGCAGGATATCGGAAAGGCTATGAGTTACGGCGGGCATGCTTTCGTACTGCCACTCAGCATAGAGAACTCTGCGGTACTCAAGGTGCGCTAGAAATTTCTTGAAGTCTCGCTTAAGTGGCTGATCCGTTGCCCAGCCGTGAACTGCCTTGCCGAATTTCCAGGCGTTTGCGACAAATGTAGCGACGGTGAAGAATGTTGCGGGCATGAGATTCTCCAGAAAGGCCTAGCGCTTGAATTAAACCGACCTGCGAAGTGGGTTATTCTTGAATAAATTTTTAGACATTCCTGCGTTGGAAACGTTTGTCGTGCTTTACTTTGCGCTTAGCTTTGGCAGCGAGCTCGTTTTTTAAAGTCAGAAGCTCGTTCTCAGCGGCCAGCCGTTTTTTAAGCTCTTCGTTCCGAACTTTCCTCTCAGCAGCCTGGGAGGGGCTCTCGCGCACAGAACTTACTGGGCGATTGCTGAGATCGACTGCAGTGGATCGGCGCGCCGGCTTTAAAAATGTTATAGATGTGTAGTGGTCATCCAACGCGATGAAATTACCCACTTTCTCGGCCCAGAGTCGGAGTGCTCTTTTACAACTATTTCTCCAACTCAGAACCTCAATCCCCCAGCCTGCATCATACATTCGCTCTAGATCAGCATGAAATCCCGCGCCATCATCATATCCAGATCCATCCCCCGTTAAAAGAACGCAGATCTGAGGATCTTTATGGTCGCTAATCGCTCTAAGCATGTTGACTTGCAAGCACTGATCAAGACCTTGCTCTTTTCCCGATCCGGCGCCTCGTTCAAATAGCTCAGGGGCAACCCCAGTTACTGCCTCCAGTCTTTCCCAGATGGCCCTCTCCTCTGGAGGAATCGACCCCACAATAGATGCTTTTATCAGTTGTCTGCCGGCGCTAACTCAAGTAGGTGATCAAACTCTAAGCGATAGCTCTGACGCGCGGGAGACCCCTCAAACTGCTCAGCGACATTCTTGCCGGAGATAAAAATATTTGAGTTGTCAATGAAAAGGAGTACTTCTGGATGTGACATTGCAGCTCCATATGATTGGTGAAGATCTAACACCTGATTTAATCAGCGCCGTGGAACGGCATCAATTTGAATGAATTGTTAGACGTCATCCCCAAACTCTGACTCGGCCTGCTTAGGAAGGATGTAAACATCTTTGAGTAGGTGCTCCACAATGTTCATGGCAAGTCCAAGTTGCCTTTCATTATGGGGCTTCACTTCGTGGGCTGCGGAGTTTCCCAAAGTGCGGATTTTGTGAAGGATCGCCGCACTAGCTGGCGTCAGTACGGAAGCGGTTACCAAACTGTCAATCTTTTTGAGTAGGTCCTTCCCGGTAGCATTCTTCTCTTTGCATACTGTCTCAAGGAGTGCCCTGAGGCCTATCCCCGCCAGAACAGGCGATTGACCTGAGAGTGCTTGTAGTGTCTCGTCGTATATGCGCCTGACTTTGGTGGGTAGATAGTGTAAATCTTCACCAAGACCCTTAATACCTTCAAGTCTGGACGGGTAGATGCTCTCATCGACTATGTACTCGCCACTACCGTCATGGCTTGTTTGCATCCAATCCTCTGAGTTAGAGCTAGCCTTTCTAAAGGAAACAGTCTTACATCCTTGACATTGAATAATTTGGTGGTCTGTGGCCCATTGAAGGTTGTAGTCGCCGTCGTCGTGGTCTCCCCGAAGGTCGTAGGAGGAAACGACCTTATGGACCGTCTTCCCAGCACACTTTATACAAGAGATATTTATTTCTTCGTCTATTGTCTTGTCGCGAATGTACTTGATGGACTCGCTCATGTGCTCCCCTATGGCGTCTAACTACTATTGGACCGCCTAAGCGCGGCATATCCTGATCCTCTCCGACTCCCTGCTCGTGGTCAATCGCTACAAGTGTTCGAAGCGCATCGCTTTTCAGCTAGCTCCCTCCCGCCCCATGTGTCAGGCCGCATCCTTGCGGACTCATCCTGTTACGCTGAGTT
This sequence comes from Xanthomonas pisi DSM 18956, assembly GCF_001010415.1. GTDB lineage: Bacteria > Pseudomonadota > Gammaproteobacteria > Xanthomonadales > Xanthomonadaceae > Xanthomonas > Xanthomonas pisi. The sequence goes on from NZ_JPLE01000060.1 coordinate 5,682, forward strand.
ACTTGTCTCTTAACTCCGAGATATAGAAAATCTGGCCCCCGAGCTCGTCGTCTACTTTTAAGGTACTGCTAGCGTGTTATTGCATTGAGTCACCTCAGCAACCCCGCCTTCCGTCACCAGACGCAATCGCACACCCTTGCCAGCGCTGACAGCCGGCACCAACCGCACAACCGCTGTCCTCGGCACCAACTCCCGATGAGCCTCTAACGCCGGAAACCCCGCCCGCGCCAGCTCTTTCCCGCGCGCATCCTCCAGCACCACAAACCCGGCCGGCTCATCTGCGTGCCCGAGGCTATGCACCGTCACCTCAATGGCGTCTGCCGTCACACGCAGTGAACGGGGTAAGGTTCACTTAGAAATTTTAACCGGACCTCGCCCGGCTAAAAAATCCATTTGACACTATTATCTGCGACCCGAGAAAACCCGACCAGATCGCACTATTAAGTCAACCTGATCTCGTTCTTTCGAATGAATTGTTGGGGCTCGCTCTATGTCAGCTTGACAGAGCGTACCGACTTGCGAAGGTTGTCGGCAAAGCCGGGCATTGCCCCACACTCAACAGCCAACTTGAAGAATTCTTCCGAAGCATGGTGAGGATCTAGGCGGTATTGGCGCACACATGATCGGGCGTACGGGCTCAAGTCAACAATGTCACTGCCAGTGAGATGAGAAGTGCTCGCCTCGCTCTTGAACTTTTCAATCGCTACATTAGGCAGGTCGGGACCACAGATGAAGTACTCAAGATGCTTCAAAAAATTCGGGTGCGCCAGTATCTCCCCACCAGATGTTCCGTTCCTCTCAAAGATGTCCTGTCGCGACTTTCCTCTGCCTGTAAGATTGAACTCGGGCTCGGAGAAGTAGGCAAGTCGCACTTCCGGCACCGCTTTGCGCCCAATGATGCTCGACGCTAGCTGTTCCATTGGCGCGAGCGAACCCCGCAGTTCTTCGTTGCTCTTCCAGTCAAAGCAGATCTCTGCGAAGAGATCTTGTTCTTCAACAGAGAGGAGGATATCCGGTTCTCTCATAGTGAGCCCTAACGCCTTAGTTAAGCCGCGCCGCTAAGCGACGTCGGCTTGAATGATTTTTACACCTGATCAAGGTTGTCCCAAGTGCGACCAACAGATTCTGTCACAAGAACTGAATGCCGCTTACCGGTTCTCTGTGCAGCCGACCTAGCCTTTTTTAATACGTTTTCTTTTGTGAGATTTCCACGATAGTCATACTCAGCGTCAGGCAGCTTGTATGTTACTACTTGGCCCGAAGTGATTGTTTTAGCAAACCCTTCGGCCGCCATGTACTCATACAATTCCTCGTATTCCTCCCACTCTGCATCATTGAGGACAACTCGTGTAGTAAAGCTTGGCATTTCTAAATCTCCTTGTAGGTCTAACGCCTGAGTTAAGCCGAGTTGCGAAGCAACTTAGGCTTGAATGAGTTGTTGGGCGGCAGAGTCACGCAACGTCTGCGCCAGGAATTGCCAAAGCTATGGCCTGCAAGACTGCGGTAATGGAGGCGGCAAGTGCCGCGCGTTTATTCCACTTTGTCTGTAGCTCCGCTGTGCGAATAACGTCCCATCGGTGATCGCCGTTGTAGAAGACGACGGCTGACTTATCGCCAGGGCGGTCAGGGTCATGAGGTACCTCGGCCACACTTGCTTTGTACCAGAGCAGCGCGGTCACGATCGCAGCCAAGGCAGCCAGAGCAGTAAAAAGATTCTTCAAGATGGCGACTCCCTTTTTTTGCTGCCTAACGCTTGAGTTAATCCGAGTTGCGAAGCAAGTTTGGCTTGAATGAGTTGTTAGCGCGCTGTTTGATCGCCCAACGGGGGCAGCTTAAATACGTTTTTTGACCAAGCTGCCTGCGGGTTGTTTACGTACTCCCAAAACTCTGGTGGTAGCCAGCCTGAAGTATTCCACGCTGTTGCTTCGACCAGCATGAAAAGCGTTTCGCCGAAGTGACTGTGAAAAACAGCCCCAAGTTCTATCGCGGTTAGGCGTGAGACAACAATAGCTGAGAAAGGAAATGGCGACACCCATGTGTCCACTGCGTTTGAACTGTTGAGCACTGCATGGACATGGTTCGCATTAAGAAGTGCGGAAAAACTAAGGAGGAAAGCCTTCACGAGTCACCTCCCCGAATGACTTTGCTCTCTATTACGACGCTATCTACTGACGGCATCGGATTAATGGGATTAGTGGTTGGATCAGAAAGATTGAGATCTTCTAGTGGCACTGGCTGAGGCAAGCCTTTGCCAGCAACAACCTGAATCTTTGTCATTTCGTACCGATATTCTTCCGATTGCAATCGGTCTGGATCATTCTTGGCGAAAATTGAGTACTGTCGGAAGTACTCGAAGATAATTCCCACTGCTGCAAGCGCCAGAACTATCGCAAGCCAGACAACGCTCCTTAGTAGGTAAGTGCCGGCTAAGAAGAGGGGGACTAGGAACAGCGTTGGCACCAGAGGGCCCATTGCAGTTCCACGGCGTATGAGAAGATCTGATGCGTGCTGGAGTCCGCGCGACCATACACTGTTCGGGGCATCACTCATTGATTCAATTCTCTATTGAGCACTAACTACTATTGGACTGTCTAAGCGCGGCGTAACACGGTCTCGTTGACTCCCTGACCGTGGTCAATTGCTAAGAGCGTTGAAGCTCATCACTTTTCAGCTGCGTCCCTCTGACGCCAGGTCTTATGCACGCATCCCCAGTGCGGCCACAGTCAGTGCCACGATGCTCCATGCCTTGCTCAACATTGTTTCTTCCCCCTGAAGAAATGTGTGGCGTTGCGGCTGCGTTACATACTGCGTGACTTGATCCTCGCCGAGTTTTTGGGTTGCGTCAATGCGCTTGCGCGCGTGATCGTTGGCTTTGTCGGCTTTGCCCTCATCCGCCCTTCGGGCACCTTCTCCCGCGTGCGGGAGAAGGGAGTGGTGGGTTTGGTTATGGGCTGTTTTTGTCGTTGGCGCGGGGGTTGGGATTGGCAGCGGCAGTTTATTGTTGAGGTCGGTAATCTCTGCGACGTTGTTATCGGTGATGACGCGCAGTTGCGCGGCTTTTGCGCTTGCGGGGTTGGTTAGCGGCAGGCGCACCTGGGTGGTGATTGGCTGCAGATCGCGTGGTGCCGCGAGTGCCGGGAACGGGGCTCTTGCCAGCTCCTTCCCACGCGCATCCTCCAACACCACAAACCCGGCCGGCGCATCCGCGTGGCCGAGGCTATGCACGGTCACTTCGATGGCATCTGCAGTCACGCGCACATCGCCATGGCCAATGCCCAGGTCCGGGCGCAGTTCGACCGGGGTCGTGGCTGCGATGCGTTCGAGCTGCAGGATGGTGGTGCGGCCTGCGGGGAGGTCGATGTCGATGGAAGCGCTTTTTTCGAAAGCGAACTCTTGCGTTTTACCCGCGCTGTCGAGCTTGCCATCATTGCCTTTGCTCACGCCCTGGATGATGCGCCATTGGCCCGGGGCGACGTTCCAGCCGGTCATGCTGGCGCGCTGGGTTTTACTGGAGGTGTTGTAGGCGATGACGGTGAAGCGGTCTTGCTGGGGTGCGGGGATGGCGATGGCCACTTGGGTGGCGGCCTCTGGATCGGCGAAGCGCCAGCTCACGGTGTGGCCGGGGTAGGTTTGATTGCGCTTGAGCGCCACGCCGCCTAGGCGTGCGCGTTGCAGGTTGACCGTGGGAGATTCCACGCGGTCGCTCCACCAGTGGCCTTCGGTGTTCATGTAGAAGTTCTGCAGTTTCTCTCTTGCCTCGCTGCGGTAAATGGCGGCGAGATACTCGAGATTGCCGGTCTGCTCCCAGGCCACGTGGTGCGGGAAGTCCGGGGCGCTGCCGTCGTCTTTATTTGCGGCGTCGATGAGCTTGGCGCTCCAGTCGCTGCGTTTGCCCATGACATCGAGGAAGTTTTCGTTGAGCAGCGACAGGCCGTTGGGGCCGCTGTTGGCGACGCGGTAGTTAATCGGCTTGAGATAGCGGTCTTCGCCAGTGAAGCGGTAGGCGGCCCAGAAGGTGTGCAAGGTATCGGCGCCGCCGCTGCCTTCGAACAGTTCGCCGCCGCGGGTTTTGCCGGTTTGCCAATTGATCTCGTTGGGTAGCGCCCAGTTGCCCTTGGCATTGGTGTAGGCGTGGGCGAGATAGCCGTCTGCTAACCCGGTGACGATGCGGCGGCTGTTGGGGTCGGCGTTATAGCCGCCCAGCAGGATGGCCGGGTGCACGATGGGGAAGGAGTACGGTTTTTGCCATTGCCAGTTTGGCTCGCGGTAGACCTTGCGGCCGCCGAACCAGTTGCTGGCAAACAATAGGTGACCTTGCGGGTTGACCTGGATGATGGTGTCGAAGGCTTTGACGGTTTGCATCAGGCGCTCGACGGTGCGCGGGTCGCCCCAGTTGAGATACAGCAGGGCGCTGTTGAGGTTGATGCCCTCCTCGTAGGAATGCAGCTCGTCGGTTTCGATGGTGGACAGGCCGTTGGTGAACATGCCGTTGCGGTAGTTGGCATCGGACAGCGCCAGCATGGAGGCGTTGAGCATGTCCGGGTCCACGCCCATCAGGGCGACACCGGGCCATTGCTGCACCAGGTCCGAGTCGTCGGAGATGCCGCCGCCGAAATCGCCGTAGGCCACCTGGCGCTGCTCGATCCACCAGCGGATGTAGCGGCGGGTGGCGCTGAGGTCCTGCAGCTGCCAGAACGCCCAGGCGGGAACGCCCTTGGGCACGCTGGGCATCTCGACAGGCAACGCGCCCTGGTTGGCGTAGCTGATGTCGTTCCAGTACTGGCGGCCGAGGGCGTGGTCCGGGTCGACGCGCAGCAGGTCGGTGATGTCGGCGTCCAGGCGCTTGTAGAGCAGCTGGCGCTTGGAGGTGGTGTGTTCTTCCACCAGAAAGCCCCAGTTGTCCTTGACCTGGTTGAAGCGGTCGGCGACGTGCTCTGTGATGGCCTCGTTGCGCGGCTTGAACACCAGCTGCAGCTGGGTGCCATCGAGCGCGTTGGCATCGAAGCCGGGCGCGGCGGCGGCGATGCTGAGCATCAGGCTGTCGTTGCTCAGGATGCGGTCGCGCAGATCCAGCCATAGGGTGCGGGCCTGGCCGGGGGCGACCGCCACCGAGACATCGATCATGTCGCGCGCGGGCCAGATGGGGTCCTTGATGCGGATGTTGAGCGGGATGCTGCCGTTGTGGGTGGCCGGCAGGTTCAGCGCCGGCAGGGTGATGGCGATGCCGTCCAGGCCGTCGTGCATGTTCTCCCAGCCGTAGGACCAGCTGCGCATCAACGCCTGGTCCGGCGGCGGGTCGCCCAGGCTGGAGGGCACCAGGATGTGCACGATGGGTTGCTGCGCGCTTGCTGCGGCCTTGTCGCTGGGGCGCTTGCGCGCCGGCGCCTTGGTGGGCAGCGCGACAACGGTCTGGCGCTCGCCTGGCGGGTAGCGGCCGGCGATGACATCGCGCAGCGGTGCGAGGTTGTCGTAGTCGGGCTGGATGTCGCTGCGCACGGTGTAGCTGAGTTGCGCGCTGCCCTTGGGCACCTCGCCCGGCTGCACGTTGTAGGCCCAGATTTCCTGGATGGGGGTTTCCTGCGCGGTGTTGGCAAAGCGCAGGGTGCCGCCGCGGCGCTCGGGGAACTGGTCCACGCTGCGCACCACGCCCTGGCTGCGCGCGAACAGCGGCTGCGCCTGTGCGTTGGGCGCGGCGTAAGTGGCCTGCCCAAAGGCGGCGCCACGTAGCTCGATGCGGTTGAAAGGCTCGTCCGGCAGGGTAAGGTCCAGCGCCTTGCCGCCTTCGACATAGGTGTTCCAGTCCGGCAGCTGGAAGTAGTCGTCGCGCCCGGGCAGGCGCGAGCGGTTGTAGACGCCGGGCCAGGTGGTTTCGGCGATGCCGTCGGTGGCCTTCCACATCCATTGCTTGAGGTCGCGCGCGTCGGTGAACTCCACCTTGCGGATGCGGGTGACCGGTGCGTCCAGCAGCGGCGGTGCGTGGCCGTTGTCCCAACCGAAGCGGTGCAGGAAGGCGGCGTGCTGCGCGTTGCCGGTGGGTGCTTCAGCGCTGGCGGGCTCCTGCAGGCGTGCCAGCGCGGCGGCGGCGCTGGCGTCGAGCATGCGGTCGTAGATGCGGATCTCGTCGAAGTCGCTGCCGCGCAAAAAGTTGTAGCGGCTCTGCACCTGGTGCGGCGACATCACGCGGCCGGCCAGGCCGAACTGGTCCAGCGCGGCGTCGAAGTCGAGCGCGCCGCCGTTGACGCAGGGCGCACCGCAGTCCACGCGTGCGGCTTCCTTGCCGTCCACGTACAGTCGCACGCCGCGGGTTTCGTCCCAGGCAAACGCAATGTGGGTCCAGTCGCTGGCGGCCGGGTTCTTATCGAGCTTGAAGGAGACGCGGGTACGCGCGAGGTTGGCATCGGTGACGAAGGCATCGAAGCCGTGGCCGTTCCAGTCGATGCGCAGCCAGGCCATGTCCCAGCTGGTGTGGTCGGCGTAGCCGACACGGAAGATCACGAACGGCGCTTCGCCGACGGGATAGCGTGAGCGCCAGAAGAAACTCAGCGTGCCGCGCTGGGTGTAGAGGTTGCCGGGTGCGTTCCACGACAGCACGCCGTCGTCGGCCCATTCGATGGCGTTGCCGCGCTTGCCGGTGGGCACCAGCGTGATCTTGTCGCGGAAGTTGGGCACGCGATCGCCGCGCGCCACATCGGCCTGCAGGCTGCGATCGGCCGAGACCCGGAACAGCAGCTCCGGGGCCGTGGAAGTGGCCGCACTTGCCGGCAGCGCGATCAGACACAACACACCCATCCAAACCTTCAGCACACGCACCTCGTCTGTTTCAAAACCACTGCCGCACCGCACGGGCGACAGACACTGCAACGTGCCAGCGCAACGCGGCACGCGGCGCATGGCTGGCGGCGAGCACGCGGGCCGGCACGTACGAGAGTACATGCCGTGCCTGCGTGCCGCGCGCGCCAACATGCGCCGCGTGCGTTGGTGCGATGGCTGCGTCCACTACAGCCCGTTTGCGGCCTTCCACTTGGGAATGTCGTCCTTCAACAGCTTGTCCGGCCAGGTGCCGTGCCAGGCATACCCCACGCGGCGCTCGTTGGGCACCTGCATGTAGTCGGTCAAGGCCTTGCCGTCACGGTTGGCATACAAGGGGCGTTGATTCTGCAGGTCGTAGAAGCGTGCCCATAACGAGGCACCCGGTTGCGCGACGAGGATCACGTCCTTGCCGGTTTCCTGGGTGGGGTCGTCGATTTTCTTGGTGGCCAGATCGCGCATGCGATGGGTGTCGAACCAGACACCGGCCGCCTGCACCGCGGTCTTGATCTTGGCCGAGGGGTTGGGCTGGCGCATCAGAAACCGCACGATGCTCACCGACTCGCTGGAAGCCAGCGACGCGAGCTCATACGCGCGCGCCTTGGCCGGCTTGAGTGTCACCTCGTCGTACTGCGCGCCCCAGATGGTAAGCGTACCGCCGATCTTGACCTGGGTGGCGAGTACGCATTCCAGGCCCTTGGCCACCGCCTGCACGGCGCGTGCGCCGTGGCTGCTGCGCAGCTGCGCGCCGGTATCGCCCTTGCCCTCGCCGATGTCCTGCAGCAGGTTGAGCACGCGCACCATCGCGTCGTCGTTGTAGGTGATCTGATGGTGGTAGGACGACAGGTCCGGGTAGAACTGCGGCCAGCCGCCGTTGGCGTATTGCGCCTTGAGCAGGTAGTCCACGCCACGACGCGCGGCGGCGATGTACTTGGCGTTCTTTTCGTTCTTGAAGGCGGTGGACAGGTACGTGATTTCGTACGTGGTCGCCTTGTTGTCGATGGTGGCGTCGTCCTTGCGCCCGGGCTGTTGCAGCTCGGCGATTTCGGCGGCGGTAAAGGTGCGGGTGTAGTCGACCGCGACGCCCTTGTACTGCTTGGACCAACCACCGGAGGCGGTCTGCAGCAGCAACATGTTGTCGGCGATCTTGTCGGCCAGTGCGGACAGCGGTGCCAGCAGCAGCGCGGTGGTGAGGGCGAATGTCGTGAGCGTGCGCATCAGAATGGCTTCCAGTTGCCGAGGATGGTGTTGCGGTCCAGCGCGGCGGCCTGCGCAGCGGTGAGCTGACGCGACCACTTCACGCGGCGCGACGGGTTGGCGCCGTTGCCGCTGCTCTGGTATTCGCTGTAGCGGGCGGTGGCCTCGTTGGCTGCGTTGCCCCAGTTGTTCCAGCCCTCGGGCAGGATGTGCGCGCCCAGCTGGCTGCTGATGAAGCTGACGCTGGCATACGGCCGCCATGGGCGCCCCAGGTGCACACGCGACACGCCGCTGGCGGCAGTGACGCGCGCGTTGCGGAACACAAAGCCGCGCGCGCTCTCCTGCGGGGTGGAGGCGGCGGTGAGATAGCCATCGCCCAGCGAGTGCAGCTGTACGTTTTCGAACAGTGCGGTGCCGGCGCCGAACACGAAGTCCACGGTGCCTTCGACGTAGCAGTCGAGGAAGTACGACAGCTTGGCGCCGCGCAGGTACAGCGTGTCCTGGTAGCCGAGGAAGCGCACGTTGCGGAACGCGGCGCGGTCGCCATCCACACGCACCGCCACCGCCTGCCCGACCGGGCCTGCGTGATTGCCGAAGGCCAGTTTTTCTGCGGTGAAGTCGTTGCCGGCGATGATGACGCTGGACGAGCCGGAGGTGCCGTACTCGGTGCCGGTGGCCGGATTGATGCGTGAGGCGTAGTTGTCGTAGGTGATGACGGTCTGGGTGGGGCCGGCGCCGGTGAGCTTGAGCGCCGGTGCGTTGGACGGCACCACGATCAGTTCCTGGTAGGTGCCGGCGCCGATGTTGATCTGCGCGCGTTTACCGCCCTGCACGGCGGCGTCGATGGCGGCCTGTACGGTGCGGTAGCCGGCGCTGCCCTGCTTGGCCACGGTGTAGACCGGATCTGAGGCAAGGGCGGCGGTGCTGCCGAGCGAAAGGCCCGCCAGCAAGGCGGTGGCAGCGAGAGTACGTAACACGATCCTGCGATGCGGTTGCATTGCTGTTCTCCTGTCAGAACTTGTAGCGCGCGCCGATGTAGTACTGGCGCCCGGTGACGGTGTACTTGTCGGGCAGTTCCAGCGTGGAATCGACGTAGCGGCGGTCGGGGGTGTCGAGCAGGTTGATGGCCTCGAAGGTCAGCGACAGCTGGTTGTTGAGCTTGTAGGACATGTTGAAATCCACGTTTTCCACGCTGTATTTGCCGGTCACGTCGGCCGTGGTGAGCCGTTGACCATCCAGGTCGTAGACGTCTTCCTGGGCGAGGATGTTGTTGATGTAGCCATCGCGGTAGCTGGTGGACACGCGCGCACTGAAGCGGCCGTCGTCGTAATAGACGGTGGCGTTGTAGGACTGCGGCGAGAGGTTGAGCAGGTCGCGCTCGGTGGCGGTGGTGGTGATGCTGGTGTTGCTGTTGCCTGCGGTACTGAACAGGTAATTGATCTTGGAATCGACCTGGGTGTAGTTGAGCTGGATGCCGAAGTTGCGCCAGAAGCCAGGCAAAAAGTCGAAGGCCTGCTGGTAGGTCAGCTCGAAGCCCTTGAGCGGGCCGCCGGGCGTGTTGAAGTAGCTCTGCACATTGAAGATGGTGTCCGGCGTGAAGCCAGCGGGGAGCAGGTCCAGCGAGTAGCCCATCGCTTCCCAGGTGGTGAGCACGCGGGTGCGCTGCACGTAGCTGTCGATGTCCTTGTAGAACACCGCCGCCGACAGCAGCGAGCCTTCGCGGAAATACCACTCGGCGCTGAGGTCGTAGTTGGTGGAGCGGAACGGGTCGAGCTTGGGGTTGCCCAGGTTGATCGAGAAAAAGCGCCCGTCGTCGAAGAACTGGGTGGGGCCGCCGCTGACGCTGGGCGACAGATACGCCAGCGTGGGGCGCGCCATGGTCTTGGCGGCGCCGAAGCGCAGCACGACGTCATCACTGACATCCCACGACAGGTTCAACGACGGCAGGATGTCGCGGTAATTGTGGTTGACGGTGGTGGGCACCAGCAGGCGCTCGCCGGCCGCGGCAGTGGCGCTGGCCACGCCGAAGAACGACTCGCAGTTGGGCGAAATCGCACCGGCTGCGGTGGCCGTGCACGGGGCATAGCCGCTGGCGGCGATCTGCGTCTGCACATAGCGCACGCCCAGGTTGCCGCGTAGCGCGCGGCCCCACAGGTCGGTGTTGAAATCCAGCTGCAGGTAGGTGCCGAGGCTCTTTTCGTTGACGGCGAAATTGTTGTTGGACGAGCCGAAGTGGCCGACATCGGCCAGGCGGTAATCGCCACCGGGCACGCCGGTGTCGCAGTTGCAATTGATGTTGAGCAGGTCGGCGACTTTCTGGAAATCCGGAATCACCCAGGTGGTGGGGAAGTTGCCGTTCAAGCTGCGGCCGAAGCCGTCCAGGTTGGTGCTCAGATCGTTGACACCGACACCTGCGGGCAATGCCTGCGCCAATCGCCCGTAGGAGATGTTGCGCGACTCCGACGTGTCCATGTCGTAGTTCTTGTAGGCCAGCCCGGTGCGGAAGGTGAAGGTGGGGCTGATGTTGAATTCCAGATCCACCTTGGCGGTGTCGAAGGTGTTGTTCACCGACTGCGGGTTGAGCCGCACCTCGCTGATGTTGGTGCCGCGCGCGGTGCCATTGCTGTTGACCGGCACCGCGCCGTAGCCCAGCCACTGCCAGTTGTTGGGGTTACCCGCATCGAACGGGAAGGTCATGCTGGGGTAGTCGCCGCCGCCGCGCCGATCGAGCACAAAGCCATCGAGGTTGGTGTTGTCGAAACTCACCATCGAGAACTCGGGACGTTCGTAGTCCGAGGTCGAGTGGCCGACCAGGGCATTGAGGCGCACCTGGTCGTTGAAGCGGTGCTGCAGGTCCAGGCTGAACTGCTTGAACTCGGTGGATTCTTCGATGTTGCTGGATTCGGTGCGGAAGTCGACGTTGTCGAACACGCCGTAGGTGAGGCGATTCTGGTCGTCCACCTGCGCCTCGCGCACGGCGATCTGGGTCTTGCCACCGAAGTTGGCGGTGCGGTGCAGGTTGGCGCCGACCGAGTCTTCGCGCTGGTCCTTGTCCAGCTTGGAATACAGCATGTCGACGTTGAGCAGCGTGTCGTCGCTGACCTTGAATTGCAGCGCGCCGGTGACGCCGAGGCGTTTGATTTCGTGATCGGTGCGGATGTAGCGCGGGTAGCGCGGAATCCAGGCATCGGTGGCGGTTTCGTAGGCCTGGATGTTCTCCGGCGTGTTGGCCGGGCGCGGGATGCCGGTGCCGCAGGTGGTGGCGCTGATGCCGTAGCTGCCCCAGCCGTTGTTGCGGTCCTGGTTGGCCTGCGAGCCGACCCCGGCGCGCGTTTCATTGGACAACGGATTGCGCGGGGTCTGCGGGTTGTAGCCCACCGGCGAACAGAAGCCGTAGGTGCCGTTGTTGGTGGCGGTGCTCTGGTTGGAGTTGCGGTAGTTGCCGTGCTCCCAGCGCACCGGGTTGTAGCCTTCCTCGCGCAGATGGCGCTCGCTGTAGGACACCGACATCAGCGCGCCGACGCGGCCATCGGCCCAGATGTTGCTGATCAGGCCGGAAAAGCGCGGGTCCTTTTCGCGCGAGAGGTCGTTGTAGCCGTATTGCGTGGAGGCGGCCGCTTCGAAACCGTCGAAATCGAACGGGCGCGAGCCGCGCAGGTCGACGGTGGCTCCCAGCGAGCCTTCGTCCATCTGCGCGGACTGGGTCTTGCTGATGGTGACGCGGCTGAAGAGTTCCGAGGCAAAGGTGTTGAAGTCGAAACCGCGGCTGCGGTTGACGCCATCGCTGCCGCTGCCGGCGGTGGCCAGTGCTTCCAGCCCGTTGATGCGCACGCGGGTGAAGTCCGAGCCCAGGCCACGCACGGAGATCTGCTTGCCCTCGCCGCCTTCGCGGTCGATGGAGACGCCGGCGATGCGCTGCATCGATTCGGCAAGATTCAGATCGGGAAACTTGCCGATGTCTTCGGCATAGATCGCATCGACCTGCTCCACGCTGTAGCGCTTGGCGTCCAGCGATTGCTGCAGGCTTTCGCGATAGGTGGCCTTGACCTGCACGCGGTCCAGATCCACCGCGTCGGTAGGCGTGGTGGGCGGGCCGACGGTTTGCGCGGCAGCGCCGGCACCGTGCAAGGCCAGGACGATGGCCACCGACAAACGCGCGGCGGACAGGCGGGCGCCTGCCGCAAGGGCAGGACGACACGAACGGGCTTGCATGATGCGGCTCTCTCCATGGCACAGGCTGCAATGACGCGCTCAGCCCCCCAAGGCCACGGCGTCGCAATGAGCGACCAACAAACCGGCCGCGCAACGGCGCGCGACGTGTTTGCTGGAGGCTTTGAAACAGCACGCCCACCGCGCTGCATGCGTGCACGGATGCACCGCATGCAAGACGATCAAGCGTTGGAATCAGGGCCCGCTGCGTGTGTACGCAGCGGGCGATCAGCGGTTAGAACTTGTAGCGCAGGCCCAGCAGGTACTGGCGGCCGGTTTCGGCGTACTGCAGCGGCAACTGGCCGGTGCGCGGCGAGGACACCCACTCGTCGGAGGCTTCGTTGGTGAGGTTGATCCCTTCCAGGCTCAGCTCCAGCTGCTTGCTGATCTTGTAGCGCAGCGAGGCGTCGATCATGGTGGTGCCGGTCATGCCGTGCACGCCATCGACGTTGAAGCCGGCTTCCGAACCCGGTGCCTGGGTGAGGTAGTCGTCGCGGTTGGTGGCCGATACGCGCCCTGCGAAGGAGTCGCCTTCGTAGAACAGCGTTGCATTCCACGACGAACGCGACAGCCCGAGCAGGTCGTTCTTCATCACCGGCAAGCCGGTGCTGGCCAGGTACTGGATCTGCGAATCGACCCAGGTGTAGTTGAGCTGCACGCCCAGGTTGGCCCACTTGCCCGGCAGGAAGGTGAAGGGCTGGGTGTAGTTGGCTTCCACGCCCTTCAATTCGCCGCCCGGCGTATTGAGCGGGATGCTGAAGGCGAAGTCGTCGTTGACGGTGGCGCCGGTACCGGCCAGCAATTCGGCCGGCAGGCCGCTGCTGGAATACGGGCGTACTTCGCGCGCGGTCTGGATGAAGCTCTCGATGTCCTTGTAGAACAGGCCGACACCGAGCATGGCGCCTTCGTTGAAGTACCACTCCAGGCCGAGGTCGACGTTGGTGGCTTCGATCGGGTCCAGATCCGGGTTGCCGCCGGCCACGGTACGCGAGCCGCCGGCCACCGCCACGGTGACGCCGGGGGTGAGGCTGCCCAGGCCGGGACGCGACATCACCTTGGCGGCGCCAAGACGCAGCAGCAGGTCCGGTGCCAGCTCGGCGACCAGGTTGAACGAGGGCAGCGTGTTGTTGTACTTGCGGCCGACGGTGGTCAGCGCCGGTGCGTTGTTGATCAACGCATAGCCGGTGGACTCCTGCTCGGTGCGCACGTAACGCACGCCGAAGTTACCCGACAGCGGGATGGAGCCCAGGTCGGTGGAGAACTCGCCCATCAACCACACGCCGCGGTCCTTTTCCTCGACGCTGCGGCTGTTGTTGACGCGCGGCGCCACGGCAAAGGTGCCGCTGTTGCTGTAGATGCCGAACAGATCGGCCACCGCATCCAGGTTGGGCACGACCCACGCGCTGGGGCTGCCATTGATGCCCTTGAGCCCGGCCTGCTCGGTCAGGTCGGCCGGCACGATGGTGCTGCCGTTGGCGAAGGTGGGCACGGCCAGTTCGTTGGCGCGGCGCAGTTCGACGGTGCTGAAGGTGTAGTTCTTGGCCAGCACGCCGCCCTTGAGGCGGAAACCGGGGCTGATGTTCCAGTTGAAGTCGATCTGGCCGGTGTCGAAGTCGTTGTCCACCGACTGCGGACGCAGGCGGATTTCGGCCAGTTCCCACCCGTTGGGATTGGTCGGGTCGATGCCGTAGTTCAGCACCGGCGCGCGGTTGTTGCCGCGGTAGTCGTAGCTGTACCCGTCGACGTCGTACTTGTCCATGATGATGGTGGTCTGGATCGGGTTCTCGTGCGCAGAGCGCGAGGTCCCGACCCGGGCGTTGACGCTGAAGGCATCGTTGAAACGATGCTCCATGTCGAAGCTGATCTGCTTGAACTCGGTGTTCCACTCGTCGTGGCGGTTTTCGGTACGGATGTCGACATTGTCGAACTCGCCGTAGACCAGCGCGTTGTTGCGGATCTCGCCGTTGCGCACGATGGTGGCGGGCTTGCCGTCGCGCACCGCACGGCGCGGGGTGAGCCCGTCGCGGTTGCGGCTGAAGGAGATCGCTTCGATGTAGTGCTCGTCGCGCTTGGCATCGATCTTGGAATACAGCATGTCCAGCGACAGCGTGGTGCGGTCGGACGGCTTCCACTGCAGCGAGCCGGTGACGCCCAGGCGCTGCTGGTCGTGGATCTGCTGGGTGTAGCGCGGGAAACGCGGGTGGTAGACATCGGCCGAGCGCGCGGCGGCGAACGGCGAGGTGGCACTGAAGCCGCCGTTGCTGGTGCCATTGGCCCAGCGGCCGGTGTTGGAACCTTCTTCCAGCACTTCGCGCTCGGTGTAGGCCACCGACAGCAACGCACCGAAGGTGTTGTCGGCCCAGGTGTTGGCGATCAGGCCGGCCACGCGCGGGTTGGCCTTCTCGGCCATCGCGTTGTAGGCGGCCTGGCCACTGGCGGCGAAGGTGAAGCCGTTGTAGTCGAACGGGCGCGCGGTGCGCAGGTCGACGGTGGCGCCGAGCGAGCCTTCTTCCACATCGGCCGAGGCGGTCTTGCGCGCGATCAGCTGCGAGAACAGGTCCGAGGCGAACACGTTGAAGTCGAAGCCACGGCCGCGGTTGGTGCCGCCGCTCTGGTCGCCGGCGCCCACGGTGGTGAGCGCTTCCATGCCGTTGATGCGTACGCGGGTGAACTCCGGGCCCAGGCCACGCACCGAGATGGCGCGGCCTTCGCCGGCCTCACGGGTGATCACCACGCCGGGGATGCGCTGCAGCGATTCGGCCAGGTTGAGGTCGGGGAACTTGCCGATGTCCTCAGCGACAATGGCATCGACCACGCCGGCTTCGCCGCGCTTGATGTCCAGGGCCTTTTCCACCGAGGCGCGGTAACCGGTCACCGTGACGGTGTCCAGGTCCACGGCAGGCTCGGCAGGTGGTTGGGCGGCCTCTTGTGCGGCGACATGGCCGCTCAGCGCCAGGCCGATCGACAATGCCAGCAAGGTAACCGGTGTCTTCCGGTTGGTGGTCCGAAATTGCATGTCCTCCCCTCCCAAGGGTCCATGAACAACATAAATGTCTGGTTGTGAGCGGCAATGACACCGCTGGTCAAAACGACGTTACCAGCTGAATCGTCGTTCAACATCTTGCAGCGCAGCAGAAAACGTCACCAAATCTGCCCCAAAGGGGTGCAAGCGGTCACTCCAGGTCGCATCATGCCCCTGGCCCGCCAGGTTTTGCGGCGGCTAGAATGACACCGATGGTCATCCTGACGCGCAGCGGTTTCCCCACACCGTGACGCACCACACAGCCGAGGTACTGCCGCATGAGTCGAGCCCGCATCCTGTGTTTTGGAGAGTTGTTGTTGCGCCTGGGGGCGCCTGGTCACGAACTGCTGTTGCAGCAGCCGCGACTGGACGTGCACTGCGGTGGGGCCGAGGCCAATGTCGGCGTATCGCTGGCGCATTTCGGCCACGACGTGGCCATGGTCAGCACGGTCGCCGACAACCCGCTGGGTGCGGCGGTGCTGGGCGAGTTGCGCCGCCATGACGTGGACACGCGGCAGGTGCGGCGGGTGGACGGGCGCATGGGGCTGTATTTCCTGACCACCGGCGCGATCCACCGCCCCAGCGAAGTGGTCTACGACCGCGCCGACTCCGCATTTGCGCTGGCGCCCGCCGATGCCTACGACTGGCCGCGCCTGCTCGAGGGCGCGCAATGGCTGCACCTGTCCGGGGTGAGCCCGGCGCTGGGCGCCGAGGTGGCGCAGGCCACGCTGGCGGCGGCGCGCGCCGCGCGTGCGGCCGGGGTCAAGGTGTCGTTCGATGGCAACTACCGGCCCAAGCTATGGCAACGCTGGCAAGGCGATGCGCGCGGCATCCTGCATCAGCTGTTCGACTGCGCCGATGTGGTGTTTGCCGACTACCGCGACATCGGCGTGGTGCTCGGTGGCGAGTTCCCGCAGGACACGCTGGAGGCACGCGTGGAAGCGGCCGCACAGCAGGCGTTTGCGGCGTTCCCGCAGCTGCAGTTGATGGCCTGCACGCAGCGCGTGGCGCACAACGTGGACCACCACAGCCTGGGCGCGATGCTGGTGCCGCGCCAGGGCACGGTGGCGCGCGCGCCCAGCGAGGAACTCACGCCCATCATCGACCGCATCGGCGGTGGCGACGCCTTCGCGGCCGGCGTGCTGCACGGCCTGATCGCGGGCTGGTCGCTGGACGATACGGTGTGCTTCGGCCTGGCTGCCGGATGTTTGAAGCACTCGATTCCGGGCGATTTCAATCCGCTGTCGGTGGCCGATGTGCAGGCCTGTGTGGGCGATGCGCAGTTTGATGTGCGGCGCTGACGCGCCGGGAATCGGGAATCGGGATTGGGGAATCGTAAGAGCGCTGGGTTTCAGCGCTCTTTCCAGCGTCGTTGATCACAGAGCGCAGTGCGCTCAGGACTGACGCGCTGTCGCGCGCCTGCAGACGTGGGCGGTGAGCGATGTTTTGCCAGGTGTTGTCCGCAGCGCTCACGCATTTCAGGCCGGCATGCGTGCGCGGCGTTTGTTCATGACCCATGCCATTGCGGCACTTACCAGCACCACGCACACCGATGCCGGAACGCTGAAAAAAGACGCGATCAGCAACGCGTTCTGCCAGGGAGGCGCGGAGCCGTCCTGCATCACTACGACGCACACCACGACTGTGGTGATCAGAAGATTGATGACGGCTTTCAGCGCGCCATGCAACCGACTGAAGCGCAACAGCACGGCGCAGACGACGCTGACGACAAACGCCAGGACGAGATGGGCGATCAGTTTGTCCATTGAGTGCCGGGATTCGGAATTAGGGAGTCGGGATTCGTAACATCAGTCCGGGAAGACAACGGGCATCGCATGCCGGTTGTCCTTGAAGCACACCATCTGGGTCCGTCGAAGATCCGCAAGGCAGCAACCTACCGCTCTTGCGAATCCCAAATCCCGATTCCCGAATCCCTGCCCTCAACCCAGCTCGATGCAATCGAACGTGACATCCGTCGCGACATCGGCGTCGTAATCCACGTCGTCGCGTTCGAAGCCGAACAGCTTGAGGAACTCGTGCTTGTAGCCGGCGTAGTCGGTGAGTGCGAACAGGTTTTCGGTGGTGACCTGCGGCCAGAGCGCCTTGCAGGCGTCCTGCACGTCGTCGCGCAGTTCCCAGTCGTCCAGGCGCAGGCGGTTCTCGTCGTCCACCTCGGCAGGCTGGCCGTCCTGGCGATACAGGCGCTCGCGGAACAGGCGGTCGAGCTGTTCGATGGTGCCTTCGTGCAGGCCCTTTTCCTTCATGATCTTGTAGACCATGGAGATGTACAGCGGCATCACCGGAATCGCCGCGCTGGCCTGGGTCACCACCGACTTGAGCACCGCCACGTTGGCGCCACCACCGTGCTTGCCCAGGCGCGCATTCAAGCGCTGCGCGGTGTGGTCCAGGTCGACCTTGGCCTTGCCCAGCGCGCCGTGCCAGTAGATCGGCCAGGTGATCTCGGTGCCGATGTAGCTGAAGGCCACGCTGCGCGCGCCGTCGGCGAGCACGCCGGCGCCTTCCAGCGCGTCGATCCACAGCTCCCAGTCCTGCCCGCCCATCACGGTGACGGTGTCGTCGATCTCCTGCGCGCTGGCCGGCTCGATCGAGGCCTGGATGATGGTGTCCTTGTTGGTGTCGATGGCGGTGGCGGTATAGGTGCTGCCGATCGGCTTGAGCGCCGAGCGCTTCACTTCGCCGCTGCCCGGCAGCTTGCGCACCGGCGAGGCCAGCGAGTACACGACCAGATCGACGCTGCCGCCCATCTCGGTCTTGATCAGTTCGATCACCTTGTCGCGCGCGGCATCGGAAAACGCATCGCCATTGATCGACTTGCTGTACAGGCCCGCGGCCTTGGCGTGCTTGTCGAAGGCGGCCGAGTTGTACCAGCCGGCTGTGCCGGCCTTGCTGGCGGTGCCGGGTTTTTCGAAGAACACGCTCAGCGTGTCGGCACCGAAGCCGAACGCGGCGGTGATGCGCGAGGCCAGGCCGTAGCCGCTGGACGCGCCGATCACCAGCACCTTCTTCGGGCCGTCGTTGCGCACGCCGCGTGCGCGCGTTGCGGCGATCTGCTCGAGCACATTGCGCTCGCAGCCAAGCGGATGCGTGGTGGTGCAGATGAAACCGCGCACTTTGGGATGGATGATCAACGTGGACTCCTGGTCAGCAAGATGCTGGCGGCATCTTAATCGGTGCACCGCATGCGAAACAGCCTGATGCGCAACACACGCTGCTGTATGGACAGCTGCACGCCCGGCACGACACGCGGCCGGTACGTGCATCGCCGCACGTCCCGCCATTGGGCCACGTCCCGACACGCCCGCCTGCGCGCAGGCGCCGCCGCGGCAAAAGCGCGCGATCGGGCGATTGCGGCCGCAACGGCTGTGCTATTTTCCGGGCCTGCCGTGCCGTGTCTGTTGGCGATTGTCCAGGCCCCTTCCAGTTGTACGACCGGTATTCGACCGATGTCTCTTCGTAGCGAGCGCGTCACGCAGCTGAGCTCCGTTCCGCGGTTCCGCCTGGGTCCGTTGCTGGTCGAACCGGAGCGGCTGACGCTGATCGACGACGGCCAGACCATCGCGCTGGAACCGCGCATGATGGAGGTGCTGATCGCGCTGGCCGAGCGCGCCGGCGAAGTGATCAGCGCCGAGCAATTGCTGATCGAGGTGTGGCACGGCAGCTTTTACGGCGACAACCCGGTGCACAAGACCATCGCCCAGCTGCGCCGCAAGCTGGGCGACGACAGCCGCCAGCCGCGCTACATCGAAACCATCCGCAAACGCGGCTATCGGCTGCTGCCCAAGGTGGTGTTTCCGCAGGACTATCGCGGCGCGGTGATCGGCACCCACTCGTGGGCGCAGGGCAGCCCGTACGTGGGTCTGCAGGCCTTCGACCCGGCGCACGCAGAGGTATTTTTCGGCCGCAGCCATGCGATTGCGCAGGTGGTGGCCGCATTGCGCGCGCAGCTGCACAGCCAGCGCGGGCTGGTGCTGGTGAGCGGGGCCAGCGGCTGCGGCAAGACCTCGTTGCTGCGGGCCGGCGTGGTGCCGTTGCTGTCGCACGCCGGCGGGCTGGACGGGCTGGAAGCGGTGGCGGTGACGTACTGCAACCTGGCGCAATGCCGCGGCGGCGATGTGCACGACACGCTCGCGCGCGCAC
This sequence comes from Xanthomonas pisi DSM 18956, assembly GCF_001010415.1. GTDB lineage: Bacteria > Pseudomonadota > Gammaproteobacteria > Xanthomonadales > Xanthomonadaceae > Xanthomonas > Xanthomonas pisi. The sequence goes on from NZ_JPLE01000060.1 coordinate 25,075, forward strand.
TGGGCGAGTGGTCAATCGCCGGACGTGCGGTGTTCTCGCCCGCGCAACTGGCACGGCTTGCCGAGTGGTTGCAGCACCCTGCCCCGCTGCATGCCGCCATCGGCGAAGCGATGCGGCACGGCGCACCCGCACGCGATAGCGCACACACCCAGCGGCATCTGCTGCTGGTGATCGACCATGCCGAAGCCATGGTGGCCACGCCCGGCATCACCGATGCCGACCGCAGCGCGCTGGCCGCTGCATTGCAGGCGCTGTGCAGCAGCGCACATGTGGCGGTGCTGCTGCTGACCCGCAGCGACTTCTATCCGCGCCTGATCGATGCGTTGCCGGACATCGTCGAGCTCAAACGCGGCGATGGGCACGTGGATCTGCTGCCACCGCGCGATGGCGAGATCGGCCAGATCATTCGCGTGCCGGCGGCCATGGCCGGGCTGCGCTTCGAAGAGGAACGCGACAGCGCCAGCCGCCTGGACGATGTGCTGCGCGATGCCACCGCGCGCCAGCCCGATGCGTTGCCGTTGTTGCAGCATCTCTTGCATGCGCTGCACGCGCAGCGCAGCGACGATGGCCTGCTGACCTTCGCGGCCTATCGCGCACTGGGTGGGCTGGAGGGCGCGCTGGCGCATCACGCCGAAGCGACCTTCCGTGCATTGCCGGCCGCCGCGCAGGCGGCACTGGGCGAGGTGCTGACCCAGCTGAGCGTGATCCACCCCGACAGCGCGGCGGTGACCGCACGCCGTGCGCCCTGGTCGGCGTTGCCGGCCGACGGTGCGGCGCACGCGCTGGTCGATGCCTTCGTGCATGCGCGTCTGTTCGTCAGCGAACTGGTGGCCGGCGAGCCGGGGTTTGCGGTGGCGCACGAGGCCTTGTTGCGGCAATGGCCACGCGCGGCCGAGTGGATCCACGAAAACCGCCGGCTGCTGCAGGCACGCAAGCGCCTGCAGCTGGCCGCGCAGCGTTGGGCAAGCGAGGGTCGGCGCAGCGATCACCTGCTCAACAGCGGGCGTCCGTTGAGTGAAGCGCGCGAAGCCGCGCGGCGCATGCCGCAGGACCTGGATGCGGTGGACGTGGCATTCCTGCGCGCCTGCGAGCGCTCGCAGCGACGCCGCCGCGGCCTGTATGCGACAGCCGCCACCTTGCTGGTGGTGCTGGCCAGCGCATCGCTCCTGCTCGGTTGGCAGGCGCGGCAGGCCCAGCAAGTGGCAGAAGAACGCCGCGACCAGGCGCAGCAACTGGTGGGCTACATGCTGGGCGACCTGGCCGAGCAGTTGCGCACCGTTGGCAACCTCAAACTGCTCGACAGCGTGGGCAGCCGCTCACTGCGGTATCTGGAAGACTTGCCTAGCGCGAGCATGCAACCGGGCGATCTGATCAATCACGCCCGCGCCCTGCGCACCACCGGCGAGGTGCTGATGAACCAGGGCAAGCTGGACGAAGCGCAGGCGGCGTTCACGCGTGCAGCCGCCACCGCCGACCAGGCACGCCTGCGCGCGCCCGCACTGCTGGATGCCCATGCGGAAATGGGCCAGGCGGCGTACTGGCTGGGGTACTTGGCGTATCAGCGCAATCAACTGCCACTGGCACGCCAGCATTGGGCTCGCTATCTGGCCGAATCGGAATGGCTGATGCGTGCCGCACCGCGAGAGCCGCGTTGGCAATTGGAGCTGTCGTATGCGCTGAATAACTTCGGCACGCTGGCCAAGGCCGAAGGCCAGCCGAATGCAGCGATCGGATTCTTTGCGCGCTCCATTGCACTGAAGCGGCAAGTGCTGCAACGCGTGCCCGCCAACGCGTCCGTGCGCTACGAGCTGATCGACAGCCTGTCCTGGTTGAGCCTGGCTCAAGAAACACAGGGTTTACTGGCACCTTCGGAGCAAGGCTATCGCGAAGAAATCGCGATGCTGGGTGCGCTGGTGCACGACGCCCCCGATGCCCACGCGTGGCGGCGGCGACTGGCAGGATCGTTGCTTCGCACGTCCAATCTGGCGCTGGCGCAGGGGCATTTGCAACAGGCGCAGCGGGATGCTCAGGACAGTGTTGGCATGTTGCGCACGTTGGTGGCGTTGCAGCCGGACAATCATGCATGGCGCCGCGATCTGGCCCATGCGTATGCCCAGGTCGGCTGGGTTGCCGGTCTGGGCGGGGAACGCGCCAGGGCGCAACAACAGCTGAGTCAGGCACGGCAGATCGTGGCCGAGCTTCTGCAGCAACCTCAGCCACTCCCGGAATGGCAGTGGCTGGATGCCATCATCGCGCTGAAGTCGAGTCGCCTGCGTGGTGGAACGTCTCCGCTGGTAGATGCGGAATTGACCGCTATCGTGGCGCGGCTGGACGCCTTGCATCAGGCCAACCCCGACGACCTGCTTGGCCTGTCCACGCTCGCGGAGGCGCTGATCTGGCATGGAGAACAACTTGCCGCGTCCGGTCAGACCGACAATGCGCGTAAAGCATGGCAGCGTGCGATCAGCGTGCTCGGCAACGACGTCGCCAATAGTCGCGACAAGGAACTGCTCGACCCTTGGATTCGCGCCCAGGTCCACCTGGGCCAGAACGCTGCCGTCGCGCAACAGCTTGGATGGCTGTATCAAGCGGGCTACCGCCACCCCGGGTTCATCTCCCTCTACGCCCCGCTTCTCAAGGAACAAGACACGTCATGAAGGATAAGAAAGAAAAGGGTAAGCACATCCTGCCTATCTCCCTCACCGTTGCAGATGTGGGTTTTGGCGGAAATACCGGCGGGAGCAAGTATTTCTACAGCTTCTCCCCCGACCTCGCCCTTGCGTGCAAAGGGCAAAGCCCGTTGACCATGGTGTATAGCTTCGCAAAGGAGGTCCGGGGCAATTTTCAGATCAGAAGCGTGCTGACCACCGATTCCAAGGAGCAGATCGTGCATCCGATCGAGATCTCTCCCGATGGTCGCAGCGCGACGGTGATCAATAGAAACGAAGTCGCGACGTTGATCTTCCTTTCATTCGTCGTGGAAGACACCGACAAGAAAATCCTGTTTAGTTGCGACCCACAGGTAGGTAACGACCCGAAGATTTCGCCGCGTTGATCACGGCCATGTGTTGATCGCGACAATTCCCTGTCTGGCGCAGGATCGCCGGACAGGGGATTGGCAGCCATCGCCCAGACATCAGATGGCCGGATGAACGAGGTGCGCGAGTGCCGTGTCATCCGCGTGCTTGGACCAGGAACCGTCAGGGCAGATACCGGAATGCAGGCTTGGCGCTTGGTGCGGTCGTCAAGGTGGATTGCCATCCGTTAAGTCCCGAAGGCCTTCGGGTCTATAACCGAATTCACCACCCGTGTGGCTGAGGTCGCCAGGGCGGATGCAGGTGACGCTTACCGACGTAAGGCGCCGGTGATTAGCCAGTGCAGCCATTGGCCGGACGCTGACGGGGCGGGATTCCCGGCACTGCAGTGGCCGGCCCGGTGGCGCAATCGGCGGCCGAGGTAGGCCCGGTCGGCCCGAGCAGCTGTATTGCTGAAAGCGACGATGATATGGCCACGGAAAGTGGCCGCTCCGCGTAGACCGCTACCAAGCCCGATCCGCTGACATTCCTGTACAGGCAGGCAGCCAACATCAGCAGCACGCTCGGACAGCACGTGACAGTTCCTGGCTGCGGCCCCTTGCAGCGGCCGGCTGCAACGACCCACATCTGCCTGCACGTGACGCTCGGCCACAGGCTGGGTATATAGCGCGGCCTGGGTCCAGGTGATCGGCAGTTCGGTCTGCGTGGGCGTCGCCCAGGCAGTGGTGGACAGTACGACGATCAACGCGAATAAGTACCGGACCAGGCGCATGACGGACTCCGCAGCAGACCGGAGCGCGGCGCGTTTCCGGGCGGCGTCAGTGGCCGCCGGCACACCTTCGGGGGTGGCCCGCTGCGGGACCTGACGACAACCTTACGGTTGCTTGCGGAGGCTGACGGACGCTGGAAATCCTTGTTGAAACAGCGAGATAGAGCAGACGTATCGAGCGAGGCCTGGCTGACAACCCAGCGTGCTTGGTGTCGCGGCTTACCCTCATCCCGACTCCGCGACCTATGGGAAAACGGACGTTTCGGGTGAGCTCCTGGGCTAACCAAGCAGCAACCTGGAGCGACTGGTCGCTGGCGCCAAGCCATGCCGACTTGCTGCCGGGCTGTGACGTCTGCCTTCGGCAGCGTCTGTTCCACAGGGATGGGGGGCAGGCTGAGGGCGAGGCTCCGGTTTGTCGGATTCAGCGGGTGGCTTCGCTCCGTGCCCTCACCCCCAACCCCTCTCCCGCAGGCGGGAGAGGGGTTGGGGGTGAGGGCATTCGCACGAAGCTGCCCGGCAGGGATTGGGGGCTGAGGGCGAGGCCTGGTGTTGTCGGATTCAGCGCCTGGCTTCGCCCCGTACCCTCACCCCAACCCCTCTCCCGACGGGAG
>NZ_JPLE01000061.1 GCF_001010415.1 Xanthomonas pisi DSM 18956
GAGCTTCGGATTTGTTAACAATTCTTAGCTAAAGTGCGCGCGGCGGCACAGAAGCAACGCGCCTTTGGGTGCCAGCCCATGCCGTCACCTCAGCTGTGATAACGTTCCGAGCAACGCTCCATGACTGTCTATTCAAAAACTTCACATGGATATTAAACGAACGGATCTTGCCAAGAGCCGGAGGCGGCGATGGACCATTCTTTCAGCTGCCGGGGCTGCGCTCGCAATCGTTGTCGTGGCTGTGGCTTCCACGCTTAATGCTGCTGCGTTCAAGGTCGACCGCGCGAATCTCTGGCTGGATACCGTCAAGCGCGGTGAAATGCTGCGCGAAGTTCGAGGTCCCGGTTTATTGGTCCCTAAAGAAATCCGGTGGATTGCAGCCGAGACGCCAGCGCGCGTCGAACGAATGTTGCTGAAGCCAGGTGCCGCAGTGCAGCCCAACGACGTCATTCTGGAGCTGAGCAATCCCGAGGTCGTCGAAGCGCAGCTCTTGGCGCACTCCGAACTCGTCGCGGTTGAAGCGGACATGGCGGCGGAGCGGGCGACGCGCCAGAATCAGCTTCTTGATCAAAAGGCAAAGCTTGCCGACGTCCAATCCCAGTATGAGTTGGCGCGCATGCAGACCGAGGCGGAGACCGAGCTTGCCGTCACCGGCATCGTTTCGAAACTGCAGTATCGTCGGAACCAGGTCGCTGCCGAACAGCTCAAATTGATGGTTGGTATCGAAAAGGAACGCGTCGCCAGGTTCATTCAGACTATGCGCACGCAGCAGTCCGCACAGGATGCTCGGATGGAGCAACTGCGTAATACCGCCGACCTGCGCACTCGCCAACTTGAGGCACTGAAAGTGCGTGCCGGCATCGCTGGCGTACTGCAGCAGGTGCCAGTGGAGGAGGGACAACAGGTTATCGCAGGCGCAAACCTAGCGCGCGTCGCGCGGCCCGACGTACTGATGGCCGAGTTGCGGATTCCTGAGACGCAGATCACAGATGTCCGCGAAGGCCAGGAAGTGAGCGTTGATACCCGAAACGGCATCGTACTTGGCCGGGTGATCCGCCTCGACCCAGCCGTTCAGACGGGTACGGTGCTGGTTGATGTCGAGCTGACCGGCCGCTTGCCGCCGAGTGCCCGCCCTGATCTCTCGGTGGATGGCACGATTCGCATAGAGCGTTTGCCCGACGTGCTCTACGTGGGGCGTCCAGCATACGCCCAACCCAACTCGGAATCACGCCTGTTCAAGGTCGATCCCAGCACCGGCATCGCGCAGCGAGTCTCAGTGCACTTCGGCCGCGCTTCAATGACCCTGATAGAGGTCAAGGATGGGCTACAGCCCGGCGACCAGGTCGTGGTCTCCGATACCTCGCAATGGGACAAGCACGACCGTCTCCGCATAGATTGAATCACACCTCCCGCCCACTACCGCAGAAACCCAACGTACAGAGAGTCAGTGCATGACGGATAAAGAGCCACTCATCCTCATGAAGGACATTACCAAGGTCTTCTATACCCACGATGTGGAAACCCACGCGCTCTCTAATATTCAGTTTGCATTGGCGCGTGGCGAGTATGTCTCCATCTCCGGCCCTTCGGGCTGCGGAAAGTCGACCCTGCTTTCTATCCTGGGGCTGCTCGACACGCCGACCGGCGGCGAATACCTTCTAAACGAGACGGCTGTTAGTGGCATCACCACCGACGAGCGCGCCCGCATTCGCAACCAGGAAGTGGGATTCATCTTTCAGTCATTCAATCTGATCGGCGATCTTACCGTATTCGAGAACGTCGAACTGCCACTTACGTACCGTGATGGCATCAGCAGGGCCGAGCGCCGTGACAGGGTGCAGAACGTGCTAGAGCAGGTTGGAATGGCACATCGCCTCTCGCACTACCCATCACAGCTGTCGGGCGGCCAGCAGCAGAGGGTCGCCGTTGCTCGCGCTTTAGTCGGGTCACCTTCCATCCTGCTGGCGGACGAACCTACCGGCAACCTTGACTCCAGGAACGGTGAAGCGGTGATGGCGCTACTGGATCAACTTCACAGAGCAGGAGCCACGATCTGCATGGTCACGCATGACCCGCGCTATGCCGACTTCGCACAGCGCAAGGTCTTCATGTTTGATGGGTGCATCGTCGACGAGGAAACCCTGCACCAGCTCCGTAAGGAGGAAGACACCCGCCTCGAGGCGCAGGTCGCCAAGGCAAGAAGCAGCTGATCGCCACGTGCGCGCCTCACCGTCGATCCTCGATCATGCCAAGATCAGAGCGCGAGACCGAATTCGATGCCAAAGTGCCTGAGCAAGGGCCGTTGTCCTGCTGCCTGAGCGCGGCTCATATCCAGATGCGCCTCATCCAGAAGCGCGATATCGAGCCCGCCGCCGTGGCACGCTAGTGACAAGGCGCGATAGACATCCTTCAGCCAGGGGAGATCGGTCGACACGGCCCCCTCATCGCTGATGACATGACGGAGGCCTGGGTCGAGGAACAGGTCGACATCGTCGTTTGGCAGCAGTGGTAGCCCCAAAGATTGCGCGATAGTTGCAATCTCTCCTCGCCAGTCCCTCAGCAGTCTAGAATAGCTGACAAAGACGCGCGGAAGGTGCCGCGAGTGGCGCTCCGTCAGCAGGTTGTACTTCATCCAGAGCTCGGCGGCGTGTCGTTGCGGCACTCCCTTCCATGCGTACAGCGAGGACACAACCTCGTTCGGGTGCCTCACCGGTATGACGATGCGAGGCGACAAATTCTCAGCTGCCATCGCTTCCAGCCAGAACGGCAGAAGAATGCCGATTCTCGGGTCCTTCAGGATCAACGGAGCATTCGCGGCTGTGCCCCTGTAACTCCTGAGCAGTCCTGTGATCTCTGCAATAAATGCGCGATTCAAGGGCTCATTGCTGGGAATACCCTGGTCGAGCTGCGCATCGAAGAAGCCTGAACCGCTGTCCCTGAGGTAACGGGCGTTCGCCTGTACTGTGGTGGTAGGCTCCCAGTAACCGGACGGATTCCAGCGATTGGGCGACAACAGCGATTCCGGCAACCTTCCGCCACACAAGGACAGCACGCGTGCCGTCGCCGACGATCCGCTGCGCGCCATGCCCAGCACGGGGACGATGAGGTTCCCTGAGGCGTTTCCATGGTCGCTCAAATGCACCTCCTCCAAACCAATCTGCCAACGGTGACGCGGGCCCCGCCCTGATCTTTCAGGTCGCCGCAGACTGGCGTGCAGGGCATACAGTACGCATCACCATTGCGCCGGCTGATGCCGCCGCGCGTGCCTACGTCAGAGGACATCACGCATGTTCGTCGGAATTGATTTGACACACCTCCCCCATCGAAACCTCGGTGCCGCCGTGAGCCGGGCATTGACCCTGCTCGGGTTCAATGAATTCGACCATGTCGTCGTTGGCAACCACGACGCAGCCTACCTCAACGACCTGGACATCGCCATCGGGAGAAACCAGCTCGCGTCACATCTGGAACTTACCGGCGATGGGTGTCTATGGACAGGCTTGGAGGCTTATCTCAAGGAGAGGCCGATCGGCGAATTCACCATCCATAACCGGTTTCGTCAGTTCCATTTCGCGACCCCACTTTCAGGCATGTGCGCCGGATCCACTTTTGTGAAGACCGATGTATTCATCGGGGAAATCGGCTGGATGAAGGCGCTTGTCAGCGGCGCCCCCAGCGACAGTAAATACAAGGCCGTCTATCGCAATATGCTCTTGATGAGCGTGTTCTTGGAGGTGTGTTGGCCAGCTGGGGACGGTGATGGCGACGAATTTTTCCGGTATGCGTTGAACTACAGGGATGGCCTCAGCGCAAGGCGGTTCAGGCGAGTGCATGCATCGCAGCAGGACGGCCGCCCGAAGCGGATGATGATCCAGGAGGCGCGGGTGACGTCCGATCCCAACGACATCCCCCTTATCCTGTTCGATGGGGAAGGCGACTGGAGGGACATCGATTCATTCGAGAAACTCCACCATCTGCTCCAGGGAAGCCGCTTTCGATATGGCAGCTTTCTGCCTGCGATCTTTCAGAACTTCCGCGCGTCGCTGCAGAAAAGCAACATGCGGCTACCGGATATCGCAGAACTCGACTACAGCGTGCGACAGTCAGACTCTGCGTGAGGGGACTGCGAATACCCCGTACTGCCCCTCCGGATCCAGGTAATCTGGCTTCGCATCAGTGCTTGAACATTCCAATGGTCTTCAGCCATGTCTCGGCAAGATCGGTCCAATGCGTGATCGGCTGCTGAGTCCGGCGCAACCCGAAGCCGTGCCCTCCCTCGGCATAGATGTGCATTTCGGTAGGTATTCCGGCCTGGCGGAGCGCAAGAAAATAGAAGATGGAATTACGTACGTCGTCCACAGGGTCATCTTGGGCATGAAGGATGAAGGTCGGCGGGGCTTGCTTGCTGACATGATTGAACGTGTAGCCATCCATGCCGCTGCCGGACCACAGATGACCAGGGTAGAGCGCTATGCCAAAGTTTGGACGACTGCCGAGCGCGTCGGCGGCGTCGACAGGTGGGTAACTCAGTGCGTCCGCGTTGCTGATGGCAGTGACGAGATGCCCGCCTGAAGACATGCCGAGCACCCCGATCTTGTTAGGATCGACGCCCAGCGATTTCGCACGCGACCGTAACAGCACCATCGCGCGCTGCGCATCCTGCAGTGCCATAGGCACTTGAGGGGTCTTGTGGCAGCGGCACGATGCGTCCCAGTAATGCCCGGAACCCGGTACTCGGTACTTGAGAACTGCACAGGTAATACCTTTCGCAGTCAGCCAATCGCAAACGTCGGTTCCCTCCAGATCAATCGCAAGCTTGGTGTATCCGCCGCCAGGGAACACCAGCACGGCCACCCCGGTGTTGTGGGCCGTTGGATGCATGAACACGATCGTGGGCCGCGTCACCTCCGAAACCCACGTGACCGGCCGTCCTGCCTTGAGATATTTTCCGACGTGCACAAGCTCGGGCCCATCGGCGCGAGGGCGTGCCAACGGCGGCTCGGCTGGCCATAGCGGAACTTCCTCACTGCCCACTGGCGGATGCCAGCCTTCCGCGAAGGAAGCCGCGGACCAGAGCAATGTAACTGCCAGGGAGAGTGCCTTGGAGAAATGTCGTTGTTTGATCACGCTCGACCCTCAAAGTGCGGTTGATTGGCGCTCCCACCTTGCTTGTCAAATGGAATAGTTAGCCCAACCATCCCCCTTGCAGGACAAGGCTTTCGGATCTGACGCACCGCACACTCATAGCGAAAATTGATCCAACTCGCCCAGTTGGGCGAGGTTTTTGGTGCCTGACCCGTACTTGTAGAGCCCAATGCTAGATCACTCCTACGGACATGAAAAGCCGGACAGTGCAAAACCCACTTCGGTGGTGCTATCAGACTGCAGAGCTGCATGGAACTCCTGATCGAGACAGCGCTCGCTTCCTTCCAGGAGCGAACATGCGACGCATAGATCGTTAGAGATTGCCAATCAAAAAATGGAGCACAGGCAAGACCGGGCCACGAGTTGAGGACACCCTATCAGGGACCGAGTGCTATGGAGAAACGTCTCTGAGAGGTAGCCGCGCTTGCCTGATGACTTCATTGCAAGTGTAAAGGCAATGGCGGACTGTCTCTTCCACCATCTCAAAGAATGCATCGTCGAGCACTTGCTTTTGATGACCACCGCAGTATTACTACAGGAGGAATACTCCGTTGTGCTCATGCAGGACCTTGCCGTGGGCAAACGCATTGCGCCACGCCATAACTTTGTTGAGTGCAGCCTTGACCGGTAGAATCTGCATAGGATCCAGTGCATCGGTCTGTTCAATCAGCCTGTTGAACACCCGGTGTTTGAAGGCAAAGGAGAAATCTAAGGTCGCAATGATCTCCCTGATGAAGAACTCACTTTCGAGATCACCCGATATGTGCTTCCGAAAGAGAAGAGTGCCAACTGCCTCAGCCATTCGGTCTTGCAACATGACGGTCGCCGCAATCAGCTCCGAACTGTTCTTTCTAATGGTCGCGAGCTCATGCTCAAACGCGAGCGGATCAGGCGGCAGATCTATCCCACCAAGGACGCTGCACGCGCCGAGGTATTTCGACTACATCGAGATGTTCTACAACCCCAGCCGCCACAATGGTTCAACTGGCGACCTTCACCTGTAGAGGTAGAGTTTGAACGGCGCTCCGCGTAACAAGGGTCTTGAGTGTCTACGTAACCCTGGGCGTATAACATGTTTTTTTCAAGGCACCCATTTCGGCGGCAGCCTGTTTGCGATGACCGATCCGTTCTGGATGCTGCTGGTCATGCAGAACCTGGGGCGCGACTACTACGTCTGGGACAAGGCCGGCAGCATCGAGTTCGTCAAACCCGGGCGCGGCACGGTGAGCGCGGATTTTGTGATCGACAACGGCATGCTCGCCGACCTGCGCGAGGCCACCGCCGGCGGAGAGAAGCATCTGCGCTGGTTCGAAAACGCGATCCACAACCGCGATGGCGAGGTCGTTGCGCGCGTGCGCAAGCAGCTCTACGTCAAGCGCAAACCGGCGCGGTAATCGCAGCTCCCGTCGACCTGCGGCAAGGCACGCGATCGCCACAGCCATTGCCGATCGGTCATGACGCGTCCGTTCGATGGGAGTGTCATGGCTGCGATGCGGGCGGACTGACGGCACGCAGCCAGCACTGACACGACGCTGGCGTGGTGCGTCCGCGTCGCCGCCAGCGACGCATCAACTTTGCGTCCTTGCACGCATTGGTCAAGAATCAGGCACCTCTCCTCGCTGGTCGCCTTCATGCTGCTGCGCACTGTCGTTTCTGCCTGCCTGCTCGCTCTGGTCTTGCCCGCTACCGCCCACGCGGCCTATCGCAGCCCGCAACAGATCCTGGACAGCTCGCCGGCCAATGCGTGGCGCGTGCTCGACCCCGATCGCACGCTGTATCTGGAGCTGGACACCGGCCGCGTGATCATCGAACTGGCGCCGCAGTTTGCGCCCGAGCACGTGGGCAACATCCGCACGCTGGCCCACGAACGCTTCTGGGATGGGCTGAGCATCTACCGCTCGCAGGATAATTTTGTGGTGCAGTTCGGCGACCCCGACGGCGAGACGCCGGGCAAGGCCAAATCGTTGGGCTCGGCCAAGACGCATCTGCCGGCCGAATTCGAGCGCGCGGCGCAGGGCCTGGACTTCCAGCGCCTGCCAGACAGCGATGGCTGGGCACCGCAGGTCGGCTTTGTCGACGGCTTTCCGGTCGGGCGCGACAGCGCCAGCGGCAAGGCCTGGCTGGCGCATTGCTACGGCACGCTGGGCGCGGGCCGCAACAACGACGAAGACAGCAGCATCGGCGCCGAGCTGTATGTGGTGACCGGGCAGTCGCCGCGGCAGCTGGATCGCAACATCACCGTGGTCGGCCGCGTGGTCAAGGGCATGGAATTGCTGAGCGTGATCCCGCGCGGCCCCGACCCGATGGGCTTCTACGAAGCCCCTGCGCAACGCTCGCCGATCCGTGCGATCCGCCTGGCCAGCGAGGTACCGGTCCCCGAGCGCACCCCGTTGCAATTGCTGCGCACCGACAGCCAGACCTTCCGCGACGTGGCCGAAGCGCGCCGCAACCGCAAGGACGATTTCTACAAGCGCCCGGCCGGGCATATCGATCTATGCAATGTGCCGCTGCCGGTGCGGACGCCGCCGGGTGGCTAGTTCGGGATTGGGGATTCGGGATTGGGGATTCGTAACAGCGGGCTGCGCCTGATTTGGCGCGGCCAACACGCAGAGCGGGCAGTCATCAGACCGGTGCGGTCGGCGTACGCGGAACCGGAGTGTCCAGTGATCCACGCCCACCGAATTCCGAGTACCGGCCGCGCGTCCCTGGCGGCGAGCGTACTAATTTTGTTCGCCGCCCTCAGCGCGCACGCTGGCTGAAGGCGACGCTGCCCAGGATCAGCACCGCGGCCACCAGCATCGTCCAGGTCAACGGTTCGCCCAGCAGCGACCACGCCAGCAGTGCGCCGAACACCGGCACCAGATAGGTCACCGTGGAGGCGCGTGCCGGGCCGATGCGTTGGATCAGGCGGTAATACATCAGGAACGCCAACCCGGTGCAGACCACGCCCAGCGCGGTCGCGCACACCCAGGCCACTGCCGGCACCGGCGTGGTCGGCCACTGCAGCCAGGCCAACGGCGCCAGCAGCAACGCACTGCAGCCCAGCGTGGAGGCCGCCGATGCAGCCGGTGGCAGGTCGCCCATGTGGCGCTTCACCAGGTTGTAGCCGATGCCGTACAGCAGCGAGGCGGTGGCGCCTGCCAATGCCGCCGGGCCCACGCTCAACCCGGCCGATTTGCCGGTCGCCAGCACCAGCACGCCGATGAATCCGACCAGCAAGGCCAACGCGCGTCGCGTGCCGATGCGTTCGCCAAAGAACACGAACGCGATCAAGGCGGTGAACAACACCGTCATCGCATTGCAGATCGCACCGACGGCGGCCGGCGCATGCTGCGCGCCCCACGCGAACAGCAAGAACGGCAAGGCGGAGTTCAACACGCCGATCGCGGCCAGCATCGGCCAACGCTGCAAGGGGAAGCGGTCGCGCGCCAGCCACAGAAACGGCAACAGCACCGCCGCACCCAGTGCCAGGCGGATTTCCACCAGGGCCACCGTGCCGAACTTGGGTGCCGCCACACGCATGAACAGGAACGAGCACCCCCACACGATGCCGAGAAAACCCAGCTCGAGCGGGGTCCGCCATTCGCGCGTCGCAACCACCGGCTGCGTCGACGGGTGCGCACTCATGGCCGTGCTCCGGCACCATGCCGTGCGGTCCTGAAACGGCAGCAGACAAGCGCGGGCAGACAGCTGGGCATGGCACGATCATCGCGACGGGATGACGCAGCATCGGCTGCCACTGCGGGCGCGACAAGCGCGTAGTATCGCGGTCAGCCACAAATTTGACTCATGTCTCGATGAATCTGCGCCCGACCCTGTTGCCCGCGCTGGGCGTGTTCGCCGCCGCCGCGCGCCATCAAAACTTCGCGCATGCGGCCGAAGAACTGCATCTCACCGCCAGCGCGGTCAGCCACCATGTGCGCAAGCTCGAAGCGCTGCTGGGCGCCACCTTGTTCCAGCGGCTGCCGCGCGGGGTCAAGCTCACCGCCGAAGGCCGCCAGCTGGCCGACGCCGCCACCGCCGCCCTGGCCGAGATCGCTGCGGTGGCCGGCAACCTGCATCCGCGTGAAGATGCCATCCCGCTGCGCGTGACCACGCTGCGCTCGCTGTCGTACTGCTGGCTGTTGCCGCGCCTGCCGCGCTTTTGCCGCGCCCATCCGCACATCCGCCTGGACCTGCAATCGGACCCGGCGTTTTCGCGTTTCGAAGAAGGCGGCCCCGAACTGGGTATTCGGTACGGGCAAGGCGCATGGCCCGGACTGACTTCGCACCATTTGATGGACGATGAGCTGTTCCCGGTGGCCTCGCCGTCGTTGCCGGAAGTGGCGGCACTGCGCACACCGGCGCAGATCGCCCGGTTGCCGCTGCTGAGCGATATGTCGCCACAGGGCTGGCGCGACTGGTTTCGCGCCGCCCAGGTGCTCGGCACCACGCTGCCGCCGATGCATACCTTCAACGACAGCACCGATGCGATGCGCGCGGCGGTGTACGGCCTGGGCGCGGTGCTGGCACGCAAGCACATTGCCCAACCCTACCTGCAGCGCTACGAACTGGTACGGCTGCCAGGCCCCACGCTCAAAGCCCGTTACGCGTATTACATCGTGCACCCCAGCCACCGCGAGCCCAGCCCGGCCGCAGCGTTGTTCATCGACTGGCTCAAACGCGAAGCCCTGGACGAACGTACCCCGATGCCTGCCTTGCCGGCAGAGCTGCTGGCACTGCCTGCGGCCTGAGGCGGCTGCTTGCATCACTGCGACCTTGCATGCCGGGCCCTGCCTGCCTGGAGGACTTGAGCGCGGTGCCTGAGCCGGTGCTGCCGGACTGATCTGGCATGCCTGGGCTGCAGGCCGCCGACCGCAACAACCTTCAGCACCCATCGGCTGCGACCTGCCCCGCGGGCAGATCCCGCGCACCAGACGCCCGGCATCCCCCATCACGGCAACGCTGGTACCAGGCGCCAGCCGCGCTCGACCACCGCCGGGCAGCGCCGCGCCGAAAAAACGCTTGACATCGGCCGCCAGAAAATCAATTAATTAGCTAATTCGTTAATTACTTAAGCCCTTATGTCCATCGACCGCATCTTCGAAGCCCTCGCCTCCCAGCCCCGCCGCAAGATGCTGGCGTGCCTGGCAGACCAGGAACTCACCGCCGGCCAGATCGGGCAATTGTTCGAAATGAGCGCGCCGGCCATCTCGCGACATCTGTCGGTGCTGGAAAGCGCCGGGCTGGTGTCCAGCGAACGGCGCGGCCAGTTCGTGGTCTACCGGCTCACCCCGGACAACATGGTCAACACGCTCAGCAGCTTTGCCTTCGAAGTCTGCCCGGCCTCGGCGCCGCTCAAGCGCAAGGCGCGTGCCTTGACCAAAAAGACCTCCTGACCCTCCTCCGGCCGCAAAGGACTCATGCCGATGTTCAGCACGCCCCAGCAACGCCCTGCCGACGCACAGGCAGGTTTTCCGTCAGTCCGTCTGGAGTCCTACAGCGGCGGTCTGCCGGTGGAGATCACGCTGATCGCACAGCTGGGCGTGGGCGCAGGCAACCCGTTGATCGAACAGGCCTGCCGCCGCCAGCGCGCGCATCCCAGTTTTCACGATGCGCTGGACGAGCCATCGGCACGCCTGGCCGGCACCGACTTTGCGCACGGCGAATCGACCGCGCTGTTCTCGTTTGCGGTGGGCGCCAACGGCCACCCGTTCCATCGCCACGCCGGCCATCGCATGTTCACCGCCATCACCGGCAGCAGCGGCGCGCAACTGCGCTTCTGCACCGCCTCGATGGAACAGATCGAACAGGATCCGCAGCACTTTCTGGCGGCGTTGCGGCATATCGATCTACCGGCCGACTGTCTATTCACCGTGCGCTTTGGCGGCGGCACCTGGCATCAGTTCGCACCGCTCAAAGCGCAAGCCGCACACCCGGCGTTCTTCGCACTGTCCTGCCACAGCGATGAGGCCGGCGGCGCGTTGAGCGATGCGGTGCGCGCACGCGTGCTGTCCGGCACCGCCGATATCGCCACGCTCACCGAAACGCTGCCCGAGGCGGTGATCGGGCTACTGGCCTCGGCGCAGGCGCGCGCGCTGCAGATCCCCACCGTGCGCCTGTCGCTGGCCGCATCGCCAGGCAGCAGCAGGTCTGCATGGTGCGGCCGGCTGCGCGCGCTCAGCGGCAGGCTGCGCCAGGCAGTGAGCCGGCTGCGTCGGCCGGTGGGGTTCGTTGCAATGGCACCGCAGCTGGCGCAGGTCAGCGTGCATGCCGAGCCCAAGCCCGGCTCGCTGCTGACCCGGCACCTGCAGGGCTTCGATCATCAGGACAGCGTGCGTCTGCGCCTGCAGCCGCATCAGTTGCGTCAACGCGGTGCGCACACCTTGATGGCGTTGCTGCTGGAGGGGTTCACCGAGCGCGCGCCGCGCGGCGTGACCTGGTTGATGCGGCTGCGCAATGCGCTGGTGGCGCCGCTGCAGTTGCGGACCTCTCCGCTGGGCTGCCCGGTGTCTTCGTTGCTGTCGGCACAGCGCGACTGCCTGTTCGCAGGGCGATTCCCGGTACTTGCGCAAGACAACGCACCACTGGACCGACGCGTGCAGGTATTGCTGGGCGCCGACGACCGCCACCTGGTCTTCCGCAGCAGCGTAGGCGTGGAGGTGCTGGAGGATGGCAGCGTGGAGCTCAGCCTGGAGACGCGCGTGGCCTGCCGCAACAGGTTTGGCCGCGTGTACATGGCCCTGGTGGACGGCGTGCACCATCGCTACATCGCACCGGCGCTGCTGCGCACTGCCGCCCAGGCCCTGCTGGTGCCGGTGCTGGAGACCACCGCAGCACAGGCGACCGCGCGGCGCCCGTGAGCGGCAAGCGCACGCAGCCATCACCCGATCTTGCCTGACGGCTGCCTAGGCTTTGGGTCCCCAATCCAAGGAAGCTCTCCCATGCCGACTCTTCGCATGCGTATCACCGGCACCGACGACGACGCGCGTGCCATCGCCAACCTGTTGCAGAGCATCGAAGGCATCGAGCACGTCGAAGAAGTGGACGACCTGATGCCGCATCTGGACGACGACGATTCCAGCTCGGCCGGCCTGTCCGACGACGAAGGTCCGGGCAGCCACGAGTTCGAAGTGGAAGCCGGCAACGAGGCGACCGCGCAGAAGGTGCGCGACGCCGTGCAGGAACTGGCATTGCAGCTGGATGTGTTTGTCGAATACGAATTCGACGAAGGCTGAGCCTGCGTTGGGCGCGACTGCAGCATCGATCGATGTCTGCAGTCGGCCTGCCCTCGTCCACGCCGGATCTCATGCTGCGGCCTGCACGACGCAGCAAGCGCGGCTTCAAGGGCGCACGCTGCCGGCTACGGCACCTGGCTGGTGCGGCAATGCCGCCCAGCCGCATGCAGGTCAGGAGGTCCTGCGTCGCCGCGCGCGCCAGCGCCACGCCTGCAACAACAGCCATCCGGCGATCGCCGCCACCAGCGCCACTGGCAGCAATGCCGCGACTGCGCGGATCACGAACGCCACGCTGGAGGAGAACACCTGCCCGAACTCGGCAGTGGCCTGCGCGATCTCGCTTCTGCCCTGCTCCCCGCCCGTACTGCGGAAGTTGAGCGTCAGCAACTGCGTGCGGATACGGCGTTGCTGCTGCGCGGACTCCTGTTGGGTCTGCTGCGCCTGGGCTTCGATCTCGGCCAGGCGCTTGGACAATGCAAGCAGATCGCTCACCGCCAGATCGCGGCGCTGCTGCAACTCTAGCAGACGCGCGTGCTCCTTTTGAAGGCGTGCCTGCGCCAGGCCGGTATCGGCAATCTGCTGGGCCAGATCCTCGGTGCGCGTGCTGCGTGCCGCGACCTCTCCGTGCTGGCCGGCCAGTTGCACCAAGGGCTCGATGCCATCGGGCACCGTGCGCACGCGAACGCTGCCGCTGGGCTCGCGTCCGCCATCCTGTTCCACCGCCAACAGCGCGCAGGTGCCGAACTGCGCGCTCTGGCAGGCAGCGCGCACGGCCGCGATGCGATGGCCGATCTGATCGGCAGGCAACTCGATCCGCACATCGTGTTCGTACGCAAGAGCATCGCCTTGGGCGGCTGGCGGCGCGGGCGGTGCCGGGGCACCGCCATCTGCGGCCATCTCACCCGGAGGCCGCGCGCACCCGCACAGGGCCCAGCCGACCAGCAGCGCGATGCCGGGCCAGCGCGTGCCGCGCCTCATAGGCTGGCTCCGTCGACCTGTTGCACGTTCAAGGTGGCCAGATCCAGCGCGGGCAGGCAGCGGACGTTGACCGCCAAGCTGGCTTCGCCGGTCTTGGGGTTGGCGCCCTCGCTGAAGGGCGCAATGCCGCACTGCGGGCAATGATGATGATCGATATGGTGGCGATTGAAGCGGTAGGTGCCGACCGCGTCCGGGTCCGCCTGCAGGCGCAGCTGGGTACGCGTGCCGAACCAGAGCAGGCCACCACGACGGCGGCACAGCGAGCAATTGCAGTCGTAGACCTCGGTGATCGGGGCATCGGTCTCCAGCTCGAAGGCGATGCGTCCGCAATGACAGCTACCGGCATACAACATGGTGTTCCTCCTTGGAATGCGCCACCTCGCTGTGGCGTGCAACAGGCATACGGTGGCGACACGACGGCGGGCAAGGCGCCAGCCAGGACCCCTGCCGGAGACCGGCCGATTCAGCATGCCGGCCGAACCCGCTTGGCGCGCGACGCACCGAGTCGACCGCCACTCTAAACCAATGGCGGATGCGGACAACCGCGCAGTTGCCTATGCTGGCAGATTGACTCCACCAGGACCCACCATGCGTCAACGCCTGCTTGTCCTCGCCCTGATCGCCGGCCTGAGCGCCTGCCAGCAGCAGCCCGAATCGCCGCGCGCCGGTACCGCCCCGCCCGCCGGTGCGCACGATGCGCAGACCCCGGATGCGCGTTTTGCCGCGCTGTCCAAGCGAGCCCTGGACACCTGGATGCAGCTGTCGCCGGTCACCGCCACCCAGACCGGCGATCACCGCTTCGATACGCAGATCGACGATCTCAGCACCGCCGGGCGCCAGCGCAGCCTGGAGGCCGGCAAGAAGCTGCTGGGCGAGCTGGATGCGATCGACGTCGCCAAGCTGTCGCGCGAGAACCAGGTCGATGCGGCGATCCTGCGTAACCAGCTGCAGTCGGAAATCTGGAACACCGAGGTCCTGCAGAGCTGGGCCTGGGACCCGCAGGTCTACAACGGCCTGGCCGGCAGCGCGTTGTACGGGCTGATGGCGCGCGAGTTCGCGCCGCTGCCCGAGCGGCTGGCGTCGGCCACCCAGCGCATGGAAAAGATCCCCAGCATCTTCGCCCAGGCACGCGCCAACCTGGACCCGGCGCGCGTGCCCAGGATCCACGCCGAGACGGTGGCCAAGCAGAACAAGGGCATCCTGAGCATCGTCGACACCTTGATCGCGCCCAACATCAGCCAGCTTGGTCCGATCGAAGCGGCGCGCGCGCAGGCGGCCATCGACAACCTGCGCAAGGCCGTGACCGAGCAGCAGACCTGGCTGGACACCGTGCTGGTGCCCAATGCCAAGGGCGATTTCCGCGTCGGTGCGGACAAGTACGACCAGAAGCTGAAATTCGCGCTGCTGTCGTCGCTGTCGCGCGCCGACATCAAACAGCGGGCGGAGTCCGAACTCAAACGCGTGCGCAGCCAGATGTACGACATCGCGCGGACCGTGCTCAAGGACAGGCAAGGTGCGCCGAAGCTGCCCGCCGCGCCCAGCGACGACCAGCAGCAGGCCGCGATCGAAGCCGCACTGGAACTGGCCTATGCCGACAAGCCCGCGCGCGACAAGGTGGTGGACGAAGCCAAGGCGGCGCTGGCGCAATCCACTGAATTCGTGCGCCAGAAGGATTTGATGACGCTGCCGGATTCGCCGGTGGACATCATCCTGATGCCGGAATTCCAGCGTGGCGTGGCGGTGGCGTATTGCGATTCGCCCGGCCCGCTCGACAAGAATCTCAAGACCTTCTACGCGGTGTCGCCGATCCCCGACGATTGGAACGACAAGCAGGTCGACTCGTTCCTGCGCGAGTACAACACCCGCATGATCCATCTGCTCAGCATCCACGAGGGCACGCCGGGCCATTACCTGGAAGGCTGGCACTCGGCCAAGTTCCCCTCCACGCTGCGTGCGGTGCTGCGCTCGGGCATGTTCGCCGAAGGCTGGGCGGTGTACACCGAACGCATGATGCAGGAACAGGGCTATCTGGAGAACGACCCGCTGTTCCACCTGGTGCAGCTCAAGTTCTACCTGCGCACCATCGCCAACGCCATCCTCGACCAGGGCGTGCATGTGGACGGCTGGGATCGCGACAAGGCGATGCACCTGATGACCCACGACACCTTCCAGCAGGAAAGCGAGGCCTCCGGCAAATGGGTGCGCGCGCAGCTGTCGTCGGCGCAGCTGCCGACCTACTTCGTCGGCGTGCAGGAACACCTGGATACGCGCAAGGCGGTGCAGGACAAGCTGGGCAAGGACTTCAACCTGAAGGCCTACCACGACAAGATGCTGTCCTATGGCGCGCCGCCGGTGCGCTTTGCACGCGAGTTGATGCTGGACCAGCCGATCGAGTGATTGATCGTCCTCCCGAGGGGAGAGCGAGTGCCCTTCTCCCGCATGCGGGAGAAGGTGCCCCGTAGGGGCGGATGAGGGCGCGGGCGAAGCCTCGTATGGCAGAACAGCGAGTGGTTCGCCCCGTACCCTCACCCCAACCCCTCTCCCGCAGGAGAGGGACTTGCTCCAGCAGACGGATGAGGCGCTGCCTGTCTCCCTTCTCCCGAAGGGAGAACGGGTGACCCTTCTCCCTTCGGGAGAAGGTGCCCCAAAGGGGCGGATGAGGGTACAGGCGAAGCCTCGTATGGCCGACCAGCGAGTGGCTTTGCCCCGTACCCTCACCCCAACCCCTCTCCCGCACGCGGGAGAGGGGCTAGATCTCGACGTTACTACGCCCGCCTGCGAGCTCTCGCATCGAGCATCGAGCACTCAAGCGCTCAAGCACTCAAGCACTCAAGCACTCAAGCACTCAAGCATCGTTCGACTCATCCATCCGCCGCAACAAACCCTCCGGTCTGTCTCGCCCACAGGCGTGCATACAGCCCGCCCTGCGCGATCAATTCTGCATGCGTGCCGGTCTCGACGATGCGTCCGGCGTCCATCACCACCAGCCGGTCCATGCGCGCGATGGTGGACAGCCGGTGCGCGATCGCAATCACCGTCTTGTTGCCCATCAACGCGTCCAGGCTGTCCTGGATCGCCGCTTCCACTTCCGAATCCAGCGCCGAGGTGGCCTCGTCCAGGATCAGGATCGGTGCATCCTTCAGCAGTACCCGCGCAATGGCGATGCGCTGCCGTTGACCGCCCGACAGCTTGACCCCGCGTTCGCCCACAAAGGCATCGAATCCGCGCCGGCCTTCGCCATCGACCAACGTGTCGATGAAGCCATCCGCGCGCGCCTTGCGCACCGCTTCCAGCATCTGCGCATCGCTGGCCTGCGGCCGGCCATACAGCAGGTTATCGCGGATCGAGCGATGCAAGAGCGAGGTGTCCTGGGTGACCAGGCCGATCTGCCCGCGCAGGCTTTCCTGGGTGACCTGGGCGATGTCCTGCCCGTCGATGAGGATGCGTCCCTGCTCCAGGTCGTACAGACGCAGCAATACGTTGACCAGGGTCGACTTGCCCGCACCCGATGGCCCGACCAGGCCGATCTTCTCGCCGGCACGCACCTGCAGATCCAGCCCGGCGATCACACCGCCGCGTTTGCCGTAGTGGAAATGGATGTGCTCGAACCGCACCTGGCCCTGCGTCACCTGCAGCGGCACCGCGTTCGGCGCGTCCTGTACCAGCACCGGCTGCGAGATGGTCTGCATGCCGTCCTGCACGCTGCCGATATCTTCGAAGATGCCGTTGACCGTCCACATGATCCAGCCGGACATGTTGTGGATACGGATCACCAGACCGGTGGCCAGCGTGATCGCGCCCACGCTGATCTGGCCGCGGCTCCACAGCCACAACGCCAGGGCGCAGGTGCCGACGATCAGGAAGCCGTTGGCCACGGCAATGGCGGTGTCCATCGCCGTGGTGACGCGCGTCTGCCCGCGATGCTTGACCGCCAGTTCGTCGATCGCGTCGCGCACATAGGCTTGTTCGCGGCCGGCATGGGCGAATAGTTTGAGCGTGGAAATATTGGTATAGCCATCGACAATGCGCCCGGTCGCCTTGGAGCGCGCATCCGATGCGATCCAGGCGCGCGCCTTCATGCGCGGCACGAAGAACGCCATCAGCGCCACATACACCACCAGCCAGAGCAGCAGCGGCACCATCAACCACGGGTCGGCTTGCGCGAACAGCCACAACGCGCTGCCGGTATAGACCACGATGTACCAGAGCGCATCGACCATCTGCACCGCCGACTCGCGCAGCGAGGTACCGGTCTGCATCACCCGGTTGGCGATGCGGCCGGCGAAATCGTTGTTGAAAAAGCCCAGGCTCTGCCGCACCACGTAGTTGTGCATCAACCAGCGCGAGCGGTTGCTCAGGCCCGGCACGATCGCCTGGTTGACCAGCAGGTTGTGCAGCCCGGTGAACAGCGGCCGCGCCACCAGCGTGATCGCCGCCATCCAGAGCAACTCGCCGGCATGACGGCGAAAGAAGTCCGCTCCCGGCCGCTCGGCCAGCATGTCCACGATGCGCCCGAGGAAGTCGAACATCGCCACTTCCACCAGGGCCAGCAACAGCCCGGCGATCAGCGTGGCCAGCAGGATCGGCCATAACGGCCGCAGATAATGCAGATAAAAACGCCACACACTGCGGGGCGGCATCTCCCGCTCGATGGGCGGGAAGATATCGATCAGGGACTCGAACCAGCGGAACATTGCAGACACTTTCGGGAAACACCGGGAGATCAGGCTAGCTGATCGCGCGTCAAGCTGCAGTGGCGCTGGCGTCGGGTTGCTGCAGCATCACCTGCACGGCAGGCTGCGATGCGCGCGGCAGGCAACCGGATCGATCTCGGTTGCCCAGGCCATGCATGGCCTGGGCATCACTGCAGATCATGAGGCGTCGGTCGCGCTCACTCGCGGACACGCGCGAGCAGGCGGTTGACCTCGGCCAGATCGAAATGGCCCGGATCGAAGCGCCCGCCCAGGGTGGCCAGCTCCTGCACATGTTGCGCATGCTCCGGGTCGGCGATGATCCGCAGCAACGCCTGGTAGCTGTCGATTCCTTCGCTGCTTTCCGGCGGGCAGGCACTGGCGCCGTCCACGCAACGGCCCGCGCGCAGGCTCGCGTCCGGTGGCAGGATCGCCTCGACCTGGACGCGGTGCTGCCAACCCGCGCCGGCACCGTAGAAGTAGTCGAACCGCTCCAGCTCGCCCACCGCGCTTTCCAGCGTGACACGGGCCGCATGCTTGAGCCGCGGTCGGTCTGGAACATCCAGCCCGGACTCGCCGTAGCGGCCGCCGCCCAGGTCGAATTCGTATGGATGCGCGCCGTTCCAGCCCATCACCGGTTGCAACACGCGATGCAGCGTGGCCAGGCGCAGCGCTCCTGGCACCAGCACGCGGCGCCAGATCAACGGTGCGCTCTCCACCAGCGAAACATGCAGCTGATACACCGGCGCAGGCGCGGGCACCGCCTGCTGCGCAGCTTTCTTCTTGGCCTTGGTCATCGGGTCTTGGTCGCCTGTCTCAACGCCAAGTATGGCGCGCCCGGCCAGGGACTGCAGCGCAGCGTCATCGAAAGGATGCCGGCAACCAGTCGTGCGTTACGGCTCTTGCGATCGCACCGCATCTCGAGCCAATGGTTCCAGCGACGCCGGCAGCGCATCCGGCAAACCACTGTCCTGGCGCAGGATGCGGCGGATTTCCAGGATCGCGGCAGGCGTCTCCTGCACGCTGTGGCCAGACAGGATCACCTTCTCCGAGCGGGCACCATCCAGATGCGCACTGCGATACGGCACAAAGCCATCGCCGGAACTCGCCAGCGGGCCGTGCAGCGTGCGGCGCGCGATGATCGAGTGATACGGCACGTTGGGGCTGATCGACAGCTCCGCTGCTGCCTGGATGAACGGATCGCTGTCGCGGAGATTATCCATGCTGGTCGGCAGGCGATCTGGACGTGTGCCGGCCACGTCCATGACATCGGCAAAGCGGCCCAGCAAGGTCGCCGGCAGGACGACGAAGCGTCTCACCACTCCCGCCAACATGCCGTCCGCTGCAGGCGTGCCTCGATGCGGCGCGGCGATGAAGACCGCGCGCCCGACGGACGGCATCGCTGTGAACTCCAGCATCGGGCCGAGTTTTCGGCGCGCACGTGCGACGCGGTCGCTGTCTGGGGACAGATCGCCAAATAGGCGCAACCAGAGCGTGTCGCCTCGGCTGGATGACACCATCAGCCGCGCCAGGATGCCGCCCATGCTGTGCCCGACCAGCACCATCCCATGTGACGCGGCGTTGTTGCCGGCCGGGTCGAAGTGCTGCAAGGTGGTCTCGATGGTGCGGCGGACGGCGATGTGGTTGTACGGCAGCGGCAGATTGGTCGGGTAATAGACCAGCCAGATCTGGTAACGCTCACGCAGTGCCGCATCGCCCAACACTTCGTTGGCCATGTTGACCCAGGCCTCCGGGCTGCTGGCCAGACCATGCAGCAGGAGCAACACCCGTCGGTTCGGGTCGTAAGGCTGAAGCATGAACACCTGCGGCTTGCTGATGCCCTGCTTCAGCCCAAAGAACGTTCGCAGCGACTGATCGGCAAAACCCGCGCGCGCCAGCCACACGCCATATCCGGCGGTGAAGTTGCCCGCCAGCGGTGCCTGGTAGTCGCCGAAGCCGGAGCTGGCCGTTTGCAGTGGATCGTGCCCTTCGAGCGTCACCTGCGTGCTGCCGAGCACCTGGGCCAGCGAGCTGCCATGGAAGCGCAGCAGCACCGTGACATTGGGCGTGTGCATTTCATTGAAGTCGCCGGTGGCGATGTCCGCATCCGCTGCGGGAGGCGCCTGATGTGTTCCCGGCAACACCGCCACCATCGCGGTGCCGAAGCCGTCGCGACGATAGACGCTGCGCAAGCCGTCGAAGCGCATCGTCGAAGCAGACAGGATTGCCTGTGGCATCGGCATCTGCTCGATCGGCCCCAGCTCGCTGACATCCAGCGTGACCGTCCACGGCGCGGGTGCCGGCAACCGGGTCAACTCGCCGTCGCGCGGTTCTGCCTGCCGGTAGCGTTGGAACAACGCGGCGACACTCTGCTCGGTCGCATAGTTGTAGTAATCGCGCACCTGGGTCTGGCGATCCTCGAACGCACGCTCGCTGGGCGAACGCCCGCTGTAGAACAGATAGGCATACGCGTAGCGCGCCGTCTGCAACCAGCGGGTCAACTCCGCATCGGAAACCTGCGCGCCGGCGGCAGGACGCCGCTTGAGCGCCTGCAATAGCGACACCTCCGCTGCCGCAGACAGGCGCCGCTCCTGCGGCAGGCCAGCGCCGTGCATTAGCTGTTCAACGCACTGACTGCGCGCATCGGCACAACTGCCCGCATCCAGTCCGAGCACGCGCAGACTCTCCAGCGTGCCACTCCCGAGTGTGCCGGTGCTCAATGCGTCGCCACGCAGTGTTTGCAGATACGCCTCGGGTGTCACCGGCTTCAGCGTCACCATTGCGCAACCACTGCCGAGCACTGCGCACAGCAGCACCCAACGGACGCTGTGCAGTGACGTCGATGACCATGTCTTCATGCGCCGCCAGCTCCATGATCCGCAGCCCCACGACCAGACCACCGCAGGCCGAACAGCAAGTCGTACAGGATCGGAATCAAGCCCAGCGTCACCAGGGTGCCCAACGCCAGGCCTCCGATCATGGTGATGGCCATGCCGGTCCACAGCGGGCCGGCGAACAGCATCAGCGGGATCAGGCCGACGATGCAGGTGAGCTTGGTCATCACGATCGGGCGCAGGCGCTTGACCGCTGCAGTGACCACCGCCTCGCGGCGCGGCAGGCCATCGGCTAGTTCGGCCTCGATGCGCTCCAGCAGCAGTACCGCGTTGTTGACGATGATCCCGGCCAGCGCCAGCAAGCCGAAGGTAGCCATGAAGCCGAACGGATACCCGGTGATCACCAGAGCCAATGCCGCACCGATCAACACGAACGGCACCGCCGACATCACGATGAACAGCTTGCGGAACGAGTTGAACTGCCACACGAACAGCAGCAGGATCGCGCCCAGTGCGTGCGGCATGTATTGCAGCAGCGCCTGATTGGCCTCGGCAGAATCCTCCAGCTCGCCGCCGATTTCCAGCCGATAACCGGGCGGCAGCTTGAGCGCGGCCATCGGCGCCGACAGCCGCTCGACGATTTCTGTCGCAGTCAAGCGTGGATTGCGTGCGGTGACCGTGATCGCTCGACTCAGATTGCGCCGCTGGATCGCCGAGGGCTCGCTGTCGCGCAGCACCGTGGCGACCGCCGCCAGCGGCACCGGCGCAGCGCCGGCTTGCGCGTACACCAGGGTGTCGCCGGGCGTGCCATCGGCGGCACGCTCCTGCGCACTGCCACGCAATACGATCGCCACCGAGCTGCCATCGTCGCGCAGCAACGAGGCGTCCACGCCGCTGTAGCGCGCCTGCAGCGCTTGGGCGACATCCTCGCTGCTCACGCCGGCACGCCGGGCCTTGAGCTGGTCCACCTGCACCACGTAGCGCGGAATGCGCGCCTGCCAGTCGTCCTGCACATCCACGGTGCCCGGCACTGCGCGCAGCGCCTTGGCAATGGCCGCCGCACTGCTGCGCAGTACCGCTTCGTCGGGGCCGACCACCCGATACACCGCCATCCCGGCTTCGGTCGCGCCCAGCGAAAACCGCTTCGGTTCGGCGCGTACCGCGGGAAAGCGGCTGCGGACATGCGCGCGTACCCGTGCAATGACTGCATCGATGTCGGTGCCGGGCCGCACGCTCACGGTGAAATACGCCATGTTGGCTGCAGGCAATGGTGGATTCAGGCCCAAAACGATGCGCGGGCCGCCGTCGGCGACATAGCCGATGCTGTCGGCAACCTCCGGATTGGCGCGGCGATCGGCCAACCAACGGCTCAGCTCGCTCACCGTGCGCAGGGTTTCGCGCGCGTCCGTGCCCGCCTGCAGGGTCACCGGCATCTGGAACTGCAGACGATCGGACTTGGGCAGGAAATCGTAAGGGATCGACACCAGCACCGTGACCGCCACCGCCAGCATCGCCACCATCCCGGCGATGAACAGCGCCTTGTGCATCAGCACGCGTTCGATGACACGGCGATAGCTACGATAAAAGCGTGATTCTTCGGTGTCGCTGTCTTGTGCAACATGCGCCTTGGCGAAGTACATGCACAACAGCGGCGTCACCGTGATGCTGAGCAGCCACGAACCCAGCAGCGTCACGCCGAGCACGGTGGCCAGCGAGCGCAGGTATTCGTTGGTGCTGGTCTGGCCGAAGAAAAATGGCGAAAACGCCAGCACGATCACCAACGAGGAGGTCAGCAACGGGGTCGCCAGGGTACGGCCGGCTGCGATGCAGGCCTGACGACGCTCTTCTCCCGCAACCAGGCGGCGTTCGATGTCTTCGGCAATGACGATGCCGTTGTCCACCAGCAGGCCAAGCGCAAGAATGATCGCGGCGATGGACACCGTCTGCAGTTCGACGCTCAACACGCGCATGACGATCAACGAGGCGAAGATGGTCAGCGGCACGATCGCGCCGACGATCAGGCCGGTGCGCCAGCCCAGGAACAGCATCACCACCGCCATCACGATGACAATGGTTTCGCCCATGACGTGGTGCATCTTGTCCATCTCGCGCTCGACCACGTCGGCCTGGAAGGTGACCACGTGCTGCGCGAACCCTGCGGGCAACTGGTGCGCGGTCTCGTCCAGCTTGGCGCGTAGCGTTTTACCGAACTCGGCGATATTGCTGCCGGGCTGCATCGCCACCGACACCACCACCGCTGGCTGGCCCTGGTAGACGGCCGCGCTTTCCGGCGGATCGGCCGGCATCACCTGCACCTGCGCCAGCTCGCCCAAGGTCACCTCGCGCGCGCCAGTGGCGTTCGCTGTCGGCAAGGTCAGCAGCAGGTTCTGCAACTGCGCAGGCGTGCGTATCTCGCCGGAAGTCGCAACCGTCATCGCCAACCCGGAGACCGTCGTCTGGCCGCCGGAGGCCACCACATTCTGCGAGCGCAACTGCGCCATCACGCTGGCCGGGCTCAGCCCGGTGGCCAGCAGCCGCGCGCGATCGAACGCCACGTAGACGCGCTCGTCCTGCAGCCCGTACAGCCTCACCTGCTCCACGCCCGGCAAGGTGTACAGCTGCTCGCGCATGCGCCGCAGCGGGGCACGCATCTCGCTCATCGAAAAACCTGGCGCCGTGACCGCAATCGAGGCCACCGACACCCGGCCGAAGTCGTCGTCGATCAATGGCCCGAGCGTTCCCGCAGGCAGCTGCGCACCGGCCTCGGTCGCCTTGGCGCGCACGCGCTGCCACAACGCCGGCAGATCCTGCACATCGTCGTAAGCGGTCAGCTGCACGATCGCGCTGCCGGGCCGCACCGTGGTCACGATGCGCTTGATGCCGGCCAGTTCGCGCAAGCGCTCTTCGATCGGGTGCGCCAGCAGGGTTTCCACCTGCTCGCTGGGCATGCCCGGAAACGACGCCGACACGATGGTGTCGCGGACGGTGACCGACGGTTCCTCCTGCGAGGGAAATCCGACGAACGCCACGATGCCGCCAACCAGAATCATCACTGCCGCAAACAACGTCAGCCGGCTCGACGTCATCGCCATCCGGGTCAGCATCATGGCGCCTGCACTCCGCCCAGCTGCGTTTGCGCCTGAAACGGCATCACCGGCTGGCCATCGATCAGGAAGCCCACGCCCGTGCTGACCACCTGTTCGCCTGCCTGCAATCCGCGCTGGACCTGGATCCGCCCGCCGACGATCGACCCGAGTTCGACCGCACGCTCGACCACGATCCGTTGTGCCGGCCGATACACGAACACGCTGGCCTGTTGACGATTGAGCCTGGGCAATACCGCCGACAGCGGCACGCTGGGCGCGCCTGCGGCATGTGCAGGCAATTGCAGCAGGACACTGTCGCCACTGCGCAAGGCTTGTGGCGCGCGTACCACCTCGAGAATCGCCAGCGCAGTGGCGCCGTTATCCAGGCGGCTGGACAGGCTGCGCACGCGTAACGTCAGCGGCACCGCAGGCTCGTCGGCCAGCGTGGCCTGCACGGTTTGCCCAGGCCTCAGCCCGGCGGCAGCAACCGGCGGCAGATTGGCGAGCAATTGCAGATGCGCCTGCCCTTCCACCTGCAGCACCACCTGCCCCGCCGCCACATCGGTCTGCGGTTGCTGCAGGCGTGCGATCACACTGCCATCGAACGGTGCGCGCACCTCGCCCAGACGCGATGCGCGGCGCGCCAGCGCCAGGTCGGCCCTTGCCACCTGCAGCTGCGCGCTTGCCGCATCCGCCGCCGCACGTGCGGCGGCCAGCGTGGCCGCAGAGCTGGCACCATCGTCGAACATGGCCTGCTGCTGGCGCAGTTGCAGCTGCCGCTCGCCAGACTGTGCCATCGCCGCACGCAGGTTTGCATCGGCCTGCTGCTGGCGCAACTGCAGCGGCTCGGCATCCAGACGTGCCAGGACCTGCCCTTTCTGCACGTGATCGCCCACATCCACCAGCAAGGCGGCGATACGTCCGCCGCTCTCGAATGCCAACTCGGCGCGCTGTTCCTGACGCACCATCGCCGGCACCTGCAGCCATCCGGTGTGATCGGCACCGAAGCGCTCCAGCTTGACCGCCCGCGGTGTCTCGGCAGCCGGCGCATCCGGCCGGCTGCAACCGGCCAGCACGAGCACCAGACTGCACCACGCCATCCTGCGAAAGAATTCCATCATCACGCTCTCCCCTGCCATGCGCCGCTCAGCGGCTATAGGTCACTGCAAACGTGCCGCTGACAAAACTGCGGCGTACCACCAGCGGGCTGTCATCGGCGTTGTCGGCATAACGCGTTCCGGTCACGCCCACCGTGGTGGCCCAGTGATCGCCCAGCGAGTGCGTCCAGCTGCTACCCACCGCAGCGGCATAGACACCCGAGCCGGCATTGAAGCGCTGCAAGCCCGAGCGTGCGGACTGCGCATCGGTGACACCGAAATACGCCTGATTGAAACGACGGTCACCGGCATGCACGTCCAGATCCAGCGTCACCGTGTCGCTGGCGCTGTGCAGCAGGGTGAACTCCACCCCGGCGCGATAGCGATTGCGCCGCGCAGCGTCCTTGAGCGCGAATTCGGCTTCCGCATTGACGTTGACGTACGGGGTGATCTGCTGCATCAGCAGCGTGCGCGCCGTGACCGATCCCGGCACGTCGCCCATGCCGGCCAACACCCGCGAACCCGGACGCCAGTCGTTGTCGCGTTGCAGCCGGCCCAGGTCGTAATACACCGATTGCGACGCATAGAAACCGGAGTCGCTCTGGAATTGCAGGCCCGCGCCACGCGCGGCATCGAAGAACAGCATGCCGCGCTGCACCACCAGCACCGGGTTGGCCTGCACGCGTGCGCGCTCGGCGCCGGCGTAGCGCGGCGCCGCAACCGCTGCCGCGCCCACGGTGATCTCGGTATGGTCGCCCAGCAGCCGCGAGCTGCCGGTCAGATCGGTCTGCGCCTGCGCAAGGCACGGCAGGAGCAGGCTGGAAGCCAACAGCGAAACATGCAGGGCGGCGCATCGACGCAGCTGCGTGGAAAACACAATGGCCATGAAAATCTCCGTCATCAATCAAGAAAGGGGGGGCAGACAAACGCCGTAGAACGCCTGGAACAGCGCGATCCGGCTCAGCACGCGCTGGCGTGCGGTGGTCAGGTAATCCAGTTGTGCCTGCGTCGTGCGCAGGCGCTCGCTCAACAGCGTGGTACGGTCTTCCAGGCCTGCGTCCACGCGCCTGGCCATCCGCGTCACGCGTAACTGCTCACGCTCGGCCTGCGCACGCACGCGTGGCTCGGACTCGGCCAAGGTGGCGTGTGCGTCGAGCGCATCGGCAACCTCGCGGAAGGCGGATTGAATCGCCTGCTCGTAGGCAGCGACATCGGCGCGCTGGCGCACCTGCGCCAACGCAAGATTGGCGCGATTGCGGCCGCCATCGAACAACGGCAGATTCAATTGCGGGCTGAAGCTCCACATGCCGTGGCCGGCGGAAAACAGACCATTCAAGCCGTCGCTGGCAGTGCCCACGCTGCTGCTCAAGGTGATCGATGGAAAGAACGCGGCGCGTGCGGCGCCGATATCGGCGTTTGCCGCGCGCAGTTCCAGTTCCGCCTGCTGGATGTCCGGACGTTGCAGCAGCAGCGAGGAATCCAGCGCACGCCATGCCGTGCTGGGCGTATCTGCGGCAACCAGGCTCTGCAGGTCGCCGGGCACCGGCGCGCTGTCGTAACCGGCCAGCAACTGCAGCGCACGCAACGCCGCAGCGTGGTCGTCGGCTCCCTGCAGTGCCGCGACGTGGGCCTGATCGGCCTGGTGCTGCTGGCTATCGCGCTGCTCGCGTGCGATCAGCCCGATCCGGTACTGCTGCTGTGCGATCGCCAGCAGCGCAGTGCTGTCGGCATCGGCTGCTTGCAACTGCTGCAGCACCTGGGCGCTTGCCCGTTCGGCGGTATAGGCGCGCAGCACCTCGGCAATCAGCGCGCCACGCGCCGCATCGCGTCCATAGGTGCTGGCCAGATAGCGCTGCCGCGCCGCCTCCGACATCGCCTGCAGCTTGCCGAAGAAATCCAGCTCGACATTGCCGATGCCGGCGTTGGCGACGACCAGATCCTGTTGGTAGCGTGCGTCCAGCGCCGGATCGTCGAAACGCTGCCGCAGCTGTTGTGCGCCCACGCCGATGGTGGGTACACGCGCCGCCCGCTCGATGCGGTACTGCGCCCGTGCCTGCTCCACCTGCAAGGCGGCGCGACGGAAGTCGCTATTGTGCGCAAGCGCGCGTTGCAGCAACGGCCGCAGATCGCGATCCGGCGCGAACGCCTGCACGAACGCGCGTTCCTGCAAATTCAGCTCGATACCCACCGGCGCGCTCGCTGCCGCGGCGGACATCGCCTGCGAGCTGCCGAAGGTGCCCGGCACGGTGACCGCAGGTCGCTGGTACGTAGGCGTCAATGAACAGCCGCCCAGCAGCACGGCAACTGCCGCAAGATGCAGGGCACGGGAACAACGGTGCGCGATCATTTGTGGAATCATGGTGTCGGAGTACACGAGCCAATCTCGACCGACATCCTCGACCCGCAGCGTCCAGGTTGTTTTCGGGATTTATCCAGATTTGATCGAGACGACAGGCACTACGCCATGACAGGCAAAAAGGTTCTGCTGGTGGAAGACGACGCCGATAGCGCCAGCATCCTGGATGCCTATCTGCGTCGCGACGGCTTCGACGTTGCCATCGCCGGAGACGGCGAGCGGGCGATACACCTGCATCGCCAGTGGGTGCCGGATCTGGTGCTGCTGGACGTTATGCTGCCCAAGCTCAGCGGGATCGAGGTGCTGTCGGCGATCCGCCGCGCCAGCGACACACCGGTCATCATGGTGACCGCCATCGGCGACGAGCCGGAGAAGCTCGGAGCACTGCGTTACGGCGCCGACGATTACGTGGTCAAGCCGTACAGTCCCAAGGAGGTGGTCGCGCGCGTGCATGCGGTGCTGCGCCGAAGCGTGGCAGTGCGCGCGCCAGGCGAGCCGTTGCGGCACGGCCGCCTGAGCGTGGATCCGGCCGCGGTCGTGGCCACCGTGCAACGCGAAACCGGCGACAGCGTCGCACTCGACCTGACGCCGACCGAATTCAATCTGCTCGCGTTATTGCTCAAGACCCCGTTCAAGGCATTTACCCGCAGCGAATTGCTCAACGCCTGCCTGCCCGACAGCGATGCGTTGGAACGGGTGGTGGATTCGCACATCCACAACCTGCGCCGCAAGCTGGAAGTGCACGGCATCACCGGCGTGCTGGTCACCGTGCGCGCAGTGGGATACCGCTTCCAATGAACGCCTTGCGGCGCCTCATCGCCCGGCGCCGGCAAGCGCCGCTGTGGATGTGGGTCGGCTTGCGGATGAGCGCGCTGGCGGTGGTGACCGTGGTGGTGATCGCCTTCGGCATGTGGTGCTATTTCAATCTGCGCGATAGCCTGATCCTGCGAAAACTGCCGGCGGCTGCACGTGCCGAACTCGAACAACTGCGCGAACAGCCCACTGCGAACGAGGCGCGTCTGTGGCAGTTGTTCCAGCAGTACTACGACCTGGAAAATTTCCTGCCCGGACTGGCCAACCCGGATTGGTGGATGCTGTGGGCCATGGTGACGCTGTCCATCCCGGTGATTGTGGTCTGCGGCCTGCTCGCATCGCGTCCGCTCTCACGGCAATTTTCCCAGGTCGCCAGCGCCGCGCACCGGGTCAGCGATGGCGATTTCAGCGCACGCGCGCAGCTGGTGTCCGGCGCGCCGGACGAGCTCACCGCGCTGGCTGACGACTTCAACGCCATGAGCGGCAAGCTTCAGCAGTACGAACGCGAATTGCGCGACTCCAGCGCAATGCTGGCGCACGAATTGCGCACACCGCTCAACGCCGCCATGGGGCGTGTGCAAGGCATGCTGGACGAGGTCTTCCCACGCGAACCCGAACAACTCCGGCTGGTGCATCGCCAGCTGGAACAGATCAATCGGCTGATCGGCGATCTGCATCTGGTGTCGCTGGCGCGCGCCGGCCAACTGGTGCTGGAGCCCGAAGACGTCGATCTCCACGAGCTGATGGCCGAGCAGGTGGAATGGGCAGGCCCGACCATCCATGCGTTGCAGATGACGATCACCGCTCCCGCGCCTTCCGGACTACGCGTCCATGCCGACCGTCATCGCCTGGGCCAAGTCTTTTCCATCCTGATCGACAATGCGCTGCGTTACGCCGCCGCGGGCAAGGCGCTGGACATCCAGATGCATCGCGATGGCGCGCATGTGATCGTCACGGTCGGCGACCGCGGCCCCGGCGTGGAGCCTGCACATCTGCCGCACCTGCTGGACCGCTTCTGGCGCGCGGACAGTTCGCGCGCGCGGCACTCCGGCGGCAGCGGCCTGGGCCTGGCCATCGCCTCGGCCATCTGCCAGGCGCACGACGGCCGCCTGACCCTCAGCAATCGCTCCGGCGGCGGGTTGTTGGCCCACGTGCAATTGCCGCTTTCGCGCTGAAGCGCTCTCGCGTGCACCGCACCGCTCGCAGCGGCCCGGTACTCCAGGCGGCTGCGCGTATTCACCGCTGTTGCAGACTCGGCACCGCGTCGGTCACGTTGGCATGGCGACGCATGATCCAGTTGAACAGCGGCGTGGCCATCAAGGTGGACAGGATTGCCATCAACACCAGCACCGAGAACAGCCCCTGCTCGATCACCCCGGCCTGCAAGCCGATGTTGATGATGATCAGCTCCATCAACCCGCGGGCGTTCATCAACGAGCCGATCGCCATCGCATCGCGGTTGTTTTCGCCGGTGGCGCGAGCGGCGGCCCAGCAGGCCACGCCCTTACCAATGAACGACGCCGCCAGGATGGCGGCACCGGCCAGCATGATCTGCGGCTGCAGCAAGACGCTGAGCTGGGTTTTCAAGCCCGAATAGGTGAAAAACAATGGCAGCAGCAACACCACCACGAACGGCTGCAGCATTTCGCGCAGTTTTTCGGTCAATGCGCCCTTGGGCAGGCACACGCCGAGCAGGAAGCCGCCGAACACGGCATGGATGCCGATCGCATCCATTGCCCAGGCGCTGACGCAGAACAGCATCAACACCACCGCCAACATGCTGTTGCCGAGCGGCCGATCCGGCACCACGTGATCGGCCAGGCGGCGCAGCAGGTGCCGGCCGACAAACAGCATGAACACCGCATACGCGACGCCGCCGCCGATGGCCAGATACGCACTGCCCCAGCTGCCGCCGAAGCTGGCCAGCACCACCGCCAGAATGCACCACGCTGCCGCATCGTCGAACGCGCCTGCAGTCAGTGCCAGCGTGCCCAACGGGCTATTGGTCAGGCCGCGCTCGTGGATGATGCGCGCCAGCATCGGGAAGGCAGTGATCGCAATGGCCGCGCCCAGGAACAGCGAGGCTTCCATGAGCTTGGCCTTCTCCGAGAACAGGCCTTCCACATTGAGCAACCACGGGCACATCGCAAAGGCCAGTGCAAACGGCACCGCGATGCCGGCCAGCGACACGCTCATCGCGCTGCGATAACGCGCACGGAAGTGATCGCCGCGGAAGTCGGTACCGACCAGAAACATGTACAGGCCCACGCCGAACTGCGCGAACACGTACAACACATCCATGGTCTGTTTGGGGAACAACGCTGCCTGCACGCCCGGCACCAGCAAGCCGAACAACGACGGCCCCAGCATCACCCCGGCAATCATCTCGCCCACCACCTGCGGCTGCCCGATGCGCTTGGCCAGCATGCCGACCAATCTGCATACCAGCAGGATCGCTGCAGCCTGCAGAAAAAAATATACCGACATCTGCGGAGTGGTCATGCGTGTGGGGACATCCTTGAGAAGTGCGCGGATCATAGCGAGCCGCGCCGGCGGGCGGTAGCCGCCTGGGCGCCGAACGCGGCTATTGCAGCGTCGGCAGGTCGATTCAGCCGGTCTGGATGGGCACGGCGGCGCTCATCAATTTGCCGGTGAGCGCGCAGTAAGGCAGCCGCACTGGCGCCGCCCTCGGACGCGTGTCATGGCGATGCGGGCGATGCCGCCGGCACCGGGGTCAGCACCAGATCCTGAAAATCGAAGCTGAAATCGGTCAACGGCGAGATCGCATGCATGCGCATCTCGCGCACCGCACCGTCCGCAGTGAGCGCGAAGTTGACGAAGGCATCGGCATTCAAGGAGCGGTCGTCCCAGCGCACGATGAAGCTGTCGTGCTGCCAGTGCTCCAGCGTGCCGAGCAACTGCGCCGTCTTGGCAAACTGCAGCCGCAGCCGCTTGCCGTCCTGGCGGATCACCACATCGCCGTACCACGGGTCGCGATAGGTCGCCGCATAACTGCGTAACGGCAACGACGGCGTGGAGCGTGCGGCGCGTGCGTCCTGATGCTTCTTCCAGCTGGTGTCTGCCTCGCTGTCGGCCTTGTTCACCGCCTTGGCGTACGCATCGGTCCAGTCGGTCGGCGGCACCTGCAAGAACGCATCCAGCACCTGCAGCGTCACCGCATTGAACGCCGCCCCCACTTCCTGGTTGGTCAGCACCACCACGCCCAGTTTCTGATCGGGAACCAGGGTCAGGCGCGACACCATGCCCGGCCACCCACCGGTGTGCCAGACCAGGCGGTGGCCGCGATAGTCGCTCAGGCTCCACCCCTCGCCATAGCCGGCAAAATTGGGACGCGCGCCAGCCAGCTCGGGCACCGGCGGCTCGGCAATGGCGATCGGCGTGATCATCGACCACATTTCCTGCTGCCGCTTGGCGCTGAACAGCGGCGTGCCATCGGCCAACACGCCACCGGCCAGCTGCACCTTCATCCACAACGCCATGTCGTGCGCACTTGCGTAAATACCGCCGGCACCGGAATTGTTGGACCAGGTCAACGGCGCAACGGTACGCAGCTCGGTGAAGTCGTACTTGGCATGGCCCACAGCGACGTTGTCGCCGGGCTGCAGATGGTCGGCGTTGAAGCGCGTGCCACGCATGCCCACCGGGGCGAAGATGCGCTGCTGCAAGAACGCGGCATAGGACTGCCCGGAGACCTGCTCGATCACCTTCTGCGCGACGGCGTACAAAATATTGTCGTACGCGTAGCGGTCGCGAAACCCGCCTTTCAACGGCACCTTGGCCAGGCGCTGCACCACCTCTTCGGTGCTGTAGCTGGTGGTCGGCCAGAACAACAGGTCGCCGGCGCCCAGGCTCAGTCCGCTGCGGTGCGCGAGCAGGTCGCGCACGCGCATCTCGCCGCTGACATAGGGGTCGGACATCCGAAACCACGGCAGATGGTCGATGACCTTGTCATCGAGCGACAACTTGCCTTCGTCGGCCAGAATCGAGAGCGACGCTGCGGTGAACGCCTTGGTGTTGGAGGCGATCGCAAACAGCGTATCTGCCTGCACCGGCTCGGGCTTGCCGATCTCGCGCACGCCATAGCCGCGTTCCAGCACCACCTGACCATCCTTGACGATGGCCACCGCAATGCCGGGCACATCGAACTGCTTGCGCACCCGTTCCATCTGCGCATCGAACTGCTGCATGCCGACCGGCAGGTCGGCCGCGTGCGTCGTTGTCACCAGGGTCGCCAGCATCAGCACGCCTCCCGTCAGCCATCCGTTCAAAGTCACTGCCACACCTCGTCAGTTGTCGATCAGATTGCGCCGCCGGCACTGTCCAGCGGCAGCGGCGTCACCAGCACGCCATTGGTATCGGCATACAACCAATGACCAGGCACGAACGGGACGCCGGCAAAATTCACCGGCACATCCACCTCGCCCAGGTCGCGCCGCTCGGTGCGCCGCGGGCAGGCGGCCAGTGCCAGCACGCCCAGCGGCAGCGTGGCCAGGATCTCGACATCGCGCACGCAGCCGTGGATGAGCACTCCGGCCCAACCATTGGCGACCGCGTGCGCCGCGATCTGGTCGCCCAGCAGCGCATGTTTCAACGAGCCCTGGCCGTCCACCACCAGTACCCGCCCCTCGCCAGGCGTGGACGCCAGTTCGCGCACGCGCGAGTTGTCCTCAAAGCAGCGTACGGTCGCGATCGGCCCACAGAACACGCTGCGCCCACCGAAATGGCGGAACAACGGCTCGGCAACGGTCACCTCGGGAAAGCGGTCACACAGATCGGGCGTGGTCCAGGTCATCGGTGCGGTCTCGATCGGCTGAGCAGGCATGGTAGCCGGCTGCGGTGGCGCGTGGGCGGTTGTTGTCGCGCCGCCTTTCGCCTGCCGGCTGCGCGTGTCCATCCAACCGCGCACGCCCCCTGCTCTGTCGCAAGCCGTGCGCCACAGGCGTGGCGCGCGACAGCAGTCTACCAATTGATCCCGGTTTCGCAGGCAGTGGCGACCGATACCCCTCTTGCCCCTTCTGCGGGGCGCCCATCCCCAGCGTGCAAGAGCCGGAGGTCGGCGCAGGCGATGCGTGCCAGCAGGTTCACCAGGACGGACACATCTCCATCGTTTCTCGATCATTTCTCGTCCGAACGCCAACACCACCAACCAACCATGCGCACCGCACGCGGGGAAGGGATCTAGGCGTTTATGAGTTCGCCACCCACCTGGTCGCGTCTTCTTCAATGGCGATGGTGGTGAAGCGGATGTCGGGTATTTCGGGCTACTGGTCGCAAGCGCATGCAGACGAAGAGACTACGCTGCGTCGCTATGGTCACCGCATGATGAACACACTCAGGCACCGCGGACACAGTGCGTGTATCGCCAGCGCTGCCGAACAGGCGGTGGTTCTAGCTGCCTGCGACGACTCTACCCATGCCGGCGCGCGCATCGGCATCTCGCCTAACGGGCGTTACCTGGTTGCGTTGGCAGGACATGTCAGTGGATTACGTCCATTGTGCGCTATGCAGACGGCAGGAACCGCCGACCACGCAGCTAGCCAGCTCGCACAACATATCCAGGCATCGGGCCTGCAGCGCACACTGCACTGCATCGACGGCAGCTTTTGTCTGGCAGTGCTCGATCGCCGCCTGCATACCGTGTCGTTGGCACGCGATCGCATGGGCCGGTCCAGCCTCTACTACGGCTGGACCGCGAACGGCTTTGCCTTTGCGTCCGAGGTCAAAGCCATCGCCGCGTTGCCGGGCTTTGATAATGCGATCGACCGCAATGCACTCACCTTGCTGCTGCGTTTTGGCTATATCCCCGCGCCGTTCTGCATCTATCGGGGCATATTCAAACTCTGCGCCGGCGATGTGCAGGTGTTCGGCCTGGCCGATGTGGAAAGTGGCGCGGCCTGTCATGCGCCGGATGAGCGCATGCGCTATTGGGACGCCAGGCAAGCGATCGAAGATGCGATTGCGCAACGTACGCCAATCAGCGAGGCGCATGCAATCGAGGATCTGCAACAGGTATTGTCCGCGGCGGTCGAACGCAGCGCAGGCGATGGCAGCGGCGCATTTCTCTCCGGAGGCATCGACTCCAGCCTGATCACGGCCGTGCTGCAATCGCAGCGGGCCACACCCATCGACACGGTGACAATTGGATTTGCAGATGCCGATCACGATGAGATGGGCTGGGCCAATCGGGTGGCCGCCCATCTCGGCACCCGGCACAACCCGCATCGCATCAGCGACCAGCAGGCGCTTGGCTTGTTGCACGGCATTGGCGATGCGTTCTGCGAGCCCTTTGCCGACTCCTCACAGATCCCGACACTGCTGGCGGCTGGCAACGCAAGCCAGAAAGTCAGCCACATCCTAACCGGCGATGGAGGCGACGAATTGTTCTT
Organism: Xanthomonas pisi DSM 18956; assembly: GCF_001010415.1. Classification (GTDB taxonomy): domain Bacteria; phylum Pseudomonadota; class Gammaproteobacteria; order Xanthomonadales; family Xanthomonadaceae; genus Xanthomonas; species Xanthomonas pisi. The sequence goes on from NZ_JPLE01000061.1 coordinate 34,625, forward strand.
CGGCCATGCAGCCTATACACGCGCGGTACGGAATGGCCGGTTGACCGCAGTGGTGCCGGAATGTGTCCGCACCATGCTGCATCGACGCGGCACCTACGCCTGCGAATCCGCACGGATGGGGGGCTGGCGCGCCGTCCTTGGAGAGACTGCAAGCCGTTCGATCGAGGAAAGTTACCTGCTGCGGGTTTCGCGATGGCGCAACCCGACCGCAGTGGTACGCGGCGCCAGCGAATATCCCACGCTCTACAACCGGCCGGCGCAGCACCTCACCACCGGCGCGCCGGGTGAGCGCGTGCTGTTCCTGGATAGTGCAATGGAACTGAGCGAAGGCCTGATGACCAAGATCGATCGCGCCTGCATGGCGCACGGGCTGACGCCCGCTTCGCCCTTTCTCGATGCGCAGGTGTTCCAGCTCGCCTGGCAGTTGCCGTTCGAACTCAAGACAGCCGGCGGCCAGCAGAAGTACATCCTCAAACGGCTTCTGGAGCGGTATCTGTCGCACGAGTTGATCTATCGCCCCAAACGCGGCTTCGGCGCACCGGTCGGGCGTTGGTTGCAGGGTCCGCTACGCGACTGGGCCGATACCTTGTTGCATCCCTCCAAGCTGGAAGATCAAGGCATTTTCGATGCAACCGTCGTGGCAGGCATGTGGGCCGCGTTCCTGGGTGGACAGCGCAAGTGGCACACGCATCTGTGGCCGATCCTGATGTTCCAGGCATGGCAACAACGCTGGAGCGATGCGTCCGGCACGATCACCGACGACGCGCTTTTTCATGCTGGGGAGACCAGCTATTTGAGTGTCGGCGCAGTGCACTGCGCGGCGTCTAGCGACTGAAGCGGTGTGGTTGTCATCGTTGCTTTTGATCCACGCAAGAAGCACGTCGCATGGTGCCTTGTGTCTGCCGGCGGAGCGCATCGCTTCCTGTCGCTCCCGTTGATCGAAATGGCAGCATGCGGGCGCGACGACCACGCCGCAGTCGCTGTGTGGATGAGCGGCGCAGATCGGCACACCTGCGCATCGCAATGCGGGCACTGCCATTGGCAGCGCGTCGCCAAGGCGCGTTTCGCCATGGGGGCATCAAACCATCCTTGGCAAGGCTATGATCGGCTTCGACCAGTTGCAATCAGCTAGACAAGCAGCGTAATGGTGCGCTCCACCTCTGCCAACGAGTCTCCCTGCGATGACTGATCTGTTCGCTTCCGCGCCGCCCGCCCTGGACGGCATCCATGTCGGTATCGGCGGTTGGGTGTATGCGCCCTGGCGTGCAGGCATGTTCTATCCCGACGGCCTGGTGCAGCGGCGCGAACTGGAATACGCCAGCCGCCACGTCACCGCCATCGAGATAAACGGAACCTATTACGGCGCGCAAAAACCGGCGACCTACGCGAAATGGCGCGATCAGGTGCCGCCCGGCTTCGTGTTCTCTGCCAAGGCGCCGCGACGCATTACCCAGTCACGCACGCTGGCGGCTACCAAGGCGCAGGTGGAGGACTTCGTCGGCGGCATTGTCGAGCTCGGCGATACCCTGGGGCCGCTGCTGTGGCAATTCGAGCAGGGGCATCGGCTGCAGGCCGACGACCTGGATGCCTTTTTGACGCTGCTCCCCAGACGCGCAGGCAATCGCAGCCTGCGGCATGTGCTGGAAATTCGCGATCATGCAGCGGTGGATGCGTCGCTGCTCGCATTGGTCCGCCGCCACGGCGTGGCCACCGTGTTCACCGATTCGGACGAGCACCCCTGCTTTGCCGATCTGTCCACCGACTTCGTCTACGCGCGTCTGATGCGTAGCCAGGCGCGCCTGCATGCCGGCTATCCGGCGCCGGCATTGAAACAGTGGGCCGGGCGGATCCATGCTTGGCGACGCGGTGAAGACCCGGCCGATCTGCCGCATGTGGACCCCACGTCATCGGCGGCAGGCACGCCGCGCGAGGTGTTCGTGTTTTTCATCAGTGCGGCGAAGGAGCGCAATCCCGCCGCGGCGATGGCCTTGCTGAAAGAGCTGTCCGCCGGATAACGCGTTACCGGCAGCGCCCCCGGTGCGGCGGATGCAGTGGCCTAACGCGTTCTGGAGCAGCCAACAACACGACTGCGCTCACCGCCAGGAGGGCGCGGCCGGTGTCCGGTGCGGCATGTGCCGCTCGTCCACGTCGGTTCCGAGTGCGCCGTCCACACCCACCTGGCGGCGGCTCGCCAGGTTGTGTCAGCCGCTCCACTACGGCGCATGGCACAGCGCCGACCTGTGGCTTTTCGGCGACAATGGCGCATGCCCACGACCGACCTGCGCAAGGCGCAACTGCAAATTCATTTCTGCGTGCTGCTTTGGGGCATCACTGCGATCCTGGGCAAGTTGATCACGCTGCAGGCATTGCCGCTGGTGTGGTGGCGCATGTTGATCGTGGTGGTGGCCCTGGCGCTGTGGCCGCGGGTGTGGCGCGGCTTGCGCGGCCTGTCCGCGCGCGTGGTGCTGGGCTATTGCGGCATCGGTGCATTGGTGGCACTGCACTGGTTGACCTTCTATGGCGCGATCAAGCTGGCCAACGCATCGGTGGCGGCGACCTGCATTGCCTTGGCGCCGGTGTTCACTGCCGTGATCGAGCCATGGGTGACGCAGCGGCCCTTCCGTCCGCGCGAGTTGCTGTTCGGCCTTGCGGTCTTGCCGGGGGTGGCGCTGGTGGTCGGCGGCGTACCCGATGGCATGCGCGCGGGGATCGTGGTCGGCGCGATTTCGGCCGTGTTCGTCGGGCTGTTCGGCTCTCTCAACAAACGCATGGTGGCGCATGCCGACCCGCTCACCGTCACTGCCCTGGAGCTGGGCGCCGGCACGCTGACCTTGACCGTGCTGGCACCGGCCATGCCGCTGCTGCTGCCATCGCTGCACGGCGATCTCTTGATGCTTCCCAGCCTGCACGATGGCGTGTTGCTCCTGGCACTGTCGCTGGCCTGCACCCTGCTGCCGTTTGCGCTGGCGCTGGTCGCGCTGCGCCATCTGAGCGCGTATTCGGTGCAACTGGTGACCAATCTGGAGCCGGTCTACGCCATCGTGCTGGCCATCGCGCTGCTGGGCGAACAGCGCGAACTCACGCTGCAGTTCTATCTCGGTGTGGCGATCATCCTCGGTGCAGTGTTCCTGCATCCGGTGCTGGAACGCCGGCGCAAGGTGGTGCACCCGGAATTGCTGGGCACGGCCGAAGCCAAGAACATCGTCGACTGAGAGCGGCCAACACTTCCACTACGCTGCCCCGCGGGCGCGGGCGCGGACGGCGCCCGCTGCGGCATGCACTACCCGCACACTCCGGTTCCCGGTGCGGTCCGCACCCGGCAGACGATTGCCCGCGACGTCTTCTCGGCCGTGTTGAGCGGCACGGCATCACCCGACATCGCATCTGCCAGCAGCGCCTGCACGGCCCCAGGCGACAACGCCCACACCTACTCCAGCGCAACCACCCGATCGCGGCCGCCGCGCTTGGCGGCATACAGGGCCTGGTCGGCACGCTTGATCACCGCTTCCACGCTTTCGTGCGGATACAGCATGGCCACGCCGATGCTCACCGTCACCGGCAGCGCAATCGCCGTTGTCGCCACGCTCTGACGCAGGTATTCGCATTGCACCCGTGCCTGCTGCAGGTCCACACCGGGCAGCAGCAACACGAACTCCTCGCCGCCATACCGCGCGATGGTGCCGGCACCGGCGACATGCGCGCGCAACAGCGTCGAGAGCTCGCGCAGCACCACGTCGCCCTGGTCGTGCCCATGCACGTCGTTGACCACCTTGAAGTGATCCACGTCCAGCAGCGCCACCGACAGCGGCTGGTTGGCGACCCGCGTCTGCTGCGTCGCTGCAGCCAGTGCCGCGGTGAAGGCGCGCCGATTGGGCAGGCCGGTCAGCGGGTCGGTGCGCGTCTGCTCGACCAGATCGGCGTTGACTGCTTCCATTGCCGCGTAATACTGCGCCATCTGCTGCTCGTACCATTCGCGCTCGCGCAACTGCCGACGCAGCTGCTTGCCGGCCAGACGCAGCTCCAGCAGATGCGAGGCCTGTCGCGACAACGCCTGCAGCGCGGCACGCTGGTCGTCGCGCAACTGCGCCGGCGCCTGGTCGAACACGCACAGCGAACCCAGCGGCATGCCTTCGCTGGTGACCAGGGGCGCGCCGGCATAAAAGCGCACGGCGCCTTCGCCGATGACCATCGGGTTGTCGAAAAAGCGCGGGTCCAGCAAGGTGTCTTCGACGGTCATCACCTCGTCCGGGCGCAGGATCGCATGCGCGCAGAACGAGATATCGCGTGGCGCTTCGCTGCGCGGCACGCCGTGGGCCGCCTTGAACCATTGCCGGTGTTCGTCCACCAGCACCACGGCCGCCATCTGCGTCTGGCAGACGGTGGACGCCACCAGGGTCAGGTCGTCGAAGGCGCGCTCGGGGGGCGAGTCCAGCAACTCGTACTGGCGCAGCGCGATCAGCCGCTCGGCTTCGTTTCCCGGCAATTGCGGTTTGATCACGCGCTCAGTCCCCTGCTGAATCGTTATCGGCGGCGGTATGCCCAAACTCCGTGGAGCGAACCCTCCGCACAAGTGCCATTGGCCGCTCGCACGTCGGGCGGTTCATCCAGGGGCTTACCAGTCGGTGCGCTGCGGCAACAAGCCGCGCAGCTCCGCATCGCTGAGGTTGCGCCATTGTCCCGGCTTGAGTGCGGCAAGCTTGATGTTGTCGATACGCACCCGGCGCAGCTGCGTTACCCGATAACCGAATTCGGCAGCCATCAGGCGGATCTGCCGGTTCAAGCCCTGCTCGAGCACGATGCGAAATCCGAACTTGGCGATACGCGCCGTGCGGCAGGGCAAGGTGGTCTCGTTGTGGATGCGCACACCACGCGCCATGCCACGCAGGAATTCGTCGGTGACCGCCTTGTTGACCGCCACCAGATACTCTTTCTGGTGGCGATTTTCCGCGCGCAGGATCTCGTTGACGATGTTGCCGTTGCTGGTCATCAGGATCAGCCCTTCGGACTCCTTGTCCAGGCGGCCGATCGGGAAGATGCGCTGCTCGTGGCCGACGAATTCGACGATGTTGCCCTTGACCGAACTCTCGGTGGTGCAGGTGATACCCACCGGCTTGTTGAGCGCGATATAGACATGCTTGCGTCCACCGGGCTTCTTGGCCTCGCGCGCGCGCAGCGGCTGGCCATCCACCAGCACGGTGTCTTCCTCGCCCACGACCGCGCCGGTGCCGGCCGCCACGCCGTTGACGGTGACGCGGCGCTCGCCGATCAGGCGGTCGGCCTCGCGACGCGAGCAGAAGCCGGTATCGGCGATATGTTTGTTGAGTCGGATTGTCATCGTTGGATTATCGGCCATTTGCGGCCGGCGACGCACTCTGGCGCAGTAACGGCCCGGCGCGCAGCGCTGCCGGCTCGCCCTACCCGGTCACTGCCAGCGCGGGCTGCGGCGTGACCAGGTCTTCCAGCGGGCACGGGCGGTGCAGGCTGAAGCCTTGCACCTGGCCCACGCCGGCATCGCGCAGGCCGGGAATATCCGCCTCCGACTCCACACCTTCGGCCACCACTTCGATCCCCAATGCCAGGCCAACCTGGGCGATGGAATGCACGGCAGCGCGGTCCACCGCGTCATGCGCGTAGTTGCGCACGAAGCCGCAATCGATCTTCAGCACATCGACGGTGAATTGCTTGAGGTAGCCGAACGAGGCCAGGCCGCTGCCGAAGTCGTCCAGCGCCACATGGCAGCCACGCGCACGCACGCTCTGCACGAAGCGCTGCGCATGTTCCAGGTCGCCGATGACGGCGGTTTCGGTGATCTCCATGCACAGCTTGGACACCAGCGTGGGATAACGCTCGAACAGGGCGCAGACGAAATCGAGAAAATCCGGCTGCGCGATCGATTGCGCGGACAGATTGACGTGGCACAGGTCCAGGGTCGCCACATGCAGCGGGTTGTCGGACAGCTGCGCGCACAAGGTTTCCAGCACGTAGGCATCGACCATGCGTCCGAGCCCGTAACGCTCCACCGCAGGCAGGAATTCGCCCGGGCTCAGCACACGTCCATCGCGTGCACGCATGCGCACCAGCACTTCGTACTGCAGGCGGCCGGGGTCGCTCAGCACCTGGATCTTCTGTGCGTACAGCAGCAACCGGTGTTCGGCGATCGCCTGCTGCACGGCGCTGATCCAGCCACCGTCATGCCGACGCCGCGCCAATGCCAGATCGTTCTCGCCAAGACACCGGATCCGGTTGCGCCCTTCTTCCTTGGCGGCGAAACAGGCCAGATCGGCCGCGGTCATCAATGCATTGACGTCGTTGGCGCCCCGGCGGATTTCCACCACGCCAAAGCTGCAACTCGGCGTCAGCGGCCGGCCGCCCTGGTGGCTCCACGGCTGCCCCAGCACGCCATGCATGCGTTCCAGCAGGGCCTGCGCCTGCACCAGGTCGGTATCGGCCAGCAGGATCGCGAACTCGTCGCCCCCCAGCCGCCCCAGCCAGTCGCCCGGACGCAACTGCATGGTGATGACGTCGGCGAAGTGGCACAGGAACTTGTCGCCGACCGCATGCCCGAAGGTGTCGTTGACCAGCTTGAAGTGATCCAGATCGACGAAGCACAGCGCATGGCACAGCTGCGGCGATTGCGGCGGCTCGATCAGATGCAGCAGGCGGCGCTCGATCTCGCGCCGGTTGATCAGGCCGGTCAAGGCGTCGTGGCGCGCGTGGAAGGCGACCTCGTCGGCCAGCTCGTGCGCGTGCGAGACGTCTTCGATCACCGCCAGCACCAGCGTGGGTTCCTCCGGGCCGGGCTCCACCAGCGAGGCGCTCCAGCGGCCCCACATCACTTCGCCATCGGCGCGCAGGAAGCGCAGCTCGCCGGACTGCATCAGCCGCGGCCAGTCGATCGTGCCACGGCTGTCCAGCACGATGTCGTCCGGGTGTATCAGCTGGGCCAGCGTGGACGCCTGCAACTCTTCCGGACGGTAGCGCAGGATATTGGCCATCGAGGCGTTGGCATCCAGCACGTGGCCGCGCAGGTCGAACTTCACCATCCCCAGCGCAGCCTGCTGAAACGCCGTGCGAAACCGACCCTCGTGCGACAGCAGATAGTCGCGGATGCGACGTATCGCCAGCACGCAGGTGATCAGGACCAACAACAAGGTGGCCAGGCTGCAGACCACCATCACGTCGTGCAGCAGCCGTGCGCAGCGGATCAGCTGCGCCTGGAACTGCGCTGCATCGCTGCGCATGCGGCCATCGAGCAGATGCAGCTCGTCGCGCAGGTCCTGCAGCGCGCGCGCATCCGGCCTGCTGGCGGCTTGCACGGAGGCAGCACGGTCGGCCAGTGCGCTGAGCTTCAACAGATCGGCATCGGTGTGCTTCCACAGCGCGATGGCATCGCCCAGATACGGAATCACCTGGCCGTAGCGATACAGCCGCACCATTTGCGGCATGTCTTCACGGGCATTGCGACCGGCCGCAAGCCCGGCATACACCTCCGTCCAGGCGATCACCGGCTGTTCGACCGCCTCGCGTGCCGCGCGATCGCCGAGCGGCACCTCCAGCGCACGGCAGGCAGCCTGCAGATCGCTCGGGTCGCCGCTCACCAGGTAGCGCTCCAGCCAGTAGACCGACTCTTGCTGGGCATTGGACCAGTGGCTCTGACCGACAATCCAGGCGGTGGCTCCGGATTGGATTTCGATCGCCAGTGCAGAGAGCACGGCCATGCCGACAGCCACAGCCATCAGCAGCGCCAGTGGGAGCGTTAGCCAGCCGCGCACCATGTGCATGGTTTGGCCACTGCGTGTGCCGCGTGCTGACTGCGCCATTGCCATCCGTCCTTCACCGCCCCAGTGCGTTTCAGGCGCCCAGTGGGCGCCTGAAGGCTGTAGCGGCCGCAATGGCCGAGTCTGTATGGCGGCGTCCGTTTGCCGGACGACCGGCGGGAAATGTCAGCCTGGCTGACCATCCGCCGTCTGCGGTCTCGGTCGGGACACGCTTGGCCGCATCAATGCTATGCCCTGGAAGGAATAACAGCGCGGACATGGGCTGCGCATGCGCTACGCTGCGCAGCCGATTGTCAGCCCGGCTTACTCGCCGCGCGGCTTGGGCGGACCCTTGCGATGCGGCGCGCCGGCGCGATCCATCGGACGTCCCGGTCCGTTCGGACGCCCGGACGGCTTGCCACCGCGCGGGAAGCGCGGCTTGGACGGCGACGCCGCGGCCTCGCCTTCTTCCAGCTTGCGCATGTTGAGCTGCTGGCCAGACACCCAGACCTTCTTCAGGTGCGTCAGCAGCTCGCGCGGCATGTCGGCCGGCAGATCCAGAATCGAGTAATCGTCCTGGATGTCGATCCGGCCGATGTAACGGCTTTCCAGACCGGCTTCGTTGGCGATGGCGCCGACGATGTTGGCCGGCTTCACGCCGTGGGTATGGCCCACCTCGATGCGGTAGCTCTCCATGCCGAACTCCGGCTCGCCGCGCGGGGCAACCGGATCGCGACGCGGACGCTCTGTGCCAGCGCCATCACCGGCAAATGCCGGACGTTCTGCACGCGGCGGGCGTGCCGCGCGCTCGCCATCGGCACGCGGGCCACGCTCGAACTTCGGCTCGAAGCGCGGACGCTCGCCACGGTCGCCGCGATCTGCACGCTCGGTGCGCTGCGGGGCGAACTCTTCGCGCGCGCCACGCACCGGCGGGGTCAGCAGGAACGGCGCATCGCCCTGCAGCAACTTGGCCAGCGCGGCGGCGATCTCGATCGCCGGCACGTTGTTTTCTGCCTCGTAGCGCTGCAGCAGATCGCGGTACATCTCGATCTGGCCACCGGCCAGGGTCTCGGTGATGCGGGTCATGAAGCGCGCCACGCGGGTGTCGTTGACCGCATCCACGCTCGGCAGCTGCATTTCTTCGATCGGCTGGCGGGTGGCGCGCTCGATCGAGCGCAGCATGCCCTTCTCGCGCGGAGTGACGAACAGGATCGCATCGCCATTGCGGCCGGCACGACCGGTACGGCCGATGCGGTGCACATAGCTTTCGGTGTCGTACGGGATGTCGTAGTTCAGCACATGGCTGACACGCTCCACGTCCAGGCCGCGCGCGGCCACGTCGGTGGCGACCAGGATGTCGAGCTTGCCGTCCTTGAGCTGAGCAATGGTCTTCTCGCGGGCGGCCTGCTGCATGTCGCCGTTGATGGCCGCCGCGGCCATGCCGCGTGCCTGCAGCTTCTGCGCCAGCTCTTCGGTGGCCGCCTTGGTGCGCGCGAAGATGATCATGCCGTCGAACGGCTCGACCTCGAGAATGCGGGTCAATGCGTCCAGCTTGTGCAGGCCGCTCACCCACCAGTAGCGCTGGCGGATATTGGCCGAGGTGGTGGTCTTGGCCGCGATGGTGACTTCGGCCGGATCCTTCAGATAGGTCTGCGCGATGCGGCGGATGGCCGGCGGCATGGTCGCCGAGAACAAGGCCACCTGGCGCTTCTCCGGCAGTTTCTTGAGCACGGCTTCGACGTCGTCGATGAAGCCCATGCGCAGCATTTCGTCGGCTTCGTCCAGCACCAGCGTCTTGAGCTGGGACAGGTCCAGGGTGCCGCGATCCAGGTGATCGATCACCCGGCCCGGGGTGCCGACCACCACATGCACGCCGCGCTTGAGCGCGCTCAGCTGCTGGGCATAGGGCTGGCCGCCGTACACGGGCAGCACGCGAAAGCCCGGAATGGCTTCGGCATATTTCTGGAACGCCTCGGCGACCTGGATGGCCAGCTCGCGGGTCGGCGCCAGCACCAGCGCCTGCGGCTTGAGCTGGTTCAGGTCGGCGTTGGACAGCACCGGCAGCGCGAACGCGGCAGTCTTGCCGGTACCGGTCTGCGCCTGGCCGAGGACGTCGCGGCCGGACAGCAGCGCGGGGATGGTGGCAGCCTGGATCGGCGACGGCGACTCGTAGCCGACAGCGGCAACGGCTTTCATCACAGCGTCCGAGAGGCCGAGGTCTGCAAACAGCAGCGGCGCGGAAGATTCTTGGGTCATGGGTAACTCCGGAGGCGCCGCACGGAGCCGGCAGGCGCAAAGCAGCATAGTGTGCGCCCTTACCCCCCTTCATGTCGAAGGGTCGTGACGTTTTGTTCAGGTTGTGAGGATTCGCCCGTCGTGGCGAATCATCCTGGCACGCACTTCCCCACCCTGCCCGCCCCCCATCGCCATGCCCCTGGACACAGACCTGCAAACCCGCTTCAGCGCCCTGCTTCAGCAGCACCGGGGCATCGTGCTGAAGGTGGCCGCCAGCTATTGCCGCAACCGTGACGACCGCGACGAGCTGGCCCAGGAAATCGCGGCCCAGCTGTGGCGCGCATTTCCCGCGTACGACCCCGCCCGGCGTTTTTCGACCTGGATGTATCGCATTGCGCTGAATGTGGCGATCAGCGACTTGCGCGGTCGCAGCCGTACGCCGGAGGCGGCGATCGCACTGGATGCGGTGGTGGACCATCTTGCCGACCCGGCGGCGCACGACCCCGTGCGCGAGCAGCAGGTCGCCGCGCTATACGCCTTCATCGCGCAGCTGCCCGCGCTGGAGCGTGCGTTGCTGCTGCTCTATCTGGACGACCACAGCTACCGTGAGATCGCCGAAGTGCTCGGCATCAGCGAAACCAACGTCGCCACCAAACTCAGCCGCCTGAAGGCGCGCATCCGCAACGAACTCTGACCCACGACCTTACCGGAGCCGCAATGGAACTGGACGACATGAAACACGCCTGGCATGCCCTGGAACACCGATTGGATCGCCAGGCCGCAGACATCAACCGGCTGCTCGGCGACACCCGCCGCGATGCAGCGCACGCCAGTCTGCGCCCGCTGTGGTGGCGCCAGTGGGCACAGCTTGTCTGCGCGCTGGTCCTGAGCGTCGTGGTTGCGCGTTGCTGGCTGGGCGAGCCCGACCAGCTCACGGCCATCATTGGCGGCGTGCTGCTGCAGCTATGGTGCGTGGCGCTGGCACTCTCGGCGGGGCGGCAATTGCAGCTGCTGTCGCGACTGGATTTCAGCGGACCGTTGGTGCAGACGCAACACGCGCTCGCCCAGCTGCGGCGTTGGCGGACGCGTGTCGCGCCGTGGCTGGGCATCGCGTTCTGGGTGCTCTGGGTGGCCGTCGCCGACAGCGCCTGGCGCAGCCTCACCGGCGCCACGCTGCCGCAGGCCTGGCTGCTGCTCAACCTGTTGGTCGGCGCGATGGGCGCCCTGGGCACCTGGTACGGCTATCGGCGCTTGCAGCGCGCGCAGCACCCCTGGCTGGACCGCATCGACGATACGCATGCCGGCCGCAGCGTGACCCGCGCGCAGCGACTGCTGGAGGAACTTGCGCAGTTTCGCCGCGAATAGCGGCCGGCCTGCTGGTGCGGGCAGCGCCAGCAATGCGGGTCATCGCTCGCCGGCGCCCCCATGCCTCTGCCGCCGAGAGACGCCCGGTGGTGCTGGTCGCGACTCCGGGCGGATAATCGATTTCTTTTTGATCGAGCGCAGCATGCAATTCCTGGAATTCGACCTGGACGGCGAGTATATCGAACTCAACCAGCTGCTCAAGCTGGCCGGCATCGCCGATAGCGGCGGACAGGGCAAGGCCATCGTCGCCAGCGGCGCGGTCAGCGTCGATGGCGTGCAGGAACTGCGCAAGACGGCGAAGATCCGTCCCGGTCAGCTCGTGCAACTGGATGACGTGGAGATTCGCGTCATGGCCATGGACCCCGACACCGAGTCCGGGCAATGAGCGTGATCGAGATCGGCCAGCGCAATATCGCGCCGTCCTGCGAAGATCCGAAGCACGACGTCTATGTCTTTTCGATCGAACTCGGCTCAGCGCGCCCGTTCTGGCTGGAGCAATCCATCCACGGCGGTCATGCCGACCGTGGCGGCTGCATCATGCTGGCGTTGCACGAGTTGGACGGCTGGCGGGGCGACTGGCGCCTGCATCTGACCCATGCGGGGTGCGCCTGGGCGATCCCGCTGCTGGAAGAGGCACTGCGCAACGGCGATGTGCAGGCGGCGATCGATGCGATCGTAGCGCGGGTGCGCGTGCCGGGATGAGGCGGCCGCGTGCGGCGGCATGCTCGTAGTGCCCACCTGTCGCACGTCCATGCCCGCCTGCAAGCATGGGATCACGCTCTCCGTCGATTGCATGCCGCGCACCTGCAGCCACCGCTGCGCCCGGCCTGCAGCCAACGCGTCGCACCGCGCTTGATCAAGATCAGGCGCGGTGCGCGGCGCACGCGCACGAACCCGTATGCATCACCACCCCAGCAACGCACGCACCAGTTTGACGATGCCCCAGAACGACACCACCCAGATGGCGCTGCGCAGGTAGGGGATGCCGGCCGCGTAAACCGGCACATAGGCCACGCGCGCCCACAGATACAGCTGCACGCCCAGGGCGGTTTCCGCATTGGTGCGTCCGGCCACGCTCACCGCCAGCACCGCTGCAGCAAAGATCGGAAAGGTTTCCAGGTAGTTGCGAAACGCGCGATCCAGGCGTGCGGCGACGCCGGTCAGCGGTTTGGCATCGCCATCGCGCGCACCGGCATTCCACTTGGTGCCGCGCTGCGCGGTCATGCTGGCCGATGCAGCCAGCAGCTGTACCAGGCCGAGCACCATGGCCCAGCCCAGCATCTGCAGTTCGATGGTCAGTTGCACGCAATTCTCCTGGCGGGCTGCCGCATCACTTGGCCGCCGAGCGCAGGCTGTAGCCCGCAACGCGCCAGGTCTTGTCTTCATCCAGACGGAACGACACCAGCTCGCGCACCGGTTGCGGCGCGTTGGCAAACCGGGTCGGGAAGCTGACGTTGACGTACAACCCTTCGGGCACCTGCGCGCCGGGGCCGTACTTCACTCGCGTCACCGAGCCCTGGCCACGCCCGACCATCGCGCCCAGACGTGCACGCTCCCCGGCGAGCTGGGCGACGAAGGCATCGCGCTTGACCGCAGTCTTGGCCACGCTGGAGGCACCGTCCCACAGCGAGGCGGCCTTGTTGGCGTCGACCATCTGCGCCACGCGCAGGGCAGCCTGGGTCATTTCGACATCCTGCTTGGCGACCTGCGCCTGCTGGGCTGCGGTCAGCGCCGGTGCCGGTTGGCCTGCCGCCGGCCGTGGCGCCAAGGGTGCCGGCTGGGCAGTGGCCGTGCGGGAAGGCTGTGGCTGTTGAGCGAACGCCAGCGCTGGCGCCAACACCAACGCGACAAGCAAACGAGGACGGAGCATGGGGCAGCACCTTGAACGGATTGGAAAGCGGTGGACCGCACAGATCGCGGCGGGTAGCGCAGTCTATGACGGGACGTGCGCAACACAAGCGACGCCCGATTCGGGTTGCAGCGGCTGGCTGCATGATCGGGAAGGCAATGTCGCGCTGGCGTGTAACCGGCGATCAGTGCACGGTGGGCAGGGTGCCCGAGTTTGCACAGCCAGCGGGGCTGCGCCTTCAAGGCTGTGCCTGTCGCAAGCAGGCTTGCTCGGCCTGGCTCGGCTCGCTAGAGCTCTCCACCAGGCGCAGGCGGTACGGCTGCCACGCCGCGCGGGCGCCACAGCCGCCAGCTGACCCAGAACGCGCGTGCAATGGCCGCCACCAGCGCCAATAGGCTCAGCCACGTCGCCAATGTTGCCGGCCATTGCGCATGCAGTTGAGCAGCGGACAGGCGCAGCAGCTCGGCCACACCGAAGCCCACCAGCACCAGCAGTGCCGATGGCAGATACGCCAGTAACACACCCTTGGTCTTGCCTCGCATACTGCCCCCCGGCCCGGTTGTCATGGGGCGACCATAGGCAGCGCGCAGTGCGATACGCGTGAAACTTGTCGCCGCGCTCAGCCCTTCGCGTGTGCAGGCGTCGACGGGTCGGGCTCCGCCTCTGCCGCGTCCGGCACCGGCGCTGCATCCGGTTCTGCCGGAGGCCGCTCGTCCGTTGCGGCACCAACCTGCGCCTCGGCAGCTGGGGTGGCCGGCAGGGCGGCGGCATCGGTCTCGGCAAGCGGGCTCTCTTCCGGGCAGGCCGCATCCGGAAAGCCGAAACGCTGCTTCAGTGCCAGGCCACAGGCGTTGACCGCATCCAGGTCGGCGCCCTCGCCCTTGCACTTTTGATCGAACGCCACCAGAAACGCATCCTTGCGCCGCACGAACGCATCGCCGCACTTGCGCATCTGCCGGATGCGCTCCAGATCGTCCTGCACCGCATTGGTGCCATCCAGGCCGTACTCGCGCAGCTCTTCCATCGTCAGCAGCCGCAGGCTGCGGTTGGGCACGGTCATCATCAGATCCGCCACCGCCACCGCCACACCGTTACGCTCCAGATAATCCTTGACGTTGCCGTAGACCTCGCGCAATTCGCGATTGAGCTCCGCACGCGAGGTCGCCCTGGAGCTGATCCGCATCATCCGGTGGATGCCGACCTTGCCGGCCACCAGCCGGTTGTCGCCGGCCGCCAGCACGAAGACGCAGGCGCTGTGGCAGATCGAGCCCTCGCGCACCCAGATGGTCCAGTTGGATTCGCCGATGGTGTCGCCGGCACGGATCGCCGCCTCCACCTGCCCGCCACTGGAATCCAGATCCAGGATGCGATGCGGCAGCCGCAGTTGTTCGGCCACCGCCGCCAGGCGCCACACCAGCGCGGCAAACCCGGCATTGATCTTGCCCGCATACCGCACCCGCACCAGCCCGGTCTCGCGGCACGGCGCCAGCGCCGCCTCTACGCTGGCCCGATCCAGCGCCGGCAACAGCGTGCCGTCGCCGGCCTCCTTGCTGTAATCGGTCGCGCAACTGATCCACGCCTGGCCCGCTTCCAGCTGTGCCTGCGGCCAGCCCGCCTCACCCGCCTGCGCGCGTGGACGGGGCGGTGGCGCCACCGGCTCGGGCGTATCCACCGACACCATGTGGTCGCCATCGCCTGCCTGCGCTGCACCACCCTGCTGTGTTCCGGCAGCATCAGCGGATGTGCCGCTGCGGTCGCAGGCAACCAGCAGCAGTGCACAAGCAAATGACAGACAAAGCGGCTTGAGCATCGAGATGAGCACCAGACAGGAGCGTGAGCGGGCTCTCAGTCTAGGGCGGACGCGCCGCAGCCCCCGAACCCTGCCTTAATATGCGACATGTCATGCCAGTTGCAGGTGTGGCTGATCCGCACGGCACCAGGCGTCGTGGCGTTCCTGCACCTGTCGAGCAGCCTCGGTCACACTGCGCTCGTCGCCAAATGAGGCGATGTATCTGCATGCTGCGAAGGCGGTACTGGCGCCCTCATAGTCTGCAATCCACCGCAGGCGCTCCGGTAGCGCTGCGTGCTCGGCGCGCCACGCGGCATAGGGGGGACGGATGCGTCGATGAATGCCCACACGCCACGGCTTGGGGCTTACCCGAGCACGAAAGCATTGCTGCATACGACACATCCGGGCGTAGACCGCGTCAACGCCGAGTTGCGAAAAACAAGCGGCGACCTCTGCGTCATCCGGCTCAAAACAGCGGTGCAACGCCAGCAGACGAAACCCAGCAGGCGTTCGATACAGCCGCAGGTGCCACTGCGGGTGTGCGGCTGCGAAATCATCGATACGCTGCCGGGCCTGCTGTTCTGGTGTGCCTGCGCGACAAAACCGGTGACGGCGCCAAGACCTCGCCAGACTGTTCGATAACCAAGTCACCGCCGTCGCCAGTATCACCCCGCCGAACAGATGGGTGGAAAGTACCAAGCAACATCACGCTCACCAACATCAGCAAACCCCAACCAACCCCCAGGCCCCTACGCGGCAAATGTGCAAAATCCACATCCGCAAACAGCACGTTGGGGGTGTTCAGGCACAAGGCGCCATAGCTGTTGCGGGTAAGCACCAGACTACCTTCCTGCGCGACGATCTCTTCGCGAATCGGCAAGCCTTCTCCATAGGCCGCGAGCCTTTCCCTACGCGGCAGCGGCGTGCCGCTCAGAATCGCGTCGAGCGCCTCACCGGCACGACCACGCGCATGCAGCTCGGCCGCAGCGTAGCTTTCATCGGACCATCCGAATCGGCGGACGGTGATGCTGCGCTGGCCTTCCCGATGCTGGATACGGGCCTCGGCCCAATGTCTGGGAACAATCATCCCTGCGTCCTGTTTCACGTCTTGGCTGATCAATCCGGCAGAGAATATCCGGGCGGGAGACATCCAGGCAGCAACCCCGTCCGAAAACGGCCAGCCGTGGCGCGAGCCAGCGCATAGACTGGCGCCATGCAGACAATGACGCCAGATCGAATTCAATGCGACCGCGCCCGGTTGGCGCGCGATGCGCGCTTCGACGGGCTGTTCTTTACTGCCGTCCGCAGCACCGGCATTTACTGTCGGCCGGTGTGTCCGGCGCCACCACCCAAGCCGGGCAACGTCAGCTATTACCCGAGCGCGGCGGCGGCCAGTGCGGCCGGCTACCGGCCGTGTCTGCGCTGTCGGCCGGAACTGTCGCCGCAGGCGCAGCAGCATCTGGGCGAAGAGAGCGTGCAACGTGCGCTGGCGATGATTGCCGAAGGCGCGCTGCAGGAGCAGCCGGTGCAGACGCTGGCCGATGCGGTGGGCGTGAGTGCGCGGCAGTTGCAGCGGCAGTTCGTGCAGCAGCTCGGCGCCACGCCGATTCAGGTGCATGGCACGCGTCGGCTGCTGTTGGCCAAGCAGCTGCTGACAGAAACCGCCTTGCCGGTCACCGAAGTCGCGCTCGCCGCCGGCTTCAACAGCCTGCGCCGTTTCAATGCGGCCTTTCTGCAAGGCTGCGGCATGCCGCCGTCGGCATTGCGCAAGCAGCGCACCGACGTTCCGGGCGGCCAGCTGTGCCTGCGCCTGGGCTATCGCCCGCCGCTGGACTGGGCGGCAATGCTGGGGTTTCTGCAGCGCCGCGCGATTCCGGGGATCGAGCAGGTCGATGCCAGCGGCTACCGGCGCGTGATCGGTACGCCAGGAAACGCCAGCTTGATCGAGGTTGTCGCCGCGCCGCAGCGGGCCGAGCTGCTGCTGCGCATCGGCGCCACCGACCCGCGCCAGATTCCGCAGATCGTGCGCCGCGTGCGTCGGCTGTTCGATCTGGATGCCGACCTGCAGGCCGTCCACGCCACGCTGGCATGCGAACCGCTGTTGGCCGGGGCGATCGCGCGCCGGCCCGGCCTGCGCGTGCCGGGGGGATGGGATGGCTTTGAAGTGGCGGTGCGGGCGGTGCTGGGCCAGCAGATCAGCGTGGCCGGCGCCGCAACGCTGGCGGCGCGGCTGGTGGACCGCCACGGCGGCCATCATGCCGACATGCCGCCCGGTCTGGACCGAAGTTTCCCCACGCCCGCACAGCTGGCCGACGCGCCGCTGGAACAGCTCGGGCTGCCACGCGCACGCGCGGCCACCCTCCGCGCGCTGGCATCGGCGTGCGCGCACGGCCGGCTGCATTTCGGCGCCGGCCAGCGCCTGCCGGACTTTGTCGCCGCCTGCACTGCGTTGCCCGGCATCGGCCCCTGGACGGCGCACTACATCGCCATGCGTGCGCTCTCGCATCCGGATGCGTTTCCGGCCGGCGATCTGATCCTGCAGCAGGTCCTCGGCGCGCCGGAGCGCCTGAGCGAACGCGCCACCGAAGCGCGTTCGCAGGCATGGCGCCCATGGCGCGCCTATGCCGTGTTGCACCTGTGGCATCTCGCCGTCGATCGCAAGGACACCCGCCCATGAACATGCTGGACTACGACACCTTTCACTCGCCGATCGGCGCCCTCACCGTGGCCGCCGATTCCGCTGCGGTGCGCCACATCCTGTTCGCACACAATCGCTACGAAGCGCCCGGACGCGCGCGCTGGGCGCATCGCCCCGATGCCGCGCTGGTGCGCGCAGCGCGCGAACAACTGCTGGATTATCTGCACGGCGGGCGACGCAGTTTCGATCTGCCGCTGGCACCGGCGGGCACGCCGTTTCAGCTGCAGGTCTGGCAGACGTTGGCGCAGATTCCGTTCGGCCAGACCTGGAGTTATGCGCAGCTTGCACAGGCGGTAGGCCGCCCCGCCGCCAGCCGCGCGGTCGGCGCTGCCAACGGCCGCAATCCGCTGCCGATCGTACTGCCCTGCCATCGTGTGATCGGCGCCAACGGCGCCTTGACCGGTTTCGGCGGCGGCCTGCCGACCAAGCAGGCGTTATTGCACCTGGAAGGCTGGTCGCCGCGCCAGATCGCACGCGCCGACGACCTGTTCGCCGACAAAGGCGCAGCGCCGCTGCGCTGACTTCGCGACGTCATTGCCGCACCGTAAACTGGAGGCATGATCGATCGACGTCTTGTGTCTGCCGCGATGGCCGCCGCGCTGCTCGCGGCGTGCTCCACCCAGCCCGGCGTACGTGACGCCTCACCGCCGCCCAGCGCATCGCCGCCCCTGTCGGCCGCCGCGACGCCCGACGACGCGCCGCATGCCTTGCTGCTGATTTCCATCGATGGCCTGCGCGCGGACATGCTCGATCGCGGCATCACGCCGACGCTGTCGCAGCTTGCACGCGATGGCGTGCGCGCGCGCTGGATGACGCCCTCGTACCCGTCGCTGACCTTTCCCAATCACTACACGCTGGTCACCGGCCTGCGCCCGGATCACCACGGCATCGTGCACAACAGCATGCGCGATGCCGGGCTGGGCAATTTCTGGTTGAGCAAGCAGGACGCGGTGACCGATGCGCGCTGGTGGGGCGGCCAGCCGGTCTGGGTGGGCGTGGAAACCGCCGGGATGCACGCGGCCACCTGGTCGTGGCCCGGCAGCGAGGCGGCCATCCAGGGCGTGCGCCCCACGCATTGGCGCCATTACGAAGAAGGCGTTGCCATGGACGCGCGCGTGGATACCGTCCGGGCCTGGCTCAAGAGCTCCGGCGCCGACGCCAACCGCCTGGTCACGCTGTATTTCGAACACGTGGACGAAGCCGGACACGATCACGGCCCGGAATCGCGCGAATACGCCGACAGCGTGCGCGCAGTGGACACCGCCATCGGCCGGTTGCTGGCCGGCATGCAGCGCGACGGGACCCGCGCACGCACCAACATCATCGTGGTCTCCGACCACGGCATGGCCGAGGTGGCGCCGGGGCATGCGATCAGCGTGGAAGCCATCGCGCCGCCGGCGATTGCCACCGCGGTCACCGACGGCCAGGTGATCGGCTTCGACCCCAAGCCCGGGCAACAGGCCAGCGCCGAGGCGATGCTGCTCGGCCCCCATGCGCAGTACGACTGCTGGCGCAAGGCAGCGCTGCCGGCGCGCTGGCATTACGGTACGCACCCGCGCATTCCGCCGATCGTGTGCCAGATGCACGAAGGCTGGGACGCACTGTTCCCCGACAAACTGGCCAAGCGCTCACAGCAAGGCATGCGCGGCTCGCACGGGTTCGATCCCGCCCTGCCCTCGATGCGTGCGGTGTTCGTGGCGCAAGGCCCGGATCTGGCGCAGGGCAAGCGCTTGCCGGGGTTCGACAACGTCGATGTGTATGCCTTGCTGACGCGTTTGCTCGGCATCGCCGCAGCGTCCAACGACGGCAACCCGGCCACTCTGCTGCCGGCATTGCGCGTGCCGCCGGACGTTGCGCACTGAGCACTGCGCACACCGGCTGCAGCACGCGGATGCGACAATGGGGCCATGTCTGCTTCTGATCCCTCGCCGCGTCGCTTGCGGCCGCTGTTGTCCAGCGAAGGCTGGCGTCGTCGCGCCGCACTCTGGGGCGGCGCCATTGCGGTGGCCCTGGTCGCCATCGTGTTCGCCAAGGCCAGCGATGCTGCCTTCCAGTTGTTTCAACGCATCACCGCGCATTCGATCTGGTGGGCGCTGCTGCTGACGCCGGGCATCTTCGCCCTGCTCGCCTGGCTGACCTCAGGGGCGATGCGGCCGACCCGCGGTAGCGGTATTCCGCAGGTCATCGCCGCACTGGAGCATCCCGACCCGGCGTTTCGCGACACCAACCTGTCGCTGCGCGTGTCGCTGCGCAAGCTTGCGTTGACCACGCTGTCGCTGCTCGGTGGCGCATCGGTCGGGCGCGAAGGACCGACCGTGCATGTGGGCGCCAGCCTGATGCATGTGTTCGGGCGCTGGTTCGGCTTTCACGATCCGCGCGAGCTTTCGCATTTCCTGCTTGCCGGCGGCGCGGCCGGTATCGCAGCGGCATTCAATACTCCGCTCGCCGGCGTGGTCTTTGCGATCGAAGAACTGAGCGGTCGCTTCGAGCACCGCTTCTCCGGCACCTTGCTCACGGCAGTGATCGTCGGCGGCGTGGTGTCGCTGGGGTTGCTGGGCAACTACACCTACTTCGGCAAGGTGGCGGTGGCCTTGCCATTGGGCCAGGCCTGGCTGGCGATCGCGCTGTGCGGCAGCGTGGCCGGGCTGCTCGGCGGGGTCTTCGCGCGGCTGGTGCTGGCCAGCGTCAGCGGCAAACCGCGCTGGCTGGGCGCACTGCGCCAGCGCCACCCGGTGCTGCTGGCGGCCTTGTGCGGCGTGGCGCTGGTCGGGCTGGCACTGCTGTTCGGGCAAGGCGCCTTCGGCACCGGCTACGAGCAGGCGCGCAGCCTGGTGCAGGGGCATGCCGTGGTCGGCCATGAGTTCGGCCTGATGAAGCTCATCGCCAACCTGGTCTCGTACCTGGCCGGCATCCCGGGCGGCCTGTTCTCGCCCGCCCTGGCAGTGGGTGCCGGCATCGGCCATAACCTGTCGGTGCTGATGCCGAGCGTGGACCCGCGCACCTTCGTGCTGCTGGGCATGTGCGCCTACCTGACCGGTGTCACGCAGGCACCGCTGACCTCGGCGGTGATTTCGCTGGAACTCACCGACACCGGCCAGATGCTGCTGCCGATCCTGGCCACCGTGTTGATCGCGCGTGCGGTGTCCGGGCTGGTGTGCAAGACGCCGATCTACCGCGGCCTGGCCGAGCAGTTGCTGGCCCCTGCTGGTGGTGGCGCCAAACCGACGCCTGCCGCGCCGCCTCACTGAACGATGCAGATGGCCGGCCCCGCGTGCGCAGCGGCGCACGCTGAAGAGAGCGCCGATTCGCTGCTGTGTTGTCTATTGACCGGCCGCGCGCACCGACGTTGATCGCCTGACGGCGGACATCAAAAAACGCGCAAGCCGCGCCGTGCCGTTGCGAAGGCAGCCGGGAAAAGCAGCCTTCCTGCCACGACGCTCTGCCCGGAGCCTTGAGCATGCCGTCCGGGCAGCGCTGGGTGCGCACATAAACAGGCGCCGGACATAAAAAAACGCGGCGCAAGCGCCGCGTTTTCAGATCGCAAAGCGGGCCGGGATCAGCTGGCCTTGGCGACGGTCTTCTTGGCGACAGCCTTCTTGGCCGGCGCCTTGACCACGCCCTTCTTGGCAACCGGGGCAGCTGCACCCACGACAACCTTGCTCACCGCGTGCGAACGCGAATTGCCGTAGCTGGCGTTGTAGCGCTTGCCCTTGGCGGTCTTACGGTCACCCTTACCCATTTCGTCGACTCCTGAATGTGAATACAAATCCCCGTGCTGGCACGGGTCTGGCGAGGTTTGCACCGGCGGCGCCCTCGCGCAAGGCCGGCAAGCCTACCACGTCGGCCAGGGGCCGCGCAGCCGCGGGGCCGGCAAGGCGGTGACCAGCCAGTCCTGGACCAGGCCCATTCCTCGATGCGTGCTTGGTTGTCTCCTCCCGGCGCCCACCCAGTCGCGGCCTGATAAAAAGCGTCCCACGCGCCGACCGCAGCCATCGCGCAGTCGGATGTCGGCGCATCGTCAGTGCGCGCAGCTCGCGTCGTGCACGTGCGCATGCCCATGATTGAGCCGCAGATTGACCAGATGGGCGATGCCGACCAGGGCTCCGCCCAGCGTCATCACCACCGCGTGCGGCACCACCGAATGGTGCAACGGGTCATACAACAGGCCCAGCCACAACAGCGCCAGGCCCGGCAGCAGCAACGCCAGCGCATGCAGCGCCTTGTGTCGGCGATATCCCAGGACCAGGCTGAAAAGCCCAAGCAGGGTCACGAACACCACGATCGCCAGTTCGACCCCGTCGCCCAGCCAGAACGACAACCCAAGCGACGGCGCCAGGGCCAGCACCAGCGGCAGCACCGCACAGTGCACGGCGCATAGCAGCGACCCGGTCGCACCGAAGCGGTCCAGCAGATGGCGGAGTGTGGGCAGAGGCATGACTTCCAGCAGGTGCTCGCGGCGACGTGGAATAATATAACATCTTGCTTGTTCCAGGCCCGCACCACTGCATCGCACAGGACGGGCCTTGCCGTCGGCACAGCAGGCAAGCTGCGCCATTCCATTGATATACAGTAACAATTAGAGAGTCCGATCCACATGGCCCCCACGCTCATCCCCTCGCTGCGCCGCTCCGCCCTCTCGCTGGCACTGGCCAGTCTGCTGACTCCTGCCCTGGCCCTGGCCGAAGACACGCCAGAGGTTGCCGACCCGCAGACGCCGCCGCCATCGGACACCCGGCACGACGCCACCCATTCCAGCGGTCGGCATATCAAGGATCTGGACAAGGTGGTGGTCACCGCCAGCCCGCTGCGCGACGCGGCAGGCGAGTTGAGCCGCCCGGTCGAGGTGCTGGCCGGCGAGCGTCTGGATGAGGTGCGCAGTTCGAGTCTGGGCGAAACCGTGGCCAGCCTGCCGGGCGTGCAGAGCTCCAACTTCGGCCCCGGCGTGGGCCGGCCGATCATCCGCGGCCTGGATGGCCCGCGCGTGGCGGTGCTGCGCGATGGCCTGTCCACCCAGGACGTGTCCACCGTCAGCCAGGACCATTCGCCGGCCATCGAGCCGTTTCTGGCCAACCAGATCGAAGTATTGAAGGGCCCGTCCACGCTGCTGTACGGCTCCGGCGCGATCGGCGGCGTGGTCAACGTGGTCGACGGGCGCATCGCCGAAACCCCGGTGGACGGTTTCAGCGGCCGCGCCGAAGTGCGTTTTGACGGAGGCGACAAGGACGGCAACACCGACATGTTCCGCGTCGACGCCGGCAACGGCAGCGGCCTGTCGATCCATGCCGACGGCGTGTACCGCAACCAGAACGACTACGACACCCCGCAGGGGCGCCAGCTCAACAGCTGGATCGATTCCAAGGTGGGCTCGATCGGCGCCTCGCTGTCCGGCGACTGGGGCTTTGTCGGCCTGTCGGCATCGCGCTTTCGCGACAACTACGGCAACCCCGGCGAGCCGGGCGACCCGTCCATCGGCGAGCGCGGCGTGTCGTTGAAGCTGCAGCAGGACCGCTACGACCTCAAGGGCGGGCTGACCGACCCGTGGGGCGAAGGCAGCGCGCTGCGCTACAGCTTCGGCCATACCGATTATGCGCATACCGAATTCGAAGGCGCCGACGTCGGCACCGTGTTCACCAAGCGCGCCAACGAAGGCCGCGTGGAAGCCTCGTTTACCTTCGGCGGCGGCTGGCAGACCGCGTTCGGCCTGCAGGGCAGCGATACCACGTTCCAGGCGGTGGGCGAAGAATCCTTCGTGCCCAAGACCGATACGCGTTCGCTCGGCGCATTCGCCGTGGCGCGCAACAGCTGGGAACGCGTCACCGCCGAAATCGGCGCACGCGTGGACAAGGTCAAGTACCAGACCGACATCGGCGTGGACCGCGACTTCACCCCGACCAGTTTCTCGGCCAGCGCCGGTTTCCGCTTCAACGAACAGTGGCGCCTGACCGCCAACCTGGACCACGCCGAGCGCGCACCGGCCGAAGAAGAACTGTTCGCCGACGGCCCGCATATCGCCACCCTCGCCTATGAGATCGGCGATGCGGATCTGAAGACCGAAAAAGCCAATCAGGCCGAGCTGGGACTCAACTTCCAGAACGAATGGGTGGATGCCAAGGTGGCGGCGTACTACAACCGCTACAACGACTTCGTCTACATCGTCGACACCGGCAATCAATGGTTCAACGAAGAAGACAACGACTTCCTGCCGATCCGTCAGTGGACGCAGGCCGATGCCGTCTTCCACGGCTTCGAAGGCGAAGCGACCTTCCACCTGGCCAACAACGACACCGGCGCATGGGACCTGCGCGTGTTCGGCGATACCGTGCGTGCACGCCTGAAGGATGGCGGCAATCTGCCGCGCATCGCGCCGGGCCGCTTCGGTGCGCAGATGCGCTGGAATGCCGATGCATGGCGCGCCTCGATCGGCGCCACCCGCACCATGAAGCAGGACAAGGTGGCGGTGAACGAAACCGCGACCGATGGCTACACCTTCGTGGATGCACATCTGGCGTACCACGTGGACCGCGGCAGCAATGCGTGGGAAGTGTTTCTGGACGGCAACAACCTGACCAATCAGGACGCACGCGTGCATACCTCATTCCTCAAGGACGATGTGATGTTGCCTGGCCGCAGCGCCTCGTTCGGCGTGCGGATGTTCTTCTGACAGCGGTCTCTCTCCCCCGCTGAGTAGAAGCGAGGCCGCCTTCGGGCGGCCTCTTTTGTCTAGAGCGTGTTATGTCCTTTGAGGTGAGTGCGAAGCCTCCTGTAGCGCGTCGAAGCGCGTCGAGACAAGGCGTGCGC
>NZ_JPLE01000062.1 GCF_001010415.1 Xanthomonas pisi DSM 18956
GGGATTGGGGATTCGGGATTCGGGATTGGCAAGAGCCAAGTTTGTGCGCGGCTGAAAGATCGCTCGGCTGAAGCTGCAACGGAAGCAGCCGATGCGCACTGCATGGCCGGTTGCAGCAGTGCCCCTGCGTGCGGTGCGGGACTTCATATTTTCCCCACCGCCCCGCAGGAGAAGAAAGCACCAGCGACCGTGCTTTTACGATTCCCCAATCCCGACTCCCCAATCCCAGCCTCTAACCCACACAGATCCGGTCGCGGCCTGCGCTCTTGGCTTCGTACAGCGCTTGATCGGCGCGCTGCATCAGCGACGAGCCGGTATCGTCGTCGCGCAACTCGGCCAGGCCGGCGCTGAAGGTCACCTGCAGCCCTTCCACGTCGCCCCAGTCGGCACGCGCATGGAACAACATGCGAATGCGCTCGCACAGCACCTGTGCATCGCTCAGGGTGGTCTCGGCCAGCAGCAGCGCGAATTCTTCGCCGCCCAGGCGCGCAGGCAGATCCGAGGTGCGCGCGGCTTCGGTGAGCAGCTCGCCGACGTCATGCAGCACCGCATCGCCACTGGCGTGGGAGTAGCGGTCGTTGATGCGCTTGAAATGATCGATGTCCAGGATCGCCAGCACCAACGGCCGGCCGCTGCGACGTGCGCGACTGATGTCACGCGCCAGCGCTTCGTCGAAGTGGCGACGGTTGGGCAAGCCGGTCAGTGCGTCTTCGTGCGCCTGGCGCTCGAACACGTCGGACTTGATGCGCAGGCGCGTCAACAACTCGCTCTTTTCCTGATTGGCCTGCAGCAGCCGCTGCGCCTGCAGTTGCAGATCCTGCGTGCGCTTGCGCACCAGTTCGGCCAGGCGCGCGTTATGGCTCCTGTAGCGATGCAGCAGTGCCCGATACAGCAGGGCCAGCGCCAGAATCGCGCCAAGCACCGCAGCAAACCGCACATCGTGGCGTTGCCACCACAGCGGCAGCACATCGAACGTCCAGCGCGCTTCCTGCGGGCTCCACGCACCGCCCGGATGGCGTGCGGCCACGCGCAGGGTGTAGTGCCCGGGCGGCAAGCCGATGAATTCCACGCTGCGCTGCCGGCCACGCGCGATCCACACATTGTCCAGGCCGTCCAGACGCGTTCGGTATTCGATACGCTCGGACATCAGGAAACTCATGCCCACATAGGAGACATTGATCCGATAGCCACCGGGTAACTGCGCCTGTTGGCGCCAGGCCAGCGGCCGACCGTCCTGCTGCACGCTTTCGATCAGCGGCGGCGGTGGGCGTCGCTCGCGAAACCGCTGCAGGCGCGTCGGATCTACCGTGCTCACACCGCCGGCGGTGACCACCCACAGCGTGCCATCGGCACGTTCGATCATGCTGGGGCCGGAGCTGCCGTTGGCCTGTGCGTTGCCCATGCCGTCGATCTCGCCATAGCGCTCGATGGCAAGCTGGCCGCGCCCATCGGCGACCGCATCGAGCGCGGCAAGCTCGGTGCGCAGCACGCCGCGATTGCTGCTGATCCACGCATTGCCCAGCCGGTCGTTAACCAGCTGGAACACCGTATCCACCGGCATGCCCTGCTCCAGGCCAACCCGTGCAAGCGCGCCGCCGCGCACGCGATACAGGCCGCGATCGGTGGAGATCCACACCGCATCGCCGATCGACTGGAAGCCGAACACGCTGCGCGCGCCACCCAGGCGTTCCAGATCCAGCTGTTGCAACTTGCCGTCGCGCAATACCGCCGCGCCATCGACCGAGCCGATCCACAGCGCGCCATCGATGCTGGCCAACGCGGTCACCACGCCATCGGGCAGGCCCTGGATCGTCGCCGGCACGCGCTTGCCATCCAGCAGTTGCACCACGCCGCGCTGAGTGGCCAGCCACACCGCATCGTGCGCATCGATCACAATGGCGCGGATATGGCCGCTGGGGATGCCGTCGGCCTCACCGTAATGCTGCAGCACCCGGCCGTCGCGCAGCACGAAGACGCCGTCGGCATAGGTGCCCACCCAGAGGTTGCCCTGCCGGTCGAGCGCCAGGCTGAGCACCGACAGCCGGCGTCCCGACGGCGTGGCGACCGGAACCGGCACGATCCGGCCGTCCGGCAGCATGCGGTCCAGACCGGCGGTGCTGGCGATCCACAGACTGCCATCGCGATCTTCGAGCACGGCCCGCGCGTAGTCGCCACTCAGCCCATCGCGCTGGCTGTAGCTGCTGAACAGGGTCTCGCGCAAGCGGAACAGGCCGCCATTGGCGCCGACCCAGATGCTGCCCTCGGCATCTTCGCGCAGGCTGACGATGCGCCCGGTAGGCAGGCTGCGGCCCGCCGGCAAATGCTCCACCCCATGACTGCCGATCCGTAGCAGGCCCTGGTTTTCGCTGCCCAGCCACAGATCGCCATTGCGATCCTGCAGCATCGCGGTGAAGTGGCCCTGCCCCGGCAACCGATGCACCAGCTCGGCGCGCTCGTCGTGCAGGCGATACAGCTGCTCGCCCGCGACCACCCACACCGTGCCATCCGGAGCGCGATACGGCCATGCCAGGCCGGGCGGCAAACCGAACGCGGCAGGTGCGCGATGCATGCGCCCATCGGGCTCGCGGTAAATCAGCCCGTCCAGCGTACCGATCAGCAGCCGGCCCTGGCCATCGAACAGCATGCGCGGAAAGCTGCTCTGCAGCGGCACCCCATCGCGCGGCGGAAAATAGTCGAAACGGCCATCCGGCCACAGGCAGCCCAGCCCGTGCCCTTCGAACAACAGCCACATCCGGCCGTCCGCATCCATGGTCATCGCGTGGATCAATGCCTGCGGCCACTGGCCCTTGCGTTGCCATTGCCGCCACTGCCCATCGGCGCCGTGACGCACCAGATTGCCGCGCGCATCGCTCAGCCACAGCGCGCCATCGCGATCCACGTACAAGGCGCCGACACCGTTATCGGGCAGGCCCGGGCGCGTGCTGCGATCGATGACGTTGAATTCCAGGCCGTTGTAGCGCACCAGCCCTTCCCAGGTGGCGAACCACAGGTAGCCGTCACGGGTCTGGGCGATATCGCGCAGCGAGTTGTGCGGCAGGCCGCTGCGCGAACTCCAGCTGTCGATGGCGTAATCGCGTAAACGGGCGGTCCCGGCGGGGGCGGCGACCGCCGCCAGCGAGCACAAGGCCAGCCACATGCAGACGGCAGCGCTCAGCCAGCGCCGCCACTGCCCATGCCATCGTGCCGACGCCATGCCGGCGTCCCCGTTCTCGCCCCAACCGCAGGCGCCCACCCCAAGTTTCATCAGACACGACACGCCGTTTGCTGGCGATATGGTAGGCAAAAAGTTGCAGCGGCGCTGCGCGTGTGCGCCACTGAAGGTCAAAATCCCTGTCGTGGCGGCGTTGTGGGCGCCAGCGATCGCGCCTGCCCGCAAGTCACAGCGGCACAATCTGCGCGGATTGCAGGCAACACGCCTGCGCGCAGCAGACCGGGCGCGTGCCGGAGGCGGCGCCCGGGCGCGCGTCTGAATCCCCGTCCTCAGACACCCAGGCGCTGGCGCACGGCCTCGAACAGGGTCACGCCGGTGGCGACCGACACGTTGAGGCTTTCGATATCGCCGGGCATCGGAATCTTGACCAGACCATCGCAGTGTTCGCGGGTCAGGCGACGCAGGCCATCGGCCTCGCCACCGAGCACCAGCCCGACGTTACCGCGCAGGTCCACGCTGTACAACGACGCTTCGGCCTCGCCGGCCAGGCCATACAGCCACACGCCCTGCTTCTGCAGATCGCGCAGGCAGCGCGCCAGATTGGTCACCGCGACCACCGGAATGCGGTCCGCGGCACCGGCCGAGGTCTTGCGCACAGTGGCGTTCACCGTGGCCGACTTGTCCTTGGGAATCACCACCGCCGTGACGCCCGCCGCCGCAGCGCTACGCAGACAGGCGCCGAGGTTGTGCGGGTCCTGCACGCCATCGAGCACCAGCACCAGCGCGCGGCCTTGCGCAGCCTCGACCAGGCCTTCCAGTTCGTTTTCGGCCCACAGGCGCGCGGCGGCATAGCGCGCTGCCACGCCCTGGTGGCGCACCTGCCCGCCGACGCCGTCCAGCGCCTGGGTATTGACCCGGCGCACGTCGATTCCCTTGCGGCGCGCCTGTTCTTCGATCTCGGTCAGACGCGGGTTCTTGCTACCGGCCTCGATCAAGACCTCGCGCACGTTGTCGGCGTCGTTCTCGACGGACGAGGCGACAGCGTTGACGCCGACGATCCACTGGTTCTGCTTGCTCATTGCGCGGGCATACGAAGAAATGAGTGGGAATGGTAGGGCCTGCGGCCTGCCACGTCACGGCCGGGGCACGGATTGGCCTGGGAAAATCGGGTAAAGGCGGCGCCGCGATGCCGCTGGCACCTGCGGGAATCACGCGCCACTGACTGCGCCGCGCACGCTGCAACCGCAATCAACGCATCGGCGGTCTTCGCACAGCGTGGACCGCCGGAGCCGGTACTTGAACGCCTATGACGCTGACGTCGCCCGCACCCCGCAACGCACCGACATCAGCCTGATGGAAACAGCGACGACCTGCATTGCGAAGCCACCTCGCCGCTATGCCGGCCAGCGCTCGGTGTCGTGGTCCGGATGTTGATGCGATACCAGCGCGGCCTGAAACGCCAATGCCGCAGCATCGTCCTCGCTGCGACGTGTCGGCAGCTGCGCCAGGCGATCGACGAACGGCAACTTGCGCTCCAGCCCGTACTGGATATGCGGAGGCAACCGCTCCGGCGTATCGAATGCACCGGCGGCAATCGCCACGCCATCGGGTGCCTCATAGGTCAACGGCGTACCGCAGTCGGCGCAAAACCCGCGCTGCACCAGCGTCGACGATGCAAAGCGCCTGGGCTCGCCGCGGGTCCAGCGGAACTCGGTACCACGCACCGACACCAGCGGGGCGTAATACGCTCCAAACGCTTTCTGACACATGCGGCAGTGACAGATCGATGCGTCGTCCAGCACGCCGCGCACATGAAAGCGCACAGCGCCGCATTGGCAGCCACCGCTGTACTCGGGGGATGTGCTCATCGTTTGCCTCGCAGATCAGCGTGTCATGCAAGCCGCTGCGTCACCATGGCGCGCGGCGGCACCCACTACGCACTTGCCGACTCGATGCATCGCGGGCAGCCATTTCGGCCGCCCGCACTAGCATGCACCAAGCATCAATACGACTTTTTCTTGCGCTTGGCCGGCTTCTCGCGCGGCGGCAATGGCGCTTCGGCAGGCGCACCATCCTCTGCCAGACGGAAGTCGATCTTGCGTTCTTCCATGCTGGCCTTGAGCACCAGCACGCGCACCGGGTCGCCCAGGCGGAACTCACGGCCACGGCGCTCGCCGCTGAGCGTCTTGCGGATCGGATCGAACTGGTAGTAGTCCTGCGGCAACTGGGTGACATGCACCAGACCGTTGACCTTGGACTGGGTCAATTCCACGAACAGGCCGAAGCCGGTCACGCCGCTGATCACGCCATCGAACTGGCCGCCGACATGCTTTTCCATCCAGGCAGCGCGATACCGCTCGTCCACTTCGCGCTCGGCCTCATCGGCACGTCGCCCACGCTCGGAGCATTGCAGCGACAGCGCCGCCATCTGCCGCGGCGTATAGATGAATTTCTCCGGGCTGGCACCGGTCAGCGCGTGCTTGATCGCGCGATGCACCAGCAGATCCGGATACCGGCGGATCGGCGAGGTGAAGTGCGCATACGCCTCCAACGCCAGACCGAAGTGGCCGTTGTTGTCCGGCGAATACACCGCCAGGCTCTGGCTGCGCAGCAGCACCGATTTCAGCAATGCCGCGTCCGGACGCGCACGCACCTTTTTCAGCAACTTGGTGTAATCGCCCGGGCGCACCTTGCTCCATGCCGGCAGGCTGAGCTGGAATTCCTTCAGGAACTCCAGCAGGTCTTCGTACTTGCTCTCCGGCGGCCGCTCGTGCACGCGATACGGCGCAGGCACGTGCACGCCCAGCAGATAGCGCGCGGCTTCCACATTGGCGGCAATCATGCATTCTTCGATCAGCTTGTGCGCATCGTTGCGCACCAGCATGCCGGCCTGGGTGACCTCGCCGGTGTTGTCGAGCACGAAACGCACTTCGGAGGTTTCGAATTCGATCGCACCGCGGTGCGTGCGCGCCTTCGACAACACGTTGTACAGCTGATGCAGACGCTGCACCTGCGGCAGCAACGGGCCGATGAAAGCCTTGGTATCAGGATCGTCTTCGCCAACCGCCTTCCAGACCTGGTTGTAGGTCAGGCGCGCGTGCGAGTTCATCACCGCTTCGTAAAAACGCGAACCGGTCACTTCGCCATCGCGTCCCACCTGCATGTCACAGACGAAACACATGCGGTCGACCTTGGGCATCAGCGAGCAGATGCCGTTGGACAAGGTCTCCGGCAGCATCGGTACCACGAACCCGGGGAAATACACCGAGGTAGCGCGCTTTTGCGCTTCGTCGTCCAGCGGCGTGCCGGGACGGACATAGTTGGACACGTCGGCGATCGCGACCACCAGACGGAAACCGTCGGCGTTGGGTTCGCAGTACACCGCGTCGTCGAAATCCTTGGCGTCTTCGCCATCGATGGTGACCAACGGCATCTGCCGCAGGTCCACACGCCCGCCGATCATCTGCGGCTCGACCACCAACGGCACCGCGGCGGCTTCGTCCAGCACTTGCTGCGGGAATTCGTGCGGCAGCTCATGGCCGTGGATGGCCATTTCCACTACCAGCGACGGGGTCAACTTGTCGCCCAGCACCGCGATGATCTTGCCGATCGCCGGGCGGCGCGCATCCGGCGGCGCGATCAGCTCGCACACCACCAACTGCCCTTCGCGCGCTTCGCCGATACCGTCCGGCGCGATCTGCACGTTGCGTTGCACGCGCTTGTCGTCGGGGTCGACGTAGGCCACGCCATGTTCGTAAAAGAAGCGCCCGAGCATGCGCGACATGCGGCGTTCCAGCACACGCGCGATCGCGCCTTCGCGACGGCCGCGGCGGTCGATGCCGGTGACGTTGGCCAGCGCGCGGTCTCCATGCATGACCTTGCGCATCTCGAACGGCGGCAGAAACAGGTCGTCGCCGCCTTCGTCCGGCTTGAGGAAGCCGAAGCCTTCCGGGTTGGCGATCACCACACCGGCGATCAAGCTGGTCTGCTGTACCGGCGCGTAGCCGCCACGGCGGTTCTGCACCAGTTGCGCCTCGCGCACCATCGCAGCCAGGCGCTTGCCCAGCGCATCGATGCGGTCGCTCAGGCCGAGCTGCTCGGCGATCTCTTCGGCGGTCTGCGGGCCGTCGCAGGCGTCCAGCAGCTGCAGGATCGCTTCGCGGCTGGCAATCGGCTCTGCATAGCGCAGCGCCTCACGATCGGCGTGCGGATCCTTGAATCCGACGGCATCGGCCTGGACGGTCTCTTGCTGGAGCCGTTCCGGCGGCGGCGCGGGCGGCCCACTCTTGCGTGGATGCGGTGCGCGGGGTGCAGCAGGCTCGACGGGAGGTGGCAGCTGGTCGGGCGACGCCTTCGCCGCAGCGCGCTTGTTGGCGGATTTGGTGGACGCACCGGCCGCAGCGCGGACCAGGAAGTCCGGCATCCAGCCCGGCAGTTTCTGTTGCTCGGCAGTGGTGGACTCGCCCGGGCTGGCGGATTTGCGGCGGCTGGGCCGGTCGGAATCTGGGGTGTTTTTCTTTGTCATTGCCCTAATGGTACCCCTTGCGGTCCTGACGTGGGCGGCAAGGCCGGCCGGGCCATTGGCGATTACCGCATACAACCCGTTGACAAGCCTGCCAGGAGTCTGCAAAATTCGCGGCTCACCTGCCCAGGTGGCGGAATTGGTAGACGCACTAGCTTCAGGTGCTAGCGGGGGCAACTTCGTGGAGGTTCGAGTCCTCTTCTGGGCACCAGTTTAAAAAGACCTCCGAGCAATCGGGGGTCTTCTGGTTTCTGGGGTTCGAGACATCTCCGCTGCGCTCAGGTACAGACGCCGATCGGCGTTGGCGACCGATGCTGCGAATCAGAACAGGCAATAGAACGCAGCAGCGGCCGTCAGCCGGGTGCGGCCGACGTCCCAAACGCGGTGGACGATCGCTGCATGCCAGTTACCATCGCCCGCTTGGCGGTGAACGCAGCCCGATGAGCGCTGTCGTCTTGTTAGCCGCTTCCAGTCGACTAATCCATCGAAGCGATCGAATGATCGCCACGCCTACGCCGCCTTGCGCTCCAGTCCATTAACGACGGCCGATCAACGCTACGACCAACGCTTCGCGGCCCGGACCTCTGGCGCACGCTGCGCCACGATCCAATCTCACTACGTCGAAACGACAGCGCCCACCTGCGCGGCAGGCGCCGCCGCGATGGGCCGCCCTACGGAGCGGCGGTGATTCCAGCATCGCGCAGTGCCTGTGCCCAGAGTCGGTAGCCGGCTTCGCTGGGATGGGTGCCGTCGGGCATCAGCGCTTCCGGCAGGCTGCCATCGGGCTGCAGCAGTTGTTTGCCGATATCGACCAGGCGCACCGATGGGTTGGCCGCATACCGTGCGCGCAGCAGGCGGTTGGTTTCGGCAATCGGGCCGCGTTGCGGATCGCCGGCAGTGCGGCCGCGCGGCATGATCGCCATCAGGATGAGCTTGCTGCTGGGCATGCGCGTGCGTACTTCGCGCACGATGGCATCGATGCCCTGCGCGGTTTCGGCAGGTGTGCTCGCACGCGACTGCGCGGTGCCGGTGAGGTTGTTGGTGCCGATATGCAGCACCACCCAGCGCGGATCCAGGCCGTCGAGCTCGCCCTGGCGGATACGCCACAACACGTTCTGGGTGCGGTCCCAGCCAAACCCCAGATTCAATACCGGCCGCTTGCCGTACAGCCACTGCCAGGACTCCGGCCCGCTGACGCGCGTGGCCTGTGGCGGGCCGGCCCAGAAGTGGGTGATCGAATCGCCAATCATCACCACCTCCGGCTTCACGCTGCGCGCAGCGGCGAGCGCAGCATGGTGGCGGGCATACCAGTCGTAGGAATCCTGCTCCAGCCAATCGACCGGCATCAACGAGGTGGCGGCGTCGCGGCCGAGTTCGGCCACCGGCTTGACCGGCGGCTCACCCAGCAGCCGCGCCAGGGTCGGCTCGATCGCTTCGGCCAGCATGCGCTGGGCCCGTGTATCCGGATGCAATGCAGCAGCGGCCGGGCGAAAGCGCGTGTCGTAGAACAACTCGGTGCGCAGCTTGCCGTCGCGCTGGAAGACCGAACTCACATCCAGATACGTCACGCGCGGGTTGTCGCCATAGCGCACCGCCAGCCCCTGGTTGATCTGCGCATCGCGAGCGGATTTCTCCGTCGAAATCGCGCTCGGCAGCACGCTCAGCAACAGGATGTGCGTACGCGGCAACTTTTGCTCGATCGCCGCGACCACCGCATCGATGCCAAGTTGGGTCTGCTCCGCGGTCTGGCCGAGATGGCCGGTGTTGTTGGTGCCGATCAGCACCAGCGCAACCTTGGGCTGAAGGCCATCCACTTCGCCATTGGCCAGCCGCCACAGCACGTTTTCGGTGCCGTCGCCGCTGAAGCCCAGATTGAGCGCACCGCGGCTGCCATAGAAGGTCTGCCAGGTAGGCTGAAAATCTTCGTCGGGCGCCTTGGATTTTTCGTAGTTCTGGGTGATCGAATCGCCGATCAACAGCAGCTTCGCCTCCGGATGCTGCTTGACCTGTTCCAGCACCTGCGCGTGGCGCTGGGCCCACCAGGACTCCTGCAGGCGATCGGTGGGCACGATCGAGGGCGGTGGTGTTTGCGCGCCGACGGTGGCGCAGGCCAGCAGCAGCCCCCAGCACAGCAGTGCGGGTGCAATGACAGACCGCGAAGGGCGGGAAAACACGGCGTGCAGAAACCGGAGCATGCGCGCACCAGCAGACGGGAGAAGCGGCGATTGTGGTCCGCGCGTGCCGTGAACGACAAGCGTGACTGCGGTGCGTCTGCCGTCGGGCGCTGCGTCCGTCTATGCACTGACGGCTCACCCAGCGCAGATCCACCAGAGCCAAGGCATGCCCGCGCGCGGTAGCGTTATCGCCCACGCCGCCTCGCGTGCAAGCACGCTCCTACCAAGCACTGCATCGCACTCGTGGCAGCACTGGAGTGCGGATCGACCTCAGCGCAGGCCGGTTTCGCCACGCGCGATCACCAGGCGCTGGATTTCCGAGTCGCCCTTGTAGATCTCGGTGATTTTGGCATCGCGGAGAGCGCTCCAGCGTTGCCGCGCTCGCGGCAGCGCTGGAGCGCGGACCGACCTCAGCGCAGACCGGTCTCGCCACGCGCGATCACCAGGCGCTGGATTTCCGAGGTGCCCTCGTAGATCTCGGTGATCTTGGCATCGCGAAAGTAACGCTCCAGCGGCATTTCCTTCGAATAGCCCATGCCGCCGTGGATCTGTACCGCCTGGTGGGTGATCCACATCGCCGCTTCCGATGCGGTGAGCTTGGCGACCGCCGCTTCGGTACCAAACTTCTTGCCCTGCCCCTTGAGCCAGGCCGCGCGCAGCGTCAACAACAACGCCGCATCCAGCTTGCATTTCATGTCGGCGATCTTGGCCTGGGTCATCTGGAACGTGCCGATGGCAGCGCCGAAGGCCTTGCGCTCCTTGACGTAGGCAAGCGTGGCTTCATACGCGGCGCGCGCGATGCCCACTGCCTGCGAGGCAATGCCGATCCGCCCGGCATCGAGCACGCTCATCGCGGTCTTGAAACCTTCGCCTTCCACGCCCAACACGTCGTCGGCCTGTGCAACGTAATCGGCGAACTCGATCTCGCAGGTGGCCGAGGCGCGAATGCCCAGCTTGGGCTCGGTCTTGCCGCGATGAAAACCCGGCTTGTCGGTGTCGACCATGAAGGCGGTGATGCCACGCGAGCCCTTGTCCGGCTCGGTCACCGCAAACAGCACGATGTACCTGGCCACCGGGCCGGAGGTGAT
Organism: Xanthomonas pisi DSM 18956; assembly: GCF_001010415.1. Classification (GTDB taxonomy): domain Bacteria; phylum Pseudomonadota; class Gammaproteobacteria; order Xanthomonadales; family Xanthomonadaceae; genus Xanthomonas; species Xanthomonas pisi. The sequence continues at coordinate 10,957 of NZ_JPLE01000062.1, forward strand.
CCAGCTCTTCTTGCCGTTGATGACGAAGCTGCCGTCGGCCTGCTTGACCGCGCGGCAGCGCATCGCCGATGCATCCGAGCCGGACTGCGGCTCGGTCAGCGCAAATGCGCCGATGTGCGTGCCTTCGGCGATCGCGCGCACGTACAGCTGCTTCTGCGCCTCGGTGCCGTTCTTCAGGATGCCGGTGCAGAACAGCGAGTTGTTGACGGACATGATGGTGGAGTGCGCGCCATCGCCGGCCGCAATCTCGATCATCGCCAGCGCGTAGCTGATCGGATCCATGCCGGCACCGCCGTACTCGGACGGCACCTCGATGCCCATCAGGCCGTTTTCGCCCAGCAACTGGATGTTTTCCAACGGGAACTCGCCGCTGCGGTCGAATTGCTCGGCGCTGGGGGCGATCTTTTCCTGGGCGATCCGGCGGGCCACGTCCTGGATCATCAGTTGTTCTTCGGTAAAGCTGAAATCCACGTTCGACCCCTCCCGGGTATTGACTGAGCGGCCATTGTAGCCCCAACCATTCGCATGCGTATGTAGTTGACCCGCCACCCCTCCGGGCCGAAAATATCTCCATATCGCGATATAGAGATATTCATGGATCTGGAAGACTGGTCGGCGCGACTGAAAGTGTTCGCCGATGCCACCCGGGTACGCCTGCTGGCGCTGCTGGAACAGGAAGAACTCACCGTGGCCGAGCTGTCGGCCATCACCCGCCTGGCCCAGCCGCGCGTGTCCACCCACCTGGCCAAACTCAAGGAAGCCGGGCTGGTACGCGATCGCCGCGCCGGCGTGTCGGCCTACTACCGCTTCGACGAAGTGTCGCTGGACCCGGCACAGCGTGCCCTGTGGCTGGCGCTGAGCACCGGCAGCGACGACCCGTTGTTGCGCCAGGATGCCGAGCGTGTGGCCGCCGTGCTGGCCAACCGCGCCGCCGACCAGAACTGGGCCGATTCGGTGGCCGGCGACATGGAGCGGCATTACTCCCCGGGGCGCACCTGGGAGGCGCTGGCACGCACCGCCCTGCCCCTGCTGGAAACCGGCGACGTGCTCGACATCGCCTCCGGCGACGGCGTACTGGCCGAACTGGTCGCCCCGCACGCCACCCGCTACATCTGCATCGACACCAGCGCGCGCGTGGTTGCCGCTGCCAGCGAGCGCCTGCGCAAGCTGCGCAACGTGGAAGTCCGCGAAGGCGACATGCATGCACTGCCCTTTCCCGATGGCAGCTTCGACCTGGTGGTGCTGATGCACGCGCTCACCTATGCCGCAAGACCGGCGCAAGCGGTGGCCGAATCTGCACGTGTGTTGCGCCCGGGCGGCCGCCTGCTGCTGTGCAGCCTGGCCAAGCACGAACACCGCGCGGCCGTGCATGCCTATGGCCACGTCAATCTGGGATTTGCCGCCAAGGAATTGCGCAAGTTCGTCGAGAAAGCCGGGCTGGATGTCTCCAGCCTGGAGACGGTGACGCGTGAGAAACGCCCACCCCATTTCGAGGTGATCTCGCTGATTGCGATGAAGCCGGGAATGGGGAATCGGGATTCGGGATCGATTGAAGGCAAGAGCACTGCACCACGGAGACTCGCACCATGACGCCTGCACAGCCCCACTCCCCACGTTCCTTCTCGCTGCCCTGGCTGCACCCGGAGCGCGCCGACAAACTCAGCGCGGCGCTGCGCGAACGCATCCTCATCATCGATGGTGCGATGGGCACCATGATCCAGCGCCACGATCTGCAGGAAACCGACTACCGCGGCACGCGGTTCGCCGAAGGCTACGACAGCGCGCATGTGCATGGCCCGGGCTGCGATCACGCACACACGCCAGAAGGCCACGACCTGAAGGGCAATAACGATCTGCTGTTGCTAACCCGCCCGGAGATCATTGCCGGTATCCACCGCGCCTACCTGGATGCCGGTGCCGACCTGCTGGAAACCAATACGTTCAACGCCACCTCGGTGAGCCAGGCCGACTATCACCTCGAGCACGTGGTGTACGAATTGAACAAGGCCGGCGCGCAGGTCGCGCGCGAATGCTGCGATGCCGTCGAAGCGCTGACGCCGCACAAACCGCGCTTCGTGATCGGCGTGCTCGGCCCCACCAGCCGCACCGCGTCGATCAGTCCGGACGTCAACGACCCCGGCTACCGCAACACCAGTTTCGATGCGCTGCGCGAGACCTACCGCGAGGCCGTCGAAGGCTTGATCGACGGCGGTGCCGACACGCTGATGGTGGAGACCATCTTCGACACGCTCAATGCCAAGGCCGCGCTGTACGCGATCGAAGAGGTCTTCGAAGCGCGCGGCGGGCGCTTGCCGGTGATGGTCTCCGGCACCATTACCGATGCGTCCGGTCGCACGCTGTCCGGGCAGACTGCCGAAGCCTTCTACGCCTCGGTCGCACATGGTCGCCCCCTCTCGGTGGGTTTGAATTGCGCACTGGGCGCCAAGGATCTACGCCCGCATGTGGAAACGCTGGCACAGATTGCCGACGCTTACGTCAGCGCGCATCCGAATGCCGGCCTGCCGAATGCGTTTGGCGAGTACGACGAAACGCCGGAGGAAATGGCCGAGACCTTGCGCGAATTTGCCCAGTCCGGCTTGCTGAATCTGGTTGGCGGCTGCTGCGGCACATCGCCGGACCACATCCGCGCAATTGCAGAGGCGGTAGCGGGCCTACCGCCGCGACAGTTGCCGGGTGCGCAAGAGCTGGCGGCGTGATGCAGCACGTGGGCCCTCATCCGGCGCTGCGCGCCACCTTCTCCCGCACGCGGGAGAAGGACAGCACGTTGCTCGGCACGTGGACGAAAGCCGCCTTCTCCCGCACGCGGGAGAAGGACAGCACGTTGCGCGGCGCGTGGACAAAAACTCCCTTCTCCCGCGCACGGGAGAAAGACGACACGTTGCGCGGCGCGTGGACAAAAACTCCCTTCTCCCGCGCGCGGGAGAAGGTGCCCGAAGGGCGGATGAGGGCCATCTCGATCCGCACCCGGCCGACCGCCACCCGTCAGCGCCTCGCCTGGACATTCGCCACGTCCGACGCCCACAAGAGCATCGCATGAGCACTCCCCGCTACACCCGCCTGTCCGGCCTGGAGCCGTTGGTCATCACACCGGACCTGCTGTTCGTCAACGTCGGCGAGCGCACCAACGTCACCGGCAGCGCGCAGTTCCGCAAGCTCATCAAGGAAGAGCGCTACGAAGAAGCGGTAGAGGTGGCGCGCCAGCAGGTCGCCAATGGCGCGCAGATTCTCGACGTCAACATGGACGAGGGGCTGATCGATTCCGAAAAAGCGATGACACGCTTTCTCAACCTGATCATGTCCGAGCCGGATATCGCACGCATCCCGGTGATGGTGGATTCGTCGAAATGGACGGTGATCGAGGCCGGCCTGAAGTGCCTGCAAGGCAAGAGCGTGGTCAACTCGATCTCGCTCAAAGAGGGCGAAGCGGTCTTCATCGAACAGGCACGCAAGGTGCTGCGTTACGGCGCCGCCGCCGTGGTCATGGCCTTCGATGAAGTGGGCCAGGCCGATACCTGCGCACGCAAGGTTGAAATCTGCACACGCGCCTACAAGGTGCTGACCGAGCAGGTGGGTTTTCCGCCGGAAGACATCATCTTCGACCCGAACATCTTTGCCGTGGCCACCGGCATCGAGGAGCACGACAACTACGCGGTGGACTTCATCGAGGCGACACGCCAGATCAAGCGCACGCTGCCGCATTGCCATATCTCCGGTGGCGTGTCGAACGTGTCGTTCTCCTTCCGCGGCAACGAGATGGTGCGCCAGGCGATTCATTCGGTGTTTCTGTTCCACGCGATCGAGGCCGGCATGGACATGGGCATCGTCAATGCCGGTGGCATGCCAATCTACGACGAACTGGACCCGGATCTGCGCGAGCGTGTGGAAGACGTCATCCTCAACCGGCGCAAGGATGGCACCGAGCGACTGCTGGAAATCGCCGAACGCTACAAGGGCAGCAAGGGCGCGGCCAAGGTCGAAGACCTGGCATGGCGCGACAGGCCGGTGCGCGCACGCCTGGCGCATGCGCTGGTGCATGGCATCGATGCCTACGTGGAAACCGATACCGAAGAGGCGCGCCAGCAGTCCACGCGTCCGCTGGATGTGATCGAAGGCCCGCTGATGGACGGGATGAACGTGGTCGGCGACCTGTTCGGCGCCGGCAAGATGTTCCTGCCGCAGGTGGTCAAGTCCGCGCGCGTGATGAAAAAGGCCGTGGCCTATCTGCTCCCGTTTATCGAAGCGGAAAAACTGCGCACCGGCGATGTCGGCAAATCCAACGGCAAGATCATCATGGCCACCGTCAAGGGCGATGTGCACGACATCGGCAAGAACATCGTCGGCGTGGTGTTGGCGTGCAACAACTTCGATGTGGTGGACCTGGGCGTGATGGTGTCTGCGCAGGTGATCCTTGACCGTGCGCGCGAAGAGAATGCAGACCTGATCGGCTTGTCCGGCTTGATCACGCCCTCGCTGGAAGAGATGTCGCATGTGGCGCGCGAAATGCAGCGACAGGGTTTCGAGATCCCGTTGTTGATCGGCGGCGCCACCACCTCGCGCGCGCACACTGCGCTGAAGATCGACCCGCACTACACCGCGCCCACGGTCTGGGTGAAGGATGCCTCGCGGGCGGTGGGCGTTGCGCAATCGCTGATCTCGCGCGACCTGCGTCAGGCATTCGTCGCCGCCAACGATGCGGACTACGCCGAAATCCGCGCACGCCATCGCAACCGTGGCGATGCCAAACGGCTGGTATCGCTGGAAAAGGCGCGCGCACAGCGTTTCGATGGCGATTGGGCGAACTACACACCGCCCACCCCGCAGCAGCCGGGCCTGCATGTGTTCGACGATTACCCGCTGCAGGAGTTGACCGCGCTGATCGACTGGACGCCGTTCTTCCAGGCGTGGGAGCTGGCCGGCAAGTTTCCCGCCATCCTCAGCGACGAGATCGTCGGCACCCAGGCCAGCGAGCTGTATCGCGACGCGCGACGCATGCTGAAGCAGATCGTCGACGAAAAATGGCTCACGGCCAAGGCGGTATTTGGGCTATGGCCGGCCAATGCAGTAGGCGATGATGTTGTTTTGCTGACCGAGTCTGCGGAATCGGGAATCGGGAATCGGGAATCCCAAGGCGATGCACCGGCGCCCGACCATTCCCGATTCTCCATTCCCCATTCCCTGCACTTCCTGCGTCAGCAGGTCGACAAACCCGTCGACCGCCCCGACTTCTGCCTGGCCGATTTCATCGCGCCCAAGAGCAGCGGCAAGCAGGACTGGATCGGCGCGTTTGCGGTCACGGCCGGCATCGGGATCGACCCGCATGTGGCGCGCTTCGAGGCCGCGCACGACGACTACAACGCGATCCTGCTCAAGGCGTTGGCCGATCGCCTGGCCGAAGCCCTGGCCGAGCGCCTGCACCAGCGTGTGCGCACCGAATTCTGGGGCTACATCGACAACGAAGACCTCGACAACGACGCATTGATTGCCGAACGCTATCGCGGCATTCGCCCGGCACCGGGCTACCCGGCATGCCCGGAACACAGCGAAAAACGCACGCTGTTCGACCTACTCGATGCCGAACGCAATGCCGACATGTCGCTTACCGAAAGCTTTGCGATGCTGCCCACCGCGGCGGTATCCGGCTACTACTTCAGCCATCCCAAGAGCCAGTACTTCGTGGTGGGGCGGCTAGGCAAGGAACAGGTCGCCGACTACGCAAAGCGCAAGGGCATCACGCTGGCACTGGCCGAGCGTTGGCTGGCATCGAACCTGGATTACGACCCGGAATAACACAGGGCCAGCCTCTGCGCATGCGCCCGCCAACCAACGTAGGAGCGCACCTGGGCGCGACGAGGCTTTACCGATAACGCCCTGTCGCGCCCGGGTGCGCTCCTACGTCACGGCGCGGCCGCACATAGACGGCCACGCCGTGTCACCTCCAGCATCACGCCGCCGGTCGCAACACGTTCAACACTTCGTAACACGCGCCCATGGTGTGGTAATCGGTCTTGCCGGCCGGGCTCTTCTCATCGCTGTACTTGCGGTTATCCGCATCCAGAATGCGGTACCACGCACCGTAGCGGTGGTCGACCATGTGCTTCCAGGAGTAATCCCACAGCTTGTCGTACCACTGCCAATAGCGCGCATCGCCACTGCGCTGTGCCAACAAGGCCGCTGCAGCCAACGATTCGGCCTGCACCCAGAAATACTTGTCGTCGTCGCACACCTGGCCATCGGGCGCGAAGCCGTAATACAGCCCGCCGCGCTGCGCATCCCAGGAGCGCTCCACCGCAACATCGAACAGATGCTGCGCAGTCGGCAACAGCCAGTCCGTGGGTGCATAACGATCCAGCAGCATCAGCAGCTTGGCCCACTCGGTCTGATGACCCGGCTGGAAGCCCCAGGGGCGGAACAGGTGCTTGGGATTATCGCGGTTGTAGTCCCAGTCGATGTTCCACTGCGGGTCGTAGTGCTCCCACACCAGACCATCTGCCTTGGCCGCCTGGCGTCGGGTCATGGTGTCGGCCAGCTGCAGCGCACGATCAAGATAGCGCTGCTCGCCGCTGGCCTCGTAGGCCGCGATCATCGCCTCGCACATATGCATGTTGGCGTTCTGGCCACGATAGCGGGTGAAGTTGAACTGCGCATCGGCCTCATCGCGATACAGGCCGAATTCCGCTTCCCAGAAGTACTTTTCCAGTAACTGCCAGGTTTCATCCATCCACGCACGCGCTTCGGTAATGCCGGCTTTCAGGCCGCACGAATACGCCAGCAGTACGAACGCCACGCCATAGCAGTGGTTCATGTCGTCTTCGACCACGCCATCGCGCAGCGTCCACGCATAGCCACCGGTGGCGGCATTGCGATGCATGTTGCGCAGATATTCCAGGCCGTGGCGCACCGCCTGCAGATACTCGGCGTTGCCGAATTCGCGGTACGCCATCGCATAGTTGAAGACGAAGCGCGTGCTGCTCACCAGATGCCGGTGGCCGGCATCGTAGATGTTGCCGTCATCCTTGAAATACTGGAAGAAGCCACCCGCCGGGTCGATCGCGCGCGGGTGGTAGAACGCCATCGTGTCGGCAATATGCTGGCGCAACACATCGGCCGAGCGGAAATCGGGGGCGGGAGATGCGGGCAACGGGCTCATGCTTGTTCCTGGATCAGAGAATGGACTTCATCGAGGCTGGGCATCGCGGCGAACGCGCCCTTGCGTGTCACTGCCAGCGCACCGACTGCGGCGGCAAAACGAATCACCTGCGTCATCGCCGCAGCATCGCCGCACAGCTGTTCAAGCGTATTCGCACGTGCGGCCAGCTGATACAGCAGACCGCCAACGAAGGCATCGCCAGCGGCGGTGCTGTCGCGCACCTGCACCGTGAAGGCCGTCACCTGCCCCGTGTCGATGCGGGTCTGCCAATGCACCGGGCCGCCGCCATCGGTGACCAGCAGCCAGCGCGCGTTGCCCTGCCACAGCTTCTGCGTCACCGCGCTGGCGTCGCTGTGCAAGGTACCGGCCAGATACTCCAGCTCCTCGCGCGAGAGCTTGACCACGTCGGCCAGCGCCAGCGCTTCCCACAGCAACGGAGCCGGGTCCACCTCCTGCGGCCACAGCATCGGGCGCAGGTTCAGATCGAGGCTGACGATGGCGCCGTCGGCACGCGCACGGCGCATGCCGTCCAGCGTGCACTGCGCGATGGCAGGCTCGGTCATGCTGTTGGAACACACATGCAGCACGGCAGCTTGCGTGAATCCGTCTGCGGCGAAATGTTCTGGACGGAACAACAGGTCCGCTGCCGGCGGGCGGTAGAAGCTGAAACTGCGCTCGCCCGCCTCGTCCAATGCGACGAAGGCAAGCGCGGTCTTGGCCTGATCGGTCCGCACGATGCCATCGGTGATCACCCCGGCCTGCTGCAGGCTCTGCAGCAGGAAGTCGCCGAACATGTCGCGCCCGAGCATGCCGACAAAATGCGCGGCGCCGCCGAGCTTTGCCACCGCAACCGCAACATTGGCCGGCGCACCACCGGCATATTGCGCAAAGGTGCGCGCGTCATCGGTGCTGGCCTGCGGCAAGGCCAGCATGTCGATCAAGGCTTCACCGAAACAGACCACCTGGTTCTTGGCAGCATTCATGCGCGCGCCTCCGCCAGTACGCCACGCAGGCGCGAACCCCAGATGCCGTAGAACACGATGTACAGGTAGCACACCAACGGCAGCACGAACGACTCATGCAGGCCCATGTGATCTGCCAGCAAGCCCTGCAGATACGGCACGATCGCGCCGCCCACAATCGCCATGATCAACAGGCTGGACGCGCGCCCGGTCAACGGGCCAAGACGCTCGATGCCCAGGGTAAAAATGGTTGGGAACATGATCGAGTTGAACAGGCCGATCGCCACCAGCGCATACACCGCCAGCATGCCGCCGCTGGCCATGGTCAGGCCCAGCAGCACGGCGTTGATACCCGCGAACACCGACAACAGCACGCGTGGCGACAGCTTGGCCAGCAGCGCCGAACCGATGAAGCGGCCGATCATCGCCAGCGTCCAGTACGCCGATACGTACTTGGTCGCCTCACGCTCGGTGAACCCGCCGATCTCCGGCAAGGAGAAGTAATTGACCATCAGGCTGCCGATCGCGACTTCCGCGCCGACATAGAAGAAGATCGCCAGCACACCGAAGCGCACATGCGGGTGGCGCAGCGCATCCAGCAGCGAATGCTTGCTCTCCTCCTTTTGCGCACCGGCATCGGTCAATGCCGGTAGACGGAACAGGAACACGAAGATCGCCAACAGGAACAGCACCACGCCCAGCCCGATGTAGGGGCCTTGCACGGCCTGGGCTTCCTGCACGCGATAGGCCAGCTGCTCGGCTTCCGGCAAGGCCTTGAGCTGGTCGCCACTCATCACCGTGTTGGACAGGATCAACCAGCCACCCAGCAACGGCGCGATCGCAGTACCCAGAGAGTTGAGCGCCTGCGCCAGGGTCAGGCGGCTGGAGGCACTGCGCTCCGGGCCCAGCAACGCCACATAGGGATTTGCCGCCACCTGCAGGATGGTGATGCCGGTGGCGAGCACGAACAGCGCGCCCAGGAATGCGCCATACACGCGCAGTTCCGCCGCCGGCCAGAAGCCCAGCGCACCGACTGCCGCCACTGCAAGCCCGGCCACGATGCCCTGCTTGTAACCCAGGCGATTGACCAGCCAGCCCGCCGGTAGCGACATCAGGAAGTACGCACCGAAGAAGGTGAACTGCACCAGCATCGCCTGCGCGAAGTTGAGCTCGAACACCGCCTTCAGATGCGGAATCAGGATGTCGTTGAGGCAGGTGAGAAAGCCCCACATGAAAAAGATCGTGGTCACCACCGACAACGCGACGCCGTTGTTGACGGGCGCCTTGTTGCCGCTTGGCACAGTGGATTGCGTGGAAAGGGAAACCATAGGAGTTGCCTGGTCAGCGGCCTGAGGCCTTGGTGGGGGAATGGACGGGGGAATCGCTTGCGGGATGGTGCGAAGAAGACAGGCGCGGGGGTGCGCATGCACTGCTCGCGCGGACCTGGAGCGCAACTGCCGCGGTCAGCCGTTGCGAGGCCAGGTCCGGGCTGCCGATGCGCTGCAGCACCAGCTGCGCAGCTTGCTGGCCGCGCGCGCGCGGATCGGCAGCCAGCGTGGTCAGTGCCGGAGTAAACAAGGCCGCTTCGGCAATGTCGTCGAAGCCGGTCACTGCGAAATCGCGGCCCGGCACGCTGCCGTGCATCGCCAGTGCGGCCATCAGGCCGAGCGCAACGCTGTCGTTGTAGCAAACCGCCGCAGTCGCAGCGTGGTCGGGGTTGTCGAGCATGCGCGTACCGCACAGTGCGGCATCCTGCCGATTGGGTGCCGACTGGACGTACTGCACCGCCAGGCCCGCAGCGGACATCGCGCGCGCATAGCCGGCTCGACGCTGCCGGCACGAGCTGGATTCGGCATGCCCGCCGAAGAACACGACCTGCCGATGGCCTTGTGCAATCAGATGCGAGCAGGCCAGATACGCGCCCTGCTCGTTGTCCAGTGCCAACAGGTCCCAACCGGCGCCCTCCACCTCACGGTTGAACAACACCACGTTGCGCTGACGGCCGAGCACCTGCGCCAGGGCCTGCGCCTGGCTGCCCTCGGCGGGCGACAGGATGATCCCGGCCGGTGTGTGTTCCATCAGCGAGGTCAGCACCGCCTGCTGACGCTGCGTGGACTCGCCAGTACTGCCCAGCAGCGTGACATAGCCGGCTGCGCCCAACGCTTCGTCAACGCCAGCTGCAAACTCTGCGAAGAACGGGTTGGACAGATCGTTGATGACCAGCGCAATGCTGGATGAGGTCCGCTGGCGCAGATTGGCGGCAGCCCGATTGTAGACGTAATTTTGCCGGTCCAGTTCGGCCTCCACGCGGGCGCGCGTGCTGGCATGTACCAGCGGGCTGCCGCGCAGCACCAGCGACACGGTCGCGCGCGAGACACCGATCGCGCCTGCGATGTCGCGCAGCGTCACCGCGCCGCGCCGCGCCAGGCGCCCGTCGCCAGCCTCCGCTGCGGCTGAGGTCTGCTTGGGACGCGTCAAGCGCCGAATCCCCATGAGTGAAAAACGCGCATGTAGTGGACTGGAATTGGATCGATCCAATTAAGCCTTTTCCCGCCATTCAATGCATGCGGCAGTGCAGCATGGACATCGTGCTCTCGGCGTAGTCTTGACCGCCGCCCTTGCCGCGCCGCCACAGGGAGATTCCCCACTGTCGCCCCCATCGCATCACAGCATCAGTCGGCAACAATCGCTTGCTCCTACTTCCAGCAGACGCGGCGGAAGTCGCCGGTATGCGGTGCTTGCCGTTGGCAAAGCGAACCCCAGACGCTTCGCCCACCTGTCCATCGACACCCAGTAAGGCTTCCAGCTCAATGCATCGTGGTCACGCAAGCACCGTTGGCCAGAGGCGGCACTACTACCGGGGCACGCTAATCATCAAGCAACACCCGATGTCGCGCCTCTGCGTCGCATGCGTTTGCGCGATGCTGTTGCTCGATTACTGAAACGCGATCGACAACCCGATCCCGCCCTGCCAATCGGGGCTTTCCGACGTCAGCCCGCGCAGCACCGAGACATCGAGCTGCATCGCATGCGGCAGCTGCCAGGCGCCGCCAGCACCCGCCACCTTCGAATGCTCGCTGCCGGTATCCAGGCCCGCTTCCACGTAGCTGCTGAAATGCTCGCCCGAGAAGAACGTGTAGTTGGGCGAGAACGTCCAGGTGTGCCCGTCGTTGTCGCGTGCGTAGTTGACATACAAGGCCAGCGCGCGCTGCTGCGACAGATCCCAGGATGCAGTCACCCCGAGCTCGCGCGAATAGCCATCGCTGAAAGCGGGGCTGCCGGTCGGCACGCTATAGGTGCCAAGTGCCGCCCAGTGAAAACTCTCCGATCGCGACGGCAAGGCGACCTTCAAACCGACATGGCTGTCGCCGCCGCCCCGGACGCGCGCGCCGCCGCCGTGCTGCCAGTTGTAACTGTCGCTGCCCAGTTGCAGCTCCACATGCTGTGACAGCCCCAGACGCAGCACGGTGTCAGCGGTATACAGCGTCGTGCGCTGACCATCTGCACGGTCGGTACTGGCATCGGGCAATCCCTGCTCCCAGGCGAACGCGCCGGGCTGCAACACCTCGGCAGCGAACGGGATGCCAGGGCGATCGAACGCCGGCGCATCTTCAGACTGCGCAGCTGCGTGCGGACTCGCACCACACAGCGCAACCACGACGCAGACCGACGCGAGCAGGCAACCGGTATGCGAACGCAGTGCATGACCTGTGGCCGATGAAATCGATTCGCCAGCGCAGGGCTTCATGCATTTGGAGGACGTGGACATATGCAGCACCAATCGGGAAGTGAGCCACAACGCAACAGGCACCAAGCCTGTCTGCGCCACTCTGTAGAGGCGCGCATAGTACGGCCCCGGCCGTGACCGGCCTGTATAGCGAATGTACTCCCGGCACTGGTCCGCAACCGGCGGCCGCAAAGCAAATCCGGTCAGATCCACGGCGATGCCCGGAATCGATAAGTCACTGCGATTGTTCACGCTGCCTGTCGCTCGACAAGAGTGCGTCAATGGCAGGCCCGGGTGGCAATCGATTGTTCGACCGAGCCCAGACGCAGCATGTAGCGGTCCATGGCGCGATGTAAAACGGGCTGCGCCAGCACGACGCAAGCGCATCCAACATCGCCTGTCCTGGGAAAGCAGCGCAAACAACAAGGGCACCCAACAGGTGCCCACGTGCCGCATCATCGGTGGATGACGGTGTTACCAGACCAGATCGTCGGGCACCTGGTATTTGGGATCGGCGTACGGGTCGTCGCCTGCCGGTGCATTCGGGTCCACCTTCAGGGCGACCGATGGCGCGAATACGGATTCGGCCTCGGCGAGCACCTCGGCGGTCACCAGCAGGTAGCGGCCGTTGAGTTGCAGCACGCCCAGCCCGCCGGCGTTGAGCGCCTTGAGCTGATCGGCGGTGACATAGATGCGCTTGATCTTGCCGCCGTAGGGGAAATGCCGCGCGATATCGGCATCGGCATGGTTCAGGCCCTTGTCCTTGAGCAGTTCTTCGAGCTTGGCCTTGGCTTCACGACGCAGGCGTGCTTCTTCCTGCTTCAGCCGCTCGGCTTCGATGCGCTCGTCCTTTTCGCGCTGCGCACGGATCGCATAGGCCTTGGCCAGGTCGATGTCCTCGCGCGTGCGTGCCGGCCTGGGGCCGCGTCGGTCTGCATTGGGATGTTGCGGGCGCGACGCCGCCGCCGGCTTGCCATCGTGGCGTCGGTCGGGCCGGCCATCGTTTTTACGTGCGCCGGCTGCATCGGTCGCCGCAGCGGCGTGCGGCCGCTGCGGTCCCCTGCCCTGGCCACCCGGCCTGTTACCGCCGGGCGCGGGCTTGCCACCATTGCCATGCTGACGCGCGGCAGGCCGTGCGTCGGGTTTGCGTTCGGGCTTGGGCGCGGACTTGAAGCCCAGGCCAAGCAACTGGTCACGTAAGGTATCGCTCATGGCGGTGGCAATCTGCAATCAATAGTGCGGAGGCGGCGGTTCGTCCGCTGCATCGGCAAACAACGTGGAGCGCACCTTGCCCAGGTCCTCGAGCAGGTGGCGGATCAGTTCGGCATTGCGGGCGCCCGTCAAACGGGCGTCTGCAAGTGCTTCACTCAGTTCATTGAGCGCCTGCTCCTGAAAGGAGAGGCGCGTTTCCAGTTCCACCAACCGCGCGTCCAGTTCCTGGTCGCGCGGCGAGAGTTGCTCATGCATGCAACGAACGGCCTCGTCCGATGGCGTAGTAAGCCAGGCCTGCAGCCTCGATCTCCTGCGGGTCGTAGAGGTTGCGGCCGTCGAACACGACGTCGTCCTTCAATGCCTGCTTGATCTTGCTGAAATCCGGGCTGCGGAATTGCTTCCACTCGGTGACCACGACCAGTGCATCGGCGCCTTCCAGTGCAGCAAAGGCTTCGTCGCAGAAGGTCAGGTCGTCGCGCTCGCCGAAGATGCGCTTGGCCTCATGGGTGGCTTCCGGATCGTAGGCGCGCACGGTGGCACCGGCCTCCCACAACTGCGCCATCAGACGACGGCTGGATGCCGCACGCATGTCGTCGGTATTGGGCTTGAACGCCAGGCCCCACACCGCAAAGGTCTTGCCGGCGATGCTGCCGCCTTCGCCACCGTAATGACGCTGCACCAGCTCGAACAGGTGACCCTTCTGCGCGTTGTTGACGCTTTCCACCGCGTTGAGCAGGGTCGGCTCCATGCCGTACTGCTCGGCAGTCTTGGCAAGCGCCTGCACGTCCTTCGGGAAGCACGAGCCGCCGTAACCGGCACCGGGGTAGATGAAGTGCCAGCCGATACGCGGGTCCGAGCCGATACCGTTACGCACGTGCTCGACGTCCGCACCGACACGCTCGGCGATATTGGCGATCTCGTTCATGAAACTGATCTTGGTCGCCAGCATCGCGTTGGCCGCGTACTTGGTGAGCTCGGCCGAGCGCACGTCCATTTCCACGATGCGATCGCGGTTGCGATTGAACGGGGCGTACAGACGGCGCATGCGTGCGATCGCCGCCGGCTTCTTGGCGCCGATCACGATCCGGTCGGGACGCATGCAGTCGGCCACCGCATCGCCTTCCTTGAGGAACTCGGGGTTGGACACGACATCGAATTCATGGTCCACGCCACGTGCGTCCAGTTCTTCCTGGATCGCAGCGCGCACCTTGTCGGCGGTACCGACCGGCACGGTGGACTTGTTGACCACGACCGACGGCCCATCGATATGGCGACCGACAGTACGCGCAACCGCAAGCACGTACTGCAGGTCGGCACTGCCATCCTCATCCGGCGGCGTGCCCACGGCGATGAAGGTGATTTCGCCGTGCGCAATCGCCTCGGCGGCGTCGGTGGTGAAGCGCAACCGGCCAGAGGCGTGGTTGGCTTTCACCATCGGCTCCAGGCCGGGTTCATAGATGGGAATCACCCCACGATTGAGACCATCAACTTTCGCCTGGTCGATATCCACGCAGATAACGTGATGACCTACTTCCGCCAGACAGGTACCGGTGACAAGACCAACATAGCCGGTACCAAAGATCGCAACTCGCATGGGTGGGGGTACTCCTGTGGGGGATCAGGGAAGGATACCCATCAGTTCGACATCGAACGTCAACGTTGCGTCTGGTCCGATCGGCCCCCCTTGCGTGCCGTTCGGGCCATAGGCCAAGTTGGATGGAATCCAGAAACGATATTTCGAACCGACCGGCATCAAGGCGACGCCCTCGGTCCAGCCGGGAATGACTTGATCCAGACCGAACTCGGCCGGCTGGCCGCGCTGGTACGAACTGTCGAAGACCTGCCCGCTGAGCAGCTTGCCTTCGTAGTTCACACGCACCTTGTTGGTCCGCATCGGGCGCTCGCCGCTGCCCTGGCGCAGCACCATGTACTGCAGGCCGGACGCGGTGGTGATCACGCCTTTCTCGGTCTTGTTCTTGGCAAGGAAGGCATTGCCCTCTTCGCGATTCTTGGCACCGGCAGCGCCCTGCTTGGCAGCGGCGAAAGCCTGCATGGTGGCAGCGGCTTCCTGCTGGGTCAGACGGGTGGTGCCCTTGGCGAACACCGTCCGCACCGCTTCCATCAGGATCGACAGATCGATCTCGTCCTTGATGCCGGCCAGCGACGGGCCGACCGCACGGTCGCCGAGCATCAAGCCGACATTTTCCTTGGACGGCGCGGCCGGCGTGGAGCCCGGCGCCATGCCCGGCACCTGCTGGCCGTTACGGGCAGCGAGCGCGGTGCGCAATGCGGTATCGGTCGCCTGAGTCTGCTCGTCGGACAACAGCGGCTTGCCGCCCTTGAAGGCATTTTCGATGGCGCGTTGCATCGCGCTCAGATCGATGTCCTGGGCAATCGGCTCGAACGAGCGCGCCACGTCCATACCGATGGCGTAACTGACGTTCTCGCGCGTGCTCTTCTCAGACGATGCATTCAAAACTGGCTTCTCCTTGGTGGCCGCTGCGGCCGGTTGCTGCGACATCGCCGGCATCGAAGCCGTCACTGCCACCATCAGTAGCGACGCCGCCGCGCCGCGCTTTCCCATCTTCATTCGATGCACTTCCCGAAAGTGAAAAGACACGCCACCGACGGCGCTGAACGCGCATTGTCGCATGCGCACGCGGCGTTGCGAGAGCCGCGCTCAGCGCGACGGCGCATTGAGCTCGCGTTCGATCGCCGCCACCACGCTCGGATCGTCCGGTTTGATCTTGCTGGGGAACTGCGCCACCACGCGTCCATCGCGCCCAATCAAATACTTGTGGAAGTTCCAGCCCGGCGCCACGCCGGTGGCCTGCGTCAACCGCTGATACAGCGGCGTCGCATCCTTGCCCAGCACATGCACCTTCTCAAACATCGGGAACTTGACGCCATAGGTCAGCGTGCAGAATTCCTGGATCTGCTTCTCAGATCCCGGTTCCTGCCCCTGGAAATCGTTGGACGGAAAGCCCAGCACTGCAAACCCCCGGCTGGCGAAGCGCTGATTGAGCGCTTCCAGGCCTTCGTACTGCGGGGTGAAGCCGCACTTGCTGGCGGTGTTGACCACCATCACCACCTTGCCGCCGTAGCTACGATTCAGGTTGATTGGCGCCTTGCCCGCCAGCGGGCGGTAGTCCAGATCCAGCAGTGGCGCTCCTGCAGCCAGCGCCGAGCTGGCAAAAAAACCAGCAAATACAACGACCAACAGACGATTGAGCAACATTGGCAGGCCCTCGAAGATGGTGCGGCACCCGGTTTTGCCCGGGGTGCCATCAGTTGGGTGTGACAGACAGTTGACTGCCTGCGTGTCGGTGTTATAGTTGAATACAACACCAGTCATCCAACGCAGGGGGAAAGCATGAACAGCACACGTGTCACGCGACCAGTTCCGCTGTTGCTGCTCGGCAGCACCCTGTTTGCCATTGGTTGGCTGGGAGCCGCTTCCAGTCAGGTCACGGAGTCCGGCGCCGATTATGGCGTGTCGGAGGCGGTTACGGAAAACGCGACAACTCCCCCCGAGGAGCGCACCCGGCCCAGCCGGCACCTGCGCGCCTCGCTGTCGATGCCCTATTTCTCCTTCGCGCAGGTTCTGCGCCCACGGAGCTGATCATGAACGACATCCAATGGAGCGACGGCGCTCCAATCTATCGCCAACTCAAGGAACGGGTCATAGCCATGATGCTCGATGGAATCCTCAAACCTGGCGACGCCCTGCCTTCGGTGCGCCAGGTGGCGGCGGACTACCAACTCAACCCCATCACCGTCTCGCGTGCCTACCAGGAGTTGGCCGACGAGAATCTGGTGGAAAAACGCCGCGGCCTGGGCATGTTCATGACCCCGGAAGCTGCACAGAAGCTGCGCGGAAGCGAGCGTGACCGTTTCTTGAATGAAGAATGGCCGGCGGTACTGGAACGCATCCAGCGCCTGGGCCTGTCCATCGACGATCTGTTGCCACAGGGGAAAACACCATGACCGCCGTCTCCACCGACCATGTCGTCGACGCGCGTGGCCTGCGCAAGGCCTACAAGCATCGGCTGGCGCTGGACAACACCAGCTTCACCATCGCCCCGGGCCGCATCGTCGGACTGATCGGCCCCAACGGCGCCGGCAAGACCACCGCGCTGAAGGCCGTGCTGGGGCTGACCGACTTCGACGGCGAGTTGAAGGTGCTGGGCATGGACCCGCGCACCCAGCGCAACGCGCTGATGAACGAGGTGTGCTTCATCGCCGACGTGGCGGTGCTGCCGCGCTGGCTGCGGGTGGGCGAAGCGATCGATTTCGTGGCCGGCGTGCACCCGCGCTTCGATCGCGCCAAGTGCGAACGCTTTCTGGCCAACACCCAGCTCAACCGCAAGTCGCGGGTGCGCGAACTGTCCAAGGGCATGATCGTGCAGCTGCATCTGGCGCTGGTGATGGCCATCGACGCGCGCATCCTGGTGCTGGACGAACCCACCCTGGGCCTGGACATCCTGTATCGCAAGCAGTTCTACCAGCGCCTGCTGGAAGACTACTTCGACGAGCAGAAGACCATCATCGTCACCACCCACCAGGTGGAAGAGATCGAACACATCCTCACCGATGTGATGTTCATCCGCGATGGTCGCATCGTGCTGACCGCCGACATGGAAAACGTCGCCGAGCGCTACACCGAGGTGCTGGTCAATGCCGAGCACCTGGACGCTGCCAGAGCCATGAAGCCGATCGACGAGCGCGCCCTGCCGTTCGGCAAGACCGTCATGCTGTTCGATGGCACGCCGAAAGCGCAGCTCGCCCGTTTTGGCGAAACCCGCAATCCCGGCCTTGCCGACCTGTTCGTCGCGGTCATGAAGGGGACCTACGCATGAATGCACTCACCCACCAAGCATCTCCCGCCCGCACGTTCGGCTGGCTACTCAAACGCGAGTACTGGGAACACCGCGGCGGCTTCGTCTGGGCACAGATCATCACCGGCGGCATCGCGGTGTTCTTCGCGCTGCTGGGCGCGGTGATCGGCGCGATCAGCGCGCGTCGCAACATGATCGGCGACAGCATCACGATGGACGATCTGGCCGAATACACGCGCACCCTGGGACAAGTTGGAGACGGCCTGCTGCTCGGCGGCATCGGTATCGCCTCGGTGGTCCTGGCGTTTGTGGTGTTCTTCTATTCGCTGGGCAGCCTGTACGACGACCGCCGCGACCGCAGCGTGCTGTTCTGGAAATCGCTGCCGGTGTCCGATGTGCAGACGGTGCTGTCCAAGGCCGCCTGGGCGTTGCTGCTGGCACCGCTTGTCGCAATCGCCATCGGCGTGCTGGTCGGCTTGGCCTTATGGCTGATCGCCATCGGCGGTGCGTTGATCGCCGGCGTGCCCAATCCATGGGGGCTGGCCACGCACTCGCATCCGTTCTCGTTGTTGTGGCTGATGCTGCGGACCGTGCCGATGGGTCTGCTGTGGTCGCTGCCGACCGTGGGCTGGCTGATGTTCTGCTCGGCCTGGGCCAGCAGCAAGCCGTTCCTGTGGGCGGTGCTGTTTCCGCTGCTGGCCTGCGTGATGTTGAGCATCCTGTCGGCAATGCCCGGTGTCTCGCTGCCGATCGGCTGGATCTGGTACATCGTCGGCTACCGCGGCCTGCTCAGCGCCCTGCCCGGCACCTGGTCGCCGCGCGCGGTCAGCGGCAACCTCGACAGCAGCGCGATGCAGAACCCCAGCGATCTGGTGCAGTGGGCGCTGCAGCACACCGACAGCGCACGGGTCTACGGCAATCCGGACATCTGGATCGGCGCTGCAATCGGCGTTGCCCTGATCGCCGCCTCCATCTACCTGCGCCGTCGGCGCTC
This sequence comes from Xanthomonas pisi DSM 18956, assembly GCF_001010415.1. Lineage (GTDB taxonomy): Bacteria > Pseudomonadota > Gammaproteobacteria > Xanthomonadales > Xanthomonadaceae > Xanthomonas > Xanthomonas pisi. Next base: position 29,858 of record NZ_JPLE01000062.1, read on the forward strand.
CGAAGCCTGAAGGACATCCCATGCGCCTGCCTTTGACCCTGGCCATCCTGTTCGCCTTGCCTGGTGCTGCGTTTGCCGAGGAGCAATGCAAATTTTCCGAACCGCGCAGCCTGGAGCTGAAGCTGAGCGGAGTGAAGTCGGTGCTGTTCGAGGTCGCTTCCAACGACCTGCATCTGGACGCTGCGCCGGGCAACAGCGGGCGTCTTGGCGGGCGCGCCTGTGCCGCCAGGGCCGATCTGCTCAAGGGCCTGACCGTCACCCAGAAGCGCGTCGGCGACAAGCTGGTGGTGACGCTGGCTGATGATCGCCCGCTGCGCATCTCCATCGGCGACAGCTACTCCTACCTGGACCTGCGCGGCAGCGTGCCGGACTCGCTGCTGGTGCAATTCGACGTCGGCTCCGGTGACGTCGAGATCAGTGGCGCTGCCGCGGTGAGTGCCGATGTCGGTTCCGGCGACATGGTCATCCGCCGCACCAAGGGCCGGGTCACCGCCAAGGTCGGTTCCGGCGATATCGAGCTGGAAGACATGGGGTCGCTGCGCGTGCTGGCGGTCGGCTCAGGCGATCTCAAGGCCAGGCAGGTGCATGGCGCGGCCGAGATCGGCAAGGTCGGTTCGGGTGACGTCAAGCTGCGCGGCGTTGCAGGCAACGTCAAGCTCGGCACGATCGGCTCCGGCGATGTGGACATCGACGATGTGCAAGGCGATGTCGGCGTGGAAGCGGTCAACTCCGGCGCACTGCGTGTGCACAGGGTGCGCGGCGACGTGAGCGTTGCGCGCAAGGGCAGCGGCGATATCGACGTGAGCGATGTTTCCGGCACCACCCGCGTGCCGACCGAACACTAATTGCGTCATTGACCATTGAAGGGGGAACTCCTGATGAAATTGTTGATTTCCGCGGTGTTGGCAAGCGTTCTGCTGGTCGGTTGCGGCAAGTCCGAGCCCACCGTCGACGTATCGGCCCAGGCCAACGGCGGTGGCGTGAGCTTCAATGGCAAAAGCGTCACGCTCAAGCGTGACGGCCTGCCTGCGGCCACCGTTGGCGCGGATGGCGCGCTCAGCATCGATGGCAAGCCGGTCGCCTTGAACGATGCGCAGCGACAGGCGATGCGCAGTTTCTACACGCAGATCCAGGGCGTTGCTGCGAAGGGCATCGATATCGGCACCCAAGGCGCTGCATTCGGCGCTCATGCGGCCGGTGAAGCGCTCAAAGGGGTGCTCAGTGGCAACCCCGACCAGATCGGCGACAAGATCGAGGCCGAGGCGGAGACCTTCAAACAAAAAGCCATGCTGATCTGCGACCAGCTGGACAAGCTGCGCACTGCGCAGGACGCCGCCACGCGCGTGGTGCCGGAATTCGGGCCCTACGCCAACCTGACGCAGAAAGATATCGACGACTGCCGTCACTGATTGCGGTGGCGGCTTGCGCATCACGCGTTGCGCCACTGCAGCGGACCTTCGTCGGGCGTGCGCCTGGCGGATGCACACCCAGGAGCGAGATCGGTGCCGCCGCGTTTGCCACCCTGCCGTCTCCATCAAGGATAGTCGCGCCGGGTCCATGCCTATCGGCGGTGAGGCTTGGGCCTTGCGTCAATTGCAAATGGCAGTGATCGACGGGTAAGGGGGGGGGAGATGCCTCATGCGCCGCGTTACCTGCGACTGCGACTGCCTGGATTGACCTTCGCCAGGCATGACCGGCGTGCGATGGCGTGGGAACAGGCGCGCATATCGCGGCAGGACCTGATCCGCCGCCAGCACACCTCATACACTGCCCTGCGACATTTTGTCAGCCCCCTAAGCATCGCGTCTGCGACGATTCGCAGACCCGCGCGGGATTACACTAACGCGCTCTCCCAGATCATCGCCCCCATGAACAAGTTCGTGATGCTCTGCATGGCGTTGCTGCTGTGCACCCTTGCCGCCTGTGGCGACCAGTCGTCCCGCCGCGCCGAGCGCGGCAAGCCGCGCGTTGCCGTCACCACGCAATCGGTGATGATCCGCCGCCCGCCGGCTGCCAATGCGGAAATCACGCCCGACGGTACGCTCAAGATCGACGACATCGCGCTGCCGCAGAAGGAAGCGACCCGCGCCAAGCTGCAGTTGCTGTTCGGACATCTGCAGATGCTGCGCCAGCAGGCCGTCAACGATGCTGGCCCGGATCCGGACTACAAATCGATCAAGCTGACCGCCACGCCCGAGATCCAGAAGCTCAGCGGCGAATTGCTGGATGAAATCCCGTCGCTGCAGCCGTATCGCGAGAGCTTCGGCAACGTGCAGGCCGAGCGGCACTGAGTCCTGGCGACGCCGCGGATGCGCGCAAAGCCGTCTAGGAGCGCACCTGGGCGCGACGGGGTTGTATCGACAACGCCCATCGCGCCCAGGTGCGCTCCTACGCACGCACGCCGCGGTGGTCAGCCACCGCCGCCTGTGCTGCCGGCCTGGATGCCACCACGCGTCAGTGCAGCCGGATCCAGCAAACGGCGCAGGTCCGCTTCGCTGAGCCCGCTGTCTTCCAGCGCCACCTCCAGCACGGGGCGTTGTTCCTTGTAGGCACGCTTGGCGATCGCGGCGGCTTTCTCGTAGCCGATGATCGGGTTGAGTGCGGTGACCAGGATCGGATTGCGGTCCAATGCCTCGCGCACGCGGTCCTGCCGCACCTTCAGGCCGGCGATGGCGGTGTCGGCCAGCAGGCGCGAAACGTTGCCCAGCAGGGTGATCGAATCCAGCAGGTTGTAGGCGATCAATGGCAGCGTCACGTTCAACTGGAAGTTACCGGTCTGCCCCGCCACGGTGATCGCAGTGTGGTGGCCGATGACCTGCGCGCACGCCATCACGGTGGCTTCGGGAATCACCGGGTTGACCTTGCCCGGCATGATCGAACTGCCCGGCTGCAGCGCCGGCAATTCGATCTCGCCCAGGCCCGCCAACGGGCCGGCGTTCATCCAGCGCAGGTCGTTGGCGATCTTGATCAACGCCACGGCCAGCGCGTTGAGCTGGCCGGACAACTCCACCGCATCGTCCTGCGCGGCGAGGCCTTCGAACTTGTTGTCCGCACTTTCGAACTTGAACTTGCTCAAGCCCGACAAGGCCTTGGCCACCTTGCCGCCGAAACGCGGATCGGCATTGATGCCGGTACCGATCGCGGTACCGCCCAGCGGCAGGCGGCGCAGCCGCTTGAGCGCATCGTCGAGCCGGTCCTGCGCCGAATGCAATTGCGCAGACCAGGTCCCGAATTCCTGCCCGAACGTCAACGGCATCGCATCCATCAGATGCGTGCGGCCGGTCTTGACGACCTTGTCCAGCGACTTGGCGCGCTTGTCGATGGTCTTGCGCAGGTGCTTGAGCGCCGGCTGCAGGTGTTCCTGCACCGCGAGCAATGCCGACACGCGAATCGCGGTGGGCACCACATCGTTGGAACTCTGCCCCAGATTGACGTGATCGTTGGGATGCACCGCGTCCTTGCCGGCGCGTGTGGCCAGGGTGGCGATCACCTCGTTGGCATTCATGTTGGACGAGGTGCCCGAACCGGTCTGGTACACGTCGATCGGAAAGTGCGCATCGTGCGTGCCGTCGGCCACCTGCAGTGCCGCCTCCTGCACGGCCTTGCCGATCGACTTGGGCAGCAGCCCGAGCTCGGCATTGACACCGGCGGCGGCGGCCTTGATCAAGCCCAGCGCGCGAATGAAACCGCGCGGCATCGGCTGGCCGGACACCGGGAAATTCTGCACGGCGCGCTGGGTCTGCGCGCCCCATAAGGCGTCTGCAGGCACCTGCAACTGGCCCATGCTGTCGTGTTCGGTCCTGAAACGTTCGCTCATCTGCATTCTCCGCACATTATTGGATTGTGGTGACGCAATGGCTGGCAGCGGGCGCACCCACGCTGGCGAGGGCCATTACGATACTCGCTGGCAGCGTTGCAACGATGTCATCGCGGCGCGTGGACTAGACTCAGCGCTGATCCATACGAGGTACCACGCCGCCATGGGCGACGACCCTGACTGTAGAAACGCACTGCCTGCGTTCTGTTTCGCTGCACACCGCACTACCACGCACACCCCTGCGTTGATGCGTTCGCCCGCCGCCGCTGCACCGCGCGGAGGCGACAATGCTCGGTAATGTGCTGCTGTTGATCGTCGCGCTGGTGCTGGTGCTGTTGAACGGCTTCTTCGTTGCGGCCGAATTCGCTCTAGTCAAACTGCGGCACACGCAGGCGGTGGGGCTGGCGCAGACCCATGGCTGGCGCGGGCGCTTGCTGCTGGGGGTACACGCGCATCTGGATGCGTACCTGTCGGCATGCCAGCTTGGCATCACCCTGGCGTCGCTCGGGTTGGGTTGGGTCGGCGAGCCTGCCTTCGCGCATCTGCTGCAGCCGTTGTTCGACGTGCTCGGCATGTCCGAGGACGCGGCGCAGTTCACCGCCCTGGCGATCGCCTTCAGCCTGATTTCGTTCCTGCACATCGTGCTCGGCGAACTGGCGCCCAAGACCATGGCGATCCGTCGCCCGGAGCGCATGTCGTTGTGGACTGCCGCGCCCTTGTATGTCTTCTACTGGCTGATGTATCCGGCAATCTGGGTGCTCAATACCAGCGCCAACCGGCTGCTGCGCATGCTGGGCTGGGGCGATGTGGAGCACCAGTCGCACCGCTATTCGCGCGAGGAGCTCAAGCTGATCGTCGGCCGCCAGGACCCGAACGCACCGACCGCCGATCACGGGCTGGCGCTGATGAGCCATGCGCTGGAACTGCCGGATCTGGTTGCCGGCGACCTGATGCGGCCCCGCGAGCACCTGCGCAGCCTGCGCGAAGGCGTGAACCTGGAGGCGGTGCTGGCCGAGTTCAGCGAATCGCGCTACAGCCGCTACCCCTGGTTCGAGGCCGATGGCGAACAGGTGCTGGGCATCCTGCACACCAAGGATCTGCTGGTGGCGATGGCGCGCGGCCAGGACCTGGACGACCTGCGCCCGCTGCTGCGCCCGGCCACCCTGCTGACCCTGGAGACCCCGATCCCCAGCGCGCTGGAGCAGTTCCGCACCGGCGCCACCCATCTGGCGCTGTGCGTGGAGGACGAGGGCCGCATCCTGGGCTTCTTCACCCTGGAAGACCTGCTGGAAGTCGTGGTTGGCGAGATCGAGGACGAACATCGCCATGTGGTGCGCGACGCCCCGGTGCGCAGCCAGGACGGCTCGCTGCTGGTAGCCGGCAGCACCTCGATCTTTCGCCTGGAACGCTTGCTGGGCCAGGACCTGAGCGCCCCGGACCATGTCAATTCGGTCGGTGGGCTGATCGTGCATCAACTGCAGCGGCTGCCCGAGGAAGGCGAAACCCTGGAGCTGGACGGCCATGCACTGACGGTACGGCGCATGGCCGGCCACCGCATCCAGGCGGTGACCGTGCGGCCGGTGGGCGAAGCCGGGGCCGGGGCGGCGTAGAATACTGGCCCCGCCAGCTTCTCAGTGCCCTGCCCCATGTCGGATTCCGCCCTGCTCGCCCTGTCCCCGCTCGACGGCCGCTACGCCTCCAAGGTGGACGCGCTGCGCCCGATCTTTTCCGAATACGGCCTGATCAAGGCGCGGGTCAAGGTCGAGATCGAATGGCTGCTGGCCCTGGCCGCCGAACCGGGCATCGCCGAGCTGGCGCCGTTTTCGCCCGCCGCCAGCCAGCGCCTGCGCGCGCTGGCCGACGACTTCAGCGTGACCCACGCCGCACGGGTCAAGGAGATCGAGCGCACCACCAACCATGACGTCAAGGCGGTGGAGTACTTCATCAAGGAACAGCTCAAGGACGATGCCGAGCTGGGCCCGACGCTGGAATTTGTGCACTTTGCGTGCACCAGCGAGGACATCAACAACCTCAGCTACGGACTGATGCTGGAACAGGCGCGCCGCGAAGTGCTGCTGCCCACGCTGGACGGCATCGTTGCCTCGTTGCGCAGCCTGGCGCATGCGCAGGCGGCGCAACCGATGCTGTCGCGCACGCATGGCCAGACCGCCTCGCCCACCACGCTGGGCAAGGAAATCGCCAACGTGGTCGCGCGCCTGGAGCGCCAGCGCAAGCAGATCGCGGCGGTGGAACTGACCGGCAAGATCAACGGCGCGGTCGGCAACTACAACGCGCACCTGGTGTCGTATCCGCAACTGGACTGGGCCGCATTCGCGCAGCGCTTCGTCGAAAGCCTGGGCCTGGTGTTCAACCCGTACACCACCCAGATCGAGCCGCACGACAACGTTGCCGAAATCGGCGACGCCAGCCGCCGCGCCAACACCATCCTGATCGACCTGTCGCGCGACATCTGGGGCTACATCTCGCTGGGCTACTTCAAGCAGAAGCTCAAGGAAGGCGAAGTCGGCTCGTCGACGATGCCGCACAAGGTCAACCCGATCGACTTCGAAAATGCCGAAGGCAATTTCGGCATCGCCAACGCGCTGTTCGAGCACTTTTCGGCCAAGTTGCCGATCAGCCGCTGGCAGCGCGACCTCACCGATTCCACCGTGCTGCGGGCGCTGGGAACCGCCTTCGGCCACACCCAGGTGGCGCTGGATTCGCTGGCCAAGGGCCTGGGCAAGCTGACCGTCAATCCGCAGCGCCTGGATGCCGACCTGGACGCGGCCTGGGAAGTGCTGGCCGAAGCCGTGCAGACGGTGATGCGCCGCCACGGCCTGCCCAACCCGTATGAACAATTGAAGGCATTGACGCGCGGCCACGGCATCACTGCCGCCTCGATGCAGGCCTTCGTGGAAAGCCTGCAGCTGCCCGAAGACGACAAGCAGCGCCTGCGTACGCTCACCCCGGGCGGCTACACCGGCCTGGCAGAGCAACTGGCGCGCGCGATCTGAGCGGATAGGCCCACGAGACCTTGCGCGTCTGCGTAGCGGGTCTCTTTAGCCACGACCGCCACCGGCAGTTCATCGGCAGTACTGCAATGCCGATGAACTGCCGCCGCTATCGTTGATGACGATGCCAGGACAGGCGTGTCGCAGCGCGCGTCATGCGTTGATCCCAGCCTGACCAGCGGCCAAAGGCCTGCACATCGGCGACCGAGCCGGACTGGTATCGTGCCGCCCTCACCCTTCAGGAGGTCGGCGATGCGCGCAACTCACACAGCACTGTCCCTGTTGACGCTGGCAAGCGTCTTTGCACTGAGCGGCTGCGGCGGCGATGGCCCTGCCGCACAGGCGCTGTCGGCAGTGTCGTCGACCTTGACCGACCCGGCCAGTGGTGCCGATTGCGCCGGCAAGGACCTGCGCATCACCAAGGACAACGCCGACATGATCATCAATGGCGAATGCGGCGCAGTGACCATCACCGCCTCGCATGGCGCGCTGAATGTGGAAAAAGCACGCTCGATCCGCGTGGAAGGCAGCAGTTTCACCGTGCTCAACCGGCAGGTCGGCACACTGAGCGTGATCGGCAACAACAACACGCTCAACCTCACCAACCTCGACAGCGTGGACATTCAGGGCAACCAGAACCTGGTGCTTGCGCGCGAAGTGAAACAGGTGCGTTTCTCAGGCAACGACAACACCGTCAACCCCTCCAGCAAACCGACGCTGGACGACCGTGGCAGCGGCAACAAGCTGATGTGAGCGGTGCGAATGTGTTCCCTGCCGAGGCATGCGTGCGCACGCGCGCTCAGCCGTATGCACGTCGCAGCGCGCCAGCAAGGTCATCTAGGCGATGCATCTGCAGACCGCACTGATTTGGAGCGGCTAAGCACGCGACTGCGCTCATCGACAGATGGGCGCGGCTGCGGCCCGGAATCCGCATGCAGCACGCGTACGCCCTGTTTCCCCTGCGCCGGCCTCACTCGCACAAACGACTGTTCGTTACGCGCTGTTGGCCGCGCCTGGCGCAAGCATCAGGGACGCCGCGCAGCCACCAGCGTCACCTCGCGCGGCTTGGCTGCACCGCGCACGATCACCAAACGCAGGATTTCTCCGACCTTGCGGTTGACGGCCTGCTTGAGCACGTCGGCCTTGCTTCCCGCCACCGGGATGCCTTGTGCGGACACGATCGCATCGCCCACCTGCAGCCCCGCTGTCGCTGCGGGCGAGGCCGGCTTCACCGAGTCGATCTTGACCGAGGTCAGCGTGGGATTGAACGAAAACCCCTCGCTTTCCACCGCAAAACCCAGGCCGAACCACCCTTTGTCATCGGCGGCGTGCGCGGCGCCGGGTACCGCCAGTGTCGCAGTCAACCACAGCACCATCAGCGTCCGACGATTCATGCACGCGATTTCCAAAGCGAGGGAGCAGCACACCACGGCTGCGATACCGCAGTGTTTCATTGCATGCGCTGCCAGCTCATGTGCCATCGGACACCCTGACCAGGTGCTGTCGCGGCGAACGACAGCGCGCGCGGTGTGCCCAGCGCAGGTGCACATCCGGCCCAGGCAGTCGACAATAGGCCATCCGCGCCGGCCGACGCCCCGCCCCACACTTTTTTCTTCACCTTGTAAGGATCCCCATGGCCGTACGTAAAGCGACCCCACTTGCGATCGAAGTCCAGGCCCGTCCCGGGCAGCCACTGGGCATGCCGGTCGAGCGCTTTTTGCGCAATTACTGGCACAAGCACCCGCTGCTGATCCGCAACGCGTTCCCGGATTTCGCCTCGCCGCTGCAGCCGGAAGATCTGGCTGGCCTGGCCTGCGAGGACGGCGTGCTGGCGCGGCTGATTAGCCACGACCGTGCCACCGACGACTGGAGCGTGCGCACCGGCCCGTTCCAGGAAACCGATTTCCCCGGCCTGCCCGACCATGACTGGACCTTGCTGGTGCAGGACGTGGACAAATGGGACGCCGACGTGCGCGCATTGCTGGACCAGTTCCGCTTCCTGCCGCGCTGGCGCATCGACGACATCATGATCAGCTTCGCCGCCACTGGCGGCTCGGTCGGTGCGCATGTCGATCACTACGACGTGTTCCTGCTGCAGGGCCAGGGCCATCGCCGCTGGCAGGTCGATGCACGCGCCTCGCAAGGCCGCAAGCCCACGCCGCAGACGTTCCGCGACGACGTCGACATCAAGCTGCTGCGCGAGTTCAAGCCGACCCACGACTGGGTACTGGGCCCGGGCGACATGCTGTATCTGCCGCCGCTGGTACCGCACCACGGCGTGGCCGAAGACGCCTGCCTGACCTTCTCGATCGGCACACGCGCGCCCTCCTCGGCCGAGCTGATCGGCGATTACCTGGACACCCTGATCGCCGATGCCGACGAGTCGGTGCGCTACCACGACGAAGACCTCAAGGTGCCGGCCGATCCATACGAGATCGACGTCACCGCGATGAACCGCGTGGTCGAAGCGCTCAATGCGCTGCGCATGAACGACCCGGATCGCCTGGGCGACTGGTTCGGCCGCTTCATGACCACCTACCGGGCCTCCGGCGACGTGGTGCCGGCACCCGAGCCAATCCCGCGCGAGGCGGTCGAACAGGCGCTGGAAGAAGGCGTGGTGCTGTACCGCCACCCCTGGTCGCGTCTGGCCTGGCGGCGCGCCAAGCGCGGCGCCACCCTGTTCTGCAGCGGCCTGGAATTTGCGCTGTCGGCCAAGGACGCGGCGCGCCTGGCGGCGGCCGAAGAGATCGATGGCGGGCTTTACGCGCAGCTGAGCGCACGCGGCCGGGAGGTGGTGCTGGAGCTGCTGGCGCAGGGCCATTACCAGCGCGCCCATGACGACGCGCACGAAGACATCGACGACGATCAGGCACACGCGCTCACGGTGTCGGCCGACGACCACGACGATCAGGACGACGCCGACCGTGCGGACGCGGACGAGGCCATCGATGCCGAGGCCGATGTCGAAGAGGTGGCGGACGAGGCAGACACCCCGGCCGAACTCGTCGACACCCGCCAGGACTCGGATGACGACACCGAGGCCTTGGAGAGTGCCGAAGACGGCAACGACGCCGAGACCCCGGAGCGCGCATGAGCCCGCACGGCAGGCCGCAGATCGTCTCGCTGGACCCGGCATCCGATGCCGCGGCCCTGCGTGCGCTGCGGCAGGCCTGCACGACCGACAGCGCGGGCAGCGCACACGCTGCCGATTGGGATGCGCTGGATCCGCTCAGCCTGCAACTGGCCGCGCGCACAGATGATGGCCAACTGGTCGCCTCGGTGCGAGTGACGCCGGATCGCCGCATCGACCGGCTCGGCCTGGTGCCGGACTGGCGGCGTCGCGGCCTGTCCGACCAACTGCTTGCCGCAGCGGTGGATGCCGCGGCCCAGCGGGGCTGGCCCAGCCTGCACGCCCGCGTCACCGCAAGTGCCGAGGCGGTGTTCGCACGCCTCGGCTTCTTGCCCGAGCCACCCCCGCATTCCCTGCGCCAGCCTGGCGACGACAGCGGCGCTGCGCCCGGCAAGCCCGTGCATCGCCGTCTCGATGGCCCGATGGCGGTGGACGATTTCGCCGCGGCCCTGGCCGCCACCACCGGCCTGCTCAGCAGCGCGCGCCGGCAGGTGCTGATCTACACCCGCGCACTGGACCCGCCGTTGTTCGACAATCCCGCCGTGCTCGATGCGCTGCGCCGCTTCGCCACCGCACGCCACGACAAGCGCGTGCAGGTGCTGGTGCAGGACACCGCCAGCGCCGCTGCCAGCAGCAGCGCGATGTTGCGCCTGGCCCAGCGCCTGCCCAGTGTGTTCCGGTTCCGCGCGGTCAGCGACCCGGTCGATACCAGCTATGCGGCGGCCTACGTCGTCGGCGACGACGCCTACTACTTTCGTCCAACAGGTCATCGCTACGACGATGGCGAAACCTGGTTGTCAGCTGCGGCCCGCAGCCGCCAGCTGGAGCGCGAATTCGCGCAGATATGGGAGCGCAGCACGCTCTGGAACGAACCGCGCGCGCTCGGCATCTGACGCCGCAGCGCCCCCTGCGCGTAGGCGCCCGGCCAATTGGTCTACCCCGCCGGTCAGCTCGCAGACGCCCCCTCACAAGCGCAAGGGGGTATAATTTTTCGAGATTTGAGACCGACCGATAGGGCAACTCGCCCTGCCGCTTCCGCACAATCATCCCCACAGCAGACCCGACTTACCATCGTGGATAATCTCCTAAAGCAGTTCGCGCAGTCATCGCAGCTCGCCGGCGGCAACGCCGCCTACATCGAGGATCTGTACGAGCAGTACCTCGTCGCCCCGGACAGTGTCGATCCGAGGTGGAAGACGTACTTCGACGGCTTCAAAGGTCGCGATGCCGGTGATGTCCCGCACTCGGCGGCCATCGCCCACATCCTCAGTGCGTCCAAGCAGGCCGCCAACGCAGGGACCGGCGCAGGCGCCAGCGACGAGCGCGAGCGCAATGTCGGCCGCCTGATCACCGCCTACCGCGCACGCGGCCACCTCGGCGCGCAGCTCGACCCACTGGGGCTCACCCCGCCGGTCAACCCGCCCGATCTGGACCTGCCGTTCCACAGCCTGTCGCAGGCCGACATGGACAGCGAGTTCAGCACCGGCGGTGTCGGTGGCCAGCCGCGGATGAAACTCAAGGATCTGCTGACCCGCCTGAAGGCGACCTACGCCAGCACCATCGGCGCAGAGTTCATGCATATCCAGGAATTCGACCAGCGCCAGTGGATCTACAAGCGCCTGGAAGATGCCGGCGGCAAGATCGCAGGCGATGCGGCCAGCCGCAAGCGTACGCTGGAGCGGCTCACCGCTGCCGAAGGCCTGGAGCGCTACCTGCACACCAAGTACGTCGGCCAGAAGCGCTTCTCGCTGGAAGGCGGCGATGCGCTGATTCCGATGATGGACGCGATCATCCACCAGTCCGGCAAGGACCAGGTCAAGGACATCGTGATCGGCATGGCCCACCGCGGCCGCCTCAACGTGCTGGTCAATACGCTGGGCAAGAACCCGCGCAAGCTGTTCGACGAATTCGAAGGCAAGTTCGAGCACGCCCATGACGACCGCGCACACACCGGCGACGTCAAGTACCACATGGGCTTCTCGGCCGATATCGCGGTGGGCGACAGCAACCAGGTGCATCTGGCGTTGGCGTTCAACCCCTCGCACCTGGAAATCGTCGACCCGGTTGTGGTCGGCAGCGTGCGCTCGCGCCAGGAACGCTTCGGCGATGCCGAACGCAAGACCGTGCTGCCGATCCTGATCCACGGCGATGCCGCATTCGCCGGCCAGGGCGTGGTGATGGAGCTGTTCCAGATGTCGCAGGCGCGCGGTTTCGCCGTCGGCGGCACCGTGCACATCGTGGTCAACAACCAGATCGGCTTCACCACCAGCACGCGGGACGATGCCCGTTCCACGCTGTACTGCACCGACGTGGCCAAGATGATCGGCGCGCCGGTCTTCCACGTGAATGGCGACGACCCGGACGCGGTGATCTTCGTGTCCAAGCTGGCCTATGAATTCCGCCAGCAGTTCAAGAAGGACGTGGTCATCGACCTGGTCTGCTACCGCCGTTGGGGCCATAACGAGGCCGACGAGCCGGCAGCGACCCAGCCGGTGATGTACCAGACCATCCGCAAGCACAAGACCACCCGCGAGCTCTATGCCGCCAAGCTGGAAAGCGACGGCGTGCTGAGCGCCGACGAGGCCAAGGCGCTGGTGGACGGCTACCGCAACAAGCTGGATTCGGGCGAATACACCACCGAACTGGCCAAGCGCAAGCCGGATGAATTTGCGATCGATTGGTCCAAGTATCTGGTCGGCACCGCCGCCGATCCGGTGGACACGCGCGTCAAGCGCGACCAGCTGGACCGTCTGGCCAAGCTGATCACCACCATTCCCGAGGGCGTGGAGCTGCATGCCCGCGTCGCCAAGATCTACGAAGACCGCGTCAGGATGGCCGCCGGCGATCAGCTGGGCGACTGGGGCTTTGCCGAGAACCTGGCGTACGCCACGCTGCTGGCCGAGGGCCACAAGCTGCGGCTGGTCGGCCAGGATGCCGGTCGCGGCACGTTCTTCCACCGTCACGCGATCCTGCATGACCAGAAGAACGACAACTACTACCTGCCGCTGCGTCAGCTGGTCGAAAACCCGGAAGACGCCACCATCATCGATTCGCTGCTCAGCGAAGAAGCGGTGATGGGCTTCGAGTACGGCTACTCCACCACCGACCCGAACGCGCTGTGCATCTGGGAAGCGCAGTTCGGCGACTTCGCCAACGGCGCGCAGGTGGTGATCGATCAGTTCATCGCCGCCGGCGAAGCCAAGTGGGGCCGCATCGCGGGCCTGTCGCTGTTCCTGCCGCACGGCTACGAAGGCCAGGGCCCGGAGCACAGCTCCGCACGCCTGGAGCGCTTCCTGCAGCTGTGCGCGCTGGAAAACATGCTGGTGTGCGTGCCGACCACGCCGGCGCAGTGCTTCCACATGATCCGCCGGCAGATGCGCATGACCACCCGCAAGCCGCTGGTGGTGATGACGCCCAAGTCGCTGCTGCGCCACAAGCTGGCAGTGTCGAGCCTGGAAGAACTGGCCGAGGGCGAGTTCCAGCACCTGATTCCCGACGCCAAGGCCGACGCCGGCAAGGTCAAGCGCGTGGTGCTGTGCTCGGGCAAGGTCTATTACGACCTGCTCGAAGACCAGACCAAGCGTGGCCAGGACGACGTCGCCATCCTGCGCGTGGAGCAGCTGTATCCGTTCCCGCGTGCGCAGCTGGCCGCCGAGCTCAAGGCCTATGCCAATGCCACCGACGTGGTGTGGTGTCAGGAAGAGCCGCAGAACCAGGGTGCGTGGTACCAGATCCGCCACCACCTCAATTTCTGCCTGGCCAGCGGTCAGAGCCTGCATTACGCCGGCCGTGCCCGTTCGCCCTCGCCTGCCGCCGGCCACATGGCCGACCACATCGTCGAACAGCAGAAGCTGGTTGCCGATGCGCTACTGAATCCGTTCAACGACCAAGTCGCTGAATAACTCACCTTCCCCAAAGAACGAAAACCCTAGGACGCTCCCCGAATGGCCACCGAAGTCAAAGTTCCGGTACTGCCCGAATCCGTTTCCGACGCCACCATCGCCAGCTGGCACAAGAAGGCCGGTGAAGCGGTCAAGCGCGACGAGAATCTGGTCGACCTGGAAACCGACAAGGTCGTGTTGGAAGTTCCTTCGCCGGTCGACGGCGTGCTGAAGGAAATCAAGTTCGAAGCCGGCAGCACCGTCACCAGCAACCAGATCCTGGCGATCATCGAAGAAGGCGCCGTTGCCGCCGCCGCTCCTGCCGAAGAGAAGAAGGCTGATGCACCGGCCGCCGCCGCAGCCGCGCCGGCTGCCGCTCCGGCACCGGCTGCCGCCGCTGCACCGGCGCCTGCGTCCAAGTCCGCTGCCGATTCGCTGCCTCCGGGCGCGCGTTTCTCCGCGATCACCCAGGGCGTGGACCCGGCGCAGGTCGAAGGCACCGGCCGTCGTGGCGCGGTGACCAAGGAAGACATCGTCAACTTCGCCAAGGCCGGCGGCGTGGGCAAGGCGTCTGGCGCCCGTCCGGAAGAGCGCGTGGCGATGACCCGCGTGCGCAAGACCATCGCCAAGCGCCTGATGGAGTCCAAGAACTCCACCGCGATGCTGACCACCTTCAACGAAGTGAACCTGGCCAAGGTGTCGGCCGCGCGCAAGGAACTGCAGGACGAGTTCCAGAAGGCGCACGGCATCAAGCTCGGCTTCATGAGCTTCTTCGTCAAGGCGGCCGCCAACGCGCTGCAGCGCTTCCCGCTGGTCAATGCCTCGATCGACGGCGACGACATCATCTATCACGGCTACAGCGATATCTCGATCGCCGTGTCCACCGACAAGGGCCTGGTCACGCCGGTGCTGCGTAATGTCGAACGCCAGTCGTTCGCCGACGTCGAACAGGGCATTGCCGACTACGCCGCCAAGGCGCGCGCCGGCAAGCTGGGCCTGGACGATCTGCAGGGTGGCACCTTCACCATCACCAACGGCGGCACCTTCGGCTCGCTGCTGTCCACCCCGATCATCAACCCGCCGCAGAGCGCGATCCTGGGCATGCACGCGATCAAGGAGCGTCCGATCGCCGAGAACGGCCAGGTCGTGATCGCCCCGATGATGTATCTGGCGCTGTCCTACGACCACCGCATCATCGACGGCAAGGACTCGGTGCAGTTCCTGGTCGACATCAAGAATCAGCTGGAAAACCCGGGCCGGATGTTGTTCGGCCTGTGATGAAAGCCGGGATTGGGGATTCGGGAGTCGGGATTTGCGCAAGCGCCCTGCTCCCGAATGCCCTGCTCTTGCGAATCCCCAATCCCCAATCACCAATCTCGTGAGCGAAGAATGAGCGAACAAGAACAATTCGACGTCGTCGTCATCGGTGCCGGTCCGGCCGGTTATCACGCCGCCATCCGCGCGGCCCAGCTGGGCATGAAGGTCGCCTGTATCGACGCCGCACTCGGCAAGGACGGCAAGCCGGCCCTGGGTGGTACCTGCCTGCGCGTCGGCTGCATCCCGTCCAAGGCGCTGCTGGATTCCTCGCGCCAGTTCTGGAACATGGGCCACCTGTTCGGCGACCACGGCATCAGCTTCAACGATGCCAAGATGGACGTGCCCACCATGATCGGCCGCAAGGACAAGATCGTGAAGCAGTTCACCGGCGGCATCGCGATGCTGTTCAAGGCCAACAAGATCACGCCGTACTACGGCTTCGGCCAGCTGCTGCCGGGCAACATCGTCAAGGTCGCACAACACGAAGGCGGCGAGATCGAACTCAAGGGCACCAACGTGATCCTGGCGGCCGGCTCGGAATCGATCGAGCTGCCGTTCGCCAAGTTCGACGGCGACACCATCGTCGACAACGTCGGCGGCCTGGACTTCACCGCCGTGCCCAAGCGCCTGGCCGTGATCGGTGCCGGCGTGATCGGCCTGGAGCTGGGCAGCGTGTGGAAGCGTCTGGGCGCCGAGGTCACCATCCTCGAAGCGCTGCCGGATTTCCTGGCCCTGGCCGATGCCGAAGTGGCCAAGACCGCGCTGAAGGAATTCAAGAAGCAGGGCCTGGACATCAAGCTGGGCGCCAAGGTCAGCAAGACCGAGATCACCGGCAGCGGCGATGCCAAGCAGGTGGTGCTCAGCTACACCGACAGCGTCGGCGAGCAGACCCTGACCGTGGACAAGCTGCTGGTGGCCGTGGGCCGCAAGGCCGCGACCAAGAACCTGCTGGCCGACGGCACCGGCGTCAAGGTGACCGACCGCGGGCAGATCGAGGTCGATGGCCATTGCCATACCGGCGTCGACGGCGTGTGGGCCATCGGCGACTGCGTGCGCGGCCCGATGCTGGCGCACAAGGGTTTCGAGGAAGGCATCGCGGTGGCCGAGCTGATCGCTGGCCTGCCGGGTCACGTCAACTTCGACACCATTCCGTGGGTCATCTATACCGAGCCGGAAATTGCCTGGGTCGGCAAGACCGAGCAGCAGCTCAAGGCCGAGGGCGTGGCATACAAGGCCGGCAGCTTCCCGTTTGCGGCGATCGGCCGTGCGGTGGCCATGGGCGAGCCGGCCGGCTTCGTCAAGGTGATCGCCGATGCCGAAACCGACCGCGTGCTGGGCATGCACCTGGTGGGCGTGGGCGTCTCCGAGCTGGTCCACGAAGGCGTGCTGACGATGGAATTCAACGGCTCGGCCGATGACCTGGCACGCATCTGCCACGCGCATCCGACCCTGTCCGAAGCGATCCACGACGCCGCGATGGCGGTGAGCAAGCGCGCGATTCACAAGGCTAACTGACCGGGATTGGCGGATTCGGGATTGGGGATTCGCAACTGCGACTCCGGTCCCGGCCCTCTCCGGCAACGACATGGCGCCGGGTGAAAACCCGGCGTTATGTTTTTCAAGCCCGACAAAAACTCAAACGCATCAGCGCGCCCTGGGCCGACGGCCTTACGTGCAATCAGCGCAGCGCCGCCTCGCCTTTCCCAATCCCCAATCCCAACTCCCGAATCCCATGAAAAGCATCTGCGTCTACTGCGGCTCCAATGCCGGCAACAAACCCGTCTACGTCGAGCGCGCGATGGCGCTGGGCGATCGCATCGCCAAGCAGGGCCTGCGTCTGGTCTATGGCGGCGGCAATGTCGGCTTGATGGGGACGGTAGCCAACGCGGTGCTGGCCGCCGGTGGCGAAGTCACCGGGGTGATTCCGCAGCAGCTGGCCGATTGGGAAGTGGCGCATCGCGGGCTGACCACGCTGGAAATCGTCGGCTCGATGCATGAGCGCAAGATGCGCATGTTCGAGCTGTCCGATGCCTTCGTCGCCCTGCCCGGCGGCTTCGGCACCATGGAAGAGATCTTCGAGATGCTGACCTGGCGCCAGCTGGGCATCGGCAACAAGCCGTGCGCCTTCCTGGATATTGCAGGCTTCTATGCACCGCTGATCGGCATGATCGATCGCATGGTGGAAGAGCGGTTCCTGCATCCAGATCAACGCGCCGACCTGTGGTACGGCGACGACATGGCGCAGATGCTGGAGTGGATGCAGCACTACACGCCGGCCCAGGCGTCCAAGTGGATCGACGAGAAGCGCCGCTCCACGCTGGTGTAATCAAGATCTCCCGGCCTCGCGCGGGCTCGGGCGCGCCGCTTCCTACGAGCGCGCGCATACGCCGCTGGCAGACGCATGATGCATCCGCCCGAACACACGCCAGGCGCGATGTCGGTGACCACCGTCCGACGCACGGCAACGGTGCGTCGCCAGGACGCACCTCGTCCCGATTGCCCCGGTCTGCCAGCTTGCAACGGCAGTCACGCTGACTGCCGCAACCGGCATCGCTGCCTCGCATAGAATGGCGGCGATGCTCGATACCCTCGCCGCTGACGCGCACCATAGCCTGGACATCAAGCACAGTCGCTTTCTGGCCCATGCTGCTGCACTCGATTCTTCCGCGCAGGCGCTGGAGATCGTGCAGCGCGTGTCGGTGCCGGATGCCACGCACAATTGCTGGGCCTACCGGTTCGGGCAGGAGTATCGCTCCAGCGACGATGGCGAGCCCAGTGGCACTGCCGGCCGGCCGATTCTGGCCGCCATCGATGGCCAAGGCTTCGATCGCGTCGTGGTGGTGGTGACGCGCTGGTATGGCGGCATCAAGCTCGGTGCCGGCGGGCTGGTGCGCGCCTACGGCGGTACCGCTGCCGAATGCCTGCGCCTGGCCACGCGGCGACCGTTGGTCGCGCTGGCCCTGCTCGACCTGCAATGCCAGTTCGACGATCTGGGCCTGGTGCACGCGGCGCTTGCCGCATTCCATGTCGACAAGCTGGACGAACACTTCAACGCCCAAGGCGCAGCGTTGCGCGTGCAACTGCCTGCAGATCAGCTTGCCGGCTTGAAAAGCCGTCTGTGCGACGCCACTCGCAATCGTGTCCATCTCTCAACACCGGAAGCCGCATGAATCAGCCAGCCGCCGCCAGGCCCAACCCATTGCGGAAGCTTGGCAGCCTGCGCACCTTGTGGCCGTTCGTGCAACGTCAGCGTGGTCTGTTCGCCGCCTGGCTGATCGCGCTTGCGGTGTCTTCGGCAGCCACGTTGAGCCTGCCGGCCGCGGTCAAGCGCATGATCGATCATGGCTTCTCCGGCGGCGCGCAGATCAACCAGGCCTTCGCGCTGTTGTTTGTGGTGGCAGTGGTGCTGGCCCTGGCGACCGCAGCGCGTTTTTACTTCGTGGCACTGCTGGGCGAAAAGGTCGTCGCCGATCTGCGCGGCCGCCTGTATGCGCACCTGATCGGGCTGGACGCCGGCTTTCATGATCGCAGCCGCAGCGGCGAGCTGGTGTCGCGGCTGTCGGCCGACAGCGAGCTGCTGCGCGGGTTGATCGGCACCACCATGTCGGTGGCGTTGCGCAGCTCGGTGACGGTGATCGGCAGCATGGTGATGTTGTTCGTCACCAGCCCGCGTCTGGCCGGATTCACGATGATCGGCATTCCGCTGGCGGTGCTGCCGATCGTGCTGGGTGCGCGCCGGTTGCAAAAGATTTCGCGCGCCAGCCAGGACCGCGTGGCCGATGCCAATACGCTGGCGGCCGAAACGCTTGGTGCGGTACGCACCGTGCAGGCGCATGCGCGCGAGCGTTATGAAAGCCAGCGTTTCAGCCAGGCCTTGTTTGCGGCGATCGATACCGCGCGGCTGCGGATCCGCACCCAGGCCGGCGTGACCGCCATCGCGATCATGCTGATCTTCGGTGCCATCGTGGGCGTGTTGTGGCTGGGCGCGCACGACGTGGTGTCCGGGCGCATGACACCCGGCACGCTGGGCCAGTTCGTGCTGTATGCGCTGATCGGCGGCGGTTCGGTGGGCGCACTGGCCGAGGTGTGGAACGAGTTGCAGCGCGCCGCAGGCGGTATGGGCCGGGTCGGCGAACTGCTCGACGAACACTCGGCGATCGTTGCACCGGCCACGCCGACACCGTTGCCGCAGCCGCTGCGCGGAGCGATCCATTTCGACCAGGTGGTGTTCCATTATCCGCAGCGCCCCGACGCACCGGCGCTGGACGGCTTCGACCTGCATGTCAGCCCGGGCGAGACCGTTGCCCTGGTCGGCCCGTCCGGCGCTGGCAAGAGTACGGTGCTGGCGATGCTGTTGCGCTTCCACGACCCGGCCAGCGGCAGCGTCCGCATCGACGGGGTGGACCTGCGCCAGACCGACCCGGTGCGCTTGCGCGAGAACATCGCGCTGGTCCCGCAGCAACCGACCCTGTTCGCCGCCAGCGCCGCCGACAACATCCGCTATGGCCGCCTGGAGGCCAGCGATGCCGGGGTGGAAGCAGCGGCGGCGGCGGCAGAGGCCGACGGGTTCATTCGCGCCCTGCCCCAGGGCTACGCCAGCGAACTGGGCGAGCGCGGCACGCGCCTGTCCGGCGGCCAGCAGCAGCGCGTGGCGATCGCGCGTGCGCTGCTCAAGGACGCGCCGATCCTGCTGCTGGACGAAGCCACCAGCGCACTGGACGCGCAGAGCGAGCGCGCCGTGCAGCAGGCACTGGACCGGCTGATGCAGGGCCGTACCACCGTGGTCATCGCGCACCGCCTGGCAACCGTACTCAAGGCCGACCGCATCGTGGTGATGGATGCCGGCCGCATCGTGGCGCAGGGCACGCATGCGCAGTTGATCGCCGAAGGCGGCCTGTACGCCGAGCTGGCGCGGCTGCAATTCATCGATCAATGACCGCTGGTTGATGCCCACTGCGGGCCACGCGCTCCCTCACCGGCCTGGCCGGCAGTGCGACTCCGAGCGACCCGACGTATCGACGCGACCATGCCCCGGCCCAAGACCACCCTTCGTCAACTGAGCTACTTCGTCGCACTTGCCGACACCGGCAGTTTCACCCGTGCCGCCGAACAGATGGGCGTATCGCAGCCCTCGTTGTCGCAGCAGATCCGCGCACTGGAGACCATCATCGGCGCGCCGCTGTTCGAGCGCGGGGTGCCGGCCATCCTGACCCCGCTCGGGCGCGACCTGCTCGATCGCGCGCGCAGCATCCTGCTCGACGTGACCGATCTGGAAGACGTGCGCACCACTGCGGCCGACACGTTGATCGGCACCATCCGGCTCGGCGTCTCGCCCACGCTGGGCGCCTACCTGATGCCCAGCCTGGTCGCACGATTGCACCGCGAACACCCGGCACTGCGCGTGCATGTGCGCGAGGGGCTGCCGACCGTGCTGGCCAGCGACCTGGCCAACGGCGTGCACGACCTGATCCTGGCGCAATTGCCGGTGGCCGGACGCAGCCTGCATAGCGAGCGGCTGTTCCGCGAACCGCTGCACGTGACCATGGCCGCCGATCACCCGCTACGCGCCAAACGCTACATCACCCCTGCCGACTTGCGCGGTGCCAACCTGCTCACCTTGATGCCGGAGTACCGGTTGGCCGAACAGGTCGCCGCCATCGCGATGGATGTCGGCGCCCATGTGCTGCGCGATTACGAAGGAACCAGTCTGGATGCGATCCGGCAGATGGCCGGCATGGGCATGGGATTGGCGCTGTTGCCGGACCTGTACGTGCGCCAGGAAATCCGCGAAGGCGACGATGTGGTGGTGCGCCCGATCAAGGGCGGCCGCTATTACCGCGACATCGGGCTGCTGTGGCGGCAAGGCGCAGGGCGTGCGCCGGCGTTCGGTTTGATCGCCGATTTGCTGCGTGCGGCAGCCGCATAGGAAAATCCTATACAACGGATAAGCGCTCCGGCCTTGTCCTATAGCGGCAACTCGTCAATGCTTCACTGAACTCATCAATGGAAGTTCAATGGCGTCACAGCGGATCGGATGGCGGGAAGCGGTGGGCTGGCTGGCGGAAATCGTCGGGCCGGACATGCCGTATGTGCGTCTTGCCCTGGTGTACGGCGTGGCGATCAGCCTGCTGTCGCTGGCCACGCCCATTTCGGTACAGTTGCTGATCAACAGCGTCGCCAACACCGCGCTGCCCACGCCGCTGTGGACCTTGTCGGGCCTGCTGCTGGGGCTGCTGCTGCTGGTGGCCTGCCTGAGCGCGATGCGGGTGTGGATGATGGCGCTGTTCGAACGCCGCCTGTTTGCGCGCGTGGTGGCCGAGATCACGGTGCGCGCAGTGCATGCGCAGAACCCCTTCTTCGCCGACCAGAACCGCGGCGATGTGTTCAATCGCTACTTCGATCTGGTAGTGGTGCAAAAAGCGGTACCCAGCCTGGCGATCGGCGCCTTCACCATCGTGCTGCAGTCGGCGGTCGGCCTGATCGTCACCAGCTTCTACCACCCGTTTTTCCTCGGGTTCAATGCCTTGCTGCTGCTGATCATCTTCGCAATCTGGATGATCTGGTCGCGCGGTTCGATCCGCACGGCGGTCGAGCTCAGCCACGCCAAGCACAATGCCGCGCACTGGCTGGAAAGCGTCGGCGGTTCCAACGGCTTCTACAAATCCAGCCGCCATCTCAACTTTGCGATGGATCGCTCCGAAGCGGTCACTGCGGCCTACGTCGACCGGCACCGGCGCCATTTCCGCTACAGCTTCACCCAGACGGTCGCGTTTCTGCTGCTGTACGCGGTCGCCAGCGCGGCGCTGTTGGCGCTGGGCGGCAGCCTGATCCTGCGCGGCGAGCTGTCGATTGGGCAGTTGGTGGCGGCCGAGCTGATCCTGAGCGCAGTGTTCTATGGCATCGCGCAGCTCGGTGCCTATCTGGACACGTTCTACGACCTGGTCGCCAGCGCGGAAGAATTGTCGCTGCTGTATGCCATTCCGCAGGAACGCCCCGTGGCGGCGGCCGGCAAGATCCCCGGCAACAGCGCGGTGCGGCTGGATGGCGTGGTGATCGAGGGTGCACGTTTCGATTTCACCCTGGAAGCCGGCGAGCACCTGGTGACGCTGGCCGATGGCGGCGCCGAACGGCTGCTGGCCATGGTGCTCAAGCGTCATGTGGTGCCGGAGCGTGGCCTGGTGATGGTGGGCGGCGCGGACCTTGCCACCTTCGACATGTACCTGCTGCGCTCGGAAGTCACCGTGCTCGATCGACCGACCATCGTCGAGGTGACCATTCGCGAGTATCTGGCCATGGCCTCGCCGGACGTGAGCTCCGAATCGATGCTGGAAGCCATCGACACGGTGGGACTGCGCGCACGCATCGCCGCGCTGCCGCAGGGCCTGGACACGCGTCTTGCCGCGTCCGGCTTCCCGCTGTGGATCGGCGAAGTGATGGCATTGAAGCTGGCCAACGCCTTGCTGGTGCGCCCGCGCGTGCTGATGTTGTCGCAGCTCTACGACCTGCTCCCGGCAGAACGCCTGACCCGCGTGCTGGGGCGCCTGAAGGAGGCCGGCACCACCGTGCTGCTGTGCACCGGCAGGCCGGAAGATATCGAACTGGATGGCTGGTTCCGCCTGGAGCCCGAGCGCCAGCAGCGCTACGCCACGCGCGCCGAATTGATCGCATCCACCCAGGAGGCAACCAATGCAGCACGCCCCTGATCGGATCGCGCACTTCCCCACGCTGGCCTCGATGCGGCCACCGAGCATCGCCAAGGTGCTGGCGTGGATGCTGTTGATCGGCGTCGCCATCGCAGGCGCGATCCTGGCGTTCGCACCGTGGGTGCAGACCGCCAGCGGCAAGGGCCAGGTGGTTTCGCTCGATCCGGGCGATCGCCAGCAGCAGGTCACCGCCTTCGTGCCTGGCCGTGTCGAACGTTGGTATGTGCACGACGGCCAGCACGTCTCCAAGGGCGACCCGATCGCGCGCGTCGGCGACCTGGACCCGGATCTGCTCACCCGGCTTGCCAGCGAGCGCGCGCAGGTCGCGGCGGAAATCGCCGCCATCCAGCAATCGCGCGCAGTCGCCAGCATCGACGTCGAGCGCAGCCGGCAATTGCTTGCCGAAGGACTGGCCGGTCGTCGCGATTACGAGCTGACCCAGATCAAGGTGGCCGAGGCCGACGCCAAGCTGGCCGAATCGCGCGCCAAACTGACCCGCATCGATATCCAGTTGAACCGCCAGTCCGCGCAGCTGGTCCGCGCGCCGCGCGATGGCCGCGTGCAGCAGCTCAACGCCGCCAGCGGCAGCGCCATGGTCTCGCCCGGCACGGTGCTGGCGGTGATCGCGCCCGAGCGCGTGGAACGTGCAGTGGAGCTATACATCGATGGCCGCGACGTCCCGTTAATTCGCCCCGGCCGACCGGTGCGGCTGGAGTTCGAAGGCTGGCCGGCGATCCAGTTCAGCGGCTGGCCGTCGGTGGCGCACGGCATGTTCGATGGCCGCGTGCGCGCGATCGACCCCAATGCCGCGCCGGATGGGCTGTTCCGCATTCTGGTCGAGCCGCAACCGGGCAAACCGGCATGGCCGGCGCAGGAATTCGCCCGCCAGGGCGGCAAGGTGCGCGGCTGGGTGCTGGGCGAGACGGTGCGGGTGGGCTACGAACTGTGGCGCCAGCTCAACAATTTCCCGTTGGAATTCGGCCGGCGCCCCTCCGCTGCCACGCAGGACGATGGCAAGGCCAAGCCCGCCGCCGACAAGTCCGAAGACGACACGACGGGCAAGAAATGATGCGGCATGTGCTTGTCCTGCTGATCGCACTCTGCCCCGGTGCGGCCTTCGCCCAGGCCGCGCCGCTGACCCTGGACGAAGTGCTGCACTCCTCGGCCCGCTCTGCGCCGCAGATCGTCGAAGCGTTGGCGAAAGTCCGCCAGGCCGAAGGTAAGGGCATATCGGCCGACGGCGCGTTCGATACCGTGTTCGACATCGAAGGCCGCTCGCGCGAGGCCGGCTACTACGACGGCAGCACCATCGAAAGCGGCGTCAAGCGACCGTTCGAGAACAACGGCGGCTATTACTACGGCGGCTATCGCTCTTCGCGTGGTGCGTTCCCGGTCTACGAAGACAAGTCGTATACCGACCGCGGCGGCGAAGTGAAGGTCGGTGCCTTGTACGCGCTGCTGCGCGACCGCGTGGTGGACGAGCGCCGTACCAAGCGCAGCATTGCCAGCACCGATATCGATGTGGCCAAGTACGAAGCGGAGATGGTGGCGATCGGCGTGCAGCGGCGCGCCGTGGACGCCTACCAGAGCTGGGTGGCGGCCGGCCTGAAGCTGCGTGCGTACAACGACCTGCTGGCGTTGGCGGAGCGACGCCGCAATGCGATTTCGCGGCAGGTGACGCTTGGCGCGCGCCCGACCATCCTGCTGACCGAAAACGACCAGAACCTGGTGCGCCGGCGCGCACTGGTGGTGCGCTCCGAACAGGACTTCGCCAACGCGGCCAATGCCTTGTCGCTATATCTGCGCGACGACGCCGGCATGCCGCTGATCGTCTCCAGCGAGCGCCTGCCGCCCGACACCTCCGCGCTGGAAGGTCTGGCCGGTGCCAACAAGATCACCGCGCCGGTGGAGCGGCCCGATTACCGCGCCGTGCTGACCCGCATCGACCAGGCCACTGCCCGGCTGATGCTGGCGCAGAACGATCTGAAGCCACGGCTGGATGTGAGTTTCGAGGTCAGCAAGGATCTGGGCCCACCCGGCGTGGGCGGGCCGAACCGCTCGCCGACCGATGCGATCATCGGATTTCGTTTCAGCGTGCCGCTGGAAAACCGCTCCGCCAAAGGCCGCGTTGCCGAAGCGCGCGCCGAGATCGAAGCACTGGATCAGCGCAGCCGCTTCCTGCGCGACCAGATCTCGGTGGAGGTGGAGTCCATCGTCATCTCGCTCAACGCCGCAGAGCGACTGGCCAAGATGGCCGATGAAGAACGCGGCCTCGCCGACCGCCTGGCCGCCGCCGAACGGCGACGCTTCGAGCTGGGCTCCGGCGATTTCTTCCTGGTCAATCAGCGCGAAGAAACCGCCAACGACGCACGCGTGCGTCTGATCGACGCCCAGGCGCGGATTGCGTCGGCACGCGCAGAGCTGGCAGCGGCCACAGCGGACCGCGATGCATTGCAGTTGCGTCGTTGATGCGTCGAGTCCGTGCTGGTCCACGCCTGCACGCGTGGATCCTGCGCTGCGGCGCATGCAGTGCCTGACAGGTTTTACGCTGCATCCGTCACGATACCGCAGGGCGATCTGTACAGACCGGCATCGCCTCGGCTGGCACCGGGCTGCGGACGTCGATGCTGCCTCGCTTGCAAGCAGCCGCGACCTTGCACGTTACTGCGCTGGGACCGGACAAAGACACCTCCGAATCGACACCGCATGGCGAACGCGCGATTCCCGCTCACTCCCTCATCCCACGACGACATCTGAATAACATCTGCGTGCGCATCCTCGGCGTGCCAGCCGACTGCTGGCGGTGCGGGCCAGTGGTCCGCACGGCAACCTTGGAATCCTTCGGAGGTGCATATGTCTTTTCGGCAATTTCCCGCGATCGGCGCAGATGGCGAGCCCTACGTCATCATCGAATTCCGCGACGAACAGTCAACTGGCCCGGGCGCGCATCCGGCGCCGCGTTACGAGCTCCCCGATGGCCGCCACCTGCAGCGGCAAGGCCAGCGCTTCATCACCGACGGCGGCGAGCTGCAACTTTCCACGCCCTGAGCCCTGCCTGGTCAATTTTTGACCTACCAGACCACAGCCCTTGTCCTGCAAGGGCTGCAACGGGTTATCCACATGCTTGTGCAACTTTCATCCACAACCGGTGTGGATGAAATCCGTATTTTGTTGGGTAGAGGCAACAAAGAAACGATTCCATCGACAACAGGGCGTCGTTACTTGGTGAGCGACGCCTACATGTAAAGCGCTATTGCCCGCTGCACTGCCTGAAAGACAGCGGCGAGTGCTCGCTATTTCCACGGAGGCATGAGTTCCATGTAGGCGTGAGGCTCGAATCGCGCATCGGAATGCAGCTGCTTGAATGAAATTTCAGGCATCGGCAACAACGAGGCAGCCACTTCCTTCGAAGACACGCCCCAGCGCTTTCCGCAACTCCAAATGCTTGGACGCTGTCAACTGGAATGAGATGGTGAGAGCTTCCATGCCACCGAGCACCTGTGCTGCATCTGGAGCAAACGTGATAACCGCATGGTTCGACTGGAGCGAAAACTTGGAGATGCCACCGTAACAAGCGCATTGCTGGCCAGACCACTCAACGTAGTAAGTGTCCATACCATGCTCCACGTCCTGCGCATCGAACTCCAAGGCGCGCTGAATCATAAGGTAGACCTCGGCATCGGCTTCACGATCAGCAAATCCCACTAGGGATGGTCTGATCAACGGGG
>NZ_JPLE01000063.1 GCF_001010415.1 Xanthomonas pisi DSM 18956
GCGCAGTAGTTTTGTTAGCCGCTCTAACCCTGGCACCGGGCAGTGGGCGCATCGCGGCCCACGCAGGTATGCGCCGCCGCCGGAAGGCCGTGTAGCGCACGGACCTGGCCGGGCAGCAGCGCGAAGCTGTCCAAGGTCTTGCGCGCACACACCGGCGCCGGCGTGCCGGCGTTGGCTGCGGTCGTGGCAGCCGGGCAGCGTTCTTCATAGATCAGGTAATGGCACTGGCCGCTGCTGCTGGCCAGGCAATGCACATTGGTCTCGGCATCGGTGACCTGGGTCTTGCTGAAGAGCACGTCGCGGCCATCGCTGGTGGCGCGGGTGATCGAGGTGGTGCCGTTGCGTTCGTGGCAGCCGGCCAGGGCGAGCAGGCAGTACACCAGGGAGGCGATCAGGCGCATGGAGGCAGTCCTTTCGTATCGATGCGGGATGGGGGAGATCAGGGGATTACATGCCGCGGAACAAGGTCATGAACGGCTGGCTGACGGTGAGTGTTTCACTGCGCCCGCGCAGTGCCAGCCGGCCCTTGCCGGTGTCTTCGCGCACCACCGAGGCGACCGCCCGCATGTTGACGATGGTGGAGCGGTGGATCTGCTTGAACACCTGCGGGTCCAGCACGTCGAGCAACTCGCGCAACGGCGTGCGCAGCAGCGCTTCGCCGCCGGCCGTCATCACCGTGGTGTATTTCTGATCGGCCTGGAAATACGCCACCTCATCCACTGCGATCAGGCGCGTCTCGCGGCCGCTGCTGGCGGTGAGCCAGGCCAGTGGCGGCGCGGCACCGGGCGCTGACGGGCGTGCGGACAGGCGCTGCAAGAGCGTTTCCAGCAGGCCGCTGTCCGGCTGACCGGCCGCGGCGCGTTGCTGCACGCGTTGCCAGGTGGCCTGCAGGCGGTCGCGGTTGATGGGCTTGAGCAGGTAATCCACCGCGCCATGTTCGAACGCATCGATGGCGTACTGATCGTAGGCGGTGACGAAGACCACCTGCGTGCGCGGGCTGACCTCGCGCATCGCGCGCGCCACCTCGATGCCGGTGAGGCCGGGCATGCGGATATCCAGAAACACCACATCCGGTTGCTGGTTGGCGATGGTTTCCAGCGCGCTGGCGCCGTCTTCGCATTCGCCCACCACCTGCAGCTTCGGACACACCTCGGCCAGCAGCGCGAGCAAGGACTGCCGCAGCAACGCTTCGTCTTCGGCAATCACCGCACGCAGCGCGCTCATGCCCGCACCTGCACGGCCGTGGCGGCGTCGGGCAGCGGTGGCGGGCGCGGCCCGGTCGGTTGCGCCGGCAAGGGCAGCGTGATCGTGGCAGCCACGCCGCTGGGGAAATTGGACACGATGGCAAAGCTCGCCTTGCCGGCGTAGATCAACTGCAGCCGCTCGCGCAGGTTCTTCAAGCCGATGCCGGTGCCCTGGCTGCGCGGGTTGAAGCCCTGGCCATCGTCAGCCACGGTGAGCGTTGCATGGTCGTCATGGCGACGCGCCAGGATCCACACGGTGCCACCACCGGGCTTGGGTTCGAGCCCATGTTTGATGGCGTTTTCCACCAGCGTCTGCAACATCATCGACGGCAGCTGCAGGCCGCGCAGTTCGTAGGGCACTTCCACCTGCAAGGCCAACCGCGCGCCCATGCGGATGCGCAGGATCTCCAGGTACGCCTGGGTGCGTTCAAGTTCTTCGCCCAGGGTGGCGATGGCACCGTCGGCGCTGGGCAGCGAGCTGCGCAGGTACTGGATCAGGTGCCCGATCATGACCTCGGCGCGCGGCGGGTCGGTGCGCGCCAGGACCTGGGCGCTGGCCAGCGTGTTGTAGAGAAAGTGCGGTTCGACCTGCGCATGCAAAAGATTCAGGCGTGCCACCGCCAGTTCCTTTTCCATCACCGATTGTTCGGCCGCGGCCTGTTCGTCGCGACGCTGCTCGCCGACCCGGCGCACCACCGCGCGATTGATCGCCTCGGCGTTCTCGTAATTGCTGCCTTCGTCCACCGCAAACAGGTCCACCCACGCGCCGGCGTCGGGCTCGCACAACACGGTGACGCTGCTGGTGCCCTGCCCTGGCGCAATCGTCACCAGCACCTGGTTGTGCGAGGGCTGACGTCCGTCGTACCGGCCGATCTTCCGCACCTTGGCGCGGATCAGCAGGCTGCCCGGCGCGCATTCGATGTCCTGCACACGAGGCAGCGCACGCACAGCCGCTTCCATCACCGCAAAGCTGGCCTGCACATCCAGCGGCACCTCGATCTGGCGGCGCTGACGGGTGGACAAGGTGGTGTGATCCAGCCGCCCGGCGATCAGGCGCACCCGCCGCACATGGGTGACTGCGCTCATGAAGGCCAGGGTCATCAGCGCCAGGCTCGCCAGCGCAAAGACCGGGCCGACCGAGCCGAACAGCTGCGCCCACATGATGCCGGCCACCACCAACGCGCCGAACCAGGCGAACACGATACGCACGATCAGAAAGACGCTGGCAGACACGGGTGGGCAGCTCGTTGGGTTGGGACGCGGCGAGCATAGCCGGCACGCGCCGCTGCGAAAGCCCCCGGCGACGAATGGCCGCCAACGTCACCTCAAATGCCGGGATCGCAGGACGAAACCTGGCCTGGCCGGTCGGTAGGCCGGGACCTGCGCGGTATGCTCGCCAGAGGCAGGCAACCGGACGCTTGTCGGGTTGCCGTGCGCCATTCGGCCGAGCACGCTGTGCTGCCAGCGGCGATGCATTGGTGGCGGCCGGCATCGCCGTGTTGCTGCGGGATGCCGGCGCCACTCCCATCGCAGCCGGTCGACCCACCTCCACATCACCTCGCAGGAGTCGCATGCACCGCCGTCATTTTCTGCACAGCGCAGGCCTTGCGCTTGCGGCCGCTTCGACCGGCAGCTGGGCTGCCACCGGCAAGGCTGCCCTCGCGCCGTCCACTGCGTTGCCGGCATCCGACGCACTGCCGCTGCCGTTCGCTACTGCACCTGCACTGGCGCCGATCCGCGCATCGGTCGATCGCATCATCGCCATCGACGGCTGCACCCGGCCGTTCCGGGCGCAAGGCCCGCGCATCGAGGCAGAACGTATCGGCCGCAAGACGGTGGTGCATAACTACGGGCACGGCGGCAGCGGTTGGTCGCTGTCGTGGGGCGCGGCCGAACACGCGTTGCGGCTGGTCCGCGCGGCCGATGCCAGCGTGCGCGAGCTGGCGGTGATCGGCTGTGGCGCAATCGGGCTGACCACGGCGGTGGCCGCGCAACGTGCCGGCCTGCATGTGCGCATCTATGCGCGCGAGCGGCTTCCGGACGTGCGCTCGTTCTATGCCACCGGCGTGTGGTCGCCGGACTCGCGCGTGTGCACCAGCGAGCACGCCAGCGCCGACTTCAAGACGCGCTGGGAAGAAATGGCGCGGATCTCCTTTCGCCGCTATCAGACGCTGCTTGGCCTGCCCGGCGAGCCGATCGAGTGGCGCGATGGCTACGCGCTGTCGGATGTGCCGTTCGATCAACCGGTCGCCCCGGCCGAAGCGCACGAGCCGGACTACCCGCCACTGGAGCGCACGCTGCTGCACGACCTTGGCCCGCGCTCGCACGCACTGGCTGCCGGCAGCCATCCATTCCCGGTGCCGTTCGTACGTCGCTACGGTCAACTGACCTTCAACATCAGCGCGTACTCGCGGCTCTTGCTGCAGGATTTCCTGCAATCCGGCGGCGAACTCCATACGCGCAGCTTCGACCACCCACGTCAGTTCACCGACCTGCGCGAAAAGATCGTGATCAATGCCACCGGCTACGGCGCGCGTGCGCTGCTGGGCGACGATAGCGTGATTCCGGTGCGTGGCCAGACCGCACGCCTGATCCCGCAGCCGGAGGTCACCTATGGGCTGGTCTGGCGCGGCCACAATCTCAATGTGGTGCCGCGTCGCGACGGGCTGCTGGTGCAGGCGCAGGGCAGCAACGACTTCAACAATGCCGATGCCGCGCCCGACCGTGCGGCGTCGGAAGCGGCAGTGCGCATGCTGGCGCAGCTGTTTCCGAGGCCCTGAGCAAGGCGGGCCATCGCAGCGCCACGCCCTGCACCTTGAAGCCTCACCCTTCGCCGAGTGAGGCGTTCAAGGCGACGGCCAATGCGGCATCGCCGTTGACCAGCGCGTCCCATCGCAAGCGCACGCCCTTGCGCTTGCCTTTCTCGACCAGCTTCAAGCCGTCGGGATCGATGATCAAGGTATATGCCTGGTCGCCGATCTGCAGTTCGCGACGTAAGGGTTTATCCAGCGGGGTCATATGACATCTCGTACGGGCATGCGAACTGCGTTGTAGCGCATCGGTCTGCACCGCGCGCACACGCCGTGCCCACATGCATGCCGACCGCGGTGCATTGCCCGCGCGCGGCCTATCCGTCTCTCGGCGAGACCGCATCCGTGGTAACGCCGCTGCGCATTGCTGCGGCCCGACGCAGGCAACCGCAGTGCGCCCCGCCCACGCAGCAACCAGCCAGCCGGCGCCGCGCGCCCCGGCTGACGCTCGCGTGAGCGTGCGTATACGCAGGGCGGTATGGCACAGGTCGTTCTCGCACCGGGATCACCCTGCCCAGCGATAGCGCTAACACTCGCAGGGCTAGCTTGGCGATCACGCGGTAACGGCCTGACGCCAGCTCGCCATCCCACAAAGAAGATCGCACGCCAGGAAGCCATCGTGCTCACGTCGCATCGGACGCGAACAACCAGAACACGTTACCGCTAAGCGGTAACCACCACGTTTCAAACCTCTGACCAACCCCAGGAACCACCCATGGCGATCAAGACTGTCGAAGAACTCTTCATCCACGAGCTGTCGGATATCTACAGCGCCGAGAAACAACTGACCAAGTCGCTACCGCGCCTGGCACGTGCGGCAACCGAACCGAAATTGAAAGGCGCGTTCGAAACCCATCTGGAAGAAACCCGGGGCCAGATCGAACGCATCGACCAGGTGGTCGAGGCCTTGGGCATCAAGCTCAAACGCATCAAGTGCGCGGCAATGGAAGGCCTGGTCGAAGAAAGCCGCGAAGTGATCGACGAGATCGAAGCCGGCCCGGTCCGCGATGCCGCGCTGATCGGCGGCGCGCAGAAGGTGGAGCATTACGAAATCGCCTCCTACGGCACCATCGCGGCGATGGCCAGGCAACTCGGCTATGCCGATGCGCTGCCGCTGCTGCTGGCAACGCTGGAAGAAGAAAAATCCACCGATGAAAAACTGACATTGCTGGCAGAGCAAGGCGGCAACCAGAAGGCGGCCAAGGCCAGCAAGGCCGCCTGACCCACTGCGCAGCACCTACCGCCCAGCACAGGCCCGCAGCCCATGCAGGCCTCTTTTCAAGCCAAACGCTTCCACGTGTCTGCGCGCCGCAAGGCGTCGTCGTTGCAGGAGGCGCCAGCCAGGGAACACTTCATGTTCATGCATAACAAGCGTTTGATGTACACGGTGCGCGTCGCCGCGCCCAATCCGGAGCTGGCCACGCTGATGCTCGAACAGTTCGGCGGGCCGCAAGGCGAGCTTGCCGCTGCGATGCGCTACTTCACCCAGGCGCTGGGCGAAAGCGATCCTGGCCGCAAGGACCTGTTGTTCGACATTGCCACCGAAGAACTCAGCCATCTGGAAATCATCGGTTCGATCATCGCCATGCTCAATCAGGGGCCGAAGGCGGTGCTGTCCGAGGGCATGGAAGAGGCCATGGACATGCGCAGCATGACCCAGAACAGTACCAGCCACACCCAGCAGATCCTGTACGGCGGCGGGCCGGCACTGGTGAACTCGGCCGGCACGCCGTGGACGGCCGCGTATGTGGATTCGATCGGCTGTCCGACCGCCGACATGCGCTCCAACATCGCCGCCGAGGCGCGCGCCAAGCTGGTCTATGAGCGCTTGATCAGCGTCACCAGCGACCCCGGCATCGTCGATGCCCTGCGCTTTCTGATGACACGCGAAGTGGCGCATCAGAAGTCGTTCGAAAAGGCGCTGTCTGCGATCGAGCCGAACTTCCCCCCGGGCAAGTTGCCGGGCGATCCGCGTTTCACCGACATCTACTACAACATGTCCCAAGGCGAGGGCGACATGGTCGGCCCATGGAATTCCGGCGAGCAGTGGGAGATGGTGGCCGACCGCGACGAACAGGCCTGCGTGGATGGCGGCGACGGCACTGCCTCGGTGGAGCTGGATGCAACCCAGGCCAGGGCGATGGCAGCCATGTCGCAACGGCTGATGTCCAATCCGGAGTTGGACCGCGTCACCGGTGCGGATCTGGGAGCGGGCCCGGGTGCCGGGTCGACGACCGGCGACATTCATCGCTGAATCCGGTGGGCGCCACTGCGCCCACCATCGGCTGGCCACCGGCGCGACAGCGCCGGTTGTCCGCTGCCGATAACTGGGCCCGGCTCCGGCCCCCAGCCTTATCGATCCACGGTGTCCTGCGGCGACGCATCGTCCGGCGCCTGACGCGCCTGCTCCTGCGCACGCTCCTGCTCGCCCAACTGATTGAGCAAGGCGGTCGCCGACCGATGCGCGGTGCGCAGCGTCTCCATCGGCTTGGAGGTGTCGCCACGCAGGGCATACAGCGCAAAGCCCATCACGTTGAGACGGTTACGCAGCTGATGCAGCAGCTCGCGCTGCCGACCCTGCGATGCAGCATCGTCCACTACGCGTCCTTGTCGCTCAGTCGGTTGTGCAGGGTGCGCACGCTGATCCCCAACTCGCGTGCCGCCGCCTTCTTGTTGAAGCGCGTCCGGGCCAGGGCCGATTCGATCATGGCGTCCTCGGCCTGCCGCATTGTCCAGCCGGCCGGAATCAGCAAGCCGTCCTCGTCGGCCTGCGGCACGGTCTGCTCCACATCCGGCGCAGTCAGCAAGTCGCCATCCGAGCGCAGATACAGATAGTGGATGAACGAGCGCAGCTCGCGCACGTTGCCCGGCCAGGTGTGATACGCCAGATAGCGCAGCAGCGACTTGGTCGGCAGCTTGCGCTTGCCGTATTTGACGTTGAGCTCGTCGATCACGCGCAGCCCCAGCACCCGTGCATCGCCGCGGCGTTCGCGTAGCGCCGGCACCTGGATCGGATACTCGTTGAGGCGGTAAAACAAATCCTCGCGCAGCACGGCATGCTCGCGCTGCACGTGCTGGTGCGTGGCGGCGACGACGCGCGCATCGAGCGGAATCTCTTCATTGCCGCCGACGCGCATGAAACTGCGCGACTCGATCGCCCGCAGCAGATAGACCTGCAGCCGCTTGGGCATCTCACCGATCTCATCCAGAAACAGCGTGCCGTCAGCGGCCTGTTCCAGGAACCCGGCGTGCCGACGGTCGGCGCCGGTGAAGCTGCCGCGTTCGTGGCCGAACAGCTGGCTGGCCAGCAACTCTTCCGGAATCGCGCCGCAGTTGACCGACACGAAGCGACCGCGACGGCCGGACACCCGGTGGATGGCGCGCGCGACCAGATCCTTGCCGGTGCCGGTTTCGCCGGTCACCAGGACATTCAAATCGGTCGGCGCCACGCGCACGATGTCCTTGCGCAGCATCACGATGCTGTCGCTGTTGCCGATGATGCCCAGGTTGCCCTGCTGCGCTTCGCGCAGGCCGCCGAGCACGCGCTCCAGCCGCTCCGGCGCGAACGGCTTGGTCAGGAACTCGCTGACGCCGAACTGCTGCGCACGGCCCTGGGTTTCATGGGCGTAGTCGCCCGACACCACCACGATCTGCGGGGTGTGATCCGGGTCCAGGCGTTCGATCAGATCGAAACCGCTGCCGTCGGGCAGGCCGACATCCACGACCAACAGGTCCGGGAAGTTGCTGTCCAGCCAACGGCTGGCTTCGCCAAGGGTGTGGATACCCTTGGCACGGAAGCCGCTATCGGTGGCCAACTCCACCACCTGATCGCAGAACTCCACGTCGTCGTCGATGATGGCGCAGGAAAGACGGTCCATGAGCGCTTCTGTCCGCAATGACTAGTACATGTTCAGTTGAGAATTGTGACGGCGGCGCGAAGAGTGCGCCTGCGCATCACCACGAGATTGCACGCTGCAGTCACGACCATCGTGTGCAAACGGCGCCCTTCCCCCAAGTCGAGCCCGCCGTATCATGCAGGCAGTACGCACGGCTGGCCCGGAATTTGCCAGTGCCAAGCGTCATGGTCGGGGTCGGTCGCCGTGTCGGGCATGCCGAAACGCCAAACAGTGCAAGGTTTGCCGACACCGTTGCCGCGCATTCTTGATGCGCGTCGTCGGGCCCAGCTCAATGGATCAGTTCGCTTGTGCTGTTGCATCGCAACCGGAGTGTTCGGCACCGACATGAGCCGATGCCGTGTGCTGCATTAGACCACTTGAACGCGGGACCGTGGCGGCCTGAAGCATTGTCCGTGACCGGCACCTGCCGTATGGAGAAGGCGTGCAGGCCATCCTCACAGTAACCTACTTTCGACGCGCAACCATTGCTCACCGACTTAGCCGCGCGAGGTGTCTCATGCATGCAGTTTCGGTACATCGCCATGCCGATGTGCAAAGTGAATTGACGTATTGGCAGGACCAGCACCGGCGCGGCCAGCTCGGCTATCACCCCTTCGATGGCATCCCCGACAGCACGGTACGCGCGGTCTGCGAGGCCTACAACG
The DNA here is from genome assembly GCF_001010415.1 of Xanthomonas pisi DSM 18956. GTDB lineage: Bacteria > Pseudomonadota > Gammaproteobacteria > Xanthomonadales > Xanthomonadaceae > Xanthomonas > Xanthomonas pisi. The sequence continues at coordinate 8,616 of NZ_JPLE01000063.1, forward strand.
CGCAGCCTGACCTGACCGAACCACAAGCGATCAAGGCAGTGCGCGAGGCGCTGTGCCTGACGCCGGGTTCGACCAATGCCGCCCTTGCCGACTGGCTGGCGCCACGCTGCCTGCGGCATCTGCGCAGCGCGTAGCCAGCGCGCCGAGACAGGTCACCGGGCGCAGGCACGGATGCCGGACGCAACAACGCGCCGCCTCCACATCGGCGCTGCGCCGTGTCGGGCTGTGTCCTGCTGTCGCATGCGCCCACGCTGACGGCTTGCATCATCGTGGAGCGTTAAGCGATGGCCTGAGGTTTCTCGCTTCCCCGCACTCGCACGTTCGGCTCGACCCTACGATCACACCACGATCGTCATTTCCATCGCCACGCCAGTGTCGCCGTAGACGCATCCTCGCGCGTTCGGCACCAGGGAGATTCCTGTGGAAGCGCTGCTGCTGTCCCGCATCCAGTTTGCCTTCGTCATCTCGTTTCATGTGCTGTTCCCCGCCTTCACCATTGGCCTGGCGAATCTGCTCGGCTTTCTGGAATGGCGTTGGCTGCGCACGCACGACGAGGGATGGAAGCGGCTGTATTTTTTCTGGTTGCGCATCTTTGCCGTGTCCTTCGGCATGGGCGTGGTCAGCGGCATCGTGATGGCGTTCCAGTTCGGCGCCAACTGGCCGGAGCTCAGCCGCATTGCCGGCGGTGTGATCGGGCCGCTGCTGAGTTACGAAGTGCTCACCGCGTTCTTTCTGGAAGCGAGCTTCCTTGGCGTGATGCTGTTCGGCTGGGGGCGCGTTTCGGAGAGGCTGCACTTCTTTGCGACCTGCATGGTGGCCATCGGTACGCTGGTGTCCACCTTCTGGATCCTGTCGTCCAACAGCTGGCTGCACACACCGCAGGGCTATGCGATGGTCAACGGGATCGTGCATCCGGTGAGCTGGACGCAGATCATCTTCAATCCGTCGTTCCCCTATCGTCTGGCGCACATGGCGCTGGGCTCGTTCATCACCACCTGCTTCGTGGTGGGCGGCGTGGCGGCGTACTACCTGCGCAAGGGCGTACATCTGCCCGACGCTGCGCGCATGTTGCGGCTGTCGGTGGCCTTTGCGGCCATTGTGCTGCCCATCCAGGTCCTGGTCGGCGACCAGCACGGCCTCAATACCCTTGAGCACCAGCCGCTCAAGGTGGCGGCGATGGAAGCGCACTGGCACCGCGGGGAAGCCGGCGCCGGCGTGCCGCTGGTAGTGTTTGCGCTGCCCGATGCCGAGGCCGAGCGTAACCAGTACGAAGTGGCGATCCCGCGCCTGGGCAGCCTGATCCTGACCCACAGCACCGATGGCGAGATCACCCCGCTGACCTCGGTGCCGCGCGATCGGCGTCCGCCGGTGGCACCGGTGTTCTTCGCGTTCCGCATCATGGTCGGCCTGGGCATGGCGATGCTGGCGCTGTCGTGGATATCCGCCATTGCCTGGTGGCGCGGCCGGCTGCTGTCGAAAGCCCTGATCCTGGCCTGGAACGTGATGCTGCCGGCCGGGTTTATCGCCCTGGTCGCCGGCTGGTTCGTGACCGAGATCGGGCGACAGCCGTGGGTGGTGTATGGGCTGCTGCGCACTGCCGACGCGATGGGCCCGCAGTCGGCCGTGACCGTGGCAGTGTCGTTGCTGGTGTACGTGCTGGGCTACGCGTTCGTGTTTGGCTTCGGCATTTTCTATCTCACCAAACTGGTCCGCGCCGGCCCGCACACCAGCCGCGATGGCCCGGATGTGGCCGGCGGTGAACATACCCCTGCACGCCCGTTGTCGGCCGCAGACACCGCCCTGGAACAGGGGAACACCCCATGGAACTGAGTTACTGGTTGCCTGTGGTGTGGTTTGGCGTCATCGGCTTTGGCGTGCTGATGTACGTGGTGCTGGATGGCTTTGTGCTGGGACTGGGCATGCTCGCGCCGTTCGCACGCGACGAACAGGAAGTGGACCTGATGATGAACACCGCAGCGCCGATCTGGGACGGCAACGAAACCTGGCTGGTGCTCGGTGGCGCGGGGTTGTTTGCGGCGTTTCCGACCGCGTACGCGGTGATCCTGTCGGGGCTGTACCTGCCGGTACTGTTGATGGTGATGGCGCTGGTCTTCCGCGGTGTGGCGTTCGAATTCCGCTTCAAGGCGCAGCGTTCACGGCGGCTCTGGACGCTGTCGTTCATCGCGGGCTCGATCCTCACCGCATTCGCGCAGGGCATCATTCTGGGCGCGCTGGTGGAGGGCATGGCACTGGAGAATGGGCGCTACGTCGGCGGGGTGTTCGGCTGGTTCAGCCCGTTCACCATGCTTACCGGTGCAGCACTGGTGTTCGGCTATGCGCTGCTCGGCAGCACCTGGTTGATCCTCAAGACCGAGGGGCGCACACACACGCTGGCGCGTCAGCTGACCAAGCCGCTGGTGGGCGTGGTGGTGACCTTCCTGGTGCTGGTCAGCGCGTGGCTGCCGTTCCTGAGTTCGCACGTGATGGCGCGCTGGTTTGCCGGTGGCAACTTCTGGTGGTTGTCGCCCATTCCGGTGGTGACCGCGGCAGTGGCATTGGCGTTGTGGCGCAGCAGCGACAGTTCACGCAGCGATACCTCGCCATTTCTGTTGACGCTGGCGATCTTCGTGCTGGGGTTCATCGGGTTGGTGCTGGGCATGTGGCCGTACCTGGTACCGCCGAGCTACACCATCTGGCAGGCAGCCGCACCACCCTCCTCGCAGATCTTTCCGATGATTGGCCTGGTCGTGCTGTTGCCGCTGGTGCTGGGGTATACGGCATGGTCGTATCGCGTGTTCCGCGGCAAGATCGCCGCGGATGTCGGCTACCACCATCACCATTGAGCGCACCCCAGCGCTGCGCCGCATGGCATGCCGGCATGCGCTTGCACCGGCAGAGTCGAACGCATAACGCCCATCTGTGGGCGTTGTCAGGTCGATCGCCAAAAGGTCTCAGCGCTTTTCCGAGCCGTCCGGACGTTCGTAATCGCGCTCCGGGTCAGCCTGATTGACGTCGCGGTCCTCGTCTGGCATGTCGTGCGCCTTCCCGTGCGCATCTTCATTGCGCCTTTCCTGCGGCGTAAACGGCTTGCTCTGATCGGAACCGGGTCCCCACGGCTTTTTCGCTTCGCTACCCATGTGCATCTCCTGCGTCGAGGTAGGAACTCACGCTAGGCAGATGCGTATTGCAGCGGGGTGAAGGAAGCCGCGTGATGGCGTGAAGTGTCGGCGTCGCGCACCACGCCTGCCACTCCCTCTCATCCACCGGTCTGCGAATGGGGCGCCTGGACCGGCTTGGATTGCGGCGAGTCCTTCTGGCGCAGCCAGATCGTCAAGACCACCAGCGAGAACACCGCCAGGAATTCGCTTTGCCAGTTCTGCATCGACTCGAACCAGAACCCGGCATCGGTGAAATGGTCGAGCACACTGATCGGTGCAAGTCCCTTGTGTGCGCGCTCCAGCAGCTCCAGCCGCCAGCTGCCGATCAGATGCAACACAAAGCTCAGCAGAAACAGGATGCCGAAGGCGATCGCCAGCGAATGCTGGTACAGGCGCAGCCATACCCCACCGGCGCGTACCGGCCACGGCGCAGGACCGGGGGTGATCGAGGTGTGCTCTTCAGCGGGATCGAGCGGGCGCGATTCCGCCGACCCCACCTGACGCAGCTTGACGGTCAGCAGCACATACATGCCCATCTGCAGGAATTCGCTCTCCCAGTTTTCGAACAACGCAGACATGAAATGCGGGCTGTGCAGATAGGCAGCCAGCTGCAGCGTCGGCAGTGCCTGCTCGCGCAGCTGCGCGTTGTACGCGTGGAGCCCGGCATAGATCTGACAGCCGATACAAAACACTGTCAGCGCAAGCAGACACAACGACAGCCCGTGACGACGCAGGAACATGGAGGATCTCCCGAGCACGCGCCCAGTATCGAATCCACCACGCAAAAGCACATGAAATTCGCAATGACGCACGCGCCGACCAATCCAGCAACACGGTCACCGAACAGGCAACCACGCCAGTCATGCGCTGACTGCAGGCACACGCGATGCCGACATCGCCTAGCCCGGATGTTGACGGACACATAGCCACACTGGCTTTCAGCGCAGTCCTCGCGCTTTGCACGTCAGCGAACCCAACGTCAGGAGACGACCATGCCCGTACCCAATTACCCGCGCCCGCCCTTCAAGCCGCAGCAGCAAGGCTTCCCTGGTCGCACCGAAAAGATGGACCCGCGTCCCGACCACGGCGAAGACAGCTATGTCGGCCACGGACAATTGAAAGGCAAGCGTGCATTGATCACCGGTGGCGACAGCGGTATCGGGGCAGCCGTTGCGATCGCCTATGCACGCGAGGGTGCGGATGTGGCCATCGCATTTCTGCCTGACGAGCAGGAAGACGCGGCCAGGATCGGCGCGCTGATCGAGAAGGCCGGCGTCAGGGCGCTGCTGGTCAGCTGCGACATCAGCGACCCGAGCCAGGCCGCAGCCTTGATCGAAGAGGTCAACAGCACGTTCGGCGGCCTGGATATCCTGGTCAACAATGCCGGCTACCAGAAGTATTTCGAACGCTTCGAAGACATCACGCTGGACGAGTGGCGCAAGACCTTCGACACCAACGTACATGCCGTCTTCAACCTGGTGCGGCTGTCTGTTCCCCTGATGACCGATGGCGGCTCCATCATCAACACCGCATCGGTGCAATCGAAGAAGCCGACGCCCAACATCCTGCCTTACGCGGCCACCAAGGGTGCCCTGGCCAATCTCACCATTGGCTTGGCCGGCGTCCTTGCCGACAAAAACATTCGCGTCAACGCGGTGCTCCCCGGCCCGATCTGGACGCCCTTCATTCCCTCAGGCATGGACGAAGAATCGGTGCAGAACTTCGGGGCGCAGACGCCGATGGGACGCCCTGGCCAGCCGGTGGAACTGGCCTCGGCCTACGTCATGCTGGCGGCCGACACCGCCAGCTACACCTCGGGCACGCTGCTGACGATCTCCGGCGGTGCCGTCACGCTCTAGCACACGCATGGCGTAAGCCGGTCCGCGTCACCCTCGAGATGACGCGGACGTATCGTGACCGAGACGGCTGCGGCGTGCTTCTTCGCATCATGCCGGCGCATGCGCGGCAGCATAAGAAACACTCCGTACGGCTAGGCGGCGCAATCTGAAGACAACTGCAGTTGTGTCCGTCGCGCGAAGTGCCTGCAGCGCCGTCGCGCACCATGTTTCCACTACCGCCATGCTTCAACCAAAAAGACAGGCAGCGTTGGCTGCCTGTCTTGTCTGCACTGCGCGATGATCGGTTCGTACCTTGATAACCTCGCCGATCGAACTGATGACCCATTACCTCACTTCCCGCTTTAGCCCCCGCCCGGCATCAAAACTGCGCCGTTCTTTGGAGCTACCAGTCCATCGCCACCAACATCGATCAGGGGACAATGACCACACATAGCCCATTAACTACCCGGCCGTTTTTCTGCTGACCTTAGAGTGGCTAACAAAACGTAGCGAGCAGTCGTCAGGCGGGTGTGGACGGCGCGGAGGAACCGGAGTGTACGAGTGGTACATGCCGATTCCGAGCACCGGCCGCGCCCGCCTGGCGGCTGCGCAGTAGTTTTGTTAGCCGCTCTTAGTGCGGTTGGGTCTGCTTCGCGCTGAGTGCCTTGGCATGGTCCAGATGCTCGGCGACGGTATCGCGCGTGCGCTGCAGTTCCTTGCCCAGGTCGCTGGATCCCGGCTCGCTACGCAGTTGCGTATCCAGCAGCGCCAGGGCCTGCTCATGGCTACGGACGGCAGTTTGCAGGTATTGCTTTTCGAATGCCTGTCCGTGCAGCGCTTCGAGCTGGTCACGTGCGCTCTTCGAGCGCGCAAACGCAGCCTGACCCACCGGCCCACTGCGGTCCGGAGCAAATCGACTGAGGTCGGTCAATGCAGCACTGTGCGCCTCGTCCATCTTGCGGGCAAAAGCCAGCAGCTCGCCCTCGACACCTTTGACCACCGCCAGTTGTGCCAGCGTGCGCTCCTGCTCGTTGAAAATGGCCAAGGCTCCGAGCGCCTGCTTACCGTCGCGCGTACCGCTACTGCTATCGCGGAGCGGGTCGCCATGCGGCGGCGTGCGCCCGATGGCTGCCTCCGCACTCTGGCGGTCCTGCAGCGTGCCCTGCACGGGCTGCGTAACGCCGGCCGAGCCTTGACTGCGCTGCCACGCCTTGTACGCCACATAGCCCACCGCGCCTGCAGTCACCATCTTGAAAAGTCCCATGCCTGTCTCCTGAGTGATCGCACGTGGCGATCGTCGATTATCGGGATTGCATCACCGCATCTGACCGCATGCGAAGTGCTGCGCGTTGGGGGAGCCTGCGAGCGCATGGGTTATCCACACGTGACATGCGCATCAACGCGGTGTCGTGAGTCGAGTGCGTGCACACGGTACGCACGCGTCGTGCTGACCGGCTTAACGCGCCAATGCCGACACTGCGATGCGCTGCCGCAGACCGCCGGCCTTCAGGAGATCGACATGCTTGCCCTCAACTACCACGGCTCACGCGATGTGCGGGTCGAAACGGTGCCGGACCCGCTCCTGGTCGAACGCGACGACCTGATCCTGCGCGTTACCGCCACAGCCATCTGTGGTTCGGATCTGCATCTGTATCGCGGCAAGATTCCGGACCTGCGTCCCGGCGATATTCTCGGCCATGAGTTCATGGGCATCGTCGAAGAGGTCGGCCCGGACGTTACGGCGGTCAAGCCGGGCGACCGGGTGGTGATTCCGTTCGTGGTGGCATGCGGGCGTTGCTTCCACTGCATGCTGCAGGAATTTTCTGCATGCGAGACCACCAACACCGGCAAGGGCGCTGCGCTGAACCACAAGGACATGCGCCCGCCTGCGGCCCTGTTTGGTTTCAGCCATCTCTACGGCGGCCTGTCCGGCGGGCAGGCCGAGTTTGTTCGCGTGCCCAAGGCCAACGTCGGGCCGTTGGTGGTCCCGGATGCGCTGCATGACGAACAGGTGCTGTTCCTGTCCGACATCCTGCCCACCGGCTATCAGGCGGTTGTCGATGCCGGCGTCAAGCAGGGCTCCACCGTGGCGATCTTCGGCGCCGGCCCGGTGGGCCTGATGGCCGCGGCATGCTGCCGCATGCTGGGCGCAGAACGTATCTTCATGGTCGACCGGCATGCGTACCGTCTCGACTTCGCCTCCAAGGCCTACGGCGTGATTCCGCTCAATTTCGATGAGATCGACGACCCGGCCGATGTGATCGTATCGCAGACCGATGGCCGCGGCGTGGATGCCAGTATCGAGGCGGTGGGCTTCGAGGCCGAAGGCAGTGCGATCGAAACCGCACTCACCAACCTCAAGCTGGAAGGCAGCAGCGGTGTGGCCATCCGTCAGTGCATCGCCGCCACGCGGCGCTGCGGCGTGGTCAGCGTCCCGGGCGTGTATGCCGGCTTTATCCATGCATTCATGCTGGGCGATGCCTTCGACAAGGGGCTGAGCTTCAAGATGGGCCAGACGCATGTGCAAAAACACATGCCCTATCTGTTGGAGCGCATCGGCAACGGCGAGCTCAAGCCCAATGCGATCATTTCGCACCGAATGCCGCTGGCCGATGCAGCGCAGGGCTATGCGTTGTTCGACAAGAAGCAGGACGACTGCCGCAAGGTGGTACTGACGCCGTAAAGGTCGTATCCCACGAGGTGGATCAACAAGGCCCGGCCGTCGACCGGGCCTTGTTGCTGTTTATCGCAGCCAGCGTTCATCGCCGCGCTCAGTCCAGTGGCTTTGCCGGAACGAATGGCGACACCGGGTCGCTGGCGGGGAAAGTTTCTTCCACCGCCTCGTCCTGCAGCGCGTCCTGCTTCTGCCTGTCGCTGTGCTCCTGGTCGTGACCTGCAACCTGATCGTGCATGGATGGATGCTGCTTGGATGTCTTCATGGCGGTGCTCCTGATGCGTGCGACGGACATCGCCACGCTACGGCGCGCCATCGATGGCAGAGGTGAAACCCGTCTTCGCGCCGGCGTGACAAAGGCAACGCAGCGCGGCCGCTGCCTCAGGCGCTCAGCGAGCGTTGCGACCAAGGCCGCGGCAGCGAACCACCTGTATCGGCCGAGCTGCCGCGCCCGGGATACACAGGCCGGCCGCACTCCCGTTGCATCCGCGCGTTGCTGCGAGCTGGGCAGGGCATTGCTGTCGGCAGACATTCCGGCAATGCCATGACGCTGCCTGCAATTGCCACGGTATGTCGTGGGACAGGGCCTGCGGGCGCCGGTTCACATCCGCGCGCGCGCAGGGTGTATGGTGGAGTTGCGGCCGGAGACCGGTGTCGCCTTCACTCCCATCTGGCCTTTTCCATCAAGACTCTCTGCGAACGCTGCGACGCCGTCTGTTGCCGGCTCACCGTCATGGTCGATCCATCCGACCGCATCCCCCAGCACCTGACCAGCGTGACGCCGCAAGGCTGGCACGTGATGGCGCGCGACGAGGAAGGCTGGTGCGTGGCCCTCGATTCGGCACGCATGTGCTGCTCGATCTATGAAACGCGTCCGGCGATTTGTCGGCGTTTCGTCATGTCCGGGCCGTATTGCCGCGACGTGCGTGCCACCTACGACGATCAACGCCGGCGGGGCATCCCCTTGACGCTCTACAACGCATGAGGATTCGCGATGAATAACTCCCGCCGCCAGTCGATGACCGTCAGCAATCAACCAGGCAAGCCGCGCCTGTCCGAACAGCGCCTGGCCGCCGACCTGGAAGCGTTCCAGCAATCCGGTGGCGCGATCGAACGCCTGGGCGATACGCCACTGCGTCGCGACAAGAAGCGAGGTGCGCCCGACACTGCCGTGGTGACGCCCGCCAAGACGCCCGACGTCGCGGAATGAGCCTCTGCTGACAAGCGCGCTGCGCTTCAGCCTCGGCGTGCATTGGCGTTGAGCGCGGTAGCCGTATTGCCAACAGCGGCAGGCAAAAACTAACCGCGTGAATCGACCGCCCCATGCGCGGCTGGCGCTGCTCGCTGCGTGCAATCGACTCAATGCACTCCATCGTGCCGTGCGGCGCGCAAGCAGTCGTATGGGTCGACTGACGCTGACCATCGACGCAGACGATCGCCTCATGCAAGCGTCGTTTCGGCGCATCCGTCATGTCGCTCACTGCCCTGACCTGCAGCCGCCTGCTGCCGACGTGTCGTCAGATAGCCACGCCATTGCGCACCCAGTGCGGCACATAGCGCATCGGCCGTCATCGATCCATACACGCACGCCAGATTGAGTTCACGGTGCCAGTGAATGCCGGATTGGCCACCCGGCCAGGGCGTCATGCGATACCCCGCCGGCAGCATCACGTCCGGCAACGACGTGCCACACAGCATCTGCCCATCGTGCGGGCCACCGATCAGATGCACACGCACGCCTTCGACTGTTTCGCTCACACCTAGCTCCTCAACGAGGTACCGGATCACTGTCTCCGGCACGGGGTTGGGGGCGCCGCTGCAATGGCGGGCAACGCGGGCGCGTCGCATCTCCACTGCCCAGCGCGTTGCGATGGCGCCCCGACCGACACGGCCTGATCGGCGAAGATCACGCCGTGCCATCGATGCGCCAACCGTAAAAATGCGCGCAGCAGGCGTGCGTGAAAACGATAGAAAAATTGGGTGAGCGGGCGGCCCTCACGCATGCACGACAGCATGGGACGCACCGCGCGATCGCTGCCACACGCAAGCACGTCGCGAAAGACGGTTAGAGCAGCTGCGCGCGATCGATTGCGCCCAGCCCCTGTGCCAGTGAGGCCATTTCGTTGGCCAGATTGATCACGTTGCCACCGGCCTGAGCTGCCACGCCCATGATGCGCTGGTAGGCGTCCCAGAAGTCCGGCCCACTGCCATAGATGTCGTGGAACCCTTGCAGCTCCAAGACCTGCAGATCGGACACTTGCATGTCGGAGTGGTCCATTGCGTTCCTCGTTGGGGATTTCCCCGGCCGGCAGCTTATACCCGTTCACCTTACAGAACAGCGGCGATTCGGCGACAGCGGCCGGTCACCTGAACCGGTTAGAGAGACGCCCGCAGAAGTCGTTGGGACGGCGTGTCCAATGCATCCGGGGCCATCCGACCCACAGTTTTTTATGCTGGAGATATCGCTGCACCGCTGCATCTTATGGTCGCGCTCGGCAGCGCGCTGTCAGAGGCGCGCATCCCATCTAATCTGGCGTCGGCGGCACTGCATGGGTGTCGATCCGGAAACTGCCGATCGATGTCAGCTGCGCCCACAGCGCACGCGCACCTGACGCGGCATGGACAGTATCGGCCACGGCCTGATCCATCGCTGCCATCGTCAGCCCAACATGCGATCGCTTGCTGACGTCGCTGGCCGGTTAGATGCAACGGCCCTGGCCACCCCGTCGGCGTTTCTCCGGCGCCTACACCGCCCTGCGCGGCAGCTGCGCCAACAGCTTGTCCAGGGTGATCGGATAGTCGCGCACGCGGATGCCGGTGGCGTTGTAGACCGCATTGGCCAGGGCCGGCGCCACGCCGGTCAACCCCAGCTCGCCCACGCCCTTGGCCTTCAGCGGCGACATGGTGGGGTCCACCTCGTCGATGAAGTGCGCTTCCAGATGCGGGATATCCGCATGCACCGGCACTTCGTACCCGGCCAGATCGTGATTGACGAACAGACCCAGCCGCGTGTCCACCGCCATCTCTTCCATCAACGCCGCACCCACGCCCATCACCATGCCGCCGATCACCTGGCTGCGCGCGGTCTTGGGGTTGAGGATGCGCCCGGCCGCGCAGACCGCCAGCAACCGGCGCACGCGGATTTCGCCGGTGTCGGCGTCCACCGCCACCTGCGCAAAATGCGCGCCGAAGGTCTGCTGCGCATACTGCTGCTTGAGCGTGCCGTATTCCATGGCGTCCTCGGCCACCAGCTCGCCTTGCTCGGCCGCCTGCGCCAGCGCAATGGCGCGGCCGCCCACATGCACCATGCCATCGGCGAAACGGGCTTGGTCGGCGGCGATGCCCAGGCGCTGCGCCACCGTCTCGCGCAGCTGCATGCAGGCGGCATAGACGCCGGCAGTGACCGAGGCGGCGCCCTGCTGCCCGCCCGAGCCGGGCGTCTGCGGAAAGCTGGAATCGCCCAGCCGTACCACCACCTGCTGCAGCGGCACACCGAGCAGTTCGGCCGCGGTCTGCGCCACGATGGTGTAACTGCCGGTGCCGATATCGGTCATGTCGGTTTCGATCGTCAGCATGCCGCTGCGGTCCAGCCGCGCACGCGCACCGGCCTTGGAGATCGGCGCGCCGCGAATGGCGCTGGCCATGCCCATGCCGATCAGCCACCGCCCGTCGCGCACGCTGGCGGGGGTGGGATTGCGTTGCGCCCAGCCGAAGCGTTGCGCGCCGCTGCGCAGGCAGGCCACGAAGGGCCGCGTGGAAAACCGGCGCTGCGGTTGCTCCGGGTCCACCTGGGTGTCGTTGACGATGCGCAGCTGCACCGGGTCCATGCCCAGGCGTTCGGCCAGTTCGTCCATGGCCACTTCCAGCGCCATCATCCCCGGCGCCTCGCCGGGCGCGCGCATGGCGTTGCCTTCGGCCAGATCCAGCACTGCCAGCCGTACCGCAGTCATGCGGTTGGCACCGGCATACAGCGCACGGGTGGACAAGGTGGTCGGCTCGCTGCGACCGCCGCGCAGATTGCCCGACCAGCTCTCATGGCCGATCGCGGTCAGCCGCCCGTCGGCCGTGGCGCCCAGGCGCAGGCGCTGGATGGTGGCGGGCCGGTGGATGGTGCTGTTGAACATCAACGGGCGCTGCAGGGCCAGCTTGACCGGCCGCGCGGTGATGCGTGCGGCCAGCGCGGCCAGCACCAGGTCCGCCTGCGCGGTGCCCTTGCCGCCGAAGCCTCCGCCAATGAACGGCGACAGCAACCGGATGCGCTCCTTCGGCACGCCGAGCGCCTTGCCCAGGTCGCGCGTGCCCCAGTTCATCTGCTGGATGGCGGTGTGGCAGATCAGCTGATCGCCCTCCCAGCGCGCGATGGTGGCGTGCGGCTCCAGCATCGCGTGCGCCTGGTCGGGGGTGCGGTAGGTGGCATCCACAGTGAACGGTGCAGCGGCATAGGCCGCGGCGAAATCGCCTTGCGCAGTCTGTGGCGGTCCGCCGAACGGGGCCTGCGGCGCCACAGGCGCGCTGGCCTGCTGGGCGGCCAGGTCGTACTGCCCACGCTCGCGCGCATAGCGCACCCGCACCAGCGCCGCACCGGCACGGGCCTGCTCGAAGGTCTCCGCCACCACCACTGCCACCGCCTGGTGGTAGTGGTCCACCTGCGGCGCGGCCAGAAACCGCTGCACATAAAACTCGCCGGTGCCCAGCGTGGGCACGTTCTGGTAGGTGAGCACGGCGATCACCCCGGCGGCCGCCCGTGCGGCGGCCGTCTCCAGCGCGGTGATGCGGCCCTTGCCGATCGCCGCGCCGACGATATAGCCATACGCCATCTGCCCGGGCTGGTCGTGCCATTCGTAGGCGTAGCGCGCCTGCCCGGTGACCTTGAGCGGCCCGTCCACGCGGTCGACCGGCTGACCAAGCACCTTGAGTCGGTCGCTGGGGTTGCTGCCTGCGGGGGTGTCGAACTTCATGCAGATGCTCCTCGAAGAATGCGGGCGGGCGACGCGTGCCGGGGCATCTCGGCCGTGACGCCAGACCCGGCCCCGGCGATCGCCCATGCCGGCGGTTGGTCTCGGTTGTAGCAAACCCCGGTGCCGTGCGATGCCACGCAGGCGGCATGCGGTCATGAAACTTGCTCACGAATCGGCGCAAGCGCAGGCCCCACGGGCGATTCACCTTGTCGCACCTGCCCGAC
>NZ_JPLE01000064.1 GCF_001010415.1 Xanthomonas pisi DSM 18956
TCTGCAGGGCATCCCGAACATCCAGCGCAACATCGCTGCGAAGGCAGTCACCGCTGGTGCCAGACGTAGAGCGTGTCCCAATGCAATCTGCGGTGCAAACTCCATCCGCCCTGCGGGCACCTTCCCCCGCAAGCAGGGGAAGGGACCGGGTGTGCGTGCGCAACGCCACTGTAGCAAGCGCTGGCCAGCCCTGACCCTTCTCCCGCTTGCGGGAGAAGGTGGCGCGTAGCGCCGGATGAGGGACACGCACCTGCTCTGCAGGGCATCCC
>NZ_JPLE01000065.1 GCF_001010415.1 Xanthomonas pisi DSM 18956
CAGCGCACCGGCCGCGCCCGCCTGGCGGCTGCGCAGTAGTTTTGTTAGCCACTCTTAGCTCTGGCGATTGCTCAGCATGCTGCCGCATCAATCGCATGTGCGTGCCAGCGGGCCCGACTGCGAGAAACGCTGTGGCCTGTCCGTGTGGTCCGGCGGACGGCGCACCTGTGCCGGGCCGCAGGTGCGCTGACGTGGTCGTGCCGCCACCCCCGTATCATGGCCGCATGTCTGCCTTCCTGCGTCCCCTTACCGACCCCGCCGCCGAACAGATTCGCCGCTGGGTGCTGGGCGCATTTCCGCGTGGCCAGAGCAGCATCGAATACGATCAGCCGATTGGCGACCCCGGCATCTTCGGGCCCGACAGCGTCACCTGGCGCGTGCACTCCGAATTTCCCGGCATGCTGTCCGGCGGTTTGTGCGCCTTGATGCTGCAACTGCTGCACCCGCGCGCGCTGGCCGGGGTCTACGACCATTCCAACTTCCGCGCCGACCTGGTCGGCCGGCTGCGGCGCACCACCAACTTCGTCGCCGGCACGACCTACGCACCGCAGGCCGAAGTCGAGCAGCTGATCGCACGCGTGCGGCGCATTCACGCGCATATCCGTGGCCACACCGCCGACGGCGTGTCCTACGAGGCCAACGATCCTGCGCTGCTGACCTGGGTGCATGTCACCGAAGCCTACGGGTTTCTGCAGGGCTGCCGGCGCTATTGCCGCGATGTACCTGGCGCAATCGCCGACCGCTATTACGCCGAAGCGCGACGCGTGGCCGAAGCCCTGGGCGCGGCCGACGTGCCCGCCAGCGAGGCCGCGGTGGACGCGTATTTCGCGTCGGTGCGCGGCGAGTTGCGCATGGACGCACGCTCGCGCGAGGTGCTCGATGTTCTCACCAGCATCCAGCTGCCGGTGCCTGCGGCAGGCCTGTCGCGCGGCGTCTTCCTCGGCGCCGGCACTGCGTTGTTGCCGGGCTGGGCCAGCGACATGCTGGGTCGCAGCACGACCCAGCGCATGCAGGCACGGGCATCGGCCCGGCTGCTGCGCAGCTTGTCGCCGCTGTTCCGCACCGCGTTGCGTGATGGGCTATCGGCCCGTGCCTGCAGGCGCATGCAGTTGCCGCCGGCGGTGCTGCTGCAGTGGCCTGGGGAGCGATGAGTGCGGGTGCTTGCCTGTGGGGTGCAGGGCGGTGGTGTGGCGCGGGGGATCGTGCGCGGTGTGGCCGTCCCCTCACCCCAACCCCTCTCCCGGGGGAGAGGGGCTTGAGAGCAGAATTTAGCGGGGGTCTCAACGCTCGCGGCGGGCTGGCCCCTCTCCCGCCGGGAGAGGGGTTGGGGCGAGGGTAGGTTGGAGTGAGGGTACGGTAGAGAGAACGTACTGCAGCCCATGGATCCGGCTCTGCGTTGCACGCAGCAGCCATCACTGCCAAGCACCAGCTACCAGATCCGCACCCGCTGCTCGGGTGGCAGGTACAGCTGCTCGCCCTGCTGCACATTGAACGCCGGATACCAGGCATCGAGATTGCGCACGGTCTGTGCGCGGAAGCGTCCGGGTGCGTGCACGTCGGTGAGCACGGCGTTGCGCAGCGCGGCGTCGCGGTATTTGCCGCGCCAGGCCTGCGCAAACCCCAGGAAGAAGCGCTGGTCCGGGCTGAAGCCATCGATGGTCTGCGGCTGCTTGCCCTGCAGCGACAGCTGGTAGGCGTCGTATGCGGTTGCCAGGCCGGCAACGTCGGCGATGTTTTCGCCAAGCGTCAGCTTGCCGTTCACGCTCAGATCGTCGAACGGCTTGTACGCACTGAACTGCGCTGCGAGCGCATTGCCGGCAGCCTCGAATTTCTTCAGGTCCTGCGGCGTCCACCAGTTGTGCAGCTCGCCGTGTTCGTCGAACAGCGCGCCCATGTTGTCGAAGCTGTGGCTGATTTCGTGCCCCATCACCGCGCCGATCGCACCGTAGTTCACCGCATCGTCGGCAGCCGGGTCGAAGAACGGCGGTTGCAGAATCGCGGCCGGGAAGATCAGGCGATTTTCCAGCGGCACATTCAGCGCATTGACCTCCTGCGGCAACATGTACCACTCGCGATGATCGACCGCCTTGCCCAGCTTGGCGATGTTGCGGCGATACTCGAACAGGCCGGCGCGTTCCACGTTGCCCAGCGCATCGTCGCGACGCACGTCGAGCGCGCTGTAGTCGCGCCAGCTGTCCGGGTAACCCACCGCTACCGTCAATCCGGCGATCTTGGCCCGGGCGTGTCGTTTGGTCTCCGGGGTCATCCACTCCAGCGCGTCGATGCGCTTGCCGAATGCAGCGATCAGATTCTTGACCATCTCCTCGGCGCGGGCCTTGGTTTGCGCACTGACGTACTTCTGTACGTAGCGCTTGCCCACCGCTTCGCCCAGGGCGGCGTTGGTCGCGTCGATTCCGCGCTTCCAGCGCTGGCGTTGCTGCGGTGTGCCTTCCAGCGTCGTGCCGTAGAACGCAAACCGCTCATCGGCAAACGCCTTGGACAGATACGGCGATGCACGATCCAGCGCGCGAAAACGCAGGTAGTCCTTCCAGGTCTCCAGCGGTTCGGATTTCACCAGCGCCGACAACCCACGGACGGCCTGCGGCTGCCAGACGATGAAGTCCTGCTGCGCCCTCAGGCCGGCGGCATCGAAGAACAGCGCCCACTCCAGGCCTGGCGCATTACGCGCGAAATCGGCCTGTTTCCAGGCATTTGCGCCCGCCTGCACGTTGTTGGTCTGCTCGGGCGTGGCGTGTACGCGCGCGATGGCGACTTCCAGGGCCAGGATGCGCGCGGCCCTGGCCTGGGCATCGTCGATGCCCGCCAGTTCCAGCACCTTGACGATGTGGGCGCGGTAGGCCTCGCGCAGCTGCCCCATGCGCCCGCCGTCCAGGTAGAAGCTGCGCTCGGGCATGCCCAGGCCGCCTTGCACCAGGTACGGTGCGTAGCGGCCGGGGGTGTGCAGATCCTGCGACACCCACAGGCCGAACAGACGGTCGGTGTAGAAATTGGTCGAGTTGAGCAAGTCCACATCGGCGCGTAGCTGCCCGCCCAGGGTGCGTGCCAGCGCCTGCTTGTCTTCCAGCTGCGCAATGGCGTCGAGCTCCGGCTGCACCGGCCGCACGCCCTTGGCCTCGATGCTGGCTTCGTCCATATAGGCGGCGTAATAGTCGCCAATCTGCTTGTCTTCGCCGGTGACGCGGTCGTTGGCGGCGGCGCCTTCGATGATGTCGCGGCTATGGCGCTCGGTGTCGATGGCGATGCTGACGAAGCTGTTGACGCTGGAGCGGTCGTCGGGAATCTGCGTGGTCTTGACCCAGTTGCCGCTGGCATAACGGAAGAAGTCGTCGCCCGGCGTCACGCTGCGATCCATACCCGCCATGTCGAAGCCGAAATCACCCAGCTTGGGCGTGCTGGGAGCGGGGGTGGTGCGGGTGTCGGCCGACGGCGCCGTGCCATCGCGGTGACAGGCTGCGGTGGTCAATGCCGCGGCAGCCATGGCAGCGATCAGGACAGGGCGGTGCAAAGAAGCCATGCGGCGCAACTCGAAACCAGGAACAAGGACCGCAGTGTAAGTGGCATGTACGGCCACGTCCCGATTTGAGGGCAGGTGTCGCCGCATCCTGCTGCGCTGCGGACACGCTCGGTTCAGCGCCGTCGCTGATACCAGAAGCCCAGCGCGTCGCGGGTCTGCAGCATGCGGCGCCCGCGCCACACAAACCGCAGCAGCAGGACCAGGTGCTCGCGCTTGGAAAAACTGCGCAGCTTGCGGTCGGAGGTGTGGACGGTCTGGCGCAGGATCACAAAGCGCCCGCAGCGTGCCAGCGCGCGGCTCAAGGCGACATCTTCGCCGGCGTAGTACCGCGGATCGAAGCCGCCTGCGCTGACGAAGGCGGCGCGCGTGCAGAACAGAAAGCACCCAGGCGCGATGCCGGCAACGCGGAAAAGCCAGCCGAACGCGGCCTGCGCTGCCCGCTCGAACCACACCCGTTCGCCCTGCAGATGCACCTGCGCACCGCCGCCCACCGCGCCGGCATCCAGCGCGGCCAGTGCGGCGCCGACGACCTGCGGGTTGATCAAGGTATCTGCATCCAGAAACAGCAGGCGTTCGCCTTGTGCGGCCTGCGCGCCGGCGTTGCGGGTGGCGGCGATATGCCGCAGCTGGACTTCCAGCACCTGTGCGCCGTTGTCGCGCGCAATGCGGGCGGTGGCGTCCTCGCAGGCATCGGCCACCACGATCGCTTCGTAGTCCAGCTGCATCGCCTGCGCGCAGGCATGCAGGCACTGCAGCGTTTGACCGATCAGCGCAGCTTCGTCATGGGCGGGAATCACGAAAGACAGCATGGGGGCGTGGTGTGGGCGCGGTAGGAGCGATGGTGCACCGAGTGTGCAAGCCGCCGCGATGCGAGGGCGTGAGTGCAGACATTCGCATATCCATGCCGTGCTCGGCCGGACGTGGCTGTCGGGGCGATGCACGCATGGCTGCCGCCCGACGTCTTCGGGGCGGCACTGTGCAAGCACGCTTGCGCTGGCCAGCGCGTGACCGCAGCGTTCGCTGCAGCCACGCGGTCACCGCTCAGCGGTTGAGCGCGCCCATCATCGCTTCGGGATAACGCGTGCCGGCCGCGGCCTGCGCCGGGAAGATCGCATCGATGCGCGCCAGTTCGTCGGGCATCAGCGCCACATCCAGCGCAGCGATGTTCTCGTCCAGATACGCCTGACGCTTGGTGCCGGGGATCGGGATCAGATCCTGGCCCTGTGCCAGCACCCACGCCAGCGCCAGCTGCCCGGGCGTGATGCCCTTGTCGGCGGCGATCGCCTTGACCTGCGCCACCAGTTGCAGGTTGCGGGTGAAGTTGTCGCCCTGAAACCGCGGCGAATGCCGGCGGTAATCGTCGGCGTCGAAATCGTCGGGCGATGAAAACGCACCGGTCAAGAATCCGCGGCCAAGCGGCGAGTAAGGTACGAACCCGATGCCGAGCTCGCGCACGGTGGCGAACACGCCGTCGTCTTCTGGCTCGCGCGACCACAGCGAGTATTCGGTCTGCACCGCGGTGATCGGGTGCACGGCATGCGCGCGCCGGATGGTGGCTGCGGCCGCTTCCGAAAGCCCGAGAAAGCGCACCTTGCCCTGTTCGACCAGACGCGCCATTGCACCGACGGTGTCTTCGATCGGCACGTTGGGATCCACGCGGTGCTGGTAATACAGATCGATGTGCTCCACGCCAAGACGGCGCAGGCTGGCTTCACAGGCGGACTGCACATAGGCCGGGCTGCCATCGATGCCGCGCACCGACGGATCGTTCGGGTCGAGCTTGATGCCGAATTTGGTGGCCAGGAACACCTCGTGCCGGCGCGATGCGATCGCCTTGCCCACCAGCACTTCGTTGGTATGCGGGCCATACATGTCGGCGGTGTCGAGCAGGCTGATGCCGTGGTCGAGCGCGCGATGGATCACCGCGATCGAGCTCGCCTCATCGCGACGATCGCCATAGAACGCACTCATGCCCATGCAGCCAAGGCCGAGGGCAGAAACGGTGGGGCCGGAACGGCCAAGCGTGCGGGTTTGCATGGTGGGGAAGTCCGTGCAGCGGAGTAGGCGGGGAGGGTGGCGCGGCGCGCGTTAGCGCAATGTGGCCCATGCCATCACGCACAACCCGCGCAGGGCGTCAGGCGAAGGCTGAGGCCCTGCGCGGGTTGGCGTGCGGTGCGATCAGGCCTTGAGCTTGCTGGCGAACTCGGCGACACGCTTGCCGAACAGCTTGGCCGTTTCCAGATCGCCGCTGCGCGGGGCCTCGTCCGGCGAGGCGTCCGACGGCGAAATCGCCAGTGCGCCGCCCCAACCGCCAGTCCAGTTCACGTCCTGCGGCCCGTGTGCCTTGGTGTTGGCCGGTGGCAGCCCGGTGCCCACCCAGATCTGGCCATGCTGCTGCGACAGGGTCCACAAGTACTGAATGGTGGTGACCTTGTCGCCGTTCGCCGAGGCCGAGTTGGTGAAGCCGGCGGCGACCTTGTCCTTCCATGCCTGCGCAAACCACGGCTTGGAGCTGGCATCGGCAAACTTCTTGAACTGCCAGGCCGGCCCGCCCATGTAGGTGGGGCTGCCGTAGATGATCGCGTCGGCTGCGCCGATCGCCTCCCAGGCGTCGTCGGGCAGGTTGCCGTCCTGGTCGATGCGGTACAGCGTGGCCTCGCCGACGCTGGCGGCTCCTGCATGCACGGCTTCGGCCTGCTTGGCGGTGTGGCCGTAGCCGCTGAAATACACGATGGCGATCTTGCTCATGGATGCTCCTGCTGAACGGGGGAGCCCGATTGTGCGCACACCGGCCGCGACAGATGAATGACCACGTGCGGGACGAACTGTTGCCGGGGCCGCTTTGGGCGTCCCATACGGCGACTGCACAGCCGGACGTGCGCGGTCATGCAGTTGGAGCAACAGGGATCGCCCGCACATTCCGCTGCTGAGCGCACCCTCCACCCCAACTGACGGCTGCTGCCGCGTATTGCCAATGCGTTTAGCCGGCCGCCGGCTCGGCCAGGCATTCGAGCAGGTAGTCGATGAAGCTGCGCACCTTTGGCGCCAGATGGCTGCGGCTGGCGTACACCGCAAAGATGCCGATCTCGCCGAGTTCGTACTCGGGCAGGATGCGTTGCATGCGGCCGCTGGCGATATGCGCATCGGCCAGGAAGTCCGGTTGCATCACGATGCCCTGGCCGGCCAGCGCCGCCGCATTGAGCACATGCCCGTTGTTGGCGCGCAGCCCGCCGCGGATGCGGACATCGACATCGCCGTCCGGCCCGTGGAAGCGCACCTCGTCGCCGCTGGGCGAGTACTGATACAGCAGGCATTCGTGACCGGCCAGATCGGACGGGTGCGTCGGCGTGCCGGCGCGCGCCAGATAGGCGGGCGATGCGCAGGGCAGCAGCCGGACCTTGCCCAGCTGCCGCGCGATCAGCATCGGCGCCGGCTGGCGGGTGATGCGGATGGCGACATCGAAGCCTTCTTCGACCATGTCGACCAGGCGATCGGACAGCGACAGGTCCAGCTCCACCTGCGGATAGCGTGCGCGAAAGCCGGGCAGCAGCGCGCCCAGCCGCTCGATCCCGTAGCTCACCGGCGCATTGACCCGCAGCACCCCGGACGGCTCCAGCGCCTGCGCCCCGATGGTGGCTTCCAGGTCGTCCAGATCGGCCAGCAGCTGCAGGCAACGCTGGTAATACGCCGTGCCGGCGCTGGTCAGGCTGACCCGGCGCGTGGTGCGGTTGAGCAGGCGCGTGCCCAGGCGTTGTTCGAGCGCGGCGACCTGGCGGGTGACGTTGGCGGTGGAGCGGTCCAGCGCATCGGCTGCGGCGCTGAAGCCGCTGCGTTCGGCAACTGCAGTGAACACGCGCATTGCATCCAGGGTATCCATAGCTGCTCCGATTGTTTCTTTCAGTGCAATAAATTATCCGATTCCGACGTATTTATCAGATTTCTGTAGGGAATAGGCTGTGCTGGTCGTCTATGGAGTGCCGTCATGTCCGATCACCTCGCAATCCCTCGCAGGGCCGCTTATGGCGCGGCGCTGCTGCGCATCAGCCTGGGCGTGCTGTTCCTGGTGCATGGCCTGACCAAGCTGCTGGTGTTCACCCCGGCCGGCACCGTGGCCTATTTCCACTCGCTCGGCCTGCCGGTCGCGCTGGCCTATCTCACCATCGCTCTGGAACTGGGCCTGGGCCTGTCCTTGCTGCTGGGCGTCTACGTGCGCTGGACGGCGCTGCTGGGCGTACCGCTGCTGCTGGGCACCATCGTCAGCGTGCATGGCGCCAACGGGTTCGGTTTTTCCAACCCCGGTGGCGGCTGGGAGTACCCGGCGCTGTGGGCGGTGTTGCTGGTCGTGCAATCGCTGCTGGGCGATGGCGCATTCGCGCTGAAGCCGGCGCGCTGATGTCCGTCATTTCAGGGAGCCACGCATGAGCCGCCTGCCATCGCTGTATATCTCGCACGGATCGCCGATGACGGCGTTGCAGCCCGGCCAGGTCGGGCTGCGTCTGGAAGAGCTGCGGCAGCGATTGCCGCGGCCGCGCGCGATCGTGGTCGCCACGGCGCACTGGCTGGGCCGTCGCCCGCTGGTCAGCGGCGCGGCGCGGCCTGCCACCATCCACGACTTCGGCGGTTTTCCTGCGCCGTTGTACGCGCTGGAATATCCCGCCCCCGGTGAGCCTGCGCTGGCGCAGCAGATCACCCGGCGGCTGGAACAGGCCGGCCTGCATCCGCAGCTGGACCCGCAACGCGGCCTGGATCACGGCGTGTGGGTGCCGCTGCGCTTGCTGTACCCGGCTGCCGACATCCCGGTGGTGTCGGTGTCGATCCAGCCCGAACTCGGCCCTGCGCATCAGTTTGCGGTGGGGCGCGCATTGGCGCCGCTGCGCGACGACGGCGTGTTGGTGATCGGCTCGGGCAGCATCACCCACAACCTGCACGATTTCCGCCACGGCTACAGCGCCGAGCGCGAGGCGCCGTATGTACGGCCCTTCATCGAATGGACCGAACGCAAACTGCTGGAAAACGACATCGCCGCGCTGCTCGACTATCGCCGCCAGGCGCCCTATGCCGAGCGCGCGCATCCCAGCGACGAGCACCTGTTGCCGCTATATGTGGCGATGGGCGCGGCCGGCAGCGACCATCTCGGAGCGCAGCGGATCGACGCCGGCATCGACGGGGGCTTCCTGGCGATGGATCTGTACCGCTTCGACGGCGATGCGGCGATCGCTGCGTGATCCGGTCGTCAGGGCAGTGCCGTCATCGTGGCGGCACTGCGGCGATGACGGCGTTACTGCGGTGCCGCAGCGCTCTGAAGCATTCACGATAGGCTGCGGTGCAGTCTCATAGGCTGAGACGCCTTGCCTGCATGCTGCCCGCGTGAAACTCCTCGACAAGCTCGCCGTCCTTGCCGACGCCGCCAAATACGATGCCTCCTGCGCCTCCAGTGGTGCCAACAAGCGCAATTCGCTGGGAACGGGCGGGATCGGCAGCACCGAGGGCATGGGGATCTGCCACTCGTACACGCCCGATGGCCGCTGCGTATCGCTGCTGAAGATCCTGTTGACCAACTTCTGCATCTTCGACTGCGCCTACTGCGTCAATCGCGTGTCCAGCAATGTGCGCCGCGCGCGCTTCACGCCGGAAGAAGTGGTCACGTTGACGCTGGATTTCTACAAGCGCAATTACATCGAAGGCCTGTTCCTGTCCAGCGGCATCATCCGCAACTCCGACTACACCATGGAGCAACTGGTGGAAGTGGCGCGGCAGCTGCGCGAGGTGCACCGCTTTGCCGGCTACATCCATCTCAAGACCATTCCCGACGCCGCGCCCGAGCTGCTGGCCGCGGCTGGCCGCTATGCCGATCGTCTGAGCATCAATGTGGAGTTGCCGACCGAGCAGGGCCTGACCTTGCTGGCGCCAGAAAAAAGCGTCGGCGGCATTCGATCGGCGATGGGCGAGCTGCGTTGGCGCATCGAAGAAAACCAGCTGGAGCGCAAGGCAGAAAAGGTGCGCCGGGCCAAGCCGCCCCGCTTTGCGCCGGCCGGGCAAAGTACGCAGATGATCGTCGGCGCCGACGATGCCAACGACCGCAGCATCCTGGACACCAGCCACAACCTGTATGGCAACTTCCGCATGCGCCGGGTGTATTACTCGGCCTTCAGTCCGATCCCGGATGCCTCGTCCAAGTTGCCGTTGCAGGCGCCGCCGCTGCAGCGCGAGCACCGCTTGTATCAGGCCGATTGGTTGTTGCGGTTCTACGAATTTTCTGTAGAAGAAATCGCCCCTTCGCAATCCAGCGGCATGCTGGATCTGGATGTGGACCCCAAACTGGCCTGGGCGCTGCGTAATCCGCAGCGGTTTCCGGTGGATCTGAATGTGGCGCCGCGCGAGATGCTGTTGCGGGTGCCCGGTCTGGGCACCCGCAATGTGGAGCGTTTGCTGTTGTCGCGCCGGCATGCGCGGTTGCGGGTGGGCGACCTGGCGCGGCTGCGGGTCCCGATGAAGAAGCTGCTGCCGTTTGTGAGTGTGCTGGACCATCATCCGCGTCAGCGCTTGGACGATCCGGTTCGACTACGGGCACAGTTGGCGCCCGCGCCGCGGCAGGCAAGCTTGTTCGATTGATGCTCATGCCTTCGCCCGTCGCGAGAAGGTGCACGACGGGCGGATGAGGGTGCGCCCGAACGTATGACCTGGACGTTCCTGATTGCTTCTACGAATCCCCGACTCCGGTCGCCGAATCCGTGCGCAAGGAGCTTCCACGCCTTGCGGCGCGGGTTACCTTTGTCTTGGCAAAAGTAACCAAAACCGCTGTCGCCTGACGCGATCCGGTGCGATACAGCCGCACCGGTGCCCTGTGCTCCTCGCCATACGCGGCACGGCGCCCAAACTCGCTGCGCTCAGACAGGGCGCCTCTTCGGCCACGCATGGCTGCGGTGCGCGGCTCGCTCCAAGGCGACTTGGTGCAGCAAAATCAACTACGACAAGCGACAAGCGACAAGCAGTACCAGTAGCAGCAATGGCCGCAAAAGCCCGCGAAAAAAAAGCAACAACGCAACGATAGTGCCGCCAGTAGAGTGATGGCGAGATCGGAAATTTTGAGGTCAGGTGTGATGATGTTCAGCGCTGAGGTCGAACCACCGTGGAGTTTCGAAGCATGGCGTACGCTGGCGCGGGCGGCCTGGTGCGCGCAGGTGGAGCCGGACGATGTGGCATGGAACGGTGGGGCGCAGGGCGGGTTGTTGGTGGGGCAGGGGGTGCTGGAGCTGCCGGTGAGCGTGCCGCCGCCGCGGGTGTCGGCGGACTTCATGCAGCTGGCGGCAGCGGTGCTGTGCCATCGCGATCCGCAGCGGCATGCGGTGCTGTACCGGTTGTTGTGGCGAATTGCTTCGGGTGAGAAGGCGCTGCTGGAGCGCGCCACCGATGCGGATGTGCACCGGCTTGCGCAGTGGCAAAAGGCCGTGCAGCGCGACACCCACAAGATGAAGGCGTTTGTGCGCTTTCGCCGTCTGCCCGGGGAAGAAGAGGCGTTCGTCGCCTGGTTCGAGCCCGAGCACTGCATCGTGGATCGGGTGGCGCCGTTCTTCGCGCGGCGCTTTGCCGGCATGCAGTGGGCGATCCTCACGCCTTACCGCAGCGTGCGCTGGGATGGTGAGGCGCTGTCGTTCGGCGATGGTGCGGTGCGTTCGCAGGTGCCGGCCGACGATGCGCAGGAAACCTTGTGGCGCACGTACTACGCGCACATCTTCAATCCCGCGCGGCTCAACCCCACCATGATGCGGCAGGAAATGCCGCAGAAATACTGGAAAAACCTGCCCGAAGCGGCGCTGCTTCCGGAGTTGATCCGCGAGGCCGGTGTGCGGGTGCGCGAGATGGCCGAGCGTGCGCCCGAGCCGGTGCGGCGGCGCGTACCGGTGGCGCCCGCGCCGGTGCTGGACGTTGCAACGCAAAGCCTGGCGCAGTTGCGCACGGCGGCGCGCGACTGTCGTCGCTGCGAGCTGTGGCAGCCCGCCACGCAGACGGTGTTCGGCGAAGGACCGGACGACGCGTCGGTGATGGTCATCGGCGAACAACCCGGCGACGAAGAGGATCTGAGCGGGCGCCCCTTCGTGGGCCCGGCCGGGCGTCTGTTCACCATGGCGCTCGGCGAGCTGGGCGTGGACCGCAAGGCGTTCTACGTGACCAATGCGGTCAAGCACTTCCGCTTCGAACAGCGCGGCAAGCGGCGCCTGCATCGCAATCCCGAGCGCGCGCATGTGCAGGCCTGCAGTGGTTGGCTGCAGGCCGAGCGTGCGCAGCTGCGCCCGGCGCAGATCGTCTGTCTTGGAGCGACCGCAGCGCAGGCGGTGCTGGGGGCGGGTTTTCGCTTGATGCAGCGGCGTGGGCAGTGGCAACGGCTGGACGACGGCACGCCGGTACTGGCGACCGTGCATCCGTCCTGGGTGCTGCGGCAAGGCTCCGAGGTGGCGCGCGAGGAAGGCTATCGCGGCTTTGTGGAGGACCTCAGGCAATTGTTGGCGCCGCCGGGTGAGGCAGGCCGTCCGGCCGACGCATAAAAAAAGCGCGTGCAAATGCACGCGCATGGTGTCGGAGGAACAAGACACCAAGTGAGGTCGCCGGCATGCCGGCGACCTCGTTACCGCCGCTTCGCGGTTGGGTGGCGCATCCTGCAAATGGACGCGCATGAATCGGTGCATGGACGCGCCAGTGGACACGACCAGAGTGTTGCCGCAACGAGTGCCCACCAGTGCACCATGCGATCAGGCGCCAGCGGCTGTGTCGCGCGCTACCCGCCGGCGCAGATTCGACAGGTTTGCGCCGGTGGGAGAGACGATCAGGCGCCAGCGATGCGCCTGCAGTTACGGCATCAGCACCTTGTCGATCACATGGATCACGCCATTGCTCTGATTGACGTCGGCGATGGTGACGGTGGCGGTGTTGCCTTTGACGTCGGTGAGGGTGACCTTCTTGCCATTGAGCTTGGCGGTCAGCGGCTCGCCCTGCACGGTGGTCAGCGTGGCGCTACCGCCACCGGCCTTGATCTTTGCGATCAACGAGGCGGCATCCACCTTGCCCGGCACCACGTGGTAGGTCAGTACCTTGGTCAGCGTCGGCTTGGATTCGGGCTTCAACAGCGTGTCCACCGTGCCGGCCGGCAGCGCGGCAAACGCAGCATTGGTCGGGGCGAAGACGGTGAACGGGCCCGGGCCCTTCAGGGTGTCCACCAGGCCAGCGGCTTTGACGGCTGCCACCAACGTGGTGTGGTCCTTGGAGTTGACCGCGTTGTCGACGATGTCCTTGGTGGCCAGCATCGGTGCGCCACCCACCATCGGATTGGACGCAGCGTAAACGGGAGCCATTGCGCTGGTCAGGGCAATGGCGGTGGCGAGGGCAAGCGACTGGAATGAGGTCTTCATGAGGCATCGATCCTTTGGGTGAGCGATTACCTGGATGGCAATCGTGGATCTGGATACGCGGCCGACTGCGGCGCGGATGCATCACGCAGTTTTTACACGAAGATGCTGCGCTGCAACGACATTGCATTTCCGTCGTCGCGGACCGCAATCGCGTCGCCCATGGTTGAGTCTGTTCGATCAGCGACCGCGGTGCAGGCCGAGCGACCGTGTTGAAAACGCGACGGTGCAACTGCACTGCAGGCGATGTGCGATCAGACCGTTACCAGGCCCAGCGTCGTCGTCGCCAGTGTCATGACCGCCCAAAGCGGCACGAATGTTCGCCATTGGCAGAAGCGACGCCGACCAGTGCCGTTATTGTCCATGGCCTTGCGTGATAACCAGTTCTCAAGGCTGTAAAACATGAAGTCCAGAAAGAGCGAGTTCAATCGATTGGTGCTGCCGACCGTGTTGGTGGCCGGCGCGCTGGCGTCATTCGGCATTGCACAGGCATCGGCGGTCACGCCTACGCATGCGTCACCAGCGGCCGCTGCGATGCCTGCGCGCGACATCTATCGACCAGGGCAGAAGTGGATTGTCCCGGGGGAGTGGGAATTCACCGTTGATTCCGCGCGCGTGGCCAAGGTGAACATTCCCGACCATGGCGGCGGCTCCTGGGTTCCCACGCAAGTGATCCTGCTGAGCTACAGCTACAGGAACATCGGATTCGACGACAGCGCCAACTTCAAGGACGGCGGCCCGTCGACACTGGCGTTTTCGAAAGCGCATATCGACGTGTCCGACGCCGACGATGCGGACAACGGTGGCGCAGGCAATTACCCGGTGCGCATCAAGCGTGTCGAAGACACTGACGGTCAGAAGCCCGGGCAGGAGATGGTGGGCGCTCAGTGGCCGTACGCCTTCAAGAAGAAGGTCAAGACGGTCAAGGTGACGGTCAGTCACTACGACTCCAGGCTGCAACTGCATGAAGCGAGCTTCCTGGTCCCGGTCCAGGGCGCCCGGCAATCGAAGCCGCACGCGAACACGCACGTTCACCACAGCTGATCTGCGTTCGGGCGATCTGCGCGGGCATGCCGCCGGCATGCCCGACATCGCGAGCGATCACAGTGCCGGCCGCTCTCGACGGCACGTGAGTTCCAGGCGATCGAGCGACTGCAGGCCTTGGCGATTGCTCCATCGCCTGCCGGCCGCCCGCATGCGCATTGCGGTCCTGTCGCATTGCCACGATGGCGCTGCGGTTCCTCGTGCTGTGGGAAATCCTTCTTGACCAAGCATGGCCGCCTCGTCGTGTGGGCCTGTCCATCCGGCAGCCAGAGTGTCTGATCGACAGACACCGGCCACAGCGCTGCCGCACCACACCCCTGCGGCGGTCACCGCGCGGGACCACGCCCAGGCCTAGGTGGCGCGGTGGTTTCATCACCGGTTGCAAACCGGTATGTTCCCGTAGGTGCGTTGTTGTGCGTCGCAAGACGATGCCGCACGTGTGGCCGTCTCTTCTTCCGGGTTTTTATGCATTCGATCGATGTCGTCCTCGCCATGTTGCTGGCGGTCGCGGCCAGCGGTTATCTGATCCGCATCCTGCCGTTCTCGCTGCCATTGCCGTTGGTCCAGATCGCGCTAGGCGCGGTGGTCTCCGGCGTGTTCGATGCGGGGCACGAACTGGAACCGGAACTGTTCTTCCTGTTGTTCCTGCCGCCGCTGCTGTTCCTGGATGGCTGGCGCATTCCCAAACAAGGCCTGTTCCGCGACAAGGCGGCGATCCTGGAGCTGGCGCTGGGCCTGGTGGTGTTCACGGTGATCGGGGCCGGGTTGCTGATCCATTGGTTGATCCCGGCGATGCCGTTGGCCGTGGCGTTTGCGCTCGCGGCGATCATCTCGCCGACCGACCCGGTGGCGGTGTCGTCGATCGCCTCCAAGGTGCCGATCCCCAAGCGTCTGATGCACATCCTCGAGGGCGAGTCGCTGCTCAACGACGCCTCCGGCCTGGTGTGCTTCCAATTCGCGGTGGCCGCCGTGCTCACCGGGACCTTTTCGGTGGCGACCGCTTCGCTCACCTTCCTGTGGGTCGCGCTGGCCGGGTTGGCGCTGGGCGTGGCCACCACCTTCGGGCTGAGCCGGATCCAGGCCTGGATCTGGCGCCACTTCGGCGAAGAACCCGGCTCGGCAATCCTGGTCAACCTGCTCACGCCGTTCGCCGCCTATCTGCTGGCCGAAGCCTTCCATGCCTCCGGCATCCTGGCCGCGGTCGCAGCGGGCATCACCATGAGCTACGTGGAAATGGCCGGCAACGCGCCGGGCAACATGCGCCTGCAGCGCTCGGCGGTGTGGGACACGGTGCAGTTCACCTTCAACGGCATCATCTTCGTGCTGCTGGGCGAGCAGTTGCCGGGCATCCTGGATGGCGCGGTGCGCAGCGTGCAGGAGGCCGGGCACCTCAATCCGTGGTGGCTGGCGGTGTACGTGGCCACCATCAGTGCCAGCCTGATGGCGTTGCGCTTTGTGTGGGTGTTCCTGTCGCTGCGCTGGAACATCTTCAAGGCGCAGCGACGCGGCGAGGCGCACGTGAGCCCGCCGTGGCGGATCGTGGTGGCGGTGTCGCTGGCCGGCGTGCGCGGTGCGATCACCCTGGCCGGTGTGCTCACCTTGCCCTTGATGCTGGATGACGGCTCGCCGTTTCCAGCCCGCCAGCTGGCGATCTTCTTGGCCGCATCGGTGATCCTGGTGTCGTTGCTGGTGGCCAGCGTGGCATTGCCGCGGCTGCTGCGCGGGCTGGAATTGCCGGAAGAAGAAGACGAGCAGCAAAAGGAAGACCTGGCGGTGAAGGCGGCCTCGCAGGCAGCGCTGGAGGCAGTGGAGAAGTTGCGCCAGCGGCTGGTGGAAGACAGCGCGCATGCCGAGCGCTACAACGCCGCCGCCAACCAGGTCAGCCAACGCTATCAGCGCAAGCTGGGCGCGGTGGACATGGCCGAGACCGACCCGGAAGAAGCCGGCGCCTACGAGCAGGCCTTGCGCCAGTTCCGTCACGCCGCGCTGGTGGCCGAGCGCAACGAGCTGTTCAAGCTGGCGCGCCGTCGCGAGATTTCCGACGACCTGTCGCGCCGGCTGGTGCGCAATCTGGATCTGATCGAGTCGCGCAAGCGCGCTTGAGCGCGCTGGCGCGCGCGGGAATCGGGAATCGGGATTGGGGAATCGCAAGAGCCACGGCGGTTGCCGTGTTTGGGTAGGAGCGCACCTGGGCGCGATGGGGCGTTGGCGGGAGCGCGCCATCGCGCGTAAGCGCGCTCCTACAGAGAAATGCGCCAACGTAGAGACGTAGCGTGCGCAGCCCAGTTCGCTCACGCTCCTGCGCGCGCCTCGGGAGACACCATCCCACCCGCGCTGCTGCCATTTTCATGCCGCACGGCCTACCCTGTGGCGCTTATCGTCCCCGTGCAGAACCCATGACGCCCATCGTTTCCATCCAGGGATTGAGCAAGACCTACGCCGGCGGTTTCCAGGCGCTCAAACACGTGGACCTGGACATCCAGCGTGGCGAGATCTTCGCGCTGCTTGGCCCCAACGGCGCCGGCAAGACCACCTTGATCAGCATCATCTGCGGGCTCATCAATCCCAGCACGGGCACCGTGCTGGCCGATGGCCACGACATCGTGCGCGACTACCGCGCCGCACGCGCGAGCATCGGGCTGGTGCCGCAGGAGTTGGCCACTGACGCGTTCGAAACGGTGTGGGCCACGGTGCGTTTCAGTCGCGGCCTGTTCGGCAAGCCGGCCAACCCGCAGTACCTGGAAGCGGTATTACGCGAGCTCTCGCTGTGGGACAAGCGCAACAACAAGATTTCCACCTTGTCCGGCGGCATGAAGCGGCGCGTGTTGATCGCCAAGGCGCTGGCGCACGAGCCGCGCATCCTGTTTCTGGACGAGCCCACCGCCGGGGTGGACGTGGAGCTGCGCCACGACATGTGGCAGATGGTGCGGCGGCTGCGCGAGCAGGGCACCACCATCATCCTGACCACCCATTACATCGAGGAAGCCGAAGACATGGCCGACCGCGTCGGGGTCATCAATCGCGGCGAGCTGGTGCTGGTGGAAGACAAGCACACGCTGATGCGCAAGCTGGGCAAGAAGCAGCTGACCCTGAGCCTGCAGTCGCCGCTGCAGGCGCTGCCCGCCGCGCTGGCGGACCTGCCGCTGGAAGTATCGGCCGATGGCAACAGCCTGATCTACACCTTCGACACCCAGGCCGAGCAGACCGGCATCGGCGCGCTGCTGCGCCGGCTCAACGAGCACGGCATCGACTTCAAGGACCTGCATTCCAGCGAAAGCTCGCTGGAAGAGATCTTCGTCAACCTGGTGCATGGCGCTCGCGCTGCGCAGGTGCGCGCATGAACCTGCATGCGATTGCGGCGATCTATCGCTTCGAAATGGCACGCGCGTTCCGCACGCTCACCCAGTCGATCGCCTCGCCGGTGTTGTCGACCTCGCTGTACTTCGTGGTGTTCGGCGCGGCGATCGGCTCGCGCATGGGCGATATCGACGGCATCAGCTACGGCGCCTTCATCATTCCCGGGCTGGTGATGCTGTCGCTGCTCAACGAGAGCATCTCCAATGCCTCGTTCGGCATCTACATGCCGCGCTGGGCCGGCACCATCTACGAGGTATTGTCGGCGCCGGTGGCATGGTGGGAGATCGTGATCGGCTACGTCGGCGCGGCGGCCAGCAAGTCGGTGATGCTGGGCTTGCTGATCCTGCTCACCGCGCGGCTGTTCGTACCGTACGAGATCGCCCACCCGGTGTGGATGCTGGGTTTTCTGGTGCTTACCGCGCTGACCTTCAGCCTGTTCGGTTTCATCATCGGCATCTGGGCCAACGGCTTCGAAAAGCTGCAGGTGATCCCGCTGATGGTGGTGACGCCGCTGACCTTCCTGGGCGGCAGTTTCTACTCGATCAACATGCTGCCGCCGATCTGGCAGAAGGTCACCTTGTTCAACCCGGTGGTGTATCTGATCAGCGGTTTCCGCTGGAGTTTCTACGGCAAGGCCGACGTGCACATCGCGGTGAGCACCGGCATGACGTTCCTGTTTCTGGTGGTGTGCCTGGGCGTGGTGGCGGCGATCTTCCGCAGCGGTTATCGGCTCAAGGCCTGAGTGGTGAATGCAGTGGTTTTCTCGGCCGCATCCTGGTGGATGTCGTCGGAAGTTCAGGTCAAACGCATGGGAAGTCCAGATCAAACGCTGAGTGGGTCGAGTGCGCGGTGCCCTCGCCGCTCGCGGGACACGCCGTGAGCCCGTCCCTGGGGGCTTGGTGGCGGCATCCATGCCGCCACACGGTCCCGCAAGCGGCGAGGACACCGCACCAGAGAGTCGACCGGTAGCTTTCTTAAAACCTGGCACACCGAACCATCTCGACAGGTCCTTGCCCGCCCACC
>NZ_JPLE01000066.1 GCF_001010415.1 Xanthomonas pisi DSM 18956
GATGTACCTGCAGTCGCGTGGCGTGTTCGAAGTGCTGGCCGGCAAGGATTCGGGCTGGGACGCGCAGGTGCGCGACGATGGCAAGCTGTCGTGGCCGGCGCTGTTGCGCAGCTATGGCGGGCTGACCGTGTTCGGCCTGTTCATGGGCGCGGTTGCGTACACCGTCTCGCCGTCGCTGGCGGCCTGGATGGCGCCGGTGATCGTGGGCATGGCGCTGTCGATTCCGGTGGTGGCGCTGACCTCGCTGCGTCGCAGCGGTCTGGCCCTGCGCCGTGCGGGCATCTTCTGCATCCCCGAAGAGCTCGATCCGCCCAAGGTGCTGGTGCGTGCATCCGAGCTGCGCCGCGCCGCCGCGCTGGAACCGTCGCTGATCTGAGCGACCCTGCGATGCTGGCCCGTGTCGGCCAGCATGTGTGCGTCAGGCATCGCTGCGTCGCTACACCTGGCGCTTTGCCACGCCGGCATCCTGAGCAAGTTTCCCTGACATCGATCCGATAAGGGTTGCGCGTGCCCCAGCCACGTCGCGGCCAGGGGCCGATCGTCGATCTGAGCGCCCGCATCCGGCCGGTTCGATCCGGGAAGTACGTGCATTCGCCATTGCGGTAACGACGCACGGTGAAGCAGCTGCCCGGATGGCGATGCCGGGCGCATCCGGCACCCCATCAACGGCAAGGCGCTGCAGTCGAACCCCGGCGTGATCGGGCAGTGACCGGCGCGCAAGGCATAATGCCCGGCCCCCGAGCGGAGCTGGATGATGCTGGAAGTGATCGAACGCGAGACCGGACCCAACCCGCAGTGGACTGTGCTGTGGCTGCACGGCCTGGGCGCCGATGGCAGCGACTTCGCCCCGATGGTGCCGGAGCTGGTGCGACCGCACTGGCCGGCGCTGCGCTTCGTGTTCCCGCATGCGCCGATCCGCCCGATCACCATCAACAACGGCGTGCGCATGCGCGGCTGGTACGACATCGTCGGCATGGACTTCGCCAGCCGTGCCGACAGGGCCGGCATCGCCGAGTCGGTGGCCCAGGTCGAAGCCTTGATCGCCCATGAGCAGGCCCGCGGCACGCCGCCCGAGCGCATCCTGCTGGCGGGGGTCTGCAGCGCAGCGTGCCGCTGGCCGGGTTGATCGCCCTGTCGACCTATCTGCCCGATCCCACGGCCGCTGCCAGCCAGTTGCAGCCCGCTGCCATTGCCCAACCGCTGTTCATGGCGCACGGCAGTGCCGACCCGGTGGTGCCGTTCGCTGCCGGCCAGGCCAGCATGCAGGCCCTGCGCACGCTCGGCTTCGATCTGCAATGGCAGACCTATCCGATGGGCCATCAGGTCTGTCTGGAAGAGATCGACGCCCTGCGCGACTGGATGCAGGCGCGCTTCACCGCCGCCTGAGCCCGTGGCCACCGGCGCCCCGCAGATCACCTGGATGCCGGACCTGTGCCGGCTGCCACGGTTGGGCGCGATGCTCGGCTTGGCCGAGCTGGTGGTGCTGGTGGTGA
>NZ_JPLE01000067.1 GCF_001010415.1 Xanthomonas pisi DSM 18956
GTGAACAGCATTGCCGGCATTGCCGGGGCTTTCGTCTTGCGACCAACCGATCGATCAACGATCCGGACGATGCGTACCCGAGTCGTTCTGCGCGGTCAGGTATTCCTTGGACTGTTCGTCCAGCTTGTCGCCCAGCATGCGCCGCACCACCACGAAGAACAGCGGGATGAAGATCACGCCGAGCACGGTGGCGAACACCATGCCGCCGATCACGCCGGTACCGATGGAGTGGCGCGAGTTGGCGCCGGCACCGGTGGAGATCGCCAGCGGCAACACGCCCAGGATGAAGGCGAACGAAGTCATCAGGATCGGGCGGAAACGCAGATGCGCCGCTTCCAGGGTCGCCTCGCGCAGGGTCTTGCCCGCCGCACGCTGCTCCACCGCAAATTCCACGATCAGGATCGCGTTCTTCGCTGCCAGACCGATCACCGTGATCATGCCGATCTTGAAGTACAGATCGTTCGGCAGGCCACGCAGCATCGAGAAGGTGATCGCCCCCAGCACGCCGATCGGCACCACCATCAGCACCGCCACCGGAATCGACCAGCTCTCGTAGAGCGCGGCCAGGCACAGGAACACCACCACCACCGACAACGCCAGCAGCAGCGTCGCCGCGTTACCGGCAATGATTTCCTGGTACGACATGCCGCTCCAGTCGAAACCGAAGCCTGGCGGCAGATCGTTGTTGACGATCTCTTCCATCGCCGTCATCGCCTGGCCGGAGCTACCGCCCGGGGCCGGGTTGCCGACGATGTTCACCGCCGAATAGCCGTTGTAGCGATTCAGCGCCGGCGAGGCGTAGGTCCATTCGGCCTTGACCACATTGCTCAGCGGAATCATGCCGGGCTGCCCGTCGGCACCGGTGGCGGTGCTGCTGGGAGTGAAGAAGTTGCGCAACGACTCGGGGCCGGTACGGAACTGATCGTCGGCACGGATGTTGACGCGCTTGATGCGGCCTTCGGAGAAGTAGTCGTTGACATAGACCGGCGCCAGCATCAGCTGGATCGAGCTGTAGATGTCGCTGACTTCCAGACCCATCGACTGCGCCTGCACGCGGTCCACATGCAACTGCAGCTGCGGCGAATTTTCCAGGCCGTTCGGACGCACGCCCACCATGGTGTCGGCCTTTTGCGCTGCCTTGCCCAGCACGATGTTGCGCGCCTGGGTCAATGCTTCCTGACCTGCGCCGGAACGGTCCTGCAGCCACATGTCGAAGCCGCCGAACTGGCCAAGGCCCTGCACGGTGGGCAGGTTGACCACGAAGATCTGCGCGCCCTTGATGCCGTAGAAGGCGCCGTTGAGTTGCTGGATCAACTGTTCGGCAGTGACGTCACGCTCTTCCCACGGCTTGAGCCGGATGAAGCCCATGCCGACGTTTTCGCCCGACCCGAGGAAGCTGAAACCGGCGATCTGCAGCATGCCTTCCACGGCCGGCTGCTTTTCCAGCACCGCACGCATCTGCGCAAACGCTTCGTTGGTGCGGATCTTGGTGGCGCCCGGCGGCAGCTGCACGATGGCCACCGCAAAGCCCTGGTCTTCTTCCGGCAGGAAGCTGCCCGGCATGCGGGTGAACAGGAAGCCGCACAGCACCACCAGCACCACGAACACGATCATCCACGGCGGCGAGCGCTTCAGCGTGTGACCCACCACGCCGACATAGCGATGCGCC
The DNA here is from genome assembly GCF_001010415.1 of Xanthomonas pisi DSM 18956. Taxonomy (GTDB): domain Bacteria; phylum Pseudomonadota; class Gammaproteobacteria; order Xanthomonadales; family Xanthomonadaceae; genus Xanthomonas; species Xanthomonas pisi. The sequence continues at coordinate 1,670 of NZ_JPLE01000067.1, forward strand.
AGCTTGTCGTAGTACTTGTCGAAGGTACGGTAGACCCAGTTCTTCTTGTCTGAATGGGTGGGCTTGAGGAAGCTGGCGCACAGCGCCGGGGTGAAGGTCAGCGCCAGGAACGCGGAGAAGCCCATCGACATGGCGATGGTCAGCGCGAACTGCTTGTAGATCGCACCGGAGGCGCCGGGCTGCAGCGAGGAGGGGATGAACACCGCCGCCAGCACCACGGTGATGGCCACCACCGCGCCGGTGATCTGGGTCATCGCCTTCTGCGTGGCGGCCTTCGGCTCCAGATGCTCCTCGCTCATGATGCGTTCGACGTTCTCGATCACCACGATCGCGTCGTCCACCACGATGCCGATCGCCAGCACCATCGCAAACAGCGTCAGCTGGTTGATGGTGAAGCCGATGGCGTACATGCCGAAGAACGTGCCCAGCAGCGCCACCGGGATCACCAGGGTCGGGATGACCGTGGCGCGGAAGTTCTGCAGGAACAGCAGCATCACCAGGAACACCAGCACGATGGCTTCCACCAGCGTGTGCACCACTTCCTCGATGGAGATGCGCACGAAGGTGGTCGACTCGTACGGTGCAAACCAGGTCACGCCCTGCGGGAAGGTGGGCTGCAGCTCGTCGAGCTTGGCCCCGACCGCCTCGGACACGTTCAGTGCGTTGGCGCCCGGCAGCAGCTGGATACCGAAGGCACCGGTGGGCTTGCCGTTGTACTGGGTGTCGAAGCCGTAGTTGCTCGGCCCCACGGTGACGCGCGCGACGTCCTTCAGGCGCACGGTCGCACCGTTGTTGTCGGTGCGCAGGATGATGTTCTCGAACTCTTCCGGCGAGCTGAAACGCCCTTCGGCCGACACCGTGGCGGTGAAGCTGATGCCCTCCGGCGTGGGGTCGGCACCGACCGAACCGGCCGCGAACTGCACGTTCTGGTTACGCACCGCGGTCAGCACCTGGGTGGCCGACAGGTTGTAGCCCTGCAGCTTTTCCGGGTTCAACCAGATGTTCATCGCGTACTCGGCGCCGAACTGGTTGGTGCTGCCGACGCCGGGAACACGCGAGATCTGCTCGAGCACGCGCGAGCCGACGATGTCGTTGAGCGCATCGCGGTTGATCGACGGGTTGTCCGAACGCAGCGCGGCCACCATCAGGAAGCCGGCATTGGCCTTGGCCACCACCACACCCTGCTGGGTCACTTCGGACGGCAGGCGGGGCGTGGCCAGCGACACCTTGTTCTGCACCTGCACCTGCGCGATATCCGCGTCGGTGCCGGTTTCGAAGGTCAGCGTGATGGTGACGCGGCCGTTGGAGGCCGACGAGGAGTTGAAGTACAGCAGGTGGTCGATACCGGTGAGCTGCTGCTCGATGACCTGCGTCACCGCCTTTTCGGCGGTATCGGCACTGGCACCGGGGAAGTTGGCGGTGACGGTGACCTGCGGCGGGGCGATCGTGGGGTACGACTCGATACCCAGATTCAGGATCGAGATCACGCCCGCAAGCGAGATCAGGATCGCCACCACCCAGGCAAAGATCGGGTGTTCGATAAAAAACTTAGGCATGTCCGGGTTCCGTCACTGCTGCTTGGACTGGGAGTCGGCCGGCTGCGCCGCCGCATCCTGCTTGGGCTGCTCCTGCGCCGCCGGTGCCGCGGCATCGGCGGCGTTGGTAGCCGGTGCGGCCTTGGCATCGCCGGCCTGGCCTGCGGCAGGCGCCGCGCCAGGTGCACCGGGCTGACCCGGCTGAGCGCCGGCGGCCGGCTTGTTCGGATCCCACGGCACGCCCTTGGCGGGCTGACCTTCCTTGGCCTTCTGCACGCCATCGACGATGACCTGGTCGCCCGGGGTCACGCCGCCGGTCACGATCCACTGGCCCTTCTGCTGGCCGTCGACGGTGAGGTTCTTGCGCACCACCTTGCCGTCCTTGCCCAGCACCAGCGCATAGGCGCCGGTCGCATCGCGCTGCAGCGCCTGCTGCGGCAGCAGGTAGGCGTTGTTGCGCTGGCCCAGGCTGGCCTTGAAGGTCACGAACGCGCCCGGCAGCAATGCCAGTTCCGGGTTGGGCAGGGTCGCGCGCAGCGACACCGCGCCGGTGCTCGGGTCCACCGTCACCGCCGACACGTCCAGCGTACCGGGGTGCGGGTACAGGGCGCCGTTGCCCAGTTCCACGTTGATGGTGGACTTGCCGTCACCGCTGAGCTGCACGTTGCCGCTGCTCTGCGCCTGGCGCAGCGCGGCGAGTTCTTCGCTGCTCATCGCAAAGTTGACGTACAACGGGTCGATCTGGTCCACCGTGGTCAGCAGGGTCGCTTCGCCGGCGCCGACCAGCGCGCCTTCGGTCACCCGCTGGATGCCGGCGCGGCCGGTGATCGGCGAGGTGACGCTGGCGAAGCTGAGCTGGATCCGGGCGGCCTGCACCGCGCCGCGCGCCTGCTGCACGCTGGCGCCGGAGGAGCGCTCGGTGGCTTCGGCGTTATCGATGTCGGCACGCGAGACGTACTGCTGCGGCGCCAGGCTGCGCGCGCGCTTGGCGGCGATCTGGGCATTGGCATAGGTCGCCTCGGCGGCGGCCAGCTGGCCCTGAGCCTGCAGCAACGAGGCGCGCAGCGGCATCGGGTCGATCTCGAACAGCGGCTGGCCTTCCTTGACGTCGGTGCCTTCGGTGTACAGGCGCTTGAGCAGGACGCCGTCCACGCGGGCACGCACGTCGGCCGAACGGAACGCCGACAGGCGGCCCACCAGGTCGCGTTCCAGCGGCAGCGTCTGCGGTTTCATTTCCAGCACCGACACTTCCGGCGGCGGGGGCGCCTGCTGTTGTTCGGGCTTGCTGCAGGCAGCGAGCGCCACGGTGATGGCCAAGGCCAGGCCGAAGGTGCGGAGCGGGGCAATCATCAGGAGGAACTCCGTTAGGGTCTTGAAGAGAAAAGGGCAAGCGGGGCCGGCGCGGGCGCGGCAGTGGCCGCGGCAAACGCCCGCAAAAAGGTCTCGACGGCGAACTGCGCCCACTGCTGCCTGGCGGCGAGGCCGGCGCGGTGGGGTACCTGGAAGCGTTGGCGATCGAAATCCAGCCCGACGATCATGCTGAGCAGCAGTTCGGCCATGAAGTGCGGATCGTCATGGCGCAGCTGGCCGGCGGCCATCGCTTGCTCGAAGCGATGCGCCAGGCGTTGCTGCATGCCGACGACGCCCTCATGGAAGATCTGTTGCGACTGATCGGGGAACCGGTGCGACTCGGCCTCCACCAAACGACAGGTCTGTAACACATCCGGGCTGTTGAGGCGGTCAAGATGGGCCAGCGCAAAGGCCAGCAGATCCTCGCGCAGATCGCCGGACACCGCGCCCAGCGGCACCGTGGCCAGGTGGACGTGGTCCTGCAGCACATCGCGCAGCAGGTTTTCCTTGCAGCCGTAATAACTGTAGAGCGTCTGCTTGGAACAGCCGGCGCGCTCGGCCACCGCGTCCATGCTCAGCCGCATTCCGCGCTCGGCAAGCAAGGTATGCACGGCAGCATGGATGCGGCGATCGCAGTCCGAACGCCGGGCAGCACGGGGGGAACGAGGGGTCATGGCGGTAGACTATACCGTCCAGTTTAGTTTTTAAACAGCCTTGACGATCGCAGTTTGGTCTGCGCAACGCCTTGTGTGCCAAGCATTGGGCCGGACTTTGCCGGATCTGGCGATCCAGCGATCCGCCAGCCGGCCAAGCGTGTGGAAACTACAGAGCCATAATGCTTTGGCGCCGCTGTCGCGTCTGCTGGAGGCTCGGCATTTGCGCTATGCAGCAAGGCGTTGTCGCGGTGCATCGGTACAATTCAGGTTTTCCACCGAGCATCCCAGCTCTCTCATGACAGCCAAGAAAGCCGCTTCGAAATCGTCCACGACGTCGGTCAAACCGGTCGCCGAACGTGCCGTCCCCGTGCTCGCCACCGAACCGCAGGCGGTCACCCTGGAGCCGGTGTTTGCTGCGTTGCGCAAGCGCTACCCGGCGGCCCGACAGTCCGAGGTCCAGTCGTTCGCGGCCGACTTCTATCGCCGGATGGAAGAGGACGAGTTCCCGAACCATCCGCCCGAGCAGTGGGCGGCGCTGGCGGCCGACATGCTGGAATTTGCGCGCGTGCGCAAGGCCGGGACGGTCAATGTACGGGTGTTCAACCCCACCCTGAAGAGCCACGGCTACGAGTCGCCGCACACGCTGCTGCAGATCGTCAATGACGACATGCCGTTCCTGGTGGATTCGGTGAGCATGACCCTGTCGGACCTGGGCATCGGCGTGCATGTGCTCGGCCACCCGGTGCTGCGCATCGCGCGCGACAAGGCCGGCAAGCTGACCGCCGTGGGCGAGGGCAAGAGCGAGTCGCTGATGGTGCTGGAGATCGACCGTCAGCCCGCCGATGAGATGGCCAAGGTGGAAGCGGCGGTGCGCAAGGTGCTGGGCGAAGTGCGCGCCATCGTGCACGACTGGGCAGCGATGCGCGAAAAGATGGTGATGCTGGCCGACGACCTGGCCACCCGCCGCCTGCCGATCGACGACATCAGCCGTCACGAAGCGCAGGAGTTCCTGCGCTGGGCCGCTGCCGACCATTTCACCTTCTTCGGCTACCGCGAATACCGCGTGGAGAAACAGGCTGGGCAGGACGTGCTGGCACCGGTAGAGGAAACCGGCCTGGGCCTGATGCGCGGCCACGACACCTCGCCGGCGCGCCCGGTGACCACGCTGGCGGCGCATGGCCTGAACGCCTCGTCCAAGCTCAAGGACGCGTTGATCCTGACCAAGACCAATGCACGTTCGCGCGTGCATCGGGTTGGCTACATGGATTACATCGGCATCCTGGAATTCGATGCCAAGGGCCGCATCGTCGGCGAGCAGCGCTTCCTGGGCCTGTTCACCTCCAGCGCCTACAACCGCCGGCCGTGGGAAATCCCGCTGGTGCGCCAGCGCCACGAGTACGTGATGAGCAAGTCCGGGCTGACCCCGAGCAGCCATAGCGGCAAGGCCCTGCGGCATATCCTGGAGACGCTGCCGCGCGAGGAACTGTTCCAGTCCAACGAAGAAGAGCTGTACCGCACCGCGATCGGCATCCTGGGGTTGCAGGAGCGCGTGCGTAGCCGCATGTTCCTGCGCCGCGACAAGTACAGCCGTTTCATTTCTGCGCTGGTGTACATCCCGCGCGAGCGCTTCAACACCGATGTGCGCCTGCGCATCGAGGCGCTGCTCAAAGACGCCTTGCATGGCGAATACATCGACTCGTCGGTGGTGCTGGGCGAATCGCCGCTGGCGCAGCTGCATCTGATCGTGCGGCCCAAGAGCGGCGAAGCGCTGGAATTCAATACCACCGAACTCGAATCGCGCCTGGCGCATCTGCTGCGCAACTGGCGCGATGCCCTGCGCGAAGCGCTGGTGGCGCGTCACGGCGAGGCCAACGGGCTGCGCATGGCGGCCAATTTCGGCCGCGCGTTGCCGGCCGGTTACATCGAAGATTCGTCGATCGAATCGGCGGTGTCCGACGTCGAACACCTGGCAACCCTGGATGGCCCGGACGATCTGCATCTGAGCCTGCAGGAAATCCGCCGCGACGACGGTGTGCGGCTGGATGCGGGCGAGGGCCTGCGCTTGAAGCTGTACCGCCAGCTCGACGACATCCCGTTGTCGGATGCGATGCCGATGATGGAAAACATGGGCCTGCGCGTGATCTCCGAGCGGCCGTATCGGCTGCAGGTGGGCGAGACGCCGGTCTATATCCAGGATTTCGAAGTCGAATCGACCGCGGGCAAGATCAATGCCGCGCATGCCGATGCCGGCTTCGGCGAAGCGTTCGAGCGCATCTGGAATGGCGATGCCGAAAACGACGGTTTCAACCGTCTGATCCTGGCCGCCGGCCTGCACTGGCGTCAGGTCGCGTTGCTGCGCGGTTACTGCAAGTACCTGCTGCAGACCGCGGTGCCGTTCTCGCAGGCCTATGTGGAAGCCACGTTCACCCGTTATCCGTTGCTGGCGCGCCTGTTGGTGGAACTGTTCGAAGCGCGCTTCGACCCGTCCACCGGCAGCGAAACAAAGGCACAGATCTTTGCCGGCCAGGAACGTCTGCGCGAGGAACTCTCCGCGCTGGCGGGCAGCGACGAAGCCACGCTCAAGGCCCTGGAACCGGTACTCGAGGCACGCGGCGGCGACCGCACTGCGCAGCAGGAGGCCACCCGCGCCACCTTGCTCAAGCTGATGGACCGCGTGTCCAGCCTGGACGAAGACCGCATCCTGCGCAGCTTCATCGATGTGATCGACGCCACGCTGCGCACCAACTACTACCAGACCGACAAGCAGGGCAAGTACGGCCATTGCATCAGCTTCAAGCTGGATTCGTCGATCGTGCCCGACCTGCCCAAGCCGCGTCCGTATCGCGAAATCTTCGTCTACGGCCCGCGCGTAGAAGGCGTGCACCTGCGCTTCGGCGCGGTGGCCCGTGGCGGCCTGCGCTGGTCGGACCGTCGCGAGGATTTCCGCACCGAGGTGCTGGGGCTGGTCAAGGCGCAGATGGTCAAGAACACGGTGATCGTGCCGGTCGGCGCCAAGGGCGGTTTCTACGTCAAGCGCTCGCCGGTGGGTGGCGACCGCGACGCGGTGCAGGCCGAGGGCATCGCCTGCTACAAGCTGTTCATCCAGGGCCTGCTCGACATCACCGACAACATCGTCGGCGGCAAGATCGTGCCGCCGCCGCAGGTGGTGCGCCACGATCAGGACGACCCGTACCTGGTGGTCGCGGCCGACAAGGGCACCGCCACGTTCTCCGACATCGCCAACGGGCTGGCGCTGGATCACGGCTTCTGGCTCGGGGATGCGTTCGCCTCCGGCGGCTCGGTGGGCTACGACCACAAGGGCATGGGCATCACCGCGCGAGGCGCGTGGGAGTCGGTCAAACGCCACTTCCGTGCGATGGGCCGCGATTGCCAGAGCCAGGATTTCAGCGTGGTCGGCATCGGCGACATGTCCGGCGACGTGTTCGGCAACGGCATGCTGCTCTCGAAGCACATCCGCCTGCTGGCCGCGTTCGATCACCGGCATATCTTCCTCGATCCGTCGCCGGATGCCGCTGCCTCGTTCGCCGAGCGCGAGCGCCTGTTCAAGCTGCCGCGTTCCAGCTGGGCCGATTACGAGGCCAAGCTGATCAGCGCCGGTGGCGGCATCTATCCGCGCACGCTCAAATCCATCGACATCAGCGCGCCGGTGCGCGAGGCGCTCGGGCTGGAGTCCAATGTCAAGCAGCTCTCGCCCAACGAGCTGATGAACGCCATCCTCAAGGCGCCGGTGGACCTGTTCTGGAACGGCGGCATCGGCACCTACGTCAAGGCGGCCAGCGAGTCGCATGCGGACGTGGGCGACCGCGCCAACAACGGCCTGCGCGTCAACGGCGGCGAGCTGCGCTGCAAGGTGGTGGGCGAGGGCGGCAACCTGGGTCTGACCCAGCTCGGCCGCATCGAAGCGGCGCAGACCGGCGTGTTGCTCAACACCGATTTCATCGACAACTCGGCCGGCGTGGACACCTCCGATCACGAGGTGAACATCAAGATCCTGCTCAACGACATGGTGCAGGCCAAGAAGCTCACCTACGATGCACGCAACAAGCTGCTGGCGTCGATGACCGACGAAGTGGCCGACCTGGTGCTGTGGGACAACTATCGCCAGAACCAGGCGATCAGCTTGATGGAGCGCATGAGCGTCAAGCGGCTGGGTTCCAAGCAGCACTTCATCCGCACGCTGGAACTGCAGGGCCTGCTGGACCGCCAGATCGAATTCCTGCCCTCCGATGCCGAGCTGTCGGCACGCAAGGCGCGCGGGCAGGGCCTGACCCGGCCGGAGCTGTCGGTGCTGTTGTCGTATTCCAAGCTGGTGGCGTTCCAGCAGTTGCTGGAATCGGACATTCCCGAAGACCCGTATCTGTCCAAGGAATTGCAGCGCTACTTCCCGCAGCCGCTGCAGAAGAAGTACGCCGATGCGATGGAGCGCCATCGCCTCAAGCGCGAGATCATCGCCACCGCGGTCACCAACACCACCATCAACCGCATGGGCGCCACCTTCCTGATGCGCATGCAGGAAGACACCGGCCGCAGCATCGGCGAGGTGGCCAAGGCCTACACCATCAGCCGCGAGACGCTGGATGCGCGCGCGCTGTGGACGCAGATCGATGCGCTGGACGGCAAGGTGCCCGAGTCGGTGCAGATCGACGCACTGGAAGTGATCTGGCGCCTGCAACGCTCGTTCGTGCGTTGGCTATTGCTGCGTCCGGGCCAGATGCCGGGCATCACTGCGGCGGTGGAGCGTTACCACGGCCCGTTCAACGACATCCGCGTGGCATCGGGCGTGTTGTCGGATGCGCAGCGTCCGCAGTACGAAGGCAGCGTGAGGGAATGGCAGGAAAAGGGCCTGCCGCCGCAACTGGCGCAGCAGCTGTGCGAGTTGCGTTACCTGGAGCCGGCCTTCGACATCATCGAGACCGCGCGCACCCGCAAGCTCAAGCCGGTGGAAGTGTCCAAGGTGCATTTCCGCCTGGGCGATGCACTGCGGCTGCCGTGGTTGTTCGAGCAGATCGACGCGCTGGAGGTCAACGGCCGCTGGCATGCGGTGGCGCGTGGCGTGCTGCGCGACGAACTGGCCGCGCATCAGCGTGCGCTGGTGGGTCAGGTGCTGACCATGTCCGGCAGCACTGCCGAGGACAAGGTGGCCAACTGGCTGGCGCGCGACGATTCCAGCCTGCGCTTCACCCTGGCCATGCTCGCCGACGTGGCCGAGCAGAAGACGCTGGACTACCCGACCGTGTCGGTGGCGGTGCAGCGGCTTGGCCAGTTGGCGGCGCACGGGGTGTGATCGTGTGCCGCGACATGACGGCAGAGCGGTCGCTCTACCGTCATGTCGCCGCTCATCGGAGGATGAGGTTGTTGTCTGCGACGCAAAAGGCCGCCCTTGGGCGGCCTTTTGCGTCAGTGCATGCGGGCTGGTGCGTGTCCTTTAGTCGTGCAGTGGTGCGAGTGCGCGGCCAATGCCGCAGGCCCGCAGCATTGGGTATTGAGACCGGCGCTGAGTCACTGTCGCTCAGGCCGCCGGTTGATAACGCGCTGCGGCATTGGCCTGCCGGATGTCCGACAACAACCCCTGGCGCGCGCCATCCAGTGCGTCCCAACGCTCGGCCACGTGCAGCGGCGGAATGGTGACCAGCTCGCGGCGATCGAAGCCGACCAGCGCGGCATCGACCAGTTCGCCAACGTCCATCAAGTCGCTGAGCGTGTTGATGTCGATGCCGGCACGCTCCCAGATCTCGGTGCGCGTGCCGGCCGGCAGGACTGCCTGTACGTACACGCCCTTGCCGCCAAGCTCCACGTGCAGCCCCTGCGACAGGAACAGCACGAAGGCCTTGGTGGCGCCATAGACGCTCATGCCGAATTCGGGCGCCAGCCCCACGACCGATCCGAGGTTGACGATGGCACCGCTGCCGGACTGCGCAAAGCGCGGCGCAACGGCGGCAGAAAGACGCGTCAACGCGGTGATGTTGAGTGCAATCAGGCGATCGATCGCCATCGCGTCCTGCTGCACGATGCCGCCCGATTGCGCGATGCCGGCGTTGTTGACCAGGATCCCGATCAGCGCATCGTCGCGCAGACGGGTTTCCACGGCAGTCAGGTCGGCGGGCTGGGTCAGGTCGGCCTGCAGTACATCGACGCTGACGCGGTGGCTGTCGCGCAGGCGCGCGGCCAGGGCGTCCAGGCGTTCCTTGTCGCGAGCGACCAGCACGAGGTTGTGGCCGCGTTGGGCGAAGCGTTCGGCATAGACCGCGCCGATACCGGTGGAGGCGCCAGTGATGAGGACAGCGGGTAGTGTGGTCATGAAACGTTCCTTGGTGAGCGAGTGACGAAGGGGGGCAGAGGCGAGAACGCCTTAGCCGGTGAGAGTCGGATAATCGATGTAGCCCCCGGCGCCACCGCCATAGAGCGTGGCCGGGTTCAAGGGCGCCAGCGCCGCGCCGGTGTGCAGGCGTTCGACCAGATCGGGGTTGCTGATGAACGGGCGGCCGAAGGCAAACAGGTCGGCGTTGCCTGCGCCAAGCTGGGTGTTGGCCAACTCCAGGTCGTAGCCGTTGTTGGCCAGGTACGTGCGGGTGAACTTGCTGCGCAACGCGGCATAGTCGAACGGTGCCGCATCGCGTGGGCCGCCGGTCGCACCTTCGACCACGTGCAGATACACGATGCCCAGCGCATCGAGCTGTTCGGCGATGTAGTCGTACTGCGGCTGTGGGTCGCTGCCGGAAATGCCGCTCGCCGGCGACACCGGCGAAATGCGCACGCCGGTGCGATCGGCGCCGATCTGCTTGCTCACTGCAGTGGCAACCTCCAGCAACAGGCGTGCGCGGTTTTCGATCGAACCACCATAGGCATCGGTGCGCTGGTTGGCACCGTCCTTGATGAACTGCTCCAGCAGGTAGCCGTTGGCACCGTGGATCTCGACGCCATCGAAGCCGGCGGCAATCGCATTGGCCGCTGCCTGTCGGAAGTCGTCGACGATGCCCGGCAGTTCGTGCAACTCCAATGCGCGTGGTTCGGAGACATCGGCAAAGCCGTTGTTGACGAACACCTTGGTCGCCGCGCGGATCGCCGAGGGCGCCACCGGTGCCGCGCCGCCCGGCTGCAGGTCGACATGCGACACGCGGCCCACATGCCAGAGCTGAACGAAGATGCGCCCGCCCTTGGCATGCACGGCGTCGGTGACGGTGCGCCAGCCGGCGATCTGCTCGGGCGTGTACAGGCCGGGGGTGTCCTGATAGCCCTGGGCCTGCGGCGATATCTGGGTTGCCTCTGTGATCAATAAGCCGGCCGAGGCGCGCTGTGCGTAATAGGTAGCAGTCAGGGCGGTGGGCACCAGGCCGGCGCCGGCCCGGTTGCGCGTCAGCGGGGCCATGACGATGCGATTTGCCAGCGTCAGGGTGCCCAGGGCGTAGGGTTCGAACAGCAGGGACTGACTCATTGCGTGTTACCAGAAAGATGTGGTTGACAAAGATTACGATCAAAATCTAAAGTGTCAACACTTTGATGACATCCAACATCATTAATTGCTTCAGCCTCCTCAAACCATGCACACCTCTCGGAGGGTCCAACGATGAAAGTGACCAAGGCACAGGCACAGGCGAATCGCGCGCACGTCGTCGAAACAGCCTCGTTGCTGTTTCGCGAGCGCGGTTATGAAGGGATCGGTATCGCCGACTTGATGGCCGCTGCAGGGTTCACCCACGGTGGGTTCTACAAGCAGTTCCGGTCCAAGGCGGATCTGATGGCCGAGTCGGCCGCCTGCGGTCTGGCCAACATCGCCGCGCAGTCGGAGAACGTGGACAAGACCGATTTCGTGAACTTCTATCTGTCGCGCGGGCATCGCGATAGCCCTGCCACCGGTTGCACGATGGCTGCGCTGGGCGCCGACGCCGCACGTCAGCCGCAGGAAGTACGCGAAGCGTTTGCTGTCGGGGTCGAAAACCTGTTGGCTGCGCTCGACCGCAGCGGTGCTGCGCCCGGCACTGCGGAGGCAAGGCAGGAGCGCGCCAGCAACCTGGACATGATGGCGCACGCCATCGGCGCCATCGTGCTGTCGCGGTCGTGCCCGGACGATTCTTCGTTGGCCGACGAAATCATCGCGGTGTCTCGCGACAGGATCCTGTCGTCGTTACAACCATCCAACTAACCGGCATGCATCCCGACGCACGTGCGTCTGCATCGCGCGGGTTGAGGCTGTACCAGTCGAGCCGCACGGTCATCCGGACTCAATCAATTCCATCTTCGCAACCAGCACTAGCTTTGCACCCATTTTCTACGATGCATCGGCAGTGATCTGCCACCACGCTGCGATTTTCCTTGCGCGCAGTTGCTCGATCTTCAAGCAACTGCGCTCGTCACTCACTGCCCTTTAGGACGTCCTATGACAAGCAAATCCCCTGTTGCGCTGGTGACTGGCGCATCCTCCGGTATTGGCGAAGCGAGTGCCAAGGCGTTGGCCGCCAGCGGCTATACGGTGTATGGCACCAGCCGTCGCAGCGCGCAATCCGGATCACACGCCTTCAAGCTGCTGACGCTGGATGTGACCAGCGACGCGTCAGTCGATGCGGCCATCCAGGAACTGCTGCAGCTGGAGGGGCGCATCGACCTGCTGGTCAACAACGCCGGTTTCGGCGTGTCTCCCGCAGCGGCGGAGGAAAGCTCGATCGAGCATGCCAAGGCCATTGTCGATACCAATTTCCTGGGCGTTGTGCGTATGACTCGCGCGGTGTTACCGCAGATGCGCCGTCAAGGCAGTGGCCGCATCATCAATATCGGCTCGATCGTCGGCTTGGTGCCCGCACCGTATGCGGCGCTGTATGCCGCCAGCAAGCACGCGGTGGAAGGGTATTCCGAAGCCGTAGACCACGAGGTGCGCAGCTACGGGATCCGGGTCACGGTCATCGAGCCGGCCTACACCAAGACACAGTTCGAGGCGAACACTCTGGAGCCCGACGCGCCGCTGGAAGTCTATCGGCAGGTCCGCTCGCAGGTTGGCAAGGTTGTCGCGCAGGCGATGGCCATTGGAGACGAGCCCTCCGTCGTGGCAGAGGTGGTGGTCAAGGCGGCCCGCGCCCAGCACCCCAAGCTGCGCTACACCGCAGGCAAGATCGCCGGACAACTCCAGTTCTTGCGGCGGTTTGCACCGGCAGGCGTGTTCCAGGTGCTGATTCGCAAGAATCTGCAGCTGGATGCGAAGACGCCTGTTGATGCCAAGACGCCCACGCATGCCAGCTAGGGGTCGTTAAACGTTGCTCAGACAAGCAAGGGCGATGGCGGCGACCGCATGCCGTTGTCGATATTCCGCCGTGGCGCGCTAACGCGCGCGGCCTCGATCCGAACAGGAGAAGGCGATGACCTTCAATGCATTGCTCGCCACGCAAACCAACGACATCGTTGTGACCAAGCTTGTGCAGTTTGACGACGACGACCTCATGCCGGGCGAGGTGACGATTGCCGTCGAGTACTCGACCGTCAACTACAAGGATGCCTTGGCGGTCACCGGACGTGGCCCGATCATTCGCCGCTTTCCGCTGATTCCCGGTATCGATCTTGCCGGTGTGGTCGAAGCGTCCAGCCACTCCGGGATTGCGGTGGGAGAGCGGGTACTGGTCAATGGATGGGGCTTGAGCCAGACCCATCACGGCGGCTATGCGCAAAAGGCGCGGCTGCCCGGCGACTGGCTGATCAAGATTCCAGCGGCGTTCTCCACCCACGATGCGATGGCGATCGGCACGGCCGGCTATACCGCCATGCTGGCGGTGATGGCGCTGGAGCACGGCGGGCTGACGCCCGAACGCGGCGACATCCTGGTCACCGGCGCAAATGGCGGCGCCGGTTCGGTGGCCATCGCGTTGCTGGCAGATCTGGGGTATCGCGTGGTCGCCTCCACCGGCCGGCTGGAACAGGCCGCATATCTGCACAGCCTGGGCGCTGCCGAGGTCATCGACCGCAACACGCTGTCCGAACCCGGCGCACCGATCAGCAAGGAGCGCTGGGCAGGCGTGGTGGATGGGGTGGGCAGCCACACGCTGGCCAATGCGCTTGCGCAGACGCAGTATCGCGGCGTGGTGAGCTCGTTCGGCATGGCGCAAGGCGTTCAACTGCCGGCCTCGGTACTGCCTTTCATCCTGCGCAACGTCACGCTGGCCGGCATCGATTCGGTCAACGCGCCGCAGGCAGTACGCCTGCAGGCGTGGTCGCGCCTGGCGCAGGACCTGGCGTTGGGCACGCTGGCGTTGACCACCACGACCATCGGTCTGGCGGAGGTGGCACAGACTGCCGCCCAGCTACTGGATGGCAAGGTGCAGGGGCGCACGGTCGTGGATGTGAACGCATGAGCACGCCAACTGCATCGCGTGCATTCCGCTACCTGGCTACGCTGTCGGCACTGTTGTTCTTTGCATTGGGCGCGGCCTGGCTGCTGGCGCCTGCAAGCATGCTCGCCAACTGGGGCGTCGCCTTCGACAGCGATGCGCTAGGCGTGGTCGGCCGCCGCGCCGCGCCGATGTACGCGGCCATCGGCGTGATGCTGTTGCTGGTGCGCGCTGCGCCGCCATCGCCGGGGCGCCGCGCGGTGATTGCCGGCTTTGCCACCGCGTGCCTGTTGCTGGCGGTGTTGGGCGTGTGGGAATGGGCGGCCGGGCATGTCAACGCCGGTATCTTCCCGGCGGTTGCCATCGAAATCGGGTTTCCGCTGGCGTTCTTGCTGGTGACGCGCGCCGAGGCGGCGCAGCGACGCGCCAGGCACGCGCGTTGATCGAGGCATGACGGCAGCCGGCGGGTGCCGTCATGCAATCCAGGCGCATGGACAGGTGCCATGGGTGGCTGACCCACTGTGGTCGGCGCCTGGCAACCCAGGATGCTGGCGGAGAGCAATGCGGAACCCGGCTGACGGCATTGCAAGCCCGCCGTTGACGCAGCAGGGGTGTCAGCCACGCGAAGCCCGGTGTCCGCTCATTTCCTGCCCGGCATGCTTGTCGAAGCGCACATGCCACCAGGTGGCGCTGAGCGAAATCAGGCTGACCACGCAGAACGCGAGCGAAAAATCGCGTTGCGCCGGTTGGGTGTGATCGCCGGCCAGCATCGCCAGCTTGAGGATCATCGCGCCGGCGCACACGCCCACCGACAGCATCAACTGCTGCAAGGTGGTGTACAGGCTGCTGGCGCGGCTCATGCGCGCGCCGGGCACGTTTTCGTAGGCGATGGTGTTGTAGGCGGCGAACTGGAACGACATGAAGGCGCCGCAGCACAGCAGCAGGCCGAACATCAGCGCCGGCGGCCAGTCGGGCCGGAACAGCGCACACACCATGTACCCCAGGCTGGCCAGGATGCCGTTGCCGATCAGGCTATTGCGGTAGCCGAAACGGCGCAGCAATTGCGGAGTGACGCTGCGCATCAGCAACGCACCGAGTGCGGTGGCCAGAATCAGCCGCCCGCTGTGCGCGGCGCTGAACCCGAAGCCGATCTGGAACAGCAACGGCAGCAGGAACGGGTGCGCGCCCTGGGTGATGCGCATCAGCGCGCCACCGATCACCGACAGCCGGAACGAGTCGATGCGCAGCAGGGTCAGATCCAGCAGCGGCGCCGGGTGGTGACGTGCGTGCCACAGATATCCCACGGACGCGGCGGCGCCGATGGCCAGCAACCAACTGGCCATGCCGAGGCCGTCCTGCTGGCTGACCATTTCCAGGCCGAACAGCAGGCAGCCCAGCGCGGTGCCGCACAACACGAAGCCGCGCAGGTCGAAACGTGCCGGAGTGGTTTCGGTGGGAATTTCCGGGATGAAACGGCGTACCAGCAAAAAGCCGGCAATGCCGATCGGCACGTTGATGTAGAAGATCCAGCGCCAATCCAGATACGACACGAAAAAGCCGCCCAGCGGCGGGCCCAGCATCGGGCCGATGAAGGCGGGGACGAGCGTCCAGGCCATCGCCGACACCAGATGGCGGCGCTCCACGGTGCGCAGCAGGATCAGCCGTCCCAGCGGGGCCATCATCGCGCCGCCGGCGCCTTGCAGCACACGCGCTGCCACCATGGTGGGCAGGCTATCGGCCAGCGAACACAGGATCGAGCCGCCCACGAACACCCAGATCGAGGCGCTGAACACCCGGCGCAGGCCGAAGCGGTCGGCGATCGCGCCGCTGGCCGGAATCAGCACCGCCAGCGCCAGCAGGTAGCTGGTCATGGCGATGCTCATGGCAGGTGCGGCGACGCCGAAGTCGCGCGCCAGCGTCGGCAGCGCGGTCGCCAGCACCGTGGCGTCCATCTGCTCCATGAAAATGGCGCACGCCAGAATCAGTGAAATGATGCGGTAGTCGGGATAACGCGGCGGCGTCACGCCGGCCTCGGACACGCTGGAAGACATCGGACTCTCGGTTGCCGGGCCGTGCCCACGGCGCCTGACGGCGCTGGATCGGCCCGCGTCGCACGGTGTTGTGCGGCGCAACATACGCATTGTCCGCCGGTGTGGCGCGCGGTTCAAGCGCGTGGCGGCAACGCTGCGTGCGGTTGAGAGTGCGGTTGCGCGTTGGCGGGTGGGCGAGCCGCTGCGTGGCGTCGGCGCGGTGTGTCGGTCTTGGTGGCCTGATGAGGCGCGCTGGATCGCTGGCTGTTTGTCGCCGTGGTCCTGTTCTCAGGCGAAGAGAGCTGCCAGCGTTCGGGCGGTCGTGTGTAAGCGTGTATGGCGAAGCGAGCGTATTGCGTGAGGGCGATGTCGGGGGGCGAGGGGGGCAATGGTGGCGTCGTACCCTCATCCGGCGCTACGCGCCACCTTCTCCCGGTGGGAGAAGGGAAGTGATGTGCATGTCGATCGTGCCTCGCTCGCGAGCACTCAACACCCAGCACTCAACACCCAGCATCCAGCAGTACGCACCAAGCACCAAGTACCAAGCACCAAGTACCAAGCACCAAGTACCAAGCAGCAAGTGCCAAGCAGCAAGTGCCAAGCAGCAAGTGCAAAGCAGCAAGTGCAAAGCAGCAAGTGCAAAGCAGCAAGTGCAAAGCAGCAAGTGCCAAGCAGCAAGCACTACGCAATAAGCAGCGTAAAGCGCTGGATCAGCGCTGTGCGCTTCGGCTGTCCCAGGCGTCCTTGATCTCCAGGATGCGCGGCAGGGCATTGCGGAAATGCTGCACCAGACGCGGTTCCAGTTGCTTGCCCGACATGCTTTCGAGCTTGCGCATGGCGTCTTCTACCGTCCACGGCGCCTTGTATGCGCGTCGCCCGCACAGTGCGTCGAAGACATCGGCCACAGCGACGATACGGGCCGATTCCGGAATGGCCTCGCCGGCCAGGCCGCTGGGATAGCCGCTGCCGTCCCAGCATTCGTGGTGATGCAGCGCGATTTCGGCGGCCAGCTGGAAGACCGGTCCACGGCCGTGCCGCAGCAGGTCGTGCCCGGCCTGCGGGTGCTGCCGCACCACCGAGCGTTCGTGTTCGTCCAGCGCGTCGGGCTTGTGCAGGATGCTGCCGGGTACGGCGATCTTGCCGGCGTCGTGCAGCGGCGCGGCATCCTGCAGTGTCTGTGCCTGTTGCGGCGACCAGCCGGCGGCTTCGGCCAGGACGCGTGCATACACCGCCATGCGCCAGATATGCGCGCCGGTGTCCGCGTCCTGACCCTGGCCTGCAGTGCCCAGCAGATGGATCGCATCGCGGTATTGCTGTGCCAGGCGCGCGTTTTCGGCCAGCCTGAGCTGGGTGTTGATGCGCGCCTTGAGCAGGGCCTGCGAGTACGGCCTGCTGACGTAATCGGCTGCGCCGGCGTCCAGCCCGGCGCGCTCGTCGTGTTCGCTGTTGCGCGAGGTCACGAACAGGATCGGGATGGCATTGCTGGAGGGGTGTTGCTTGAGCGTGCGTGCCACCGCGTAGCCATCCATGTCCGGTAGCTCGACGTCCAGCAGGATCAACGCAGGCGCGTGCCTTGCCACCGCATCCAGCGCTTCGCCGCCGGTCTTGGCGAACACCAGCGGAAAGTCGTCACGCAACAGCTGGCGCAGGGTCGCCAGGTTGCTGGATTCGTCGTCGACACACAGCAGGGGACGGGACGGCATGGGGAGTCCTTGCCGACGGCACGGGAGAGCGCCGTCAGCGTGGGTGGGTGGCCTGCCAGTCGTGCAGGGTGGCCTGGGCACGGCGGAAGTCGAAATCTTCCACGGCGCGTTGCAGCTCTTCCTGCAACGTCGGTGGCAGGTGCGGTGCGCACGTCAGCAGCGCCTGGTCGATCTTGTCGGCGTCGTCGGTGGACAGGGCGGCCTCCAGGATCTGCAGGCTGTTGGCGTCCAGTGCGACATCGTCGTCGTTGGCTGCCGTGGTGGCTTGGTCGTGTTGCAAAAAAGCGCCAATCGCCTCGGCGGTGCGTTGCATGACGTTCTTGAGCGCGATCAACGAGGCAGTGATGTCGTGACCGTCTTCGATGCGCGTTTCCAGATCGCTTGCCGCCCCGGCCAGTGCCGGCAGCGCCAGCGAACCCGCCGCACCGCGCAACTTGTGCGCCATGGCGCCGATGGCCGGCAGTTCGTTGCGGCGCAGATGTTCGGCCGCGACCTCGGCCGGGTCCGGATTGTCGCGCAGCAGCTTGCTCAGGTAACGCGCGTACGGCTCGCGCTCGCGCCACAGGCTGCGCGCGCGTGCAGCGTCCAGCAGCTCGGGGTTGTCGTGCTGCCACTCCGGGCCATTGGCCAGGTTGGTTTCGTGCGGCAGCGAGGGAACGCGCTTGATCCCGGGATGCATGAAGTGACGAATCGCGGTGACCAGTTCCTCGACGTTGAATGGCTTGGCGATGAAACCGTTCATGCCTGCTTCCAGCGCTTTTTCCTGTTGCGGGCGGAACGCGCCGGCGGTCAGCGCGATCACCGGCAGGCTGGCCAGGGCAGGGATCTGCCGTAGCCGCCGGGTGGCTTCGTAGCCATCCACTACCGGCATCTGCACATCCATCAACACCAGGTGGAACAGATCCGGCGCGCGCTTGAGGGTGTTGACCGCCTGCTCGCCATCGTGGGCGACGGTGACCATGGCGCCTTCGCCCTCGAGAATGCGCTGCGCCACTTCGCAGTTGATTTCGCTGTCGTCGACCAGCAACAGGTGCGTGCCTTCCAGCCGTCGGCTCACGAAGGTCGGCGTGACCGGGCGCGCGCCCGGGCGCTCGTCGACCAATTGCTCCACCAGACGATGCAGTGCGGCGCTGGTCACCGGCTTGGTCATCACCGCGTCCAGATCCTGTTGTTCGGGATGCTGCTCCAGCAGCCGCCGCTCGTAGGCGGTGACCATCACGATCACCGGATGCGGGCCAGGGGCGGCACGTGCGCGGATTTGCCGGGCGATCGCCACACCGTCGATGTCGGGCATGCGCCAGTCGAGCAGGAAGATGTCGTAGGGCTCGCTGGCCTGTTCGATCGCGGCCAGCGCGGCCTGGCCGCTGGCCACTGCGTCCACGCGCCAGCCCAGGTCGGTGGTGATGCGCACCAGATTGCTGAGCGCGGCATCGTGGTCGTCGGCGATCAGCACGCGCGGCATCGCTTCGGGCGGTAGCGCAGGCAGGTCCTGCTGCGTGTTGGGTGGCGCGGCTTTTTCCAGGGTCACCACGAAATAGAACTCGCTGCCGCGGCCGGGCACGCTTTCCACTTCCAGCTCGCCGCCCATCAGTTCGATCAGGCGTCGGCTGATGGTCAGCCCCAGCCCGCTGCCGCCATAGCGCCGGCTGGTAGAGGTATCGGCCTGCAGAAACGGCGAGAAGATCAGGCTCTGCTTTTCCTTGGAAATGCCGATGCCGGTATCGCGCACCGAGAACAACAGCTTGATCCTGTTCGGATCGCCGCTGGGGAAGCGCCGTACCGACAGCACCACTTCGCCCTGCTCGGTGAACTTGATCGCGTTGCCGACCAGATTGACCAGCACCTGGTTGATCCGCAGCGCATCGCCCAACAGCCAGCGGCTGTCGCGCGGCAACGGCTCGACGATCATCTCCACCGGTTTGGCGCTGAGCGAGGAGCGCATCAGGTCGGCGATGTTGTCGAACAATTGATTGAGATCGAACGGTGCGCGTTCCAGATCGATGCGCCCGGCCTCGATCTTGGAAAAGTCCAGGATGTCGTTGATGATTTCCAGCAAGGTGCGTGCGGAGCGGTCGATCTTGGTGACCATGTCCTGCGCCGCGCCAGGCAGCTCGCTGCGCTGAAGCAGGTACAGCATGCCCAGGATGGCGTTCATCGGGGTGCGGATTTCGTGGCTCATGTTGGCCAGGAAATCGGACTTGGACTGATTGGCGCTCTTGGCCGCATCCATCGCCAGACGCAGCTGTTGTTCGTGCATCTTCTGCTCGGTGAGATCCACCGCAACGCCGAGGTAACCGATCACCTGATCGTTGTCGTCGCGCAGCGTGCTCAAGGTCAGCAGCACCGGCAGGCGGCGACCGTCGTGACCGACATAGGTCCACTCGCTGGTGTCGCTGCGGCCCAGGCTGGTGAGGGCGGCCACCGCTTCCAGCGTGTGCGCCACCGGCACCCCGGTCTGTTCGGACAGCAGGTGCGCGCGTTCCTGCAGTTCCTCCGGTTCGACGAACTGGCTGGCCTTGCGCCGACCGATCACGTCCTCTGCGTGATAGCCGAGCAGCTTTTCTGCGGCGCGATTGAACAGCGTGACAAAGCCGCTGGAATCGGTGGCGATGATGGCGTACCCGGCATGCGCCAGGATCGCGCGCTGCAAGACCGAGAACTTCACCAGTTCGCTGGTGCGCTCGGCTACCTGATGTTCGAGCGAGGCATTGAGGTCGAGGATGCGTTGATGCGAGCGCACCCGCTCGGAAATGTCGCGGAAAAAATGCGAGTGCCCGCTGAGCGTGCCATCCGGTTCGATGATCGGCGCCTTGCTCGCCAGCACATGCACGTGGTGACCATCGCGGTGCCGCATGCTCTGCGCGGCCGAGGCATTGGCCGGGAATGCGTCATCGGCGTGGTCGATGCGCGGTATCGCATACGGTTGCGGCGACAGCAGCAGGGTCAGGTCCTGGTCGATCGCATCCTCGGCGGTGTAACCGAACATCGCTTCTGCGGCGGGGTTCCAGTGCGTGATGCGGCCATCGGGGGTTTCGGCCACGATGGCTTCGCTGGAATGGCTGACCAGTGCGGCCAGCTCCATCTGCTTGCGCAATACTTCTTCGCGGCGCAGCCCGTTGCTGAAGTACAGCCCCAGCAACGCGGCAAACAAGGCGGACGCTGCCATGACCAGGCTGCCTACCAGCCATGGCGAGGTCTGGTTGAGCGATGCCACAAAGCTGGCGGTGGGGTGGGCGGTGATGATCCAGGTGCGCCCATAGATGGGCAACTGTTGCACCACCGGCCGCCAGCGCGCGCTGGCGGCGGCCGGGGTGCCGCTGCGGTAGAAGTTATGCGTGGGCTCGTTGCGGTCGGACAGGTCCAGCGCCACGTCGTCGCGCTCGCCCAACGCGCTTCGCACCATCTGCTCGACGCTGAAAGGCGCGTACACCCAGCCGTTGGTGGCGGCCATGCGCTGCTGTGGCGTCTGCAACGGCATACCTTCGCGATACACCGGCAGCAACACCAGAAAGCCGCTCTCGCTGGGCACGCGATAGCCCGACAGCGACACCGGCGAGGTCATGATCGGCTCGCCGCTGCGCGCGGCCTGCAATGCGGCGGCGCGACGGCGCGGCTCGGATGCGATGTCCAGACCGATGGGGCGGTTGCCCGACGACTCCGGTTCGAAGTACAGCACGATGTAGCGTTCGCCATCCCACGGTGCCAGCAGGCGGCGATGGATATCCGGCGCACCGTCGGCGCGCGCGGTCTGCAGGAACGCCTCCTCGTCGGCAGGCGCGACCCGATGGATATAGCCGTAACCCAGGACGCCGGGAAACTCGCGTGCGTAATCGCGCGAGCGGCTGTACAGGGTAAAGCGTTCTCGACTGATGACCTCGCTGCCGGCGCCGATCACCGCACCGCGCGCGCCGCGCAAGCCGTGCTCGAAGGTGTACATGCGTTCGCTGACGTTGCGCGCCAGGGCTCGCACGACATACTGGAAGCGTTGCTCGCGCTCGAGCTCGTTATGCCGCTGCAGCCAGACACCGGTCACGATGGCGGCAATCAAACCTGCGGTAAGGATCAGCAGTGCGCTGATAAAGGCGCGGCGCCCGTATTTCCTGCGCAGATCCCAGCGGCCATTCGGCATCTTCGTTCCTTCGCCTTGCCTGTTGCGTGCCCAGTGTGCTGGCCGACGGCAACGTCGACCTCGTGGTACCGCCTGACGATCATCCGGCTGCGTGCAGTGTCCCCGGTCGCTGCATGCTGGCCTGTTGGGCGATCAACGTCATTTCAATGCATCAGAACGATAGCCAGATCGATAATGCGTGAAGGGAAAGGCCGATCAATCCACCGACCAAGGTCCCGTTGAAGCGAATGTATTGCAGATCGCGTCCCACACCCAATTCCAATTGTTCGACGAGGTGACGTTCGTCCCAACTTTTCACTGTCGATGCAATATGGTCGGTCACCGATGCACGCAGCCGCGTGGTGAGTTTGTCGGCTGCCTGCAGCATATGCTGGTTGAGTGCGTCACGCAGCGACGGATCCTGCGCCAAGGCCTGGCCGAGCGATTGCATGGAGCGCTCCATGTGCGCGGCCATCGACGAGTCCTCACGTGCCAGATCGTTGCGCAGCGCATCGCGGATCTCGCCCCACAGGCCCTGCACGTATTCCTGCAGCGCGGGATGTTCGATCGCACGTTGCTTGAGTTCTTCGACGCGCGCAGCCATGTCCGGCTCGTCGCGCAGGCGCGCGATATAGCGTTGCAGCCACGCTTCATAGTCGAGCCTGATTGGATGCTCGGGCGTCTTGAGGATGTCCTGCAGTTCTTCGATGGCCGCACGCGCCATGCGGTCGGCCAGGCTGTCGCCGATCTCCTCGATCGGCTTGACCCAGTTCACCGTGCCGACCAGCTTGGGCCACTCGCGGCGCGCGTATCGCACGATCAATGCGGACGCGCGCGTCTTGACCTGTTCCTGGTCCAGCCATTCGCCCAACCGCAGCAGCACTTCGTCCAGCAACTTCTGATGGCGCCCGTCGGTGGTCAGCAAGGCCAACACATCGCCGACGGTGGCGGCCGCATTCCATTTGCGCAGGCGATCGACCACGAAGCGCTGGATGGCGCGGCGTACCGCGGCTTCGTCCAGCAGCTCCAGCGCCTGCAACATCCAGCCGCGCGCCATCTGCGCGAGCATGCGCGCCTGCTCGGGCTTGGCCAGCCATTCGCCGAGGCGGGTGGCTGGGTCGAACACGCGCAGCTTTTCCATCAACGCAGCCGGGGCGAGGAACTGGTCGCGCACGAACACCGCCAATCCGTCGGCCAGCCGTTCCTTGCCGCGCGGCAGGATGGCGGTATGCGGGATCGGTAGTCCCATCGGGCGGCGAAACAGCGCCACCACCGCAAACCAGTCAGCCAGGGCGCCCACGGTGGCCGCCTCGCAGAAGGCCGACACCCACGCCCAGATGCCTTGCTCGCCCATCAGGTGACTGACCACGAAGCCGGCGAACATCGCCAGCAGCAAGGCCACCGCCAGCAGTTTCATGCGCTGCAGCTGGGCGCGACGGGGATCGATGGGGCGGGGAGTGCCGAGACTGGGTTCCATCCGCGAAGTGTACCCAGTCGTTTGACCAAGGCATGTCCACGGCAGATGGGGCCGTCGCGCGCGGTGGGTGGTGGCCGAGCGTTCCGTGCCTGTGCTCCAGCTGCGCTTGTGCCGGGGCGATCACGAGACTCTTGCGGTTGTAGGAGCGCACCCGGGCGCGAGGGGCTGTATCGGGCCGGCCTGTCGCGCCCGGGTGCGCTCCTACGGGGTGCGGTTGGCCGGCGGGGGGCCTCAACCGCGCAGATGTCATCGCTGCGCTTGTGCCGGGGCGATCACGAGACTCTTGCGGTTGTAGGAGCGCACCCGGGCGCGAGGGGCTGTGTCGGGACGGCCTGTCGCGCCCGGGTGCGCTCCTACGGGATGCGGTTGGCCGGCGGGCGCCCGATCAGCCGCGCAGGCGCTCCAGCTGCGCTTGCAATGCGGTCACCTTGGCCTGCAGCGCGGCGTTTTCGTTTTCAAGTTCGGCGACGCGGCGCTGCAGGGCCTTGACGTCGCGGCGCTCGGCTTCGCCGCCTTCGGCCTCGTCGGGCTTGGGTTTGCGCTTGGCGTCGCGCACGCGCTTGGCGGCCTGCTTGAGTTCGGCCTTGCCGGCCTGCGCGGCGGCGCGTTGCTCGTCTTCCGACAAGGTGGCCACGGCGGCCGCAGCACTGATCGAGATCTCGCCGGCCTTCACTGCCTGCACCACTTCCGGCGCAGCCTGTTTGTGGATGCGCTCGATCATCACCACCTGGTTGCTGCTCAGGCGCGCTTCGCGTGCCAGCTCGGCGCGGCTTACCGGGGTGGAGGTTTCTTCCCACGGTGGGCTGTCGGTATCGTCGGTCGCACGGGCGGCGCTGTCATCCAGGCCGGTGTCGGCTTGTTCGTCGTCCACCACCGGCGCCTCGGCGGCGGCATCGGCGTCGCGCTGGCTGCGCTGGCGTGCGGCCAGGATCTCGCGCTTGCGCAGCGCCAGCACGCCGCGCTGGAAGTCCGACACGCTGCGCCGGCCAAGATGCTGTTCGATCATCCACAGGTGCACATCCTGCATCGAGGTAAAGCGCGGGTTCTGCACGGTCTGGAACGGCAGCCCGTGCTTTTGACAGATGCCGTAGCGGTTGTGGCCGTCCACCAGCACATCGCCCCACAACACCAAGGCATCGCGGCAGCCCTCGGCCAGCAGGCTGCGCTCCAGCGCCTCGTGCTCGTCAGGTGTCAGCGGGTCGATGTAGGCCTTGAGTTCTTCTTTGACAACGAGGTTCATGGGGCAACTGCGGGGGGAGTACGGGGCCGGCATTGTAGAGAGCCTGCTCCGGCTTTGCGCGCTTGACGTGGTACCCGCGCCCGTGACACGCGAGCGACGTCGGGCGCGGCCTCAACGCGCCGCGGTAGGCCGGCATCAGCAGGTCGGCGCGTGCGCCGGGAGCCAGTGCGACGCGGCCATGCGGTCTCGGTCATGGGCCGCCTGGCACCGGCTGCAGCGCACTCCTGCCTGTCGCCGCTAGTCCACCTGGCGCAGGATGCCGGCCAGCGTCTCGACCATCTGCCCGATCTGCTCGGCGGTGACGATCAACGGTGGCGACAGTGCGATCACATCGCCGGTGACGCGCACCAGCAGGCCGCCGTCATGGAAGCAGCGCTCGAACACCTCGTAGCCGCGTGCGCCGGGCGCGCCATCGCGTGGCGCCAGCTCGATCGCACCGATCAGGCCGATGTTGCGGATATCGATGACGTGCGGCAGCCCGCGCAAGCTGTGCAGCGCGTCTTCCCAGTGCGGCCCCAACGTGATCGCACGCGAAAACAATCCTTCCTCGGCATAGGTGTCCAGGGTCGCAATCGCGGCCGCGCAGGCCAGCGGGTGACCGGAGTAGGTATAGCCATGAAACAGCTCGATGGCGTTTTGCGGCCCGTGCATGAAGGCGTCATGGATCGCATCGGCCACCAGCACCGCGCCCATCGGCACCGTGCCGCTGGTCAGGCCTTTGGCGGCGGTGATGATGTCGGGCGTGACACCGAAGCGCTGCGCGGCGAACGCCTCGCCCACGCGGCCGAAGCCGGTGATCACCTCGTCGAACACCAGGATGATGCCGTGGCGGTCGCAGATGGCGCGCAGCCGTTGCAGGTAGCCGTCCGGCGGCAGGATCACCCCGGCCGAGCCGGACACCGGTTCGACGAACACCGCGGCGATGGTGGAGGCGTCGTGCAGGGTGATCAGCCGCTCCAGGTCGTCGGCCAGCTCAGCGCCGTGCGCCGGCAGCCCCCGACAATAGGCGTTGCGCTGCAGATCCAGGGTGTGGCGCAGATGGTCGGTGCCGGCCAGCAGCGGGCCGAACCATTTACGGTTGTTGGGCAGCCCGCCGATCGACATGCCGCCGAAGCCGACCCCGTGATACGCCTTCTCGCGGCCGATGAAGCGGGTGCGCTGGCCTTCGCCGCGCAGGCGGTGGTAGGCCAGCACGATCTTCATCGCGCTATCGACCGCCTCTGAGCCGGAGTTGGTGAAGAACACATGGCCCAGGCCGGGCGGTGCGATGGCGGCCAGGCGTTGCGCGAGTTCGAACGGTAGCGGGGAACCCATCTGGAAGGTCGGGGCGAAATCCAGCGTGCCGGCCTGTGCGCGAATCGCCGCCACGATGCGTTCGCGCGCGTGTCCGGCATTGCAGCACCACAGGCCGGCGGTGCCATCCAGGATCTGCCGGCCGTCGACATCGCGGTAATGCATGCCTGCGGCCGAGGCGAGCAGGCGAGGGCGCGCCTTGAACTGGCGGTTGGCGGTGAACGGCATCCAGAACGCATCCAGCTGCGGCGTCGCCGGTAGCGCGCCGGCGGTCTCGTGCGAAGGGTGGTCGTGCATCGCAGGCTCCTTGACGGGGATGGCACGACTCTACGGCAGCCTGCGCGGTGGCGGTCACCCTGGCCGACCGCGGCACCGCACCAGCCGGGCCTGGCATGCCGCGCGATCTAGTCCTTAAGAACTAGTCAATTAGTCGCAATGCCTGCCGCTAACGTCAAGGAAGGCTTGCGTGGCGCGGCTGTGGCAGGGCGATGGAACGCTGCGAGGCGATGCCGAGCATTGCAAAGACGCGAGGATCGCCGATGATGCGCCAGACCGGCCCCTGTCGGGTCTGATTGCCGTCGCCGGTCTGATCGGAGCACGCCACATCCATCGCAGCCGTCAATCGTATTCATCGCACTTTTTATCTTGGGGAAATGGGAATGACGCAAGGATCCACCGTGGCGACAGCCAGTGGCGCAGACGCCGGTCTGCTGTCCAAGGAGCGCATCGTTGCGCGTCCGGGGTTCAATCGTTGGCTGGTTCCGCCGGCTGCACTGGCGATCCACCTGTGCATCGGCATGGCCTATGGCTTCAGTGTGTTCTGGCTACCGTTGTCCAAGGCGCTGGGCATCACCGAATCGATCGCCTGCCCGGCCGACATGGGCCTGTTCGCGCGCATGGTGGCGACCACTTGCGACTGGAAGATCAGCGAGCTGCAGTGGATGTACACGCTGTTCTTCGTGCTGCTGGGCTGTTCGGCGGCGATCTGGGGCGGCTGGCTGGAACGCGCCGGTCCGCGCAAGGCCGGCGTGGTCTCGGCGCTGTGCTGGTGCGGCGGCTTGGTGATCTCGGCGGCCGGCATCCACTTCCATCAGATCTGGATGCTGTGGCTGGGCTCGGGCGTGATCGGCGGCATCGGTCTGGGCCTGGGCTACATCTCGCCGGTGTCCACCCTGATCAAATGGTTCCCGGACCGCCGCGGCATGGCGACCGGCATGGCCATCATGGGCTTCGGTGGCGGTGCGATGATCGGCAGCCCGCTGGCCGATGCGCTGATGCGCCACTTCGCCACCCCCACCTCGGTGGGCGTGATGGAAACCTTCCTGGTGATGGCTGCGCTGTATTTCGTGTTCATGATGGCCGGCGCCTTCGGTTACCGCGTGCCGCCGAGCGGCTGGACGCCCGCCGGCTGGACCGCGCCGGTGGCCAGCAACAACGCCATGATCACCGCCAACCACGTGCACGTGAAAAAGGTCTGGGGCATTCCGCAGTTCTGGCTGTTGTGGGGCGTGCTGTGCCTGAACGTCTCGGCCGGGATCGGCGTGATCGGCATGTCCTCGCCGATGCTGCAGGAAGTGTTCGGCGGCCGGTTGATCGGCGTGGATATCGGCTTCGGCAGCCTGGATCCGACCCAGCTGGCCAGCATCGCGGCGATCGCGGCCGGCTTTACCGGCCTGCTCAGCCTGTTCAACATCGGCGGCCGTTTCTTCTGGGCCAGCATGTCCGACAAGCTCGGCCGCAAGAACACCTACACGCTGTTCTTCGTGCTGGGCATCTGCCTGTATGCGGCGGCGCCGTCGGCCGGCGGCGTGGGCGGCATCGCGCTGTTCGTGGGCATCTTCTGCATCATCCTGTCGATGTATGGCGGCGGCTTCGCCACCATTCCGGCGTATCTGGCCGACCTGTTCGGCACCCAGATGGTCGGCGCCATCCATGGCCGTCTGCTGACCGCCTGGGCCACCGCCGGCATCCTGGGCCCGGTGGTGGTGGGTTATATGCGCGAGTACCAGCTGGCGCACGGCAGCCCGCCGTCACAGGTCTACAACACCACCATGTACATCCTCGCCGGCATGCTCGTGCTCGGCCTGATCTGCAATCTGTTGGTGCGCCCGGTGGCCGCGCGTCATTTCATGACGCCGGACGAACTGGCACGCGAAAAGCAGCTGGCGCACGAGAAGGTCGACCGCAGCGGGCATGCGGTGCTGCCGCCGGAACAGATGGCGCGCATCGGGCATGGCGGCAATCCCGCGCTGGTCGCGTTCGCTTGGCTGGCGGTCGGCATCCCGATGGCGTTCGGTATCTGGGTGACGCTGCAGAAAGCCTTCGTGCTGTTCCATTGAGGTGAGATGACCAGTCCGTCTTCCCGCGCAGTGCGCCCCGGTAGTGTGGTGCGCACGGTCGTCCGCCATCGCGGCGGTCGCGGTGCCACGGTGCAGGACATGGTGGCGGCCGAAATGCCGGTTGCCCTGATCTATAACCAGGTGCCGTTCGCGGTGATGATGGCCACGCCGGAGGACCTGGAGGATTTCGCGCTCGGCTTCTCGTTGAGCGAGGGCATCGTCGACCATGCGCAGGACCTGCGCGTGGTCGCGGTGGAAACTTTCCTGGAAGGCGCTTCGTTGCAGATCGAGATCCCGCCCGAGCGCGCGGCCGCATTGGATCAGCGGCGGCGCAACCTGGATGGACGCAGCGGTTGCGGCGTGTGCGGCAACGAATCGATCGAGGCGGTGCTGCGCGTGCCGCCGCGGCTGCAGTCGACGCTGCAGATCGATGCCGATGCGTTGGCGCGTGCGCTGGAGGCGTTGCATGCGCAGCAGCCGATTGCCGCGCAGACCGGCGCGGTGCATGCGGCCGGTTGGGCGGATGCGCACGGGGTGGTGCAGCTCGTGCGCGAAGACGTCGGGCGCCACAATGCCTTGGACAAATTGATCGGTGCATTGGCGCGCGCGCGCATCAATGCATCGCAAGGGTTTGCGGTCGTCACCAGCCGCGCCAGTTACGAAATGGCCATGAAAGCTGCGCAGGCCCGGATTCCGCTGCTGGCAGCGATTTCCGCACCGACTGCGCTGGCGATCAGCCTGGCCGACAGCGCGGGACTGACCCTGATCGGGTTTGCCCGCAATCACGATTGTGTTGTTTACAGCCATCCACAACGCCTGGATCTGGGCGTTGCCGTGGGAGAGCCCGCATGAGCAAGAAAACCATCAAGCAGTACGACAATCCCGCAGGCGGCTGGGGCGCATTGCGCTCGGTGGCCAAGCACCTGATGGAACAGGACATCGCGGTGCAGGGCGCCAAGACGCTGCTGCACGCCAACCAGCCGGACGGCTTCGATTGCCCGGGCTGCGCCTGGCCGGATCGCGACCATACCTCCACCTTCGAATTCTGCGAAAACGGCGCCAAGGCCGTGGCCGCCGAATCCACCGCGCGCCGCGCCGGGCCGGAACTGTTCGCCTCGCACAGCGTCAGCCTGTTGTCGCAGTACAGCGACTATTGGCTGGAAGGGCAGGGTCGGTTGACCCACCCGATGCGTTACGACGCCGCCACCGACCATTACGTGCCGGTGAGCTGGGACGACGCGTTTGCGCAGATCGCCGGCCATCTCAATGGCCTGGCGACGCCGGACGAGGCGATCTTCTACACCTCCGGGCGTACCAGCAACGAAGCGGCATTTTTGTATCAATTGTTCGTGCGCGAATTCGGCACCAACAACTTCCCGGACTGCTCCAACATGTGCCACGAACCGTCCGGCACCGCGCTGCGTTCGCAGATCGGCGTGGGCAAGGGCACAGTGTCGCTGCACGATTTCGAACTGGCCGATGCCATCTTCATCTTCGGCCAGAATCCGGGCACCAATCACCCGCGCATGCTGGGCGAGCTGCGCCAGGCCTCCAAGCGCGGCGCGGCGATTGCGGCGTTCAATCCGCTGCGCGAGCGCGGGCTGGAGAAGTTCGCCGACCCGCAGGACAAGCTCGAGATGCTGCACAACGGCTCCACGCGCATCGCCTCGGATTACTTCCAGCTCAAGATCGGCGGCGACCTGGCGGCATTGAAGGGCATCATCAAGCACGTGCTGGAGCGCGATGCGCAGGCCCAGCGCGACGGCACGCCGCGTCTGCTGGATCTGGATTTCATCGCCGAGCACACCGCCAATTTCGACGCATTCGCTGCCGATGTGCATGCCGAAAGCTGGGACACCATCGTCGAAGAGTCCGGTCTGGACGAAGCGGCGCTGCGCAAGGCCGGCGAAATCTACCTGAAGGCCGAGCGCGTGATCGCGTGCTGGGGCATGGGCATCACCCAGCACAAGCACTCGGTGGCCACCATCCACATGATCACCAACCTGCTGCTGCTGCGCGGCCATCTGGGCCGTCCCGGCGCAGGCGTGTGCCCGGTGCGCGGACACAGCAACGTGCAGGGCGACCGCACGATGATGATCTACGAAAAACCGCCGGCCGCGTTCCTGGACAAGCTGCAGTCGGTGTTCGGCTTTGCGCCACCGCGCGAAGACGGCTTCGACACCGTCGGTGCGATCGAAGCGATGCTGGATGGGCGCGGCAAGGTGTTCTTCGCGATGGGCGGCAATTTTGCCGCCGCCACGCCGGATACCGATGCCACCCATCGCGCGCTGCGCAACTGCGAGCTCACCGTCCACGTCACCACCAAGCTCAATCGCAGTCACTTGGTGCATGGACGCGATGCGCTGATCCTGCCCTGCCTGGGGCGCACCGAAATCGATATCCAGGACGCCGGCTCGCAGGGCGTGACGGTGGAGGATTCGATGAGCATGGTGCACCTGTCGGCCGGCATCAATCCGCCGGCCTCGCCGGACCTGTTGTCCGAGCCGGCGATCGTGGCGCGCATGGCCGAAGCCACCTTGGGTGCGCGCAGCGCCATCCGCTGGCGCTGGCTGGTGGGCGACTACGACCGCATCCGCGACCTGATCGCCCAGGTGTTCCCGGACTTTGCCGATTTCAACCAGCGGGTGCGTACGCCGGGCGGCTTCCGTCTGTCCAATACCGCGCGCGACCGCAACTGGGTCACGCCCGAGCAGCGTGCGGTGTTCAAATCGCACGCGGTGCCCACCGACAACCCGATCCATCGCGCGCGTCGTTCGCGCGGCGATCAAATGGTGTTCACGCTGGCCACCACCCGCTCGCACGATCAGTACAACACCACCATCTACGGGCTGGATGATCGCTACCGCGGCGTGTTCGGCGAGCGCCGCGTGCTGTTCATCAACGGCGCCGACATTGCCGCATTGAACATGAAGGCCGGCGACTGGGTGGACCTGGAAAGCCTGTGCGAGGATGGCGTGCGCCGCGAGGCGCGGCGCTTCCTGCTGGTGGACTACAACATTCCGCGCGGCTGCCTGGCCGCGTATTACCCGGAAACCAATGCGCTGGTGCCATTGTCGAGTTTTGCCGACGAGGCGCGCACGCCGACCTCCAAGTCGATTCCGGTGATCGTGCTGCCGCACCGCGCCGAAACCGCCGATGCGGCGCCGCGCGATATCGGAGCGGTACTTGTCCGCTGATCCGCAGCTCACCGCGCAGTTGCTGCAGGCGCTGGCCGACACGCCCGATGGCGTGTCGCTGGCAAGGTTGTGCAAACAGCTGGGCGTGCGCATGAGCGTGCTGCTGCGCACGCTCGCCTGGCTGGGCAGTGCCAACCTGGATGGCCAGCCCGGCCCGGGCTGGATCCACGTGGAAGAACGCAGCGAGCGGCAATTCGCGGTGCTGACGCCAGTCGGCTTGGCGGCACAGGCGCAGCGTGCAACGGTGCAGGCGCCGCAGGGCAATTAAGCAATCTTCTGGATTGCTGTGTTGAACATCTGGCGCTGTTTGGCTGAGGTCGGAAGCTTGGATCAAGTGCCGAGTCGGTCGAGTGCACGATGCCCTCAACGCATGCGTGACACGCCGTGAACCCGTCAATGGGGACTCGACGGCGGCATCCATGCCACCAACGGTCCCGCAAGCGATGCGGGCACCGCACCAGAGAGTTGGCTGGTGACGTTACTGAAGAACGAAGCACTGCAGTACACGGTCGATGGTGACTCGGAAGCTTGGATCAGGCGCCGAGTCGGTCGAGTGCGCGGTGCCCTCACCGCACCAGACAGTTTGCTGGCTGCGTTGTTGAACACCATGCACACCGACAATCTCGACTGGTCCTTGCCCGCCCACCGTCGCGGGACCTTACGCGGCATGGATGCCGCGTAAGAGCTTGCAAGGACGTACTTGCAGCGTGTCCTGCGATGGTGGGCGGGCAAGGGTCCTGCAGCCAAAGCTGAAGATCATCAGCCCTACAAGTGATCTATCTTCGTTATTCGACCAGTCCGTAGTTGCAGCGTTTCCCTCGATGGTGGGCGAACGACGGCCCGGCAGCCAAGTCGCAGATCATCCGTCTTTTCGATCAACGCATTGCTAGCAGGCCATCCCTGCTCATCTGACGACTGCTCGCTACGTTTTGTCGGCTCCCTTCAGGGAGGAAGATGGCATGGCCCACGCGCCAGGCGGTCACGTCTGTAACTTTTTCCAGGCCGGTTGGTCCGCGCAAACAGCCGCGGCGATCTGCCAGAATCGGCCGTCTTGTCTTGTCTGGATGCCGATCAACGATGACTGCCGCCGCGCCGCTCGCCACGCCCATCAATTCACCCGCGCGCGTGCTGTTCGCCAGCCTGATCGGCACCACCATCGAATTCTTCGATTTCTACATTTATGCCACCGCTGCGGTGCTGGTGTTCCCGACCTTGTTCTTTCCGGCCGGCGACGGCAGCGCGGCGATGCTGCAGTCGCTGGCGACCTTTGCGGTGGCCTTCATCGCGCGGCCGGTCGGCTCGGCGGTCTTCGGCCACTTCGGCGATCGGGTAGGCCGCAAGGCCACGTTGGTGGCGGCGTTGCTGACCATGGGCCTGTCCACGGTCGCCATTGGTCTGCTGCCCGGCTATGCGCAGATCGGGGTTTGGGCTCCGCTGCTGCTGGCGCTGTGCCGGTTCGGTCAGGGGTTGGGTCTGGGCGGCGAGTGGGGCGGAGCGGTGTTGCTCGCCACCGAGAACGCACCGCCGGGCAAACGCGTGTGGTACGGCATGTTTCCGCAGCTGGGTGCGCCGTTGGGCTTTCTGCTGTCCACCGGCACCTTCCTGGGGATGGGCGCATTGCTGGACGATGCGGCCTTCATGCAGTGGGGGTGGCGGGTGCCGTTTCTGGCCAGCGCCCTGTTGGTGATCACCGGCCTATGGGTGCGCCTGAGCATCACCGAAACGCCGGATTTCCAGAAGACCCTGGACCGCGACACGCGCGTGCGGCTGCCGCTGGGCAGTGTGATCTCGCAGCACTGGCCGGCGCTGATCATTGGCACGTTGGGCGCATTCGCCACCTTCGTGCTGTTCTATCTGATGACCGTGTTCGCGTTGGGCTATGGCACAAAGACGCTGGGCTACGACAAGGAACAATTTCTGCTGTTGCAGATGGCCGGTATCGTGTTCTTTGCGCTGGGCATTCCGCTGTCGGCCAAGTTCGGCGATCGCCACGGCGCACCGTTGGCGATGATGCTGGCCAGCATCGCCATCATTGCGTTCGGGCTGGCGTTTGCGCCGTTGTTCCAGGCCCAGCACCCATTGCAGGTGTTGGTTTTTCTTGGGCTGGGCTTCTTCTTCATGGGGCTGACCTACGGTCCCTGCGGCACCTTGCTGGCGGAGCTGTATCCGACCGAGGTGCGCTATACCGGCGCGTCGCTGTCGTTCAATCTGGCCAGCATCCTGGGCGCGGCACCGGCCCCGTATGTGGCCACGCAACTGGCGGCACGCTACGGGGTGCAGGCGGTGGGTTACTACCTTGGCGCAGCCGCAGTGCTGAGCCTGCTCGCGCTGACGGTGGCGCGGCGTTCGCGTCGCTAGACGCTCTTTGGTACGCGATTGCCGCAGGCGCGGGTGCTGGCGTGAGAGGGTGGGTGATCGCTAACGCTTGGTCGCGCCCAGGTGCGTTCCTACGGGGCTTCAAAAGACGCGCCTTGGGCTGCGTCCCGGCCGCTGCCGCGTTGCTGCAGGCGCGCTCAGCTGGCCAGGCGTACCTGGTTGCGGCCGCCGGCCTTGGCCAGATACAGGTATTTGTCGGCTTCGTTCAACAGGTGATGCAGCGACTGGTCGCCTTCGGTCGCGATGCACACGCCGATGCTCACCGTCATGCTCAGCGTGTCGTCGCCCACGCGTACGCGTAGCGCACTGATGCTTTCGCGCAGGGTTTCGAAGTAGCTGGTGGCATTGGCTGCATCCAGCCCCGGCACCAGCAGGCAGAATTCTTCGCCGCCGAAACGCGCCACCAGGTCCTGCGGGCGGGCATGCCCGGAGACCGATGCGGCCACCGCGCGCAACGCCTGGTCGCCGGCTTCATGGCCCCAGGTGTCGTTGATGTGTTTGAAGTGATCGATATCCAGCATGGCCGCGGTCACCGTCTGATCCTGCGACAGCAACTGCGGGATCACCCGCTGGCTCTGTTCCAGGAAGTAACGCCGATTGGGCAGGCCGGTGAGGAAGTCGCGGGTGGCCAGGTCCTGCAACGTCCCGATCAATTCCAGCTGGTCCACGTTCTGCGAGACGCGGCAGAAGAATTCTTCGCGCGAGAACGGCTTGCGCAGGAAGTCGTTGGCGCCGTTCTTCAAGAAGCGCGGGATCAGCGACGAGTCGCTGTTGCCGGAAATGCCGATCACCGCCACCTTGTCGCGCGAGCGCAGCGCGCGCAGCCGGCGGGTGAACTCCACGCCTTCCATGCCCGGCATTTCCTGGTCGACGATGGTCAGGCGGATGCCGGGGTCGCGTTCGATCGCTTCCAGGCCGGCGGCGCCGTCGGCAGCCAGGACCACGCGGTAGCCGTACATCGACAGCAGGGCGGCGGCATAGGTGCGCGCAGACAACGAGTCGTCCACCACCAACGCGCCGATGCGGCGATTGCGCTCCAGGCGCTGCACCAGCCACGCCAGATATTCGATGCTGCCCGGTGCGTTCTTGAGCACGTAGTCGATGATCTGCTGCTGCAGCACGCGCTGGCGCAGATCCTCGTCGTACACGCCGCTGACCACCACGGTCGGCAGGTTGCGCGAGAGGAAGAACTCCACGACCTTGTCGCGGTCGCCGTCGACCAGCACCAGGCCGGTCAGGACCAGGAACCAACCGTCCTCTTCGTCGAGCACGCGCGCCGCTTCGGCCAGGGTCGAGACGACCGTGACCGGCAGTTCCACGCGTTGCTCGATGGCTTCGCGCAGCATGCTGGTGAACGTGCGCGAGTTCTCCACCAGCAACACGCGTTGCGGCAGGACTGCGCTTTCACTATTGCGATGTAGGGTACCTGGGGACATCGGCTGGCCGTGTGGATCGAACCGTCAGATCAGCTAACGGCCCTGCTCGTCAAAACTTGAGCGCTTCGTCGCAGCTTGCGATGCCCTCGATGGCGTAGTCACCACAGCGCGTCGCGCAGGCGGTACCAGCTCATGGCCGCCACCAGCAGGGGGGTGCGCAGCCGCTGCCCGCCAGGGAACGGCCGGTGCGGGATACGCGCAAACACATCCAGGCGTTGGCTCTGGCCAGCGATGGCCTCGGCGATCACCTGGCCGGCCAGACCCGTGGCCGCCACGCCGTGGCCGGAGAAGCCCTGGGCGAAATACAGGTTCGGCGCGAGCCGGCCCCAGTGCGGCGCGCGGTTGCGCGAGATGTCGACGTAGCCGCCCCAGACGGTCTCCAGCCCCACATCGCGCAGCTGCGGAAAGACGGTGTGCATGCGCCGGGTCATCAGGCGTTGCAGGCCTGCCGGCGGGCGCGAGGAATAACTGGCGCGCCCGCCGAACAGCAGCCGGTGATCGGCGCTGAGCCGGTAATAGTCCAGCGCCCAGTTGGTGTCGGCCACCGCCATGTCGTTGCCGATCAGGGCATGCGCACGCGCCTGGCCCAGCGGCGGCGTGGCACCGACATAGGTGCCGACCGGCATGATGCGCTGCTCCAGCGGCGCGGCGATGCCGCGCAGCAAGGCGTTGCCGGCGATCACGCCGAAGTCGGCGGTCACGCTGCCCTGGGCGGTGTGCATCGTCACCTGCGCG
The DNA here is from genome assembly GCF_001010415.1 of Xanthomonas pisi DSM 18956. Lineage (GTDB taxonomy): Bacteria > Pseudomonadota > Gammaproteobacteria > Xanthomonadales > Xanthomonadaceae > Xanthomonas > Xanthomonas pisi. The sequence continues at coordinate 37,473 of NZ_JPLE01000067.1, forward strand.
CCGGGGGCGTGGCGGGTCACCGCCGCGTCCTCGAAGATGCGCACGCCGGCCGCCAGTGCCGCACGCGCCAGGCCGAATGCGTAGGCCAGCGGATGCAGATGGCCGCTGGCGGGGTCGAACATCGCACCCAGATACAGCGGGCTGTCCAGCACCTGGCGGGTGCGGGCGCGGTCCCACCACTCCAGCGGGTAGTCGTAGCGTTCGGCCATGCGCACGATGCCGTGTTGCAGCGCCCGCACCTGGCGCGGCTTGAGCGGGACATGGGCGTGACCATCGCGCCAATCGCAGGCGATGGCATGGCGCGCGATGCGCTGGCGCAGCAGGCGCATGCCATCGCGCGAGAAATCGAACAGCAGCCGCGCATCTGCATCGCCGACCAGCGCTTCCAGGGTGTCCTGTTCGCAGCCGTAGCCGACGATGGCCTGGCCGCCGTTGCGACCGGAAGCGCCCCAGCCGATGCGCCGCGCCTCCAGCACGACGACCCGGTAGCCGGCTTCGGCCAGCGCAAGCGCCGCGGTCAGGCCGGTATAGCCGGCGCCGAGAATGCAGACGTCGGCGCGTTCGGCGCCGCGCAGGCGTGGCTGCGCGGGCAGGGCAGGGGCGCTGTGCGCGTACCAGCTGTCCGGATAGCCGCCTACGGCAGTGTCGGCGTGCGGTAGCGCGGTGGCCGGGCTGCCCATCACACGGTCCGCAGATACCGGGCGTAATCGAGGTCCGGCACCAGCGCCTGGTAGTCGAGCAGCTCGCGTTGCTTCTGCTGTGCGAACACATGCCGGAACTGGGTGCCCAACTGCGTGCCGATAAACGCGCTGGACACGAACGCATCGACCGCGCCCTGCCAGGTGCGTGGCTCGAAGACCCCTTGCGCATAGGCATTGCCGCTGATCGGCGGCGTGGGCTCGGCGGGTTGCTGCAGGCCATCCAGGATGGCCGCCAGCACCGCGGCCGCGGCCAGATACGGGTTGGCATCGGCGCCGGCGATGCGATGTTCGATACGGGTGTTGCCGGCATCGCTATGCGGGATGCGCAGCGCCACGGTGCGGTTGTTGAAACCCCAGCTGGCATCCAGCGGCACGAAGGCGTTGCTGACGAAGCGTCGGTAACTGTTGGCGTGCGGGGCAAACAACAACAACGATGCCTCTGCATGCCGCTGCAGCCCGGCAATGGCGTGGCGCAGGCGGTCGGCAGGCATCTGCGCCGGGCCGGCCAGCACGTTGTGCCCGTCGGCATCGAGCAGGCTCACATGCAGGTGCAAGCCGCTGCCGGCCTGCCCGGGGAAGGGCTTGGCCATGAAGCTGGCCAGCATGCGCTGCTGCTGCGCAATGGCCTTGATGGTGCGTTTGAGCAGGATCGCCTCGTCGCAGGCGGCCACCGCATCGGCGCGATGCTGCAGGTTGATCTCGAACTGGCCCGGTGCGTACTCGGCCACGGCGGTGTCGGCGGGAATGCCTTGCTGGCGGCAGGCAGCAGCGACCGCATCGGTAAAGCCACGGTGGTCGTCCAGGTCCTGCAACGCATACACCTGGGTGCTGTCGCTGCGGATGCCTGTGACCGGGTCGCGCGGGGTCTGCGGGCGTCCCTGCGCATCGGGCAGGGCATCGAACAGGTAGAACTCCAGCTCCACCGCCACCACCGGGGTCAACCCGAGTGCGGCAAAGCCGTGCACCACCCGCTGCAACACTGCGCGCGGTGCGACCTCGAACAGGTTGCCGTCCGGCGTGTGCATCGCCAGCAGCAGCTGCGCCATCGGTTGCGGCGCCCACGGCACCGGGCGCAGCGAGCCTTCGATCGGCCGGCAGATGCGGTCTGCATCGCCGATGGCATAGCCAAGCCCGGTTTCCTCCACGGTGTTCCCGTTGATGTCGGTGGCGATCAGCGACATCGGCAGGCACACGCCATCCCGGTAGACCTTGTGCAGCGCATCGGCAGTGACGCGCTTGCCGCGCAGCACGCCGTTGGTGTCGGGCAAGAGCAGGTCGATGGCGTGGCAGCCTGCGATGCGCGCCAGCGTGGCGGCATCGGCAGCGGGCAGCGATGCGACGGAATTCTCGGAAGCCATGGGCACCACCTGCGAAGTCGCCGCCCAGCCTAGCAAAGCACGCGTGATCGTTTGCGACCATGCAAGGGCGCGGCCAGTGGCAATGGCGGCAGCGGCGCGGTAAGTTCGAGCGCATCTGCCGTTCAACGCACCGCATCGGGATGTCTGCATGGCTGTCGTGCCGCTGGTCGGATTGCCGACCGATCGCATCGCGCAAGGGCCGCATCCGTTTCTGGCGGCCGGCGAAAAATACATCCGTGCGGTCGTGGACGCGGCCGGGGCCATGCCGGTGCTGCTGCCGAGCCTGCAGCCCAGCCTGGATGCCGGGGTGTGGCTGGATCGACTGGACGGCGTGCTGCTCACCGGGGCGGTCAGCAATATCGAACCGCGCCACTACAGCGACCAATCCAGCTGGGAGGGCAATCCGCACGATCCGGCGCGCGATGCCACCAGCCTTGGGCTGATTCCGCAGGCGCTGGCGCGCGGCCTGCCGGTGCTGGCGATCTGCCGTGGCCTGCAGGAGGTCAATGTCGCGCTTGGCGGGCGCCTGCATCAACGCGTGCATGCGGTGCCAGGACTGGCCGACCATCGCGAAGACCGCAGCGCGCCGCTGGAGGTGCAATACGGCCCCGCGCATCCGCTGCAGCTGCAGCCCGGCGGCTGGCTGGCCGGGATGAGCGACGCGGCCGAGGTGTGGGTCAATTCCCTGCATGGGCAGGGCATCGCCACGCTGGCCGATGGCCTGCTGGTCGAAGCGACCGCGCCAGATGGCCTGATCGAAGCCTTTCGCGGCCCGGGGCCGGGGTTTTTGCTTGCCGTGCAATGGCATCCGGAATGGCGTGTCACACAGCATCCGTTCTACCGTGCCATCTTTCAGTCCTTCGGCGAGGCCTGTCGCCGTTATGCCGCTCAGCGCGGTCAGTGAGGTTGTATGTCGATCCGCACACGTTCGCGCACATCCACGCCCAAGCAGCCGGAAAGCGCACTGCGCCGCTGGCTCAAGGACCGCCACATCACCGAGGTCGAGTGCCTGGTGCCGGACATCACCGGCAATGCGCGCGGCAAGATCATTCCGGCCGACAAGTTCTCGCACGATTACGGCACCCGTCTGCCCGAGGGCATCTTCGCCACCACCGTCACCGGCGATTTTCCGGACGATTACTACGCGCTGACCTCGCCATCGGATTCGGACATGCATCTGCGCCCGGACGCGTCCACCGTGCGCATGGTGCCGTGGGCTGCCGACCCCACCGCGCAGGTGATCCACGATTGCTACACCAAGGACGGGCAGCCGCACGAACTGGCACCGCGCAATGTGCTGCGTCGCGTGCTCGATGCGTATGCGCAGGTCAAGCTGCAACCGGTGGTGGCGCCGGAGCTGGAGTTCTTCCTGGTGCAGAAGAACACCGATCCGGATTTCCCCTTGCTGCCGCCGGCCGGACGCTCCGGACGCCCGGAAACCGCGCGGCAGTCGTACTCGATCGATGCGGTCAACGAGTTCGACCCGATCCTGGATCTGATGTACGACTATTGCGATGCGATGGAGCTGGACGTGGATACCTTGATCCACGAATCCGGCGCCGCGCAGCTGGAAGTCAATTTCACCCACGCCGATGCCTTGTCGCGCGCCGACCAGGTATTTCTGTTCAAGCGCACCATGCGCGAAGCCGCGTTGCGACACGGCGTGTACGCCACGTTTCTGGCAAAACCAATGGAAACCGAGCCGGGCAGTGCGATGCATATCCACCAGAGCCTGCTGCATGCCGGCACTGGAAAGAACGTGTTCAGCGGCAAGCGCGAGGGCGGGTTCAGCGACACCTTCGCGCACTATCTGGGCGGGCTGCAGAAATACATTCCGCTGGCGATGGGGCTGCTGGCGCCCAACGTCAATTCGTACCGACGGCTGATGTTCGGCGAGGTCTCGCCCAGCAATGTGCTGTGGGGCTTCGACAATCGTACCTGCGGGTTGCGGGTGCCGATCGACGCGCCGCAGAACATGCGGGTGGAAAGCCGGTTTGCCGGTTCCGATGCCAATCCGTATCTGGCGATGGCGGGGACCTTGGCCTGCGGGTTACTGGGCATCCGCGAAAAGCTGGAGCCGACCGCCCCGATCAGCAGCAACGGCAAGGAGCAGGGCTACGATCTGCCGCGTTCCTTGGGCGAGGCGCTGGATGGGCTGGAGAGGTGCGATGCGTTGCAGGCGATGTTGGGGCGGCGGTTTGTGCGGGCCTATATCTCGGTGAAGCGGAAGGAATACGAGACGTTCTTTCGGGTCATCAGTTCGTGGGAGCGGGAGTTCCTGTTGTTGAACGTGTGAGCTGTGCGATCGAGACCCGTGCCGGGCGTTTCCCTTCTCCCGCCGGGTGAAGGTGCCCGAAGGGCGGATGAGGGTGCGGCGCTGGGTGATGTTGAAGCGTGGCGTGGTTTGTGTGCTTGCGCGGTTCTGGGGTTTAAAACAGAGCAGGGCTTCACGTCCATTGGGATGTTCTGGACAGTTGAACACAAAGCAGAGCTTTCACGCCCTGTCGGGCGCGAGTTACTTTTCTTTGCTTGTGCAAAGAGAAAGTAACCAAAAGAAAGCACACCCCGTCCTCGCGCCCTGCGCGCCTGCGGCGCTGCGGGTGCGCAAGTCCGGCAGAAATTTTTGTAAGGGCGACGTCCCCCCGCCCTGA
>NZ_JPLE01000068.1 GCF_001010415.1 Xanthomonas pisi DSM 18956
GCCTTGTCGCCTGCGCGACACAGCCCAGCCCTCCGTCCCCGCCACCTGCCGCCAGCGCGCCGCCAGCCAGGCCGCCAGTGGCTCCGGTTGCGCCGACAAGCGCCGCCGCCGAAGCCCCCGCGCTGCCGCCGGTCGATCTGACCCCGGTGCCCTTCGAGATCGCACGTGCCAACTTCGTGCGCGACACCGCCGCCAAGTACGGCATTGATGCCGCACAGATCGAGGCGGTGCTGGCGCAGGCGCAGTTCAAGGACGCCATCGTCACCGCGATGTCGCGGCCGGCCGAGCGGGTCAAGCCGTGGAACGAATACCGGCCGATGTTCATTACCCAGGCCCGGATCGATGGCGGGCGTCATTTCCTGGCCGAGCACCGCGCCGAGCTGAGCAAGGTCGAAGCCGCCACCGGCGTCCCGGCACAGGTGATCGTGGCCATCATCGGGGTAGAGACCAGTTACGGCAGCAATGCCGGCAAATATCGCGTGCTGGACGCGCTGTACACGTTGGCGTTCCGCTACCCGCGCAGCGGCGACCCGGCCAAGCTCGAGCGCGAAGTGCGCCGCGAGCTGTTTTTTCGCGACGAACTCGGTCAGCTGTTCGCGCTCGGCAAGGAAGAGCAGCTCGATGTCACCAGCCTGATCGGCAGCTACGCCGGCGCGATGGGCATGGGCCAGTTCATGCCGTCCAGCTACCGCCAGTTCGGCGTCGATGGCGATGCGGATGGCAAGCGCAATCTATTCAACGATTACAACGACGTGTTCGCCTCGATCGCCAACTACTTCGTCAAGAAGGGCGGCTGGGTGCGCGGCGGTCAGGTCGCCGTGCCGGCCACGCTGGCTGCCGGTCACGAGGAATTCAATCCCACCGACTGGTCGCCGGTGTACACGCTGGCCGATCTGTCCGCACGCGGGTATCACCCCGGCGCGCCGGTGGTGGCGGGCAGCACCGCCACCCCGATCAGCCTGGACGATGCCAACGGCAAGCAGTACTGGCTGGGCTTCCAGAACTTCTACGCGATTACCCGATACAACATTTCCAAGATGTATGCGATGGCCGTGTTCCAGCTGTCCGAAGCCATCGCCGGCAAGGAGTTACCACCGGCATGAACAGCATGACAGGCCCCAAGTGGCTGATCCCGATGGCGCTGATGCTCGGCCTGGCGGCCTGTAGCAGCGCACCGAAGAAAAACCTCGGCGCCAAGGGCAGCGGCGCCGTCAAGGGCGTCAAGGTCGAAGGCAAGGGGCCGGCGTATGTCGCCACCGGATGCCCGTCGACCTCCCCGTATGCCGCCGCCAAGGAAGACCCGTCCACGCGCGGCGACTACACCGCCGGCGGCCTGTACAAGCCCGGCGTCAAGGACACCACGCCGGACCACGTGCCCAACGTGGCCTGTATCCCCGAACCGCTGGTCACCGACGAGCCGCGCTCGGCAGTCGGCAATCGCTCGCCCTATGAAGTGCTGGGCAAGCGCTATGTGGTGATGGACAACCCGGGCGACTATGTCGAACGCGGGACCGCCTCGTATTACGGCAGCAAATTCCACGGCCGGCTGACCTCCAACAAGGAGGTCTACGACATGTACGCCTTCACCGCCGCGCACAAGACGCTGCCGCTGCCCAGTTTTGCGCTGGTCACCAATACCGATACCGGCGATTCGGTGGTGGTGCGCGTCAACGACCGCGGCCCGTTTCACGATGGTCGCGTGATCGATCTGAGCTACGCCGCCGCGGTCAAGCTGGGCATCACCGGCAAGGGCACCGGCAATGTCGAAGTCCGCGGGCTGACCGAAGCCGATAACGGCAACCTGTTGGCCAAGCGCAATCGCGGACGGGTGCCGGTCACGACGGCCGTTGCCAGTGCGCGGCCGGCATCGGGCAGCAGCCAGATCGATGGCCTGGTGCAGCGCCTGCCCACGCGGACGGTGCCGAGCGGCGCCGGCACGGCGGTGGCCGCACCGGCCGCCGCCGCTGCAACGCCGGTCACTGCGGCTGGCGAGCGTTGGCGCTATCGCGTGGCCGATTCGCGCCAGCCCGGTAATGCCGACAACTTCGATACCTGGATGAAGACGCAGGGCGTGCGGGTAGCCACCGGCAAGCCTGCCGCTGCGGTGCAGCGACCGGCAGGCGTGGCGACAGCACCGGTTGCCGCACCGGTGGCCGTTGCAGCGGTCAAGGCAGCGGACGTGGCAGCGCGCCCGCTCAAGTCTGAGCCGGTTCCAGTTCCAGCCAAGGCGCCGAGCGTGGCCGAGGCTGCGCTTGGCGACATCCTGTTGCAGGTCGCCAGCTTTGCCAGCCGCGAAAACGCCAACCGCGCGCTGTCGCAGCTTGCCTCGGCCGGTATCGCCGGTGCCAGCGTCAGCGACATCGTCAGCGGTGGCCGCACCCTGTGGCGCTTGCGCGTCAACGCGCGCGACCACGCCAACGCGTCGGAGATTTCCCAGCGTATTGCCGGTCTGGGTTTTGGGCGTCCGCAGATCGTCGCCAACTGAGCGCAGACCGTCTTGCCGCCAGGAGCCGCCGGCGCGGTCGGCGACCCGATGCGCGGCGCTGGCGCCAACCGCGTTGACCAGCGCCGCAGCCGGTGGCCTGAGGCGTCAGCGCGCGATCAGCTGACTGCAACACTGAACTGCGCAGGCGCCTGCGATCCGGACTGCGTCGCCTGAATCTCCATCGCACCTTACAATTTCGGATTACCCAGCCTTCGGGCCCGTCAGGAGTCGTTCTTCAATGAAATTCCGCTTCGCCGCCGCTGCCTTGGCCACGTTCGCCTTCGGCCTGGTCTGCGCCCAGACACCCGCGCCGCAGCCGACTCCCGCCGTGGCTGCCGCGCCGGCTGCACTGCCGGTTCCGCCGGCACCCGCGCCGGCCGTGTCCAAATCCTGGATCCTGATGGACTACGCCACCGGGCAGGTGCTCGCCGGCGAAAACATCCATCAGCAGTTGGCGCCGGCCAGCATCACCAAGGTGATGACGTCTTACGTGGTGGCCGCGGAAATCAAGAACGGCAAGGTCAAGCGCGACGACCAGGTCATGATGAGCGAGCGCGCCTGGCGCGAGGGCGGCGCCGGCACCGACGGCAGCTACAGCGGCTTCCCGGTCAACCAGACCGCGCGTCTGGAAGACATGGAAAAGGGCATGGCGATCCAGTCCGGCAACGACGCCGCGATCGCGCTGGCCGAGCATGTTGCCGGTAGCGAAGAAGCCTTCGCCTCGCTGATGAACAGCTACGCCGCCAAGATCGGCATGAAGAATTCGTACTTCGTCAACGCGCATGGGTTGAGCGCCGAAGGCCATCACTCCACCGCCTACGATCTGGCCATGCTGGGCCGCGCGATGGTGCGCGATTACCCGGAAACCTATGCCTACAACAAGATCAAGGAATTCCAGGTCGGCTCGATCAAGCAGAGCAACCGTAACCGGCTGCTGTGGCGCGACCCGGCGGTGGACGGCATCAAGACCGGCCATACGTCCGAAGCCGGCTACTGCCTGCTGAGCTCGGCCAAGCGCGGCGACCAGCGCCTGATCGCGGTGGTGATGGGCGACAGCTCCGAAGAGCAACGCGCGACCGACAGCCTGGCCCTGCTCAACTGGGGGTTCCGTTTCTTCGAAACCCATAGCCTGTACGCGCCTGGCAAGGTCGTGACCAAGCAGAAGGTCTGGAAGGGTGCACAGGACGAAGTGCAACTGGGCGTGGCCCAGCCGCTGCAGGTCAGCCTGCAGCGCGGCCGCTACAACGATCTCAAGCCCAGCATGGAGGTGGCCAAGACCCTGGAAGCGCCCATCAAGAAGGGTCAGCAGGTCGGCACGGTCAAGGTCAGCCTGGACGGCAAGATCATCGCCCAGGCCCCGCTGGTCGCCATCAACGCAGTGGAGGAGGGCGGCTTCTTCAAGCGCCTCTGGGATTCGTTCTGGATGTGGTGGGAATCGGAGTGATCCAAAGAAAAAGCCGGCGAAAGCCGGCTTTTTCTTTGCGGGGATTGGAGATTGGGGATTCGGGATTGGCAAAGGCGAGAGCAAGAGCAACGGCAACCCGCTCTTGCGAATCCCCAATCCCGACTCCCCAATCCCAGCCCTCAAAGCATCCGACTGATCGTGAAGCTGCCATACACCGGGGTTTCGCGTTGGGTTTCGAATTCGCGGGTGCGGTGGTAGCGGGCCAGTGCGAACTTCCAGCGGCCGTACATCACCGCAAGGCCGTAGCCGACATCGCCCACAAACGGGCGTTTGTCCACGCTGTGGCTGTTGCGGAAGGTGTTGCCATCCAGGGTGATGTCGCGGATCACCCAGCGCGCGTCGGTGGTCACGAACAGGTGGCCCGACCAGCCACTGGCACGTCCCAGCCGGCTCGGGGCCGTGTTTTCGCCCGCCGGGCGGGTGGGGGTGCTACCGAAATCGTCCGGCAGTTTCCAGCCAAAACGTGCTTCGCCACCGGCGTTCAGGTGCGTCGCCATGTTGCCCACTGCGCCGCCCCAGTGCGAGATGAAGTCCCAGCCGAATCCATCGGCATTGCCGCTGGCATCGGCCGGCCACCGGCGCATGCGTTCGTGCACCAGATTGATCAGCGGCTCGTTATGCAGCTGGTTGTCCCAGCCCTGGAATTTCTCGTCGCCCAGCGCGTCGTGGATCGCATCCTGTGCTTCCTGGGCGAATGCCCACGGGCCAACCACGCCCACCTGCAACTGCGTGGTCCGCAGGTGCGCATCGTTACGCGCGTTGTAGCCAAAGCTCGCCAGCAGGATGCCCGCATACGGGCGGTCCTCCGGGATCACGTCGCGACGGGTGTAATCGGTGGGCGTAAAGATCGCCTGGCCGATCGAAAACACCATGTTCTGCTGGTCGAACTCGCCTGGATGCAGCCGCTCCAGATAGCTGTTGACCCAGCGTGCGGTGCGCGGCAGGCACGGGTCGTCGGTGTAGTCGACCAGGTTGGGCGAGACCAGGGTCAGCACCGCACCGTTGGAATACCCCTGGTCCTGGTCTTCGCCGCCGAACAGATCGTTGTCGACCCGGAAATTGACCGCCGGCGGCGTGCGACCCAGCCGGCTGGAATCGCATTGATCCGCCGCGATGGCTGGCATCGACAGCCCGGTGAGAGAGAGCAGCAAGGCAGCAGACAAGGCGCGCGGTCGGAGCATGGAAGGCCTGGTGAACAAGGAGCGGCGGGATGGTGCAAAGGTGCCTGTGCCCGCGGCTGCGCCGCGTGAACAAGCGCGCATCATGACCCGGGGTCTGCGCCGCAGCGACGCTGGCCCAGGCACCGATCCGTTCCATTTGACGTGCCGACACTGCGACGGAGTAGCGATGAAAAGCACGCGCGAATAGCATATGATGCGCCCCGGGGAAAGAAGCCCCAAGGAACGGCGGCCTTGCAGGCCATTTCATCACCAACGGATCGCGTTCGCCAAGGGCAGCGCAGGTGTCAGGGGAAAAACATGAGCAAGACGATTTCTTTGAGCGCGGTGGCACTGACCAGCGTGCTGGGTATTGCATTGGCCAGCGTCAGTGCGCCGGCATCGGCCGGCTTCAAGGATGCCTTCAAGGGCAAGGGTTCCGCACAGGACCAACGCAAGCAAGGCGTTGCGGAGATCCCGACGTGCCCCAAGCCGCTGGGTAGCCTGTCGGTCATCGAGCCGGAAGACGCGGTCGACTGGTGGACGGGTCAGCAGCTGCCGGCGCCATCCAAGTTGATCAAGGTGTTCGTCAACAAGTCACGCTGCTTCACCCTGGTGGACCGTGGTGCGGGCATGGCCGCATCGCAGCGCGAGCGCGATCTGGCGGCCAGTGGCGATCTGCGTGCGCGTTCCAACGTGGGCAAGGGCCAGATCCGCGCGGCTGACTATGTGATGACGCCAGACCTCATTTCGCAGAACAGCAATGCTGGCGGCAGCGCGGTGGCAGGTTTGCTGGGCGGCTTGGTGGGCGGTAATGCGGGCGCCCTGGTGGGAGGGTTGAATTTCACCAAGAAGACTGCTGACGTAGCGCTGACCATCACCGATGTGCGCTCGTCCGAACAGGTTGCCATGGCCGAAGGTAACGCCAAAAAGACCGACATGGGCTGGGGCGGTGCGGGTGGCTTGTTCACTGGCGGCGGCTTGGGCGCGGCTGGTGTTGGTGGTTATGCCAATACCGAGATCGGCCAGGTGATCACGCTGGCCTATCTGCAGGCGTATACCGATGTCGTCACTCAGCTGGGCGGGCTATCCGGCAATCCGGCAGTGTCCAACACCCAGCAGGCGGTCACGGTCACTCGCGCAGGGCGTCTGTTGGCTAACGCCAAGGGCTCTGGCGCAGCAGTGCGTACGCTGGAGCCTGGCATGATGCTGTACCCCACCGGCACCAAGGAAGGCGTCATGTGGGAAGTCGAGGACGAGATGGGCAACCGCGGCTGGGTGTCGTCGGCCATGCTGCAATTGTCCAAGTAAGCACTGGCGTCGGCCGAATGTGTCCGGCCGATCGCCCCGTGTCAGACAGTCAGGCTGGCGTGCCAAAAAGGGGTGTCCAGCGCGTGCCACTGACCTCCGGGCGCGGCCTGACTTGGCGGGTGTATCGCGTCGCTGTCGAACGCCATCGTTGAATGAACTTGTCAGGCGTCCATTGCCTGGCGGGACGAGCGGAGCCGGTGCCATGCACGCGGCTCCGCTTGGCGTTTTGGAGAGCGCGGACTTGGGTTTGCCCTGCGCCGGCCCGATAATGGGGCGATGGATATCAGCACCGACAACCCCGATCACGGCTTCCAGTTTCCCGGTACCTTCGAGCTCAGCGCCATGGGCGCGGCCGAGCGCGGCCTGGAAACCGAATTGCCGCGCCTGCTCGCTGCCACCGGTGTGGAGCTGTTGCAGGAAAGCGTCAGCTGGAAGCATTCTTCCAACGGCAAATATGTCTCGGTCAAGATCGGCTTCCGTGCCGAGAGCCGGGAGCAGTTCGACGCGGCGCATCAGGCGTTGCGCGACCATCCGGAAGTGAAGTGGACGCTGTAGCGGCCGAACCCGCCGCGGTTGCGACTGCGCCCGCGCAGCTGCGCGACCTCGGTCAGCAGGATTACGCTCCGGTATGGCGTGCAATGCAGCGTTTCACCGATGCACGTGATGAGCAAACCGCCGATGAGGTGTGGGTGGTCGAGCATGCGCCGGTGTTCACGCTGGGCCAGGCCGGCAAGCCGGAGCACGTGCTGGCGCCGGGCGATATTCCGGTGTTGCAGGTGGACCGTGGTGGTCAGGTGACCTATCACGGCCCCGGCCAGCTGGTGATTTATCCGCTGCTGGACCTGCGGCGGCTCAGGATCGGCGTGCGCGATTACGTCTGCAAGATCGAGCAGGCGCTGATCGATACGCTGGACGAGTGGAATATCGTGGCCGAACGCCGCGAAGGCGCGCCGGGTGTGTACGTCGGCGGCGCCAAGATCGCCGCACTCGGCATTCGCGTGCGCCGGGGCTGCACCTTCCACGGATTGTCGTTCAATGTGGCGATGGACCTGGAGCCGTTCCACCGCATCAACCCCTGCGGTTACCAAGGCCTGCAGGTGACCTCGGTGCTAGACTTGGGCGGTCCCTCCGGGATGGAAGCCGTCAAGGCCGTGCTGCTCGATCAGCTGGCGCGCCAATTCGGCCTGACCCTGCACCCCGCCTCCGCAATGCCCGACCTTTCGCTTCCGGCCTGAGCGCCCGTATCGCCATGACCCAGCCTATCGCCCGCTCCATCCCCTTGCAGGTCGTTTCCGGCGACACCGCCGCGCCTGCGCCGCTGCAGACCGGCGTCAAGCAGATCGGTGGCGACAAGATCAACCGCTCGCCGGTCCAGTTCGTCGACGCGCCGGTGCTGCGCAAGCCGTCGTGGATCCGCGTGCGGATTCCGTCCGGCAACGCGGTGCAGAACCTGAAGGCCAAGCTGCGCGAAAACCGCCTGGTCACGGTGTGCGAAGAGGCCAGTTGCCCGAACATCCACGAATGCTTCAGCCACGGCACCGCCACCTTCATGATCCTGGGCGAGGTGTGCACGCGGCGCTGCTCGTTCTGCGATGTGGCGCACGGTCGGCCCAAGCCGCCGGATGCGAACGAGCCGGCCAGCCTGGCGACCACGGTGGCCGACATGGGCCTGAAGTACGTGGTGGTGACCAGCGTGGATCGCGACGACCTGCGCGATGGCGGTGCCCAGCACTTTGTGGACTGCATTGCAGCCATCCGTGCCAGCTCGCCCAACACCTGCATCGAGATCCTGACCCCGGATTTCCGCGGCAAGGGCCGCATGGACCGCGCGCTGGAGATCCTGGCGCTGAGCCCGCCGGACGTGTTCAACCACAACATCGAAACCGTGCCGGACCTGTATCCGAACGTGCGCCCCGGCGCGGATTACCAGTGGTCGCTGACCCTGCTGCAACGCTTCAAGGCGCAGCACCCGTCCATCGCCACCAAGTCCGGCATCATGCTCGGCCTGGGCGAGACGATGGAGCAGGTACAGGCCACCTTGCGCGATCTGCGTGCGCACGATGTGGACATGATCACGATCGGCCAGTATCTGCAGCCGACACCGCACCACCACCCGGTGATGCGCTACTGGACGCCTGAGGAATACAAGGCGCTGGAAGACTACGGCAACGCCTTGGGCTTCAGCCACGTGGCGTCAGGCCCGATGGTGCGCTCGTCGTATCACGCCGATCGCCAGGCTGCCGGCGCGGGCGTCGCTGCCTGAGCAACGCGGGGCGCCCGATGCGCCCTGTGGCAACTGCACCAGGCGATCGACGCCGCGCGCGTGGAGGCAAGGTCCCCATGACGCGCGACTGTGACGGCGTCGTCTTGACCGCATCCCGCCATCGTTTCATCGCCGGCCCCGTGCAGTGCGCGGGGCCGTGTCGTATCCGGCGATCCGGGCGCCGGCGCAAGGTACGGTCGCGTTCACAATCCGATACAGACCCGGCGCTAGGCTGATTCAGCCAGCAGATGACAACGCCAGCAACTTTGGGCACTGTCATGCTGTCTGATCCGTTCACCGCCTTTCTTTCGTCGGCCTTGTGCCGAGAGCCATTCGATGACCTACAACGTTTCTGCGTCCATGAAGGCCGGCCTGCTGGCGCTGGTGTTGACCACTCCGATGGCCTTGCTCGCACGCGCCGACACCGCGCTGCCGGCGGCCGCCACGCCCGACCAGGCGACGGCGACCAAACTGGTCTACGGCCTGCTGTCCGACAGCCGCTATGCCTACCGTCCGCGGACGCTGGACGAGGCGATGTCCAAGGACGTGTTCAAGCGTTATCTGGAAACGCTGGACGGCGGCAAGCAATTCTTCACCCAGGCCGACATCGACGGCTTTGCGCCGCTGCAGTCCGGGGTCGGCGATGCGCTGCGCGGTGGCAATCTGGAGCCGGCGTTCCAGGTGTTTGCGATCTACAAGAAGCGCGTCGATCAGCGCGTCAAATACGCGCGCGACCTGCTCAAGCAGGACTTCGATTTCACCGGTAGCGACAAGTTCGAGTACGACCGCAAGGACGTGCCGTGGGCCTCGGACGACAAGCAGCTGGATGTGCTGTGGCGGCAGTCGGTGATGAACGACTGGCTGCGTCTGAAGCTGGCCGGCAAGAAGCCCGAGGACATCCGCAAGACGCTGGACAAGCGTTACGCCGCGCTCGCCGATTCGGTGAAGCAGCTCAAGGGCGAGGACGTGTTCCAGTTCTTCGTCAACGCCTACACCAACGCCGTCGACCCGCATACCGATTACTTCACCCCGCGCACCGCCGAGACGTTCAACCAGCAGATGTCGTTGTCGCTGGAAGGCATCGGCGCGCAGCTGCAGAAGCAGGACGACATGGTGGTGATCCGCGAGGTGATCCCGGGCGGTCCGGCCGCGGTGGATGGCACGCTCAAGCCAGGCGATCGCATCGTTGGTGTGGGCCAGGCCAAGAACGGCGCGATCGAGGATGTGATCGGCTGGCGCATCGACGATGTGGTGGCCAAGATCCGCGGCAGCAAGGATACCCAGGTGCGCCTGGAGTACATCCCGGCCGAGTCCGGCATCGACGGCAAGCACCGCACGGTGACCCTGACCCGTCAGAAGGTGCGTCTGGCCGAGCAGGCTGCCAAGGGCGAGACGATCACCCTGCCGGCCAAGGGCAGCGAACCGGAACGCCGCATCGGCATCATCAAGCTGCCGGGTTTCTACCAGGACTTCGAAGGCCGTCGCCGTAACGCGACCGATTACGCATCGGCAACGCGCGACGTCGCCAAGCTGCTGGCTGGCTTCAAGACCGACAAGGTCGATGGCGTGGTGCTGGACCTGCGCAACAACGGTGGCGGTTCGCTGGACGAAGCGATCGAACTGACCGGCCTGTTCATCGAGCAGGGTCCGGTGGTGCAGGTGCGCGAATCCGGCGGCCGCGTGACCGTCAATGGCGACAGCAATCCGAAGGTCGCCTGGGATGGCCCGCTGGGCGTATTGATCAACCGTGGCTCGGCCTCGGCGTCGGAAATCTTCGCCGGTGCGATCCAGGATTACGGTCGCGGCCTGGTGATCGGTGAGACCAGCTTCGGCAAGGGCACGGTGCAGAACATCGTTGACCTGGACCGTTGGCCCGCCGCTGAAGGCCAGCGCTATGGTCAGGTCAAGCTGACGATTGCGCAGTTCTTCCGCGTCAGCGGCTCCAGCACCCAGCACAAGGGCGTGGTACCCGACATCGCGTTCCCGGCCAGCGTGGATGCCACCGAGTTCGGCGAAAGCACCTACGACAATGCGCTGCCGTGGACGCGCATCGCTGCCGCGCCGCACACCCAGTACGGCAACTTCGCGCCCCTGCTGCCCAAGTTGCAGACGCTGCACACCGCGCGCATCGCTGCCGACAAGGAGTTCCAGTGGTGGGAAGAGGACGTCAAGCAGTTCCGCGACGAGAAAGCCAAGAAGTACATCTCGTTGAACGAAGCCGAGCGCGTTGCCGAGCGTCAGAAGCAGGATCAGCAGCGCAAGGATCGTCAGCAGGTACGCAAGCAGCTAGGCCTGCCGCTGGACCCGCTCGCCGATGACAGCGATGACGGCCTGACCGGCAACGAGCGCGACATCGTCAAGGACACCGCACGCGAGAAGGCCGCAGAAAAGCGCCCCGATCCGTTGCTGCATGAATCGGCTGCGATCCTCGCCGATGCGCTGGGCCTGCTGGCGCAGGATCAGCCGCTGTCGGCGCAGGTGTTGCCGCAGTCGACGGCGCCGGGACGTTGGGCCGACTGATCACAACCGAGTTTCAAACAAAAAAGCCACCGCATGCGGTGGCTTTTGTTGCGCGGCACACGCGTTTGTTGCGCGACACACGCGCCCAGATGCAGATGAGGTCCTGCGTCGTTCGCCCGCGACGGTGGATGCCGCTGTGCGGTATCAGTGCAGCCAGTCGAATTCGGCCAGTACCGGGTAATGATCCGAGGGCAGGACACCGCCAGGGCGCGTGTCCTGCGTGGTGAAACGCACGGGTGTCAGGCTGCGGAACAGGATCCAGTCGATGCGACGGGTCGGTTGCGTGGTGAAGTCCTGGAAGGTTTTTTCCGGGCCTTGCGGCGTCGCCACGTTGGCGCGTGCGTCCTTGAGCGTGGCGGTGAGCGTGCGGTAGGTGCCTTGATCGGGATCGCTGTTGAAATCTCCGGTCAGCACCACCGGAATGTCTGCCGGCAAGCTGGCAATACGCGACAGGATCACGCGCGCACCGTGCTCGCGCGCTGCCTCGTCCTGGTCGCGGTGCGGCAGATGGGTATTCAACAGATAAAAGCGGCGCTTGTCGCTGCGTCGCTCGAACAGGGCCCAGGTCACCATGCGCGGCAGGTCGGTGTTCCAGCTGCTGCTGCCGGGCACGTCGGGGGTGTCGGACAGCCAGAAATCGCCCGATTCCACCACCGACAATGCGCGGCTGTCGTAGAACACGCCCATATGCTCGTCGCTGCCGTCGGCGCGGCGTCCCTTGCCGAACCAGCGGTAAGCGGGCAATTGCGCTGCAAGATAGTGCGCCTGATCCTGCACCAGTTCCTGGGTGCCGAAAACATCGGGATGGGTTTGCTTGATCAGCTCGACCATTGCCGTGCGTCGTACCGACCAGCGCTTGTCGCCGTCGGTGTCCACCGGCACACGCACATTGAACGACATCACCCGCAATGGCGCAGGTGCAGCCCATACCGGCAGCGACATGCACAGCATGGCAACGACAGCAAGCAATGGGCGAGAGGCAGCGCGAAAGAACTGGCGTGGCATCTGAGGAATCCGGGGTGACCAGCTGCCAAGTCTAGTGCGCGTGCATGACCATTGCCCCCACGCGCGATGGAAGACAGGCTTGACGCCGTCGCGCATCGGCGTAGCATTTGCAGCAAGCCAGCGGATAGACCGCCGACTGACCACTCAACCGTGAGGGATTCTCATGGCAACACCGTACGACTATCTTGTCTTTATCGGGCGCTTCGAGCCCTTTCATAACGGTCACGCTGCCGTCGCCCGCCACGCGCTGGGCAAAGCGAACAAGCTCATTGTGCTGATCGGCTCGGCCGACACGCCACGCACCATTCGCAATCCCTGGACTGTCGCCGAACGCGCAGTGATGATCGAGTCCGCATTGCCGGGCGAGCGCGAGCGTTTGATCCTGCGTCCGTTGCGCGACCATCTGTATAACGAAAGCCTGTGGATTGCCGAAGTGCAGCGCCAGGTTGCCGAAGCGGTGCATGCCGATGGCGGCACGCTCGATGCGCGAATCGGCCTGATCGGCATGGACAAGGACGCCAGCAGTTATTACCTGCGTGAGTTTCCGCAGTGGCCGCTGGAAGATGTGCAACATACCGCCACCTTGTCGGCCACCGAGTTGCGCCGCTATCTGTTCGAAGCCGGCGACATTGGATTCCATGGCGGATTGCTGATGCTGCGCGGCAATGTGCCGGCGCCGGTGTACGAGATGCTGGAAGCGTTCCGCCGCAATTCGCCGAGCTACGCGCAACTGGTGGCCGAATACCGCTTTATCGAGCAATACCGCGCCGCCTGGAAGGACGCGCCGTACGCGCCGACCTTCGTGACCACCGATGCGGTGGTGGTGCATTCCGGGCACGTGCTGCTGGTGCGCCGGCGCGCCGAGCCGGGCAAAGGGCTATGGGCACTGCCGGGCGGGTTCGTTGCCCAGGAAGAAGGGCTGCTGGACAGCTGCCTGCGCGAGCTGCGCGAGGAAACCCGGCTCAAGGTGCCGGTGCCGGTGCTCAAGGGCTCGTTGCGTGGACGTCAGGTGTTCGACCATCCCGAGCGCAGCCTGCGCGGGCGCACCATCACCCATGCATTTCATTTCGAATTTCCGGCCGGCGAGTTGCCTGCGGTGCGCGGTGGTGACGATGCCGACAAGGCGCGCTGGATTCCGATTGCCGAAGTGATGGCGATGGGCCCGCGCCTGTACGAAGACCACCTGCATATTCTTGAATTCTTCCTGGGTCGTGGCTGAGCGCGACGTCAGCGCCTGTGTGCCGCTGCCGCTCGGCAGCGGCCAGGTCGATGCGTCTTGCTCGAATCACGACTTCCCACTGGCGGACAGACCGCTGGTTTCCCCGACGCGAAGGAGCTTCCGTCATGCATTACCTCGATAACCTGCTGCTCAATACCGACAGCTACAAGGCCAGTCACTGGCTGCAATATCCGCCCGGCACCGATGCCTCGTTCTTCTATGTGGAATCGCGCGGCGGCGTGTACGAGCAGACCGTGTTCTTCGGCCTGCAATCGATCCTGAAAGAAGCCATCAACCGGCCAGTGACGCACGCCGACATCGACGATGCCAAGGCCTTGCTGGCCGCGCACGGCGAGCCGTTCAACGAAGCCGGCTGGCGCGACATCGTCGACCGTCTTGGCGGGCAGTTGCCGATCCGTATCCGTGCGGTACCCGAAGGCGCGGTGGTGCCCACGCACAACGTGTTGATGACCATCGAATCCACCGACGCCAAGGCGTTCTGGGTGCCGTCGTATCTGGAAACCTTGTTGTTGCGCGTGTGGTATCCGGTGACGGTGGCCACGGTGAGCTGGCAGGTGAAGCAGATCGTGCGCGATTATCTGGAGCGCACCAGCGACGATCCGGAAGGCCAGCTGCCGTTCAAGCTGCACGACTTTGGCGCGCGTGGCGTGTCCAGTCTTGGCTCGGCGGCCCTCGGCGGCGCGGCGCATCTGGTGAATTTCCTCGGCACCGATACCTTGTCGGCGTTGCTGCTGGCGCGCGCGCATTACCACACGCCGGTGGCGGGGTTTTCGATTCCCGCTGCCGAGCACAGCACCATCACCAGCTGGGGGCGCGAGCGCGAGGTGGATGCGTATCGCAACATGCTCACGCAATTCGCGCGCCCTGGTTCGATCGTGGCGGTGGTGTCGGACAGCTACGACATCTACCGCGCCATTGCCGAGCATTGGGGCACCACCTTGCGCGAGGAAGTGATCGCTTCCGGTGCAACGGTGGTGATTCGTCCGGACTCCGGCGACCCGGTGGATGTGGTCGAACAGTGTCTGCTGTTGCTGGACGAGGCCTTCGGGCATCAGCTCAACGGCAAGGGCTACAAGGTGCTCAACCACGTGCGCGTGATCCAGGGCGATGGCATCAATCCGCAGTCGTTGCGCGCCATTCTGGAGCGCATCACCGCAGCCGGGTATGCCGCCGACAACGTCGCCTTCGGCATGGGTGGGGCATTGCTGCAGAAAGTGGACCGCGATACGCAGAAGTTCGCGCTGAAGTGCTCGGCGGTGCGTGTGGACGGGCAGTGGATCGACGTCTACAAGGATCCGATTACCGACCAGGGTAAGCAGAGCAAGCGCGGTCGGCTGACCCTGCTGCGCGACCGCCGCGATGGCCGTTACCGCAGTGCGTTGCTCGACGAGGCCGCTGCCAGCCCCGACAGCGAAGATGCATTGGTGACCGTGTGGGAGAACGGCGCCATGCAGCAGGAGTGGACGTTGGAGCAGGTACGCGCGCGTGCCGATGCCGCCCGGCGCTGACGGTTTGCACGCAGGCACGCGCATGCCCGCTTCCATCGATGCTGTGCCGCTGCTGCCTGCATCACCGCTGTTGGCGCAATTGCGTGCGATGGCACCCAACCTGCAGCGGCGCGTGCCGCTGCAGGCCGACAGCAGCCGTTGGCATGCGTTGCAGATCGGCGCACGCCGCTATCGGGTTGCATTGCCGATCACCTTGACGCCGTATGCCTCGGTGCGGCCCTGTTCGGCGCGCTGCGGCTTTTGTTCGGAGAATTTGCGGCAGCATGCGGGCGGTCTGGCGGGGGCGATGCTGCGTCCGGGCCCGGATTATTTCGCGCAGTTGCGCGCCGCACTGCAACTGCTGCATGCGGTGCCGTTATCGTATTCGCTGTCGGGCCTGGAAATGACCGACGACGCGCAGTGGCTGCAGACCTTGCTGCACACCTTGTCGACCACTCCCACTGGTCCGCGCGTCGAGCAGCGCGTGCTGTACAGCAATGGTGCGGGCTTGGCGCGGACGCACGGTGCGCGTCTGCTCGATGCGCTGGTGGATTTCGGGGTGTCGTGGCTCGAACTGTCGCGTCACCATCCGCTGCAGGCGCAAAACGACGCGATCATGCGCTTCCGGGCGGGCGAGCCCATTGGTGATGCCACCACGTTCGTGCAGACCGCCCGTCGCATCGCCGCGCGTCTGCCGCTGCGTCTGGTCTGCATCGTGCAACGGGGCGGGGTATGCAGCGCAGAGGAGATCGCGCGGTACATCGCGTGGGCGCGCAGCTGTGGTGCGGGTCAGGTGATCTTCCGCGAGTTGTCGCGGCTGGATGATGCGTATCGCAGCAACGGCACGATGCGATACATCGAGCAGCACCGCATCGGCGTGGAGCACCTGCTGGCCATGTGCATGCAACAGCCATGGTGGTCGCGTTGGCAGCTGGATGGCATGACGGAAGGGTATTACTTCTGGAATGTGCGGATGCGCAGCGACGACGGCATGCAGGTGGTGTTCGAAAGCGCCGACTACGCCGCGATGCATGCCCGTCACGCCACCGGCGATCTGTACAAGCTGGTGTTCTTCGCCAACGGCCGGCTGTGCGCGGGGTGGGCCCCGGATGCCGATGTGCTGTGGGACGCTGCCCATGGATGAGCTCGATCAACGCAGCTGGTGGACGCCGGCGCCCGACGATGCGGCCTGGGCATTGCCCGACGACCTGCGCGCGAGCGACCCGCTCAACGGGCGCGACTGTGGCTGGGTGAATCAGATGCGGCCGTTCGTGCGTCATTTCAGCCGGCCGGGCGAGCAGGTGTTCGACCCGTTCTGCGGATTCGGCAGTACGTTGCTGGCAGCGGCCTTCGAAGGTCGCGCGGCGCACGGGATGGAGATCGACCAGCCGCGTGCACGGCTGGCGCGCACGCGGCTGCAGCGGCATGGCGTGGATGCGCCGATCGTGGTCGGCAGTCTGGTGCAGACCGCGCCCGCCGCGCCGATCGATCTGTGTCTGACCAACGTGCCGTACTTCGGGTGCCAGTGGCATGGTGCGGCGGAGGCTGGGCAGCTGTATGCCAGCGCGGACTATGCGGGCTATCTTGCCGGCATGCGCGCAGTGTTTCACGCGCTGCGTCGGCACTTGCGTCCGGGCGCGTTCGGCGTGGCCATGGTCGAAAATGTCCGTGTGGGCGGGCGCGTGATCCCCCAGGCCTGGGATCTGGGCCGGATACTGGGCAGCCTGTTCACGCTGCACGACGAGCGGGTGCTGTGTTACCCGCGTCCTGCCGCTGGATTGGAGCATGCAGGCACCGACAGCAATCGCAGCCACGAATATGCGCTGATCTTTCAACACGCCCGCGCCCGCCTGGATGTGCAGCAGGCAGGGCAACTGCTGCAGGCTGTGCAGGCGCTCGGCGTGCCGGTGGTGGTGCACGGCAGCTACGCGCGTTGGCAGCAATCGCCTGCGCTGG
The DNA here is from genome assembly GCF_001010415.1 of Xanthomonas pisi DSM 18956. Classification (GTDB taxonomy): domain Bacteria; phylum Pseudomonadota; class Gammaproteobacteria; order Xanthomonadales; family Xanthomonadaceae; genus Xanthomonas; species Xanthomonas pisi. The sequence continues at coordinate 16,890 of NZ_JPLE01000068.1, forward strand.
TGCCGCAAGGCCCGGCGGATCTGGATCTGATGGTGTGCGCCGAGCAGCCAGTGTGGGACCGCCTGACCAGCTGGTTGCAGGCGCAGGGCTTCGGCCTGAGCCTGTGGGGCGAGCCCTGCCGTGCGCCAGTGACGCTGGCGGCGGTGCGTGCCCATCACTACCTGCGCGCCGAGCGGATCGGTGCCGATGGCAGCCGCCTGCAGGTCGACCTGCAACTGCCAACGGATGAACCGCCGGTGCCCTGAGCCGGCAACGCGACGCCGCGCGCACATCGGTTGCGGCTATGCTTTGGCCGGTTTTGGATGCCGGAGTCTTCCCATGTCGTGTACTTCCCTGATCGCGCGCGGCGCGCTGCTTGGCGCGTTGGCAACCCTGGCCGGCTGTGGTGGCAGCAAGGGCGACAGCATGCTGATGCGCGAGTCGTTCAACTCCGACGATACCTATTCGCGCAGTGTGGCGGCCACGTCGCCGCAAGCCTGCGAAGCCGCACGACGCGTGCTGTTGAGCCAGGGTTACGCGGTGACGCGTGCCGACGCTGCGGCAGTGGAAGGCAGCAAGAACTTCCAGCTGAAGGAAGCCGACCAGAGCGAGCAGCTCAATCTGCGGATTTCCTGCGCGACGCAGGACGGCGGCAAGGCGCAGATCTTCGTCAGCGCACTGCAGGATAGATACGCGTTGAAGAAGAGCTCGACATCCGCCAGTGTCGGTGTCGGCGTGCTCGGTTCGTTGTCGTTGCCGGTGGGCAGCAGCGGCGATTCGCTGGTGCGCGTGTCCAGCACCACGGTGCAGGACGCGGCCTTCTACAAGCGTTTCTTCGAGCGGCTGAACTCGTATCTGCCCAAGGTGACCGAAGCGGTGCCCGCCGCTGCGAGCGCGACGCCGACGCCGGCTCCCGCACAGCCGCCGTCCGCACCCGCCGCTTCGCCCGCAGCAGCGCCTGCATCCGCTGCCAACGCGCCCTCGGCGTCGGCAGCACCGGCAGCACCGGCAGCACCGGCATCGGCCCCGACCACGGTGGCGCAGCCGCCGGTCGCGCCGTTGCCGGTCGAGGCGCAGGATCCTCCGCCGGCGCCAGCCAACGTGCCGCAGAGCGAGCCCGCCACGCGGCCATGACGCGCGATTCACGCACCGCTCCAACACCTGAATAGAGGGGTTTGCGCTTCACATTGTGTTCTCGACCGAATGGCGACAGTGCAGCCATGGCTCGCCGAACGGGCGAGGACGATGGAGACGTACGATGAAAATGCGCAATTCCCTGATGGGTATGTCCCTGATCGCTCTGATGGCGACGAGCACCTTTGCCCAGGCGCAGAACTATTCGGGCAACCACCGTTACACGACGGCAGACGAAGGCCGCAGGTTCAACGACGGTACCCGCGTGCGCTGCAAAAACGTCGAGGTGCAGAAGAATTCCACCGACCCGAATCGCATCGGCGGCACCCTGGCCGGCGCGGCCATCGGCGGCCTGCTTGGTAACCAGGTGGGTGACGGAAACGGCAAGAAGCTCGCCACTGTGGCAGGTGCGGTGGCCGGCGGTGCAGCGGGCCGCACCATCCAGGGCAATCGCCAGCAAGCCAATGGCAATCGCCGTCTCGAGCGCGTCTGCGAACGCCGCTGAGCCTGAAGAAGTGACTATCACGAGCCCCGGTCATGCCGGGGCTTTCTCGTATTCCAGGAGCAGCGCCTTGCTGCCGATTGACCTCTTCGATCGATGAGCGCATCCCGGGCGCAGCGCAGACGATGGTTGCCGCGAGCGCATGCAGTGTTGCAACGGCCTACCGCATGGCGACGCGTGGCGACGTTGCTCTGTGTGGCGATGTGCAGCCTGCAGCTGCTGCAAGTGGCCGCTGCCACACCCAGTCAAACGGTGAGCACGGCCGCACCCGATTGCGTGGAAGCGTTGCTGCGGCGACTGGGTTGGAGCATCGAAAGTGCGGCGATCGGGGCGCCAGTGTTCCAGCGCGGCGCGCCCTGCACGCGCGGCTCGCTTGCGCAGGCGCAGGCAGCAGGCGATCTGCAGATCACGCTGCCGGCGGGCTGGGATGCGCAACAGCGTGGCGCAGCGCTCAAAGCGTTGCTGGACGATTCGGCCAGCCAATGCGCCTATGGGTTCGAAGTTGGCGCTGCCACACGTCGTGCTGTCACCCGGTTGCAGGACAATCCGCATTACCGGTTTTCTGCGCTGCAACTGGGCTGGATCGGCTTCGGTTGGCGTGGTGCCGCTGCGCAGGGCTGGAGTGGATTCAAGGGCTTCGGCCGCGGCTATCAGCCACGCGGCAGCAACGCGCAGGCGCTGGACGCGTTCTACCGTGGACAGGTGCGTTCGGAATGCGGTGTGGGGCGGCAGGTGGCCCAGCTCGCCACGCAGCGCGAACTGTATGGCGATGCCGGATTCGATCAGGTGTTTACGCCGGGCGAACTGTCCATCGGCACGTTTTTGACCTTGCACGACACCGACAGCATTCTGCTCGGCGCGCATGCCGGCGACTTCTTTGCCGACGGCAAGGCGGTGAAGACCTCGCAACTCGGGCGCCAGGCGTTTGTCGGCGCACCCGGTTTCATCGCGCATGTGTTCGACAAGGCGTTTCTGGACGACATCCATAACCAGGCCGAAAACTTCGTCGTGGTGGATGTCAGCGATGCGGCAGCGCAGGCGTTGGCCCGGCACGGTGGCTTTGCGCACTACGACGCACTCAACCGGCAGATCTGGGAGCTTTCCAGGCAGCTGCGCGGGCCGGGCAAGCGGCGGTTCGAACGACTGCTGTACGAGCGCGACGCGGCATTGCAGGCAACGCTGGATCCACCGCAGCAGACGCGCCTGCAGGAAATGCAGCGGTTGCTGGACGACCCGTTCTATCAAGGCTTTCTGGTGTATGTGCACCCCAAGGGCACCAAGCCGATCGGCTACCACGTCGCGCGCCTGCTCGATCGCAACCCGCGCACGCCCTACGCGATCGACCTGACCTTGCACAATCTGCGCAGCACCTTGTACTGGCGATGGATCGACTGGCAGCTGCAGCAGTGCGCCAGCACCGTCACGGAACAATCCATTGAGAATTCCGCCATGCCGGCGTACGCCAGGCGTGGCACCCTGCACTGATCAGAGCATAGAGGAGTGGTTATGGAACTGGGTATGGTGGGTTTGGGCCGCATGGGCGCCAACATGGCCGAGCGTCTGGTGCACGGCGGACATCGCGTGCACGGCTACGATCCGGGCGCGAGCGCACGTAGCAGCGCGCAGGCCAAGGGCATTGTCACTGCCGATGCACTGGCGGCGCTGGTGTCCGCGCTGCCGAGTCCGCGCGTGGTGTGGCTGATGGTGCCGGCGGGCAAGATTGTCGATGAGACGCTGGCGCAACTGCTGCCGTTGCTGCAGGCCGGCGACATCGTCATCGATGGCGGCAATTCGTATTACAAGGATTCGCAGCGCCGCGCGGCGCAATTGCAGGACAGCGGTATCGCGTTCGTCGACTGCGGCACCAGCGGTGGCGTCTGGGGCTTGAAGGAAGGCTACAGCCTGATGGTCGGCGGCGAAGAGGCTGCGGTGACCACGCTGCATCCGATCCTGGCCACGCTGGCGCCTGCGCCGGACAAGGGGTGGGGA
>NZ_JPLE01000069.1 GCF_001010415.1 Xanthomonas pisi DSM 18956
CCCCCGCACCCGCCGCAACGACCGCTGCTGCCGACGACGCAGCACCGCCACCCAATGCTGCCGAACAGGCGCAACTGGCGGCGCTCACCTCGTGGATGCAACAGGCCAAAACGCATGAGCAGAACAACCGCTCCGCCGAGGCACGCGATGCCTACGCCCAGGCGCTGAAGATCGCGCCCGACACCAGTGCCGCCATCGTCGGCTGGATCGCTGCGGATATGGCAACGCACAGCGATTTCGCCATCGATGCTGCCGCGCGGACGCGTCTGCAGCAGCTGATCGCGCGCGAACCGGACAATCAGCGCGGGCTATGGCTGCTGGGCATCAGCGACTTCCAGCAGCATGACTATGCCGCAGCCACTACCCACTGGCGCCATCTGCATGGACTGCTGGAAACCGGCTCGCCGATGCAGCGCGCGGTGGCGGACAAGATTGCCGTGGCCGAATCGATGGCCAGCGCGCGGCAATCCGGACGCGCTGCACGCTGAAAACATCGGCGCAAAAACCTGCAGGCGCACCCGAGACGGCGATCTGGGCCCTGCAAGTCCATCGCCTGCGGTCATGTTGCGCAGCGGCGGTACGTCGACGCAGCCGACCATGTCGAAGCCCGGAGCGCGTTTGCCTGCACAACCCGCGCCAGGAGGAAGGCAGTCGACACGGCTACCCAGACACGTCGAGCCAGCACTGCGGCAGATGCCGCGCCTGCTTCGCTCAGGACGACGGCCCCAACACCTCGTGCAATTTTCCGCTGAACTCGCCCAGCGTAAACGGCTTGGCGATCATGCTCATGCCCTCGGCGAGAAATTCGCCGCGGTCGCGTGCGGTTTCCGCATAACCGGTCATGAAGATCACCGGCAGATCGCGGCGCGACTGGCGCGCGATCTCGGCCAGCTGTCGCCCATTGAGTCCGGGCAGGCCGACGTCGGTGACCAGCAGATCGATCCGTCGCTGCGATGCCAGGATCGGCAGCGCGGCATCGGCATCGGCGACCACCTCAGCCTCATACCCCAATTCGCCAAGCAGCTCGGTCACCAGCATGCGCACCTGTTCGTCGTCTTCCACCACCAGCACCTGCTGCCCCTGTCCGGCCACCACCGCTCCGATCTGGGGCCGGGTCGCCACGCTCTGCGCTTCCGCGCCGGCCGGCAGATACAGGCTCACCGTGGTGCCCATGCCCACCTGCGACTCCACCCAGACCTGTCCATTGGACTGCTGCATGAAGCCATAGATCATCGACATGCCCAGGCCGGTGCCCTGCCCGATCGGCTTGGTGGTGTAAAACGGCTCGAACACGCGCTCCAGCACATCGGTCGGCATGCCGGTGCCGGTGTCGGCCACCGACACCACGGCATAGTCGCCCGGCGCCAGGGTGATGCCGCGGCCAAGTTCCAGCCGGTGTTCGTCGACATGCAGATGCCGGGTGGAAATGCGCAACTGGCCGCCGTCCGGCATCGCATCGCGGGCGTTGATGGCCAGGTTGATCAATGCGCTTTCCAGCTGGTTCTCGTCGACATACGCCTGCGGCAGCGCATCGCAAAGATCCGCTTCCAGGCGCACCGACTCGCCCAGCGTGCGCGCCAGCAATTCCTGCAACGACAGCACCAGATCGTTCAACTGCAGATGCCGCGCCTGCAACGACTGCCTGCGCGAGAACGCCAGCAGGCGCTGGGTCAATGCGGCCGCGCGCAAGGCCGAAGCCGAGGCCACATCCAGAAAGCGCCCCAGTCCCTCGGTGCGCCCCTGGTCGATACGCAGGCGCGCCAGATCCAGGGCCGACAGGATGCCGGTCAGCATGTTGTTGAAGTCATGCGCAATGCCGCCGGTCAACTGGCCCACGGCTTCCATCTTCTGCGCCTGACGCAGCGCGGCCTCGCTGGACTCGCGTGCCAGCATCTGCTGCTGTAGCTCGGCGGTGCGCTCGGCCACCTTGGCCTCCAGCACGTTGGCCTGCTCCTGGATCGATTCCATCGCCAATGCACGTGCGGTGATGTCGGTGGCAAACACATGGAACCCATCCACCTTGCCGTCGGCATCCAGACGCGGCATGTAGCGGATCTCCGCATCGCGGCGGCGCCCATCGGCATGCGGCCAGCTCGTTTCCACGGTCAACGCCTGGCCGGCCAGTGCGGCTTCGATCCAGGCGCGCCGCTCGGCCACGACCGCAGGCCCCATCACATCCACCAGCAGCCTTCCGATCACGTCCTGCGGCGGGATACCGATCCAGTCCTCGTAGGAGCGATTGGCGAAGCGATACACCAGATGCTTGTCGATGAAGGCGATCAACACCGGCAACGCATCGGTCACGCGGCGTAGCTCGGCTTCGCTCAGCGCCAATGCGGCACGGCCCTCGGCCAGCTCGGTCATCTGATCGCGGATCACGAACTGCTTTTGTCGCGACCGCAGCGCGTTGAAAATCGCGCTCAACAACGACGACGAACTCAGCGGCCGCTCCAGCTCGATGACGTTGGTCATCTCGGCCGGCAGGCTCACCCGACGACCGTGCTGGCTGCCGCGCGGCGCGCGCAACAGCACGAATGGAATATCCGACCACGCCGCCTGGCCCTGCAGGATCTGCTGCAGCTGCTGCAGATCGCCGCCGACGGCTTCTTCGGTCAGCACCACCACGCCGGAACTGTCGAGCAGGTCGCCGGCCAAGGCCGACAACGCACCATAGACCCGGCGCGTCAGCCCACGCTCGCCAACGATGGCTGCAATGCTCTCTGCATCGCGGCCGAACGGCGCAATGATGTGGACGATCGAGCCATCCGCTTCACTGCTGGTCAAGCGCACGATCCAGCAACGGCGTGCCGTCTCCAACGAACTGCGGGGTGCCGGTCAGCACGCCATGGAACTTTTCCAGCGGCTCGCTCAAATGCAGACCGCTGCTACTGATGCGCATCTCGCGAATCGAATCCTCATGCGCACCGCTGCGGTTCTTGATGACCGACAGCGCCTTGCGGATCCGTCCTTGCGCTTCGAAGAAACGAAACAAGATGACGGTATCGGCCATGTAGGAGATATTCAGATTGCCGGTCGACATCGTTCCCACCAGACCATGCTGCGGATTGATCAGGAACGTGGTCACACCGCTCTGGTTGAGGTAGGACAGCAGCTCGTGCATCTGCAGCATCAGCTGCTTTTCCTGCGGCATCGACGACAGATAGCCGTTGAGGCTGTCGATCACCAGGATGCGGCAGTTGCGCGCTTCAACGCTTTCGCGCACTGCCCAGGCGAACTCGCCGGGCGTCAGCTCCGCCGGGTCCATCTGGTGCAGCTCCAGCATGCCCGAGGCCAGATGCTTGCGCAGATCCATGCCCAGGTTTTCGGCACGTGTCAGCAAGGTGCCGGTGCGCTCGTCGAACTGCAGCACGCAGCAGTGCTCGCCACGCTCGCAGGCCGCGCTGACATATTGCAGGGCGACATTGGTCTTGCCCGAGCCGGCAGGCCCGGTCAGCAAGGTGCTGGTGCCGCGCAAGGGGCCGCCGTGCAGCAGCGCATCGATACGCTCCACTCCGCTGGGCACCGCTTCGCCGACAAACGGGACGTGGTGATCGGCCGCGATCAGGCGTGGATAGATCCGCAAACCACCGGTGACGATGGTGATGTCGTGGTAGCCGGCGATGAAATTGACCCCGCGCAATTTCTGCACCTGCATGCGCCGGCGTGCGGCGCCGAAATCCAGCGTCATGCGCTCCAGCGAGATCACGCCGTGGCACAGACTGTGCAGATGCGCATCGCGCTGACCGTTCTCGTCGGTGAGGTCGTCGACCAGAAACACGGTGATGTTGCGCGGCGCGAAAAACTGCTTCAGCGCCAGCACCTGCCGCCGGTAGCGCAACGAATCCTGCGCCAACAGACGCAGTTCGGATAACGAATCGAACACCACGCGCGTCGGCTTGACCCGGTCGACCTCTGCCTGGATCAGCTTGATCGTGCCATCCAGTTCCATTTCCCAGGGATGCAGAATGGATTGCTGTCGGCCATCGCCGAGAAACGCTTCAGCCGAGGCCAGCTCGAAGATGTGCAACGCTTTCAGCGACCACTCGTGCGAGGCGGCGACCTCATTGAGCTCGTCGATGGTTTCTGACAAGGTGACATACAGGCAGCTCTCGCCCCTGGCTGCGCCCTCGAGCAGGAACTGCAGTGCCAGCGTGGTCTTGCCCGAGCCCGGCTGGCCTTCGAGCAGGTACAGCCGGTTGGCCGGCAGTCCTCCGCGGAGGATGGTGTCAAGCCCCGTCGTCCCGGTGGTGATACGGTTTGCGGTCATCGGCTTCACGTTTTCCATGCCGTTAAGTTAACACGCGCCCGCGATCGCCCGCTGCCCGCGACTGAACTGATCAGCTTGCCTGGCTTGACGCACGCCGCCCGCATGCAAGCTTTCGCCGTGCTGGACGTAGCGGTTTTGGCTGCGAGGCTTCGCAGGATCGGCACTATGCCGTGCGTCCTGCTGCCCGGTGTGACAACTCCGACACATTCGTCACGGGCGCGCGCATAGCCTTGACAATGAAGTAGGTCGCGTTGTTGCGATCGCTTGAGGATCGCGGTGAACGACGCAGCATGTAACGCACGCATTCTATTGGTGGAAGACGACGACGCCATTCGCGCGATGACCGCGGATATCCTTGGCGACGAGGGTTACCAGGTGGTGGTGTCCGCCGACGCCGAACAGGCCATGGAGCAGCTCACCACGTCCTGCCCGTTCGACCTGCTGCTGTCCGATATCTGCCTGCCAGGCATGAACGGGCGCGACCTGGCCGACAATGCACGGCGGTTGTATCCCGCACTGCCGATCATCTTCATGACCGGCTATGCAGGCGTCAGCGCCAAGCGGGCCGACTTCCTCGATACTGGCATGCGCTTGTTGACCAAGCCATTTTCACTGCGCGACTTGCTGGGCATCGTGCAGACGGCGCTGTAACCGGGCGCAGCCGCGGCGATCTCAAGCAGCCCACAGATCGCTCCGGGCGGGTAATGGCAAGCGCAGCACCAGCCGCTCGATAGGGTGTCAGCAGCTTGGCTCAGATGACCCGCTGCCAGCGGCGGCGCCACTGCCGCCACATCATGGCGAGCGCCGCCCCAGCAACTGCAACACGCGCAACTTCAGCTCGGCCGCCAGGAACGGCTTGGTCAACACTTCCATCCCATCGTCCAGCTGCCCCGCGCCTACCGCCGCGGTCGCCGCGTAGCCGGTCACGAACAACACCGGCAACGTCGGCCGATATTGCCGTCCCGCATCGGCAACCTGGCGCCCGTTCAAGCCACCGGTCAGGCCGACATCGGTGACCAACACATCGATCGGCTCCAACGAGCGCAAACGCTCCACGGCGGCGCTACCTTCGGCCGCTTCGATGACGCGGTAACCGGCCTCGGTGAGCACTTCGGAAATTAGCAGACGGATGGCCGGCTCGTCCTCCACCAGCAACACCGTACAGCTGCGCAGGTCGGCGCGTTGCGGCTGTTCCGGCGTAGCCGCAGCCGTGTCTTGCGCCTGCGTGCCGGTGAACCGCGGCAGATATAGCGCCATGGTGGTGCCCACACCCACCTCCGACTCGATGCGCACATGCCCGCCGGACTGCCGGGTAAACCCGTAGATCATCGATAGGCCCAGACCGGTGCCCTGCCCGATCGGTTTGGTAGTGAAAAACGGCTCGAATACCTTGGACATGACCTCCTCGGTCATGCCGGTGCCGGTGTCCTGCACGCTCAGGCAGACGTAATCGCCAGGCGGCAGATCCAGCGGTTGGGCCGCGGCCGGCTCCAGCGAGCGATTGTGCACGCCGATGGTGAGTTCGCCGCCATCGGGCATGGCGTCACGCGCATTGAGGCACAGATTGAGCAACGCATTTTCCAGCTGCGGCGCGTCCACCAGTACCTTCCACGGCTGCGGCGCCGGCGTCACCTGCAAGGTGATCGATGGCCCCAGTGTCCGCGAGATGATCTCGCGCATGCCGTGCACCAGGGCGTCCACCTCCAGGGCACTGGGGGCCAGCGTCTGCCGGCGCGAAAATGCCAGCAGGCGCTGCGTCAACGCGGTAGCGCGCGCGGCGCTGGTCTGCGCCATTTCCACATAGCGTTCCAGCCGGTCGTACTTGCCCTGCTCCACGCGTGCCTGCAGCAGCTCCAGCCCCACCGTGATGGAGGTCAGCAGGTTGTTGAAATCGTGCGCCAGACCACCGGTGAGCTGCCCGACCGCCTCCATCTTTTGACTCTGGCGCAGCTTTTCTTCGGCCAGCAGCAACGCCGCGCTCCGCTCGCGCACGCGTTCTTCCAGGGTTTCGGTCAGCAAGCGCAATTGCTCCTCGGCCGCGCGTCTGTCGCTGACGTCCGAGGCGGTACCGAACCACTCCTCGATCCCGCCCTGCGCATCCAGCAACGGCACTGCACGCAACAGCGTCCAGCGCACCCGCTGATGCCGGTCGAGCACGCGCAGCTCCAGCTCCAGTGCAGCCTTGTCGCCGATCGCAGCGTCGATGGCTTCCAGCAACAGCGCACGATCGTCCGGATAAATCCATTCCTGCTGCCAGCGCGCATTGGCCGGACGACCGTCGTCCAGCAAGCCGTCGCCGGCATGCAGGCGCAACGCACTCCAGTTCGCAGTGGCGGAAAAGATCGCTTGCGACGACGCACGCACCAAGGCGTCCAGCCTGCGCTCGCTTTTGACCAAGGCCTCGCTGGCCAGGCGCTCGGCGGTGCGATCGCGCAGCACTTTGACAAAGCCGATCGCCGCGCCGGTTTCTTCGCGCAGCACCATCAGCGACCCATTGGCCCAGAACCGCTCGCCGGATTTGCGCATATGCCAGCGCTCATCCATGCCGCTGCCGCTTTCCAGCGCCGCAGCGGCTTCGATGAGAATCTGGCGATTGGCCACATCTTCCGGGGTGAACGTGCGCTCCAATGATTGCCCGAGCATCTCGGCTTCGGTCCAGCCCAGAATGCGGCGCGCACCTTCGTTCCACGAGGTCACCCGGCCGCGCATGTCGGTGGCGATGATCGCGTAGTCCATGACGCTATCGAGGATCTGCCGATTGCGCACCTCCGCCTCGCGCACGGCGCGCTCCAGGCTGATGCGGTCGGTGATGTCCAAGCCTTGGACGAAGATGCCGGAGACCGTGCCGTCGGCGCCGGCAATCGGTTGATACACCAGGTCCAGCAGATGTCGCTCGATCGGCCCGCCCGGCACCGCCTGGACGTCGTACACCAGCGCATTGGCCGTATACGCGCGCCCGGAGCGATACACCTCGTCCAGATGGCGCAAATGCCCTTGCTCGAGCGCATCCGGCAAGGCTTCGGCGAGCGGCCGCCCGATCACGTCGCGGTGTCCGATCAAGCGCGAATAACAGGGGTTGGCGAACTCGACGCGATGCTGCGGCCCGCTCAAAAACGCCATGAACATCGGCGCCTGTTCGAACAGGCGGATCAAGCGCTCATGCTCGTCGGCCAGCCGCGTTTGCGCCAGCTTGCGCGCAGTCACCTCGTTGGTCACGCAGAACGCGCCGCCGATACTGCCATCGTCCAGATAGATCGGCGAAAACGAAAACGTCCACCAGGTGTCTTCCGGCACACCGTAGCGGTTCATGGCGATCGGCATTTCTTCGAAGCGCGAGGCGCTCCCGGCAAACGCCGCCTCGATCGGCGCACGCACCGCCTCCCAGGCATCGGCCCACAGCTCGCGCAGCGGCGCTCCCAGTGCATACGGCCGACGCGGCCCCAGGATGGGCGCATACGCATCGTTGTAGAAAAACGTCAGCGCCTCACCCCAGACCACGTACATGCTCTCTGGCGAGGCGAGCATCAGGCTGACCGCGTTGCGCAACGGTGCCGGCCACTGCTCGCTCGGCCCCAACGGCGTACCAGCCCAGTCGTATGCACGTACCGCCTGCGCCATCGCGCTGTCGCCATGCGGAAATGCAGCGGTCATGCCGCGCGCATCCGCACGGTCACGCCATGCAGATCGCCTGCACGACGCAAGCGTGTCGCCGCACCGCCTACGCCCTGATGATTGTTCACCCATCCATGCATCTGTGCCAAACCGTTGTAAAGAGCCCAAGACCGCGCGGCGTATCGCCAACAGGCACGATCGACCGCCCACACCACCGTCATCATCCAACGCGCGGCAGGCGGCGTCCATCCAGCCACTCGCTGCCATAGCGCCACGGTACTGCGCCGCGTGTGAGGACGTGGGTTAGCCAAGGGCGCGGCGGCGCTCGACTGCAAGCCGCGCCCCGCCGCGGGCGTGTCCGCCGTGCAGATCGCCTGCGTGGCGCCCTCGAGTCCACAGTTCACCGTTACCCGTCCATTACTCGCGATTTTTCTTCGGCGCCTTCAAGAACGGAAGGTCTTGGTTGTCTTTGGCGTGCTTGGCCGCTCTGCGTACGTGATGGGAGAGACGCCGATCTGCGCCCGGCTGCGGGGCGCTTGCCCGCTCACCGCTAAGGGACATGGCGTGAATCCTTCATGGATATCTCAGTGCCGAAGCCAACGGAAACAGGGTGTTCGCGACAACTCGCTGGACCAGCGAGGGCCGCACCCCATATGGGTGCGTGCCGACCAGACACATCGCGCCGCTGTGCTGGGCATCAAAACGCGCATATCAAATATGCACGCGACGCCTACCACAGCAATTCCCGCAAGCAATGCCTGCGTCGCTGACCCCACCGCATCGGGGCTCTGCAGAGCCCCGATCGCCATCTTGCTGCGCACGTCCAACCTTGTTCGCTCGATCGCTCCGCATGCGCGGGTGCAGCGCGATCCAACCGCGCCTGAATGCCGGATGCGCGCTGCGTACAGTTCCGATGGATGAGGTCGCTAACGAACGAGGCGACACACGACTGGGGTGGCAACGCAGCCCTGTCGGAGGCCTCCTCCCTGCCCAGCATCTCTCCCCATGCCGGGATTCCCCCACCCTCCGGATCACCGATCTCCCCTTATGCACACCCTCTCCGATCTGCGCATTGGTCAACGCCTGTCCCTCGGCTTTCTCGCGATCATCGTGCTGATGGTGATCCTCACCGTGGTAGGCATCCAGCGCGTGCGCAGCATCGACCGGCAATTGACCGCCATCAATGAGGTCAACAGCGTCAAGCAGCGCTATGCAATCAACTTCCGTGGCAGTGTGCATGACCGCGCAATCGCCTTGCGCGATGTCGTGCTGATGGACGCGCCGGCCGACCGCCACGCAGCAGAGCAATCGATCGACAAGCTGGCCGCCGACTATGCCCGCTCCGCCCAGCCGCTCGACGACATGATCGCCGCGTCCACCGACGCGCAGGAAAAAACAATCCTGCAGCAGATCAAATCCATCGAGCAGCGCACCCTCCCATTGATCGCACAGGTGCGCGCATTGCGCGACGCGTCGGACCGGCCGCACGCCGAACAACGCTTGCTGCAGGAAGCACGCCCTGCCTTCATCGATTGGCTGGCCAGCATCAACGCCTTCATCGACCTGCAAGAGCACAAGAACCGCCAAGCCGCCACGCAGGCCGTCGCCACCGCACGTGGCTTTGCCATGCTGATGGTGATCTCCACCGTCATCGCACTGCTGCTGGGTGCAACGATTGCCTTGCTGCTCACCCGCAGCGTCGTACTGCCCTTGCGTCTGTCGCTGCAACTGGCCGAGCGCATCAGCGCAGGCGACCTTGGCACGGCCGATACCATGGCAGGCAAGGACGAATCCGGCCAGCTACTGCGTGCCATGCAGCAGATGCAGCGCCGTCTGCGCGATGTCATCTCGGCGCAACGCACCATGGCGGCGCGTCACGACGCCGGCCAGATCAGCTATCGCACCGACGCGCAGCAATTTCCTGGCGAGTACGCACACATGGTGCAGGACACCAATGCGCTGGTGCACGCGCATGTGCAGACCCAGTTGCGCATGACCGAGGTCATGGGACGCTATGCAGTCGGCGACCTGACCCCGGAAATCGAACACTATCCCGGCGAAAAAGCCGCCATCACCACCACCATGCAACAGGTCAAGCAGAACCTGCGCGCCATCAACGCGCAAATCCACACGCTGACCCAGGCCGCATGTGCAGGCGACTTCGCGCTGCGCGGTCAACCCGAAAAGTTCGAACATGATTTCCGCCTGATGGTGGACAACCTCAACACCATGATGGCCACCGCCGACAGCAACCTGGCCAAGTTCTCCGAGCTGCTGCGCGCCATCGCCGACGGCGACCTGACCGTGCGTATGTCCGGCAACTTCCATGGCGTGTTCGCCGCAATGCGCGACGATGCCCACAGCACCGTGCATCGCCTGACCGACATCGTCAGCCAGATACAAACGACCTCCAACAGCATCGGATTTGCTGCCGAAGACATCGCCAGCGGCAATCAGGAGTTGGCACGCCGCAGCGAACAACAGGCCGCCAATCTCGAAGAAACCGCAGCCTCGATGGAAGAGTTGACCTCCACCGTCAAGCAGAACGCCGAGCACGCCGGCCGCGCCAACCAGCTCGCACGCAGCGCCGCCACTATCGCCTCGGAAGGACGCGACGTGGTCGGCCAGGTGATCGACACCATGTCCGGCATCGAAGCATCGTCCAGGCGTATCGCCGACATCATCTCGGTCATCGACGGCATCGCCTTCCAGACCAATATTCTGGCGTTGAATGCCGCCGTCGAAGCCGCACGCGCTGGCGAACAAGGCCGAGGCTTTGCCGTCGTCGCCTCCGAGGTGCGCACGCTCTCGCACCGCTCATCCGATGCCGCCAAGGAAATCAAACGCCTGATCGACGACTCGGTACAGCGCGTGGCCGATGGCTCGGCCCTGGTGCACACCGCCGGCACCACCATGGGCGAAGTCGTCACCAGCGTGCAGCACGTCACCGACATCATGGGCCAGATCTCCGCCGCCTCGCTGGAACAGGCCGGCGGCATCGAACAGGTCAATCACACCATCGCCCAGATGGACGAAACCACCCAGCAGAACGTACGCCTGGTCGAAGCCGCAAGCACCGCCGCGCGTGCACTGGAAGACCACTCCATAGAGCTGATCCGCGCAGTGGAGGTGTTCAAGGTCACGGCAACGGTGATGTGAGCCTTTGATATGTTGTGATGGTCAGCTATATGCTCGCAGGGAGACTGCTTGCCGCACCGACTCAGTCCATGACAAAAAAGAACCTTGTTTCGGAAGATAGATCAGGCTGGGTGCCCATCGCAGACGCATAAAAAGCATCCGAGATAATGTTCCCAGTGCATCGCCAAGATTGCGTCAACCGACAACCGCGAGGCAGTAGCGACAGCTAAGCACCATGGCTGGCATCGCGCTCCTGCTTCAATGAGACTGGGTTTGCCGACCACAAGGCTTTCAGCAAATACGTAGCAGGCTAGCTACCGCACACATAGCCACGAGCTTTTGAAATCAGCCGCCCCCATCACCGCCCCCGCCTCCATCGCCACCGGACGCGTCTGACATCGCCTGCTGCTGAGAGCGGGCGGCAAGCGTCATCACTGGGCCTGTTGGGTTCTTGTCGATTTCTTCTCGCTCGCGCTGGAATTGCACCATCTCCTGCGCCCGTTGCTGATCCATTGCCTCCGTCTT
Source organism: Xanthomonas pisi DSM 18956 (assembly GCF_001010415.1). Taxonomy (GTDB): domain Bacteria; phylum Pseudomonadota; class Gammaproteobacteria; order Xanthomonadales; family Xanthomonadaceae; genus Xanthomonas; species Xanthomonas pisi. The sequence continues at coordinate 11,543 of NZ_JPLE01000069.1, forward strand.
CTGCAAGGCCTCGGTCATGCCAGGCGATGGCGTGTTGAGCGCTGTTTCCGAGTGGAACCCCGGCGTTTTGCCAAAGACAAAAGCGACATCATCTTGGATGATGACTTTGCGGAGTTCATCCGCGCGTTCGATCCCTGACTCTTTGACGGCATGGAGCACCTCGGCCGTCTTCCCATCGGAAGTGCCCTTAGGGAGCTGCGCCTGGATGGCGGAGAACAACGCGTAATCCCGGTGATCTAAGGGAAACGTCTGCTGAGCGGCATCTTGGGAGGGCCTCGCTTGCTCGACCCGATCCTCCTCTTGCTCACCTGCGTTTGAGCGCGCAGTTGTCCCACCGAAACCAGGCGACGACGCATAGGTTGCGGGTTGGCGCTCAGGCAAGACAATCTGTTCAGGCACTTGGCTTCGTGTTGGAGTTGACGGCAATGTCGTTTGCGCAACCTCTTGCTGCCCTGCCTGCAATGGGACGGGAGATGGAGCATCGTTCTCTGGTGTCACTCCTTGAGCTTGCTGGTCACTACCCTGCTCCACCGGCCCATTTGCCGATACCGCCGCTGTAGGTCTCAAGGCTTCTCGGCGCGCGCTTTGTGCCTGGGACAACGCTTCATCCAGCTCTGGGCCGGCAACGCCCGTTGCCGGTAAACCTTGATCTTGCTGGAACTGCCTTACCGCATGTTCGGTCACGGGACCATAGTGCCCGTCTTGCGGCACGGCCTGGCCGTTCGGACCCCGGGCATCAACCTGCTGCAAGCGATATTGCAAGAACTCGACCTCTTGTCCCCGGTCGCCGAGGCGCAGCCCTTCCACCTCACTTGATGCCGGCGGCTGCGTCGGCACAGTGGCCTGAGTAGGCGCTTGATCGGCAGAGGTCGAAGCGGAGGATGCGAGCGCGGCACTCGGCGCAGACGCACTCGCCGCCGTTGGAACCGATGCCTCCGCCTTAGGCTGGACTGCGCCGGCTGTCGGGGCGGCGACAACCTCAGGTGTTCGGGTTTCTTGTGGTTCGCGTTGCGGAACAGGTTCGGGCTTCGGTTCGGCAGGCTTGGCCACTTGGGACGGCTCCTCCCGCGTTTGGGCGTTGAGGGATGCAGGCATCACGACCGGAGCAGGCGTTGCCGCCTCCGCAACGGCAGGCGCGTCGGATGTGCGTGCAACGTCTCGATCTCGCTGCAAATCAATGGCTGCCTGAGGCGCTTGGGTTTCATCCACATGCGGAGCGGTGACCGTCGTTGCGGCGAAGCTTGCGACCTGTTGCGCTTCTTGCGGGGAAACACCCTGCCGATTGGCCTCGCGCAACGCCTGCTCGTAGGCATCGCGCTCTTGGGGCGACTGCGCGTCAATACGCAGCTCCGGTGCACCGGCAGAAGGCGGTTGCTCCTGCCGAAGCGATTGCACTTCGCCAAGCGCCTGATGGATCTCATCAGTGCTGGTGGTTGCCGCAACACGCACCGCACCATCGGCGTCACGGCTCAGATGCTGGATGGGGCTGTCCACCGAGTATTGCCCGGTCGCATCACGCTCCAACGCCAAAGAGCTGGTCGCGGCATCGATTCCGTTTGTCTCACGTGTCCGTTGCACCGCAAGCTGGATCGCGCCTGCAGTCTGGGCATTGGGCGCAACGCCATAGGCGGCATAGGTCGCTTCGGTATTGGCCTGGTCTTGCTGCTGTGGCGTTGGCGTTTGCCTTGCCGGCATCTGTGCCAACGCTTGCGCGTGCTGCTCCAATGCCGGTTGCAAGCGTTCGCGCGTTGCGTTGAGTTCCAACGGGACATTGCCTTCGGCAGCAACACCATCATGCCGCCACTGGCCCTGGGTATCGCGCTGATACTGCTTGCCGTCCGAGGCTTGCAACGAGTCCGGGTTCAAGGCGGCTTGCACGGCCGCTGGCACGGGGCCGAAGTCCCCCCAACCATTGCGCTGATACGCAGCTTGATAGGTTGCTGCAATTGCGGCCGGACCTCGGGCGATGTTGGCGTCAACCACCTGGGCTGCTTGCTGGTCCAACGCGGCATTGCGCTCAGGGCTTGCTGGATCCACCGTCCAGATGGGCCGATCGTTCCGATCGACTTCGTCGGCGACCATCCGAGACCACTGGCCACTTGCCGGATCATGCCGCCAATCCCGTGCGTAAAGATGCGCAGCATCTGTCTCACTGGAGGGCTGCACATAAGGATTACTGGGTTGCACCTTGCCAAGCGCCTGCTCGGTCGCTTCGCCACTGGCGTGATAGTTCAGCTCGCGCGCTTTTTCGGGCAGCGCGAACATGCCCTGCTTCTGTGGCGTATCCACGCCATCGTCTTGCAGGTCGGCTTTTTCTTGGCGAAGCCACTGGCTGCCGTTGAACTCCCAGCTCACGCCCTGCTTGTCGGTCTGCGCATAGATCTGACGGTTGTCCCAAAGGGTCGCGGCCTTGTCGGCAGCGGCACTGAACAGATAACCATCGGCCACCACCAACGCGACAGGGCCTGCACCGGTTGTGCCAACGACGGCAGCAGCAGCGGCGCCTCCCGCCCAGCCGCCCGCGCCTCGCGCAGCAAAGTGCAACGCTTCTGAGCGTGCAGCGGTGAGGTTGTCTTGTGCCAACAGCGTGCCAACACGCTCTCCGGTTTGCGACGCATCGTAGGCAGTGGCGGCAACACCTAAACCCGCAAGCCCTGCTGTCATGCCGGCGCGACGCAAGCCTGGGATCTCCGGCTCGGGCACAGGCACGCGTGCAGGCGGAGCCCCTGGCCGCACAAGTTCATCGATGGTGGCGATGCCTTCCATCCGACTAGCGACCACATCGCTCACCCGGAACTTGGCATGTTCCTCAAGCAATTTTGCTTGGACAGCAGGATCGGATTTCGGGATCGCTTGCGCGTGTTGCGGTAGATCATGGTGCCAATCGACCTGTTTTTGCCAAGCCTCTCGAAGACGTTCGGTGAAAGCGGGATCTTTAAGCCGCGCGTTGCGCGCTTCTTCCATCGCTTGACCGGGCATGCGTGCATCGGTTCGACTGTCGTAAAGCTCGATGCCTTCACGATTGAAGATACGGATGGGCACGTTGCTGTTTGCATGGATGGTATCCAGACTGACAGGGAGCTTTCCGTAGATTGCATCACGCGCGCCCTCAGGCACATGGCGACCGTAGCCTTGCCTGTCGGTATTTGCAGTGAAACGGCTATCGACACCATGCTCACTTTCCAACTTGGGAGAAGCGACAGCACGCACCTCGACCTCATAGCCCTGCTCTTGCAAGCCTTTGATCAATGTCTCCGATGCCCACTTCCCATCGCTTAATGTGGTGTCGAAAATAAGGTTCTTTTTTTCCGCAGTCGCTGCTACGCGCAGCTCATCGGCCCAAGTGCTGGCATCCCTATGCGTCCGTCCAGACCACTCATAAGGATTATTTCTTTGGAATTCATAGGTGCGAGGATGATACAAACGAAGCTCGTCTGGATCGATCGTCACCGCATCTCCATTTAGCTCATTCAACGCACCCCAAACCAGTCCGCCCTTACCAGCACCGGGCTGCCCAGCCAAAATTATCGCTTTGGGTTGATCATGAGTTATCGCGCTTGTGAAAGTTTTACTTGTTAGTATTTGTTCTCGAAGCACTTTTTCATGAATATCCTTTGGCAACTCATCCGTAGAGTCAGCCATGGTTATTGCCTGCCTTCGGATATCCAAAATAGTCCATTAGGCTTCGATCCCTCCAAGCACCAGGGGAGCGACTATGCAGCATCAGGAGAGTTTTCTCTTTCGCCTTTGCGATTGCATCTGCATCCCCACTCGCCTCAGCGACCCTTTCTTGCTCACGAGCCTCGTCTATAAACATTTCCAAACAATCTTCTAGTGCCCAGATCGCAAACTCAAATGGCGGAGTGATTGGCGATGGCTTATCGACCGACTCTTGGAGGGCGCTTTCCAACCGCGTGATGTGATCGGGGTAATCCTTGAAGCTTTCGCGCAAGCCTTGTGGCACTGGCGGTCGTTTGCCGACCGAATCAGGGGAAGAATCGTTGGTCTGAGTCATAAAAGCATCCTGATTGGGGCGGTGTATTAGACGTGGAAGATTGGGCTTGCGCTTAGGCGTTGCTACGGACGCGCCCGGTTGCAGTGGCCCTAACTGCTGCACGGTGCGTGCATTGATTAATGCCAGATCACGCAGCAGCTGTTGACTGTGACTGACATCAGCCTTCAATCGGTTCTGAGGCACATTGGAAGGTTTGCTATCACTCATGCGGGGACCATCTGTAAGGCTCCAATCTTCACCCTCGGCAACAAGCGCTTGGTGAAGTAGGCATCTTCGTAATACTTGATCTTCTCGCAGAGCACCGGGCTTGGGATGCCTTCATAGAGGAAGACCTCCTTGTCAAAGCCCATCGCCTTCAACTCCTGCGGCAGCATCAAGGCGCGGCGCTGCTCGGTCTCGGAGTAGGACACGCTGCTTTGCTTGCCACTGGTGTGCGACTTGTTCTTCTTGCGCACCGTGGTGTAGCCGAGCATGTCCGAGTAGTCGTTGGCGTCTTGCTGTTCGCGTGGGGCGTAGACGATTTGCAAGGCATGGTTGGTAATGATCGTGCGCGAGACATCCTTGCCATAGGTGGCATCGAGTTGCGCCATGCTCTGGATGATCGGCAGCAAGCGGATGTTGTAGCCCGCCATGTAGCTCACCGCGCTTGCAATGATGTCGACCCGGCCGATGGACGTGAACTCATCCATCAGCAGCAAGCACTGGTGCTTGAGCGCCGGGTTGTTCTGCGGCAGCTCTTTCGTGTTGAGGTTGATGAGCTGACTAAACAGCAAGTTGATCAACAAGCGGCTTTCGGCAAGCTTGTTCGGCTGGATGCCAATATAAATACTCATCTTCTTCTTGCGCACATCGGTCAGCAGGAAGTCGTTGTCGCTGGTTGATGCATCCAGGATCGGATTGATGAACTGGTTGAGCGGCTCTTTGAACGTGCCCATGATCGATGCAAAGGTCTCTTCGGCTTGCGAGAGCAAGTTGTCGAAGGCCGTCTTGGCGTCGCGGCCCAGGAAGTCGCGCTGCGAGAGCTTTTTGAGATAGCCCTTCAAGTCGCTTCCATCTCCTGACGACACGCGATAGAGCATCCCAAGGGTTGGGAACATCCAGGTGTCTTTCGGGTGCTTGCGCTTGATCTGATCGTCCAAGCTATCGAACAGATAGAGCGTAAACGCCATGAAAGCATTGCGGGCCTGGCTCACCCAGAACTTCTGGGCGTCGGAGCCATCCGGGTAGAGCATCGCCGCGATACTCATCAGATCCGACACGCGAAACGCCGGATCCGGAGAGATGTAGCTCAGCGGATTCCAGCGATGCGTGCGCCCGTCTTCGGCAAACGGGTTGAACAAAAAGACCTCTTGGCCTTGGCTCTTGCGCCAGCCCGAGGTCAGATCAAAATTCTCCTGCTTGATGTCCAGAACCACCACTGAGCCTTGGTAGTCGAGCAAATTGGGAATGACGATGCCCACGCCCTTACCGGAACGCGTGGGCGCGGCCAGGATCACAAACTGCTGACCAGGCAAGCGCACCAGCTTGCCGCCGTGCTTGCCAACCACAATGCCGGTTGGCGACGGTTTGAGCATGTCCTTCTTGGCCAGATCACTGCCGGAGGCAAAACGTGCGTCGCCGTGCAAGGCGGCGGCCTTTGGCTTGAACAGCGGAATCAGCAGTGCGAACCAGGCCAGGAGCGGCACGCCGAAGCCGAGGGCCCCAGCCAGCTTGATCTTGGTGGCATAGGGAGCGAACTGCGGGAGGTCGAGCGCTTTCACGTAAGACCAGTAGGTGCCGACGCTGAGCGGCCCAGCCAACTTCAACAGCATCAAAATCAACTGACCCGAAAGGTAGACCCCTGCGGTGAGGGCAAGAAGCAAGAGCACGATGGCGACGCTGAACTTGGTCTTGCCGGTCATTGAGCACTGCTTTCCATCTGTGATCCCTGGCTTGTTGGAAAACGACCGTCCGCTCTCAAGATTACAGGATCATGCAACCCGCTCAGATCGGACGGGCATCGGCAGTCGTGTAGGTATTGTCTGATCCGTCAACACCAAGAGAATGCAACGCAGCGCTCCAGCGCTGCATCGCACCCGGTGTTCGGCAAAGTACGCGTGGCCCAGGTTCCGTCACCACAACTTTTCGACAAATCTTTTGCCGCAGTTAGATTGAACGCTGGGCGGCACCTGCGTGCCACCGCATCTATCCCGGCGCAAAAAATCGGTTTTGAAACTCCAGCGAATAACTCAAGCACCGTATGGAAACACCAAGCATTCCCAGGATGAAAAACCCATTGACCCATCGAAGGGCGCATCCGGTGCAAAGGCTACGCATCGGGGAGATGTGTACCGATTTACGTCCTGCCGAACACCATCATGAAATTATAAATAGTTGCTTAAAATCAACAATTTATCTGAAATTTGGCGGAGAGAGTGGGATTCGAACCCACGGAAGGTTTGACCCTTCGCCGGTTTTCAAGACCGGTGCCTTAAACCGCTCGGCCATCTCTCCGATGTTGCTGCGCGCGACCGCCGAAAGCATCGGCTGTCACTGGGGCGATCCGCATTGCGCGGATGTCGCCTGACAGGGCCGTACGGTCATCGCGTGCGGTTCTGCCACTCCCAGGATCGCTCCCGGGCGCGCATTCTCGCATGCCCGGGCGTGCTTTGCTAAGCGGCCTCGCTCGCCTCGCACCGCCCGGCTTGCAGGGCGGTGCGTCGACCAGGCGCGTGACCGCGACGCAATGAGCGCTACCGGCCTACCCGGCGATACGTCGCTCAGCCTGCTTCAGCCACCAGGCGCGGTGCGTTGGCGGCAGCCGCCGCACGCTTGAGCTTTTCGGCCAGTTCGGCGCAATTGCCGCCGCAGTCCAGGCGCGAGCGTTCGATCTCCTGCGGCAGGTGTTCGGCCAGGAAGTCGATGAACACCCGCACCGCCGGCAGCAGGCCACGGCGCGATGCGAACACGGCGTGGCAGATGCCCTGGGGCAGCGACCAGTGCGGCAGCACCACTTCCAGTTCGCCGCTGCGCACCGCTTCGGCGCAGACGGTTTCCGGCAGCATTGTGATGCCGAAGCCATCGCGCGCCATCGATTGCAGCAACGGGAAATCGAAGCCGGCCAGACGCGGCTGCAGGTCCACGCGGCGCATCTCGCCATTGGGGCCGTGCAGTTCCCAGCGTTGATGCGCTTCGTCTTCGCTGGTGCTCATGGTGGTGTGGTTGGCCAGCTCGCTCGGGTCTTTCGGGCGACCAGCACGGTCCAGATACTTGGGGCTGGCGACCAGCAGCTCCTGCACCTGGCCGAAGCTGCGCATTACCAGGCTGCCGTCGTCGTCCAGGCGCGAACGCACCCGTAGTGCGATGTCGTAGCCCTCGTTGATGACGTCGACGCGGCGGTTGCTGATGTTGAGCTGCAGCCGCACCTTGGGGTACTTGGCCAGAAATTCGGGCAGCAGCTTGGGCAGCTGGATCTGCGCCAGCGAGACAGGAACGCTCACACGTACAAGACCGCGCGGCTCGGCGCTGAGACGATCCACCACCTCGCGCGCAGCCTGCGCCTCGGCCAGCATGGTCTGGGCGTGCCGATGCACGCTGGTGCCGACGTCGGTCACCGCGAAGCGGCGCGTGGAGCGTTGCAGCAGGCGCACACCCAGATCGGTTTCGAGCTGGCTGATACGGCGGCTCAGGCGCGACTTGGGAATCCCTAGCGCACGCTCGGCAGCGGCAAAGCCGCCGTGGTCCACCACCATCGCAAAGTAGTACAGGTCATTCAGGTCGTGCATGGCGCAGGTATCCATGGATAGAACGATAAGTGATATTTAACCACCTTTATCCCAACAGAGCAACGACCTAATCTGCGCCCCTCCGCGGCGTTACCGCTTGCCCACAGGTCTTCGCCGTGAAGCTGCTCCACCTCGATTCCAGCGCCCTGGGCGCCAACTCCATCAGCCGCGAACTCAGTGCTGCCGTCGTCGCCCAGCAGCTGCGGCTGCACCCGCAACTGCAGGTGACCTACCGCGACCTGGACCAGGAACCGCTTCCGCACCTGACCGGGCGGTCGCTGGCGCAGGCAGACCCGGCCGAGGCTGCGGCAGCCGAACAGGCAATGCAGCAGTTTCTGCAGGCCGACGTCATCGTGATCGGCGCGCCGATGTACAACTTCGCGATCCCCTCCACGCTCAAGGCGTGGATCGACCGCATCGCAGTGGCCGGTCGCACCTTCCGCTATACCGCGACCGGTCCGGAAGGGCTGGCCGGCGGCAAGCGCATCATCGTTGCCAGTGCGCGCGGCGGCATCTATGCCGACCCGACCAAGGATTTTCAGGAGCCCTATCTGCGCCAGGTGTTCGGCTTTCTGGGCATCGACGACATCAGCTTCGTGCGCGCCGAAGGCGTGGCGTATTCGCCGGAGCATCGCAGCAAGGCGCTCGCGCAGGCGCTGGCCGAGCTGCGGCAGCCGGCGGAGGCGGCAGCCTGAGCGCGCAGGCTTGCTGCGGACGGGCTTAGGGAGCCGGGATTGGGATTGATAGCAGCCGATTGCCGATAAACCATCAGCTCTGTCGCGACACCTCTTCCAGCAAGGCACCCCGCGCGAGGAGTGGTGCTGCTACTGCGCGGCGATGGCAGGCGAGTTTGTGCAACACGCTGGCATTGCCCCTGCACACGGCGCGCCTTGCGCCATCGCAAGTGTCGGCAGCTTGTGGGGCGCAGTGCTGCCTGCACAAAAACGGGACCAGCGCCGGTCCCGTTTTCGTGCGTTCGTATTGCCTGGGGCGGCGATCTGACGCGCTTGACGCGCGGCAGGATCAGAAAACCGGACTTCGCCTAAGCGCCCAGCGCTGATGGGCACGACCACGCAGCACCAGGGTGCGCTCATAGGCTCTACGCCGACGTAGGCTCGCCGACCGATGCAGGCCCGATGCAGGCGTTTTCAGCCGATGCGCTCCAGCCCGCCCATATACGGACGCAGCACCTGCGGCACCTCGATCGAGCCGTCGGCGTTCTGGTAGTTCTCCATCACCGCGATCATCGCGCGGCCCACGGCGGTGCCGGAACCGTTGAGCGTGTGCAGCAATTCCGGCTTGCCGCTGGCCGGGTTGCGCCAGCGCGCCTGCATGCGACGCGCCTGGAAATCGCCGCAATTGGAACAGGACGAAATCTCGCGGTAGGTGTCCTGCGACGGCAGCCACACTTCCAGATCGTAGGTCTTGATCGCGGCAAAGCCCATGTCGCCGGTGCACAGCAGCACCTTGCGATACGGCAGGCCGAGTCGTTCCAGCACCACTTCGGCGCAGCGGGTCATGCGCTGATGCTCGGCATCGCTGTGTTCCGGCGCGCAGGCGGTGACCAGCTCCACTTTCTCGAACTGGTGCTGGCGGATCATGCCGCGCGTGTCGCGACCACCGCTGCCGGCTTCGGCACGGAAGCACATCGAATGCGCGGTCATGCGCAGCGGCAGACGTTCGGCATCGACGATCTCGTCGCGCACGATATTGGTCAGCGGCACTTCCGAGGTGGGAATGAGATAGCGGCGCGACTCGCCCACTTCGGTCTGGAACAGGTCGTCTTCGAACTTCGGCAGCTGGCCGGTGCCGCGCATCGACTCGGCATTGACCAGCAGCGGCACGTTGGTTTCTTCGTAGCCGTGCTCGCCGACATGCAGGTCGAGCATGAACTGCGCCAGCGCGCGATGCAGGCGCGCAATCGGACCGCGCAATACGGTGAAACGTGCGCCCGACAACTTGGCGGCGGTTTCGCCATCCAGCCAGCCGTGCGGCGCGCCGAGTTCCACATGGTCCTTGACTGCGAAATCGAAGCTGCGCGGCGTGCCCCAGCGCGACTGCTCGACGTTCTCGCTCTCGTCCTTGCCCTGCGGCACATCGTCGGCCGGCAGATTGGGCAGGCCCAGCGCAATGAGTTCCAGCTTGGCGCGGATCACGTCCAGCGCGTCTTCCGAGGCCTTGAGCTCATCGCCGAAGCCGGCCACTTCGGCCATCAACGCAGCGACATCTTCGCCCTTGGCCTTGGCCTGCCCGATCGCCTTGGATTTGGAATTGCGCATGCTCTGCAATTCCTGCGTGCGCACCTGGATCCGCTTGCGCTCGCTCTCCAGCGACTCCAGTTCCGCAGTGTCCAGGGAGAAACTGCGCGTGCTGCGCAGGCGCTCGGCAAGGTCGGCGGGATGTTGGCGAAGCAGGGCCGGATCTAGCATCGGAAGTCTATGTGTCGGTGAGGAGCGCAAGATTATCGCCTGTTCCGCCACCTGCGGCGATCGATTCACCGGGGCTATGCCAGAATTACCGCGATCCTTCAGGTGAGCCCTATGCCCGCGCCCCGCCCTGCGTCCGATCGTCAGATCGTCCTGCGTCTGCCCCGCCACACCCTGAAAATCGCCGGTATCGCCTTCGGCGCCGGCCTGCTGCTGTTCCTGCTGGTGTGGGCCACCGGTCGCAAGGACGATTTCTACAAGGCCTCCCCGACACAGCCGACTGCCGGCACGCCGGCCGCCGACGACACCATTCAACCGCTGCCGGCGCCGCTACCCGCCCAGGACGGCGCCAGCGACATGCCACAGGCCAAGCCGCCGGAACAGGCGCCCACCCTGGTGGAGACCGCACCACCGGCGCCAGCGGCACCGGCTCCGTTGCCGGAAAGCGCCGTTCCCGGTGCTCCAGGCGCGTCGGCGCCGCCCAACGCGCCAGTGGCGGGCGGCAACCGCCCGGTCCCCATGCAGGGCCAGATGCCACCGCCGCGTTATCCCTCGGCAGCACTGCGGCGTGGCGATGCAGGCGATGTGGTGGTGCGCGTGGATGTCGACGCCACCGGCAATCCGGGCGGCGTGACCCTGGTCAAGCGCAGCGGCTCACGCGATCTGGACCGCGCCGCAATGGAAGCGGTACGCCATTGGCGCTTTCACCCAGCCCAGCAAAACGGGCAGCCGGCTGCAGGAAGTCTGGATATCCCCTTCGAGTTCAAGCCGGCGCAATAAGAACAGCCAGCCGGCTGGACCGGCGGACTCGGCCGGCCATTGCAAGCGCGTGCAATCGGCTGTTTTGCAAGGGATTGGCGGGCGCTGTCTTGACGATCATCGGCAGTGCCATTGCGCCGTCATCGCATCACCAAGCTGAACGACTACAGCCTTGTAACAACGACTCGGGCGTCCGCCTTAGCTGCGCCTCAGGCAGCGCCGACCAGACTTGCTGCGTCATCCCAAAGATGCGCCAGGAGGCCGGCCATGTCCTTCAGCTCGAATCCCTCGTCACATCACACGCCGTCGCTGTCTCGCTCCGCCACCGCCGCGTCCGGTCATGGGAGGGATGTGCAGGACGACGGTGCCTCGCCGTGGCGATGGGCGACGCTGCTGGCCCTGGTGGTCGTGATCCCGGCGTGGTGGTGGGCCCGGCATGGCGACGAGTCGCTCGCCACCGATACCCGTCCCGCGCCTGTTGCGAGCCGGCAGATCCTGCCCAGCGCCGATGGCCCGCGCGCGATGACGATGATTGCGCACCAGCCCGTGCGTGCGGCGATCAATAGCGTGGATGCCAAGCCACTCCCGGGTAACACGATGCCCAGCTATCCGGCCGATGCGGCGCGCGCCGGCATTCAGGGCAGCCGCACCGCACGCCTGCAGCTGGACATGCAGGGCCAGGTACGCGCAGTGACCATCGTCGACCGCAGCGGCAGCAACGACCCGCGCCTGGACGCAGCGGTGACCGAAACCCTGAGCCAGTGGCGTTTCGAACCGGCCACGCGCGACGGCCACGCGGTGGTCAGCAGCGTGCAGGTACCGGTCGAGTTCAGCGCGGAGCGCTGAGCCCGAAACCGGCGCCCTGCGCCAGGGTGTCGAAGTCCGGGAACGAGGTGGCGACGTTGGCGATGTCGTTCACCTGCACGGTGCCGGTCGAACGCTGACCGGCAATGGCAAAGGCCATCGCGATACGGTGATCGCCATGGCTTTCGATCACACCACTGCCAATCGTGCCGCCGTGAATCGTGGCGCCATCCGGCGTTTCATCGACCTGCACGCCGAGCGTGCGCAGGCCGGTGGCCATGGCGGCCAGACGATCGGACTCCTTGACGCGCAGCTCGGCAGCGCCGGTGACGACGGTTTTGCCGTTGGCGGCCGCAGCGGCCACGAACAAGGCGGGAAACTCGTCGATCATGTCCGGCACCAGCGCCTCGGGAATGTGCGCACCGTGTAGCGGCGCATAACGCACGCGCAGATCGGCCACCGGTTCGCCGCCGTGTTCGGCATGGTTTTCCTCGTTGATGTCCGCGCCCATCAAGCGCAACGCTGCCAGCAACCCGGTACGCCGCGGATTCAGGCCCACCGCGCGCAGCACGATTTCCGACCCGGGAATGATGCTGGCAGCCACGATGAAAAATGCTGCCGACGAAAAGTCCGCAGGCACCGCAATGTCGGTCGCACGCAGGCGCTGGCCGCCACGCAGGCGCGCCTTGCCCGGCGAGAACGCGATCTCCACGCCGAACGCAGACAACATGCGCTCGGTGTAATCGCGCGTGGGATGCGGTTCGGTCACCGAGGTCTCGCCCTGCGCGTACAGACCTGCAAGCAGCACGGCGGATTTGACCTGCGCACTGGCGACCGGCGACACAAAATCGATGCCGTGCAGTGGCTGACCACCGTGCACACGCAAGGGGGGCGTGCCGTCGTCCTGGGTCTGGATGCTTGCGCCCATTTGCGCCAACGGGCCGGTCACGCGTCGCATCGGCCGCTTGGACAAGGACGCATCGCCGACCAGCACGCTGTCGAAGCGCTGCGCGGCCAGCAGGCCGGCGAGCAGGCGCATACCGGTGCCGGCGTTACCGCAATCCAGTTCCTCGGTGGGCGCCTGCAACCCGTCCACGCCGACGCCATGCACGATGCGCTGCGATGCCGATGGGGTGTCGATCCGCACGCCCAGCTTGGCGAAGATGGCTGCGGTGGAGCGCGTGTCTTCGCCTTCGAGAAACCCATCGATCTGCGAAATGCCATCGGCCAGTGCGGCAAACATCACCGCACGGTGCGACACCGACTTGTCGCCGGGAATGGCCAACGTACCGCGCAATGCGCTGCCCTGCTGCGCGATCCAGTGTTGCGTGCTGCTGCTCATGCGAATGATCCGATTGCTGCGCCGCCATGCAGGCGATGCGCTGGGTAAGAGATGGCAGCGCCGTCATCGCCAGAGCGGCGGCGCGCCCGTTGGGCGAGTGGTCGAGCGCTCAGGGGATCGCCACCGGATACGAGCCCAGCACCTTGATCTGCGCCGAATGCGCTTCCAGTTCGGCCAGTGCCTGCTTCATCGCCTCGTCTTCCACGTGGCCGGCCAGGTCGATGAAGAAGCCGTATTCCCACTTGGCCTGATGCGAGGGACGCGACTCGATGCGGTTCATGCTGATGCCATGCCGCGCGAACGGGCTGAGCACGTCGAACAACGCGCCCGGCTTGTCGTGGATGAACACCAGCACCGAAGTACGGTCATGCCCGGAGGTGGGAAAGATCTGCCGGCCGATCACCAGGAAACGCGTGGTGTTGTCGTCGTCGTCTTCGATCGACTTCATGATGACTTTCTTCAAGCCATACACGTGCGCGGCGCTCTCGCCGCCGATCGCTGCTGCATCTTCGGCATTGCGCGCACGCCGCGCGCCCTCGGCATTGCTGGAGACGGCGATCTTCTCCACCTTGGGCAGGTGCGAACGCAGCCAACCGGCGGTCTGCGCGAAGGATTGCGAATGCGCGTAAATGCGCTCGATGTCTTCCAGCCGGCCGTTACGCGAGAGCAGGTACTGATGCACGCGCAACTCGACTTCGCCGCAGATTTTGAGATTGGAGGTCAGGAACATGTCCAGCGTGACCTGGATGGTGCCCTGCCCGGAATTTTCCACCGGCACCACGCCGAAATCGGCGTTACCGGCTTCCACTTCCTGAAATACTTCCTCGATGGTGGCCATCGGCAGTCCCACCGCCGAGCGACCGAAATGCTTGAGCACGGCCTGCTGGCTGAAGGTGCCTTCCGGGCCGAGGTAGCCGATCTTCAGCGGCTCCTGCTGGGCCAGGCAGGCGGACATGATTTCGCGGTACACGTGCACCAGCACTTCGTCGCTGAGCGGGCCTTCGTTGCGGTCCACCACCATGCGCAGCACCTGCGCCTCGCGCTCGGGGCGGTAGTAATCCACCGCTGCGGCAAGCTTGCCCTTGGCCTTGCCGACCTGGTGGGCGAAGTTGGCGCGCTCGGCGATCAAGGCCTGGATGGTGCGGTCGATCTCGTCGATCTTGGCGCGCACGTCGGCCAGCACCGGTGCGGCGGCGGCAGGCTTGCCGATGGCCTTGCCCGGCTTGGTCGCGGGCTGGGCGACCTGCCTGGTCACCGAGGTGTCAGCCGAGCTGCTCGCTGGTTTGGTCTTGCTGCCCTTGGCAGCAGCGGGTTTGTTGGACTTGGGAGCCATCGCTGGGCATTCCTTGAGAAACGGCGCAAGCGCCTGCGCGGCCTGCGCCGCGGTCGAAGATGGGACTCAGCCGTGACGCTGCTGAAAGTCGTGCATGAAGGTCACCAGCGCCTGCGCGCCAGCCACCGGCATGGCGTTGTAGAGCGAGGCGCGAATGCCACCGACGGCTTTGTGGCCCTTCAATGCCAGCAGACCGGCGGCCTTGGATTCGCTGACGAACACCGCGTCCAGCTGCTCGTTGTGCAGAAAGAACGGGATGTTCATACGCGAGCGCACGGCCGGCTTGATCAGGTTGCGATAGAAGCCGCCGGAGCGATCGATGGCGCCGTAGACCAGGGCGGCTTTCTCGGCATTGCGGCGCGCGAACTCTTCCACCCCGCCCTGCTGCAGCATCCACTTCACAGTGAGCCCGAGCAGATACCAGTTCCAGGTCGGCGGGGTGTTGAGCATCGAATCGCGCGCGGCATGCGAGGCATAGTTGAAGATGTCCGCACGCGGCTGGCCAGCGCGCTCCAGCAGATCGCGCCGCACGATCAGCACCGAAATGCCCACAGGCCCGAGATTCTTTTGCGCACCGGCGTAGATCAACCCATAGCGCGAAATATCCAGCGGCTCGGAGGCAATGGACGAGCTGAAATCGGCGAACAGCGGCAAGGTACCGACATCCGGCGTGTCGCGAAATTCGACGCCGTGGATGGTCTCGTTGGCGGTGATGTGCACGTAGGCCGAGTGCGGCGACAAGGTCCAGCTGGCCACCGGCGGGATGTCGATAAACCCATCGGCCTGCGCGTCCGCGGCAATGCGCGCATCCACGTACGGCGCCGCCTGCTTGATCGCGGTCTTGCCCCAGTGCCCGGTGATCACGTAATCGGCGGCCTGCCCGGGCGCGGCGAAATTCAGCGGCAACAGCGCCTGGATGGTGGTGGCGCCCCCGGCGGTGAACAGCACCGCGTAGTCGTCGGGAATCGACAACAGACTGCGCAGATCGGCTTCGGCCGCGGCCGCCACGGCCATGAAATCGGCGCTGCGGTGGCTGATTTCAACGATCGAGGCGCCAACGCCGTTCCACTCGATCATCTCCGCCTGCGCCTGCCGCAGGACCGATTCGGGCAATGTCGCAGGGCCGGCACTGAAATTGAACGCGCGTGTCATGGCACACCTTGTCGAGCTAGCCTTCTAGTATGCCGCAGCGCATCGGGCTTGGCAGCGGGTAAAAAAGTTGCAGCTGCATCCTTTTGACTGAGCCTGACGTAACGTGGTGACAGCCACGGGACGAACTTTCACCTCCGTGGGCTACTCTCACGCTGCAGCCACTGCCGGAGCCTGCCATGTCGTTTCGCGATGCGTTCAAACTGCCATCCAGCCAGATCACCGATGAGTCCGTCTACCGCGACCGGCGCCGGCTGCTGCAGCTGTTTGCGCTGACGCCGGCACTGGGCATCGCCGGATGCGCCGAGGCCGACCCGCCGCCTCCGCCCAAGACCGTGGTGACGCCGGCGCAGGCGCGCAGCGGCTTCCGTACCGCCGAAGAACTGACCAAGCTGGAAGACGTCACCAGTTACAACAATTTCTATGAGTTCGGCACCGACAAGACCGATCCGTCGAAGGCCGCCAAGACGCTCAAGCTGTCGCCGTGGTCGGTGAAGGTGAGTGGCGAATGCGAAAAGCCCGGCAGCCTGTCGCTGGACGAATTGCTCAAGGGCGTCACCGCAGAGGAGCGTATCTACCGGCTGCGCTGCGTGGAAGGCTGGTCGATGGTGATCCCGTGGACCGGCGTGCCGCTGGGCGAGGTGCTCAAGCGTTTCGCGCCCACCTCCAAGGCCAAGTACGTGTCCTTCACCACCCTCGCCGACCCGCAGCAGATGCCCGGCGTGCGCTACCGCTCGATCGACTGGCCCTACCGCGAAGGTTTGCGTATCGACGAGGCGATGCATCCGCTGACCTTGCTGGCCACCGGCCTGTACGGCAAGCCGCTGCCGCAGCAGAACGGCGCGCCGTTACGCCTGGTGGTGCCGTGGAAATACGGCTTCAAGGGCATCAAGTCGATCGTGGAAATTCGCTTCGTCGAAACGATGCCCGAGACTGCCTGGCACGATCTGCAGCCATCCGAGTACGGGTTCTTTTCCAACGTCAATCCGGCGGTCGACCACCCGCGCTGGAGCCAGAAGACCGAGCGCCGCATCGCGGGCACCGCCAGCAAGTTGTTTGCCGAGCGCATCGCGACCAAGCCGTTCAATGGCTATGCCGATCAGGTGGCGTCGCTGTATGCGGGCATGGACCTGAAGAAATGGTTCTAGGGCAGTGATGTCCCCTGCGTAGGAGCGCACCCGGGCGCGACGGGCATGACCAGCAAAGCCCATCGCGCCCAGGTGCGCTCCTACGATGCATGTTCATGCCCGCGCGGCATCGCTTCCTTTTTTGAGATCGCATGGCCAAGACGTCCGCTTCCCTGATTGCCGCCAAGGTGGCGGTGCATGCCGCCGCACTGTCGCCGATCGCATTGCTGGCCTGGCAGTTCTGGCAGGTGTGGCAGACCGGCAGCGATGCGCTGGGCGCCGACCCGGTGGCCGAGATCGAGCATCGCACCGGGCTGTGGGCGCTGCGCTTTGTGGTGATCACCCTGGCGATCACCCCGCTCCGCCAGCTCACCGGCCAGGCGGTGCTGATCCGCTTCCGCCGCATGCTGGGGCTGTACGCGTTTTTCTATGCCAGCGTGCACCTGGCGGTGTACCTGAGCCTGGACCTGCGCGGCTTCCGGACGCAGATCTTCGAAGAGATCGTCAAGCGCCCCTACATCACCGTGGGCTTTGCGGCGTGGCTGCTGCTGGTGCCGNNTGCGTCGGCTCAAGCGCAACTGGGGCCGCCTGCATCAGCTGATCTATCCGATCGGCGTGCTGGCGGTGCTGCACTTCTGGTGGCTGGTGAAATCCGATATCCGCGAACCGGCGCTGTATGCCGGCATCCTTGCGGTCCTGCTGGGCTGGCGGATCTGGAAGAAACTCAGCGCGCGCCGAACCGCGCACCGGCTCGGCGGCGGCGCGCGGCGGCAGCGGCGGTTCGGCATCGGGGATGTCCCAGGTGGTGCCGTGATGGATGCGCGGCACTTCCACCACGAAGCGGTGGCGGGCGTCGAACACCACCTGGTCGCCGGCCTGCAGCCAGCCATCGCGCACCTGCACGCCGTTGATCCAGCTGCCCTCTTCCGAGCCAAGATCGCGAATCAGTACGCGGTCGCCATGACGCTCCAGGCGTGCATGCTGCGCGGCGAAGGCGGGGTCGTCGATGACGATGTCCGCCGCCGGGTCGCTGCCGACCAGACGCGAGCGGTCCAGGGTGAAGCTGCGCCCGTGGTGACGGCCGCCCAGCCCGCGTAACAGCAGGCAGACTTCGCTCAGGCCTGCATCGTCTTCCGGCGTATCGTTGGCCGGCGCGCTGGACGGCGCACTGCGCAACAGCATCTCCACGCCATCGGCATAGATCGCATCGCC